>CAWEGN010000005.1:0-836684 GCA_963808805.1 uncultured Acidobacteriaceae bacterium | reverse complement strand
GGTGCCCTGTACAACGTCTCAACAGTACGTGCCTTGCTTGAACATCGAAGGCCTTGAGCCAGGTTTCTTCACTGACCTCGAAGAATCCGCCGGGGACGGCTCCGCCCGCGCAGTGAACCAGAACATCGAGGCGCCCAAAACGGGCAACGGTTTCGGCAACGGCCCGCGTACAATCCTCGGCGACGCTTCCGGCAGCGAATTCGAATCGAGCACCGGGACATGCCTACGGCGGCGTGTTCCTGCCGGTGAATCGATTCATGGCATCGCGCGGTCGTCCGGTCCGCTCGCCGGAAGGGCGAGGGCCGTGATTTGCTCACGATCCGCTCGCCCCGGTGATCGAACTCTGCCCGCTCACCAGGTCTCCATGCAGTTGCTTGCACAAGGCGCTGCTGGATAAGACGGCAGCGCCCGGTGGGCAATGCATACAGCCAGACCGCCTTCAGACATCCACCTTGTCTCACAAACAGCTACACGACTTCGAATGATGTTGAGGTTCACCGGTCATTGCCACGAATCTCACCGGTAAGGATCTGGCGCGAGCATCTCTAACATCTGGCCATGACGCGCTGATGGAGTTGCTCCTGCAACCTGTGAGCTGTACAAGAGTAGTTGGAGAGTCATATGCTTCTACATCTTATCGGAATATGAATCTCCGAGAAAATTTCTCAAGAGCATTATAAAACCAGTGATAGTTGACTCATTCCTCCTCTTCACATCCAAAATCTTGACGGGTTGTGAGCCACCCGAAAAGGGTTCATCCATGAACCTTGAACTCCGGACCCGGATCCAGCCCTTTCATGTTGGCGGCGATTGGGCAAGTAGCCAATGTTGAGCCGAGCTTCCCAACCGCGAACACGGCGATCATCATCACTGACATGTGGGATAAGCACTGGTGCAGTGGGTGGCGGGGCTGCGTGGGTGCGCGCGGCATGAAACCTCGCACTTGTCCAGAAGGCCGCATCAGATCCTCTAACATCCATATCGCCCTATAAACAATAATTTTCCAATGTCGCCGGGCGGGCGGCTTGTTGAAGACGCCCCGCATTCAAACCTTCAGAGGAGCTGTCGTTGCAGACCCTGTTGCCCATCGACGCCAGCGACGGTGGATGTGGATACTCCTGGAGACCAATTTGACCTCGCCTGACCTCAGGAGTTCCGCTTGTCACCGTTGGCCCGGCGATGTCATCTCCGACGGCGGTGCGGAGATCTACAACGTGCTCCGGCAACACCGTATCAACACGGTTTTGTTTATCGGTGTACATGCAACATGTGCATCCCTAGACCGAACCTTTCAGATATCGTCAGTTTTCCAGGTGGGGTGTGCGTTGTGTATTGGTGCGCGACCTGACGGATGCTATGTATAATCCCGCCTCCAAGCCCTATGTCTCTCGTATGCGGCCGGCACTCAGCTGGTGATCGAATACATCGAACGGTATTGGCCGACCGTACACCAGCACTCAGATGCTTGCTGCATTATCCGGGCGGACCGTACAACCTTCGCGGCCAACTCGATAGGCGGCATAGAGGGAGGCTGCGCGACGAAATCCGTGGCGTGTGGCCCGTTCTCAGGAAAGCAAACTCACCACCTTTTACATCTGTCATCCAGAGCGGCCGGAGCGTAGCGGCGGGAGCCGAAAGCCTGCCCTGAGCTTGCCGAAAGGCGCCCTTCATCGCGCCAAATGAATCGGGGCTTTAGCTGGCCCGCCGGGAGCACGACGACCGGGCGCAACAGCGACGGGTTCTTGAAGCCTCGCTCGACAGTGAGCGGCTGGAAGCGATGCCCGTGAACGAATGCGTCGATCGGTACGTGCCGGAGCTTTGATTCGGAAACAAATCCCTCAAAATCGGTAACAAATCCCGTAAAAAATTAACGAAAAGCGACGAATTTCGACGCGGAAATTCGCATGATTTGTTGATTATAAATGACTTATGTGTGAAAAATCATAAAAATAGGGGGGGGTAGGGGGTACGGACCAGGGAACAGGGATCAGGGATCAGAAAAGCTGTGGACGGTGGGCAGGGAACAGAAGAGACAACGGACGGTGCGAAGCGGAGATGTTGAAAGAAGGCGGCTCGGCTTTTTGCGGAGATTGGCACAGCGCACCTCAGTGTGGTCAATGATGCTATTGTGCGCCGAAGGGCGGAAACGATCTGCAAATGGAAGTGGTTAGGACGCAGGGGTTTAGGGGCCGCGCCTGTTGACAACGACGCTCGATGGGAGGGAAACGACGATCCGGGAGGGCGGCGGAGGGAATCCCGCCAGCTTTCAAACTCGCACGATGCTATGCCACGAGCACACGAGCTTGCGATCGATCTCGTGGGGCAGCCTCGACCTCGATCCGAATATCCTGGCCGAGGAGAAGGAGGAAACGCATCAGCCGCTCCAACGAGAAGCCGGTGAGGTGCCCGCGTAGTAAATTGGACACCTTGGGCTGATCGATTCCCAGCAATTTGGCCGCCTTGGCCTGTGTTAGCCTTCGCTCGCGAAGGAGCACGGCGATCTTGCTCGCCAGTTCGGCCTTGGCGAGCGCCTCTTCGGGGTTGGGCACGCCAAGATCGGCAAAGACGTTTCCGCTGCTGATCACGTAGTCGCGTTCGCGTTTCGGCATTTCTATACCTCCTTTTGCCGATCGATTTCGATGGCGCGGCGTAATCGCTGCTTCACCAGATCGATCTCGCTCTTCGGCGTGACGATTCCATGCTTCGCTTTCTTTTGAAAAGCGTGCAGCACCGAGAAATCGCGTCAGGCGGCTTTTTGGACGCGCATGGTGACCCGGAGGCCGGCGGCGGTGGCCATCCCCACGAGCAAGTCGAGGCTGAAAGCGTTGATCTTGCCGCGCATCAGATTGGAGATGCGAGGCTGGGTGACACCGAAGAGCTCAGCGGCCTGCGCCTGGGTCAGCCGCTCGCTTTTGATGTGACGCATGAGCGCAACCATGAGCGCGGAGCGGAGTTTGAGGTTCTCTGCCACCGCGGAATCGTCCTCAATGGCGTCCCGGACATTCTTGAATCGCGTTTTCCGCATTTGAGTTCTGTGGAAGTTGGGATCTTCATGTCGTGACGACCGAGTTCGAATTTGCACAAGTAATTGTCAGTTCTGACGAAGCTGGTTGAACTTCGATTCTTCGGAGCGATTGACAGGCCCGCTCAGCCTCCAGTTCAATCCACGCAATTTGATCAGCATCGTTTGCGCCTCTTATAGGACTTAGCGATTCAAGGATGATCGCGACCTCGGTCGGAATCATCGGCCCAATCTCCCCAAAAGCTCGCATCGATCCGAGTGACAGCTGGTGGTGATGGCCTGTTGAATCCAGCTCGCTTACATGGAGTTGGCAAACCCTATCCTTGAAATTCTTGAGGATCCTATATGCTTCGGTCATCGTTCGATCGAATTGGTGCACATGCGCCAAATCGAGACATAGGTGCGCCTCCGGAAGAACTTCGAACCACTGCCTGAGTTCTTCCGCGCTTCTCCCGACCTCCTTTCTGCGGTCCATGTTTTCAATGGCGAGCTGGGGCCCGAACCGCCGCCACTTCGCATGATCATGAATTGTGTCAGGATGAAGAATTATTGGGAAGTTCCTCGGAGCCTTGCCCAGCAGCTCAATCACATACTCCTCTTCACTTTCAGAAAATCGGCTTGGGGCATGGATTGAAATATACTCAAATGCCGAAAGATCTAGGTGAGGCAGCGCCCCAACCAAGGCGGGCAATTCAGGCATCCGGAGTGCCGAAAGTTCGACCGCTTTCAAGGAGGTGTCCCTTAACAGAACCAGAGCACGTTCGAAGTCGCCGAGGGCTATGGCACCGGTTGAAAAGCCGACTAGGCACATTAGAATATCCCCTTTTCGATGCTGAGGTTCCTGAGCGGTGAATCTTCATCAGTGAACGTGCGTTGAATTGCCACACGGAATCTGTGTCGCATTTCGCGAGCTTCGGAAAAGATCTTCGAGCCTCCCTGGCCATCAGGATCGAGTTTGTCGAGATGAGTCCGCTTCTCCTCGTCGTTCAACAAGCCTAGGAAGTTGTCATAGGCGCCGAATAAGCTCTTGGCGCAGTCTGCTAGAAATGCCGACTTTGCTTGGGGAATCCATGTCCTGAAGAACAGAGCAAAACGCTCAAGGGGAGTCTTCGATAGAAACACTTCGAGCCGGTCAATTAGGCTCTGGATTTTCGGTTCTTCATCTTTCAGGTTCGAGATTTTAGGATCGCACCAAAAACAGGCCAATAGGCCAGACGCAAACAAGAGTTTTCGAGAGGTGCCTAGCTTGATACTTCGTAGAGCATAGCCCTTGCTGCCCCGATCAAATTGCTTGTATGCAAAGTCGACCGCCATTGTCCGCCAATACCGTGCAAAATCGTTCAACAGAAATAACGGGATCCAACGGGGCTCTCCTTCGAGACTGGAGTGCAAAAGGCCTCTGTCCTCATCAAGATAACGCTTGAGAATATTCATTCGGACTCGATCGAAAGCCTCGCGGCGCCTGCCGATCGGTAGTGCTTCGAGGAGCAACAGCACTCTTCGAGTCGTGTTGGAATTCGAATCGTCCTCTCCCCCAATGAAGTGGACCATCGGTTGACTGAATGCTAGAGTTCCGAATGTGCCTTCCTTGCCTGGCTCTTTCAGGCCCAATTCCTTGAAAACAGCCCGCTTGTTGTCGTTCCCATTCAGCTCCCTACGAATGGCGAGAAGATTGTCTTGGTGGTCGGAGTTTGCTTGAGCATCGACTAAGAGTGTCCAATCCAGATCGCTGCCGCAGGTGCATTCCAATCGAGCCAGGGAACCGTTAACTACAACACTTGTGTCTGAATCCGGGCCGAGTATGCCTTCGATTATCTCCGACAAACGCAGAATTGCTTGATCTGTTCTCTTTCGCGCAGCCTCAATGTTTGTCCAGCGGGCATTTAACAGTCTTGAAAGCTCATCGACCGGCGAAACGGCTGGTTTCGTGATGCTGATACCGGACATTTGGATACTTTCGGTTCCCTAGCTGCAATCGAGCGACTGTGTGCTAATCGTAGCAGCGTTCTCTTTGGAGCCACCATCCGCTAGCAAGGAGTCCTGTTAATAACGCGACCTAAATTTGTCCTATCCGTTCCCAGGTGAGCCCACTCTGGCCTCCTTAAGCTTTCGCCAGGACGGGTTTGCCCAGGCGCTCGGCCATGATTTCGTGGGCGTGGGCGAAGAACTCGTCCCTGGAGATCTTGCCTGCGTCGAGGTCGGCGAGGATGGCCTTCTGCGCCTGGTACTCGCGGTTGACGACGCCGGCCTTGGATTGCAGCAGGCGCCAGGCCTTGCGGCGCTCGACGCAGAACATGACCAGCTGGCGCGAGATGGCGTAGTAGACCGATTTGCCGTCCTGATCGAAGGCGATGGTTACGCCGAAGTCGGGAATGAAGCTGCGGTGTTCGGGGCTGAGGTAGCGGCGATAGACCACATCCTGCTGCGTGACGCGGACGAGCATGTTGTCGAGCGATATGAGCTTTGCGGCTTGCTCGGGCTTGATCTTCTTCAGGTGATTCCGGAAGCGCGCCTCAGTGACGCACCAGTGCGCAACGGTGTAGCGATACGGCTCGTTGGTGACCTTGGACTTGGTCTCGTACCAATCGAGATCGATGGAGGGATTGCCCTTGATGTCGAGCGCCTCCTGATAGCTTTCGCCCTTGCGCGGGTCGAAGACGAACTCCGGCGCGCCGCGCGAGTCGCGCACGCGCTGCGCCTGGAAGAGCGCCATGTCGTCGGCCACGCCGTGCTCCGGCTGGCAGGTGGTGAAGCACTGGAGGAACATGGTGCCGCGATACTCGAGGCCGTCGAGAATGGCGCGGTAGAGCTTGGGCGCGTTGGCCATGGAGACCTGCGCGACGAACGGCGAACCGTGGCCGGCGAGGAAGGTCTCGGCTACGGTCTTCTTTTCGGTGCTCTTGCCCTGCGTGGCGGAGCCGAAGACGTTCATGTCGTTGCCGCCGAGCATGGGCGTGGAGTCGGAGTTCTGCCCGCCGGTGTTCGAGTAAACCTGGGTGTCGAGCATGAGCACTTTGACGTTGGGCCGGTTCTGCAGCATCACCTTGGAGGTGTTCTGGTAGCCGATGTCGCCGATGCCGCCATCGCCGCCGACGACCCAGACCTTGGGCAGCTCGACGATTTCCTGATCGGTCATGAGCGCGTCAGTGAAGTGCGCGAATTGGTAGTACTCTTCTTCGCTGAGGTACCCCACGGACGAAGACCTGTCCATGGGGGCCCGGTGCTACTCAAATCAGCATCGCGCGTGAGCAGAATGTCGGTGAGCCGCTCGGGAATCACGGAGCGGCGCGCGTGATCGACGATGAAGCTCTCGCCCATGAGCCAGCCGACGGTGACGCCGTCCTGGAAGAGCGAGTTCATCCACGGATAGGGGTGCGGATTGTTGGGCGCGGTGGAACCGTAGACGGTGTTGCAGCCGGTGTGCGCGGCCATGGCCATGACGCTCATGCCGTTGGCGAGACGCCCGTCGATGGGCTGCAGGTTCTTGTGGTTGAAGGCCTCGGTGAGCAGCACCGCGGCGACGGCCTCGACCAACTGCGCGTCAGTGATGGGGCCATGCTCGGATTCGTAGGCCGCGATGCGCGCCTGGGTGTCGGAGTCTTCTTCGCCGCCCAAGCCCATGACCAGGTGCGCGATGGCCTGACGCAGGCGGGCGTACTCGGCGGGATTGGATTCCTTGATGGCGGCGAGGCGAGCCGCGCCGTTCTTTTCGAGGTCGGAGGCTTTGGCGACGAAGCGGTCGGACTTGGCGTGGAAGACGGGCCGCATGTACGCCTCGGTCACAGCGGCGATGGAGCGCAGCACGCTTTTTTCGCCGCAGCCGGCGCAGGCGCCGTCGCCGGCAACGAGCGCGTCGTAATTGGTGCGGACCATAAGCATGTTGCGCAGCGTAGCGGTCTTGGAGTCGGCGGGATTGGCGCCGTTATAAAGGCCGAGATACTTCTGCGACGTGTCGGGAAGCAGGTCAAGGAACGCCGTGCCGGTTTCGTGCTCGGCGTTGACCTCTTCGGTTTCCTGCACCATCTTGAGCGCCATGTGGTCGCCGCAGGCTGTGACGCAGGCGGCGCAACCCTTGCAGAGATCGCTGACAAAGATGGAGAAGATTCCGCCGGAGCCCGGTGTCTTGCGTTCCAAAGACGAGAAGATGGCGTTGGTCTTCTGATAGGCCATCGGGACTTTGTCGATGATGGAGAAGAACTGCGCCTTGGCTTCGGGAGAGAACCCGTTGACAGACTCGGTGACTTCGCGAACGATCGCCTGCATCGGCGTGCCCTGCTTGATCTCCGCCAACATGCGCTGGCGCGTGAGCTTTTCGATTTCAGGCAGCTTGTCGAGCATCTTTCTGCGCTCGACGGGATCGGCGACGTAGCGCGTGACGGCCGTGCCGAGGATGGTGCCGAGATCCTGCGAGCAGTTGGGGAGGGCTGTATCGGGACAGACGGAGATGCACTCCATGCACTGGGTGCAGTTCTCGGGAATGTAGAGCGGAGTTTCGCGGCGGGCAACGTACTTGGACGCGGTGTCGCCGGTGGCGGCGGCGATGACGCCCATAGCGGAGAGCGGCGTGGCCGGCTGGTTGTAGCCAAAGTGCGAGCGGAATTCGGCGTCGAAGACGTTCACTGAAGAAATCGGCGTACGGGGTGATTGTCCCGCGGGAGGCGGCGTGGAGCGGCGCATTCCAGGCACGGCGCTTGCCGCCACTTCAACAAAAGCCGGCGCCTGCGCCAGAATCGGAAGCAGCGCCTGGCCGCGCAGGCTGGAGTGATCGGCGGCCGCAACTTCTCCGATGGCGATTTCTTTCACGTGCTCGAAGCCCTGGATCATGACTTCCATGTTCGACTGGACAACCGCGTCGCCGAGCTTGCCGAACTTCTTTACATACTGCTTGTGAACAACTTCGCGGAACTGCTCCTGCGTAATGCCGAACTCCTTGAGCATGGGGCTGACCGCGAAGAATGCGCCGAGGAACGCGTTGCCCTGCATGCGCAGTTGCAGATCGCCGCGGTCGGTGGCTTTGCGCGCGATTTCGAAGCCGGGCAGAGTGAAGACGCGAATCTTTTTCTGGATGATTTGCTGGCGCGCCCAGATGGGCAGGTTCCGCCAGGCGTGCTCGCCGTCCACGTCCGACTCCCAGACAAGGCTGCCGCCCTCCTGCATGCCGTCGAGGGGATTGGTGTGGGTAAAGGCCTTGGGATCGCAACAGAGAACGACGGTGACGTGGCGCAGATCGCAGTTGACGCGAATGCGCTCCTTGGCCGCGACCATGAAGTAGCTGGTGGGCGCGCCCTTTTTCTCCGAGCCGTACTTGGGGTTGGCGCTGACGTGAATGACTTCCCTGGGATTGCCCAGATCGTCGACGAGATGGTCGCGCTCAAAGAGCAGATCGTTCAGGTCGCCGAGGATGGCGCCGAGGTTTTTGCCGGTGGTGATGGCGCCCCAGCCGCCGATGGAGTGGAAACGAACGGCCACAGCGCCCGCGGGCAGCAGCGACGGCGTTTCATCGGCGATGACGGAGTAGGGGTGGTCGATGCCGAGAACGATGAAGTTGACGTCGTCGGCCGCGGTCTTGCCGTCTTTGCGCGCGCGGCCGGCGGTGGCGAATTCGTAGGCGCCGATGATGTGCTCGGGGCGGAAGTCGCGCGAGCCGAGTCCGTAGCTGCCGCCGAAGAAGCGGGGTACTTCGGCGAGCGTAATGGCGGGCAGGCCGTCGGTTCCTTGCAATGCTTTGGAAAATGCGGTGCGGATGTCGCGGCCGAGCGGATTGTCGCCGGCGAGGGCTTCGTCGGTGCGCTCGAGAACGATGACGTTCTTCTTGCCCTTGAGCGCGGCGACGAGAGCGGCCTCGGGGAAGGGGCGGATGACGTTGACATGGATGGAGCCTACGCTCGAATTGCGGGTCTGGCGCAGGTAATCGACCGCGGCTTCGATGTTTTCGGCAGCGGAACCGAGGGAGACAAAGACGGTGTCGGCGCCGGCGGTTTTGTACTCGCTGATGAGGCCGTAGCGGCGGCCGGTGAGCTCGGCGAACTTGTCGTAGGCTTCTTCAAGGAAGTGCAGAATCGGCTCGGCGAAGTTGTTGCGCCGCGCGATGACGCCCTGCATGTAGTGTTCCTGGTTCTGCACCGGCCCGAGCAGGATGGGGTTGGTCAGATCGATCATCCTGGGCACGCGGCGGCGGGTGGGACCGAAGAGCGTGCGCTGCGCCTCGGTGGGGCAGTCGATGATGTCGTCGGGCGCGCCCAGATACTCGCGAATCAGCTCCGATTCATGCTTGTAAAAGGTGCGCTCGAGGTGGGTGGTAAGGAACCCGTCCATGATGTTCATGCCGGGCGTGAGCGAGAGCTCGGTCACGCGGCGCAGAATGAGCGCCTGGTCGGCGGCCTGCTGCGCGTCCTTGCCGAAGAGCATGATCCAGCCGGTGTCGAGCGCACCATAAATGTCGTCGTGGCCGCAGTGAACATTGAGGGCGTGCTTGGTGAGGGCGCGCGCGCCTACTTCCAACACCATGGTCGAACCCTTACCGGGCGCGTGATAGTCCTGCTCGACGCCATAGACCACTCCCTGGCCCGAGGTGAAGTTGACCACGCGCTTGCCGCAAACCGAATGGGCGATGGCTCCGCCCTGGGCCGCGTGCTCGCCCTCGGCCTCGATGGCCAGCGTGTTGTTCCCGAAAACATTCAGATGTCCCTCGGCGTAGGCCTGCTGGAAGAGCTCGCCGCCTTCCGTAGAGGGCGTGATGGGGTAAAACACGCCGGCGTCGGCGATGCGCGTTTCGGTGTGGTAGCTGACAAGCTGGTTCCCGTTGGCGGTAACGCGAATGCCTGGATAGCGAGCCTTCATAGATTCCTCACCATTCGTACTTTTTTTGATGCTTATACACTGCGTTGGGACGACGAAATACGCGGCGCGCAATCCTTTTTGCACCACGTCCTGCCGCGCCACGCACGGCACATCGACACGTCTACGCGAGCCTCAGGCAGCGCGTCAAAAAACCCTAATCGATTTCCGTGCAAGTCGAGCAGCTGAAACGGTAATCAGGAGGCCTAAGGGGAAGGTTACTCCTTGAGGTCAGCTTACGATCAGTATGCGCCATTTCAAGAGATGCCGTCTTAGAAGATGGTACATTTGCCGCTGCCCGCCGGCGATGGAATTTGCGGCGCCTCATCCGTCCTTATTCGCCTCCCCGACCGGCTGCGCTACCATAAACACAGGATTGGGGTTCCAAATGTTTGTCGTGGTCTGGCAGTTTGAAATTGCCGAGGATAAGGTGGCCGATTTTGAGGCCGCCTACGGGCCCGAGGGCGCCTGGGCACAGCTCTTCCGCACTTCGCCCGACTACCGGGGAACGGAGCTGCTGCGCGACGCTTACGTTCCCGGCAGCTACCTGACCATCGACCGCTGGACCAGCGAAGAAGCCTTCCGCGCGTTCCGCAAAGACCACGATAGCGAGTACGAAGTGTTGGACCGCAAGTGCGATGCGCTGACCAGCCGAGAGACACGGGTGGGCGCGTACACGGTCTGAAGACCTCCCAACAGTCCGTCGGACCGTCAATTGCTCTTAGTGTGTTTCTCAACCCAGAAATCGATGCGCCGGTCCGTATGCTTCTCGGCTCCGGCCTTGATCCAGAGAATGCACTGCTCTTCTTCGGCCTCTGGATTGGAGTAGTACAGCGTAGATAGCACCCGCACAGTGCGACACGCAATGGCTACGTACTTTGGAAAGTCCCTTTCCCTCGATAGAATCGTTTGATCAGAGGCAAGCGCGGATTGGATGAGGTGAAAATCCTTGCGCAAGTCTTCCTTCCATCGATCATGCTCAAGGCAGGCACAGGAGCGGTCCAAATGGGCTGCGAATTCTTCACCTTCCAGAAATTCGACCCTCCGGCGCGCAGACATTGACCTCCACCACCGCCTGGCGTGCAGCGAAGAATGTTCCCTCCACTCTTCTCGGAGCGGTTGACTGAATACCGCCTTGTGCTCACATTCGAGGACCGCATTTAGGCATTCACGGCAATAGCGCGAAGATGCGACTTCTGAACGTCCGGCGGACTGAGCAATGTTAGCGTCGATCACTAGCCTCATTCAACGCCCTTGCTTGCCATCAACTTGGCGTCAACCGCGTCCAAGTATTCGTTGCTCGCCTTCAGTTCAGCATCATCGAAGTCAGTTGGCCAGTCCCCGACCCTTCCTTCTCGATCGATGGCTGCCGTCGTCACCTTCGTCACCCCGTCGTCATCACGAGCGAACCAATGCAGGGCAACCTGATCCGGAGAAATTTCGCCCTTCGCGATGCATGTCAGAATGCCTTGCAACAAGAGGGAGCTATGAGTTTCAATCACAAGCCTTACGCCGCGGTTCGCCGCATCCGTCAGCAACTGCGCCAACTTCCATTGCGCCCTCGGGTGCAGATGCAGTTCGGGTTGTTCAATATAAACGAGCTGACCTGGATCGGCTTGAATGAGCGCGACCAAAACCGGAAGAGCGGTCGAGACAGCAAGTCCAACGTCGGCAACGTTTACGAAATCGTCATCGGCCGAGTCGCGTGTTCTGGGCACTCGAATTTCGAGCTCCGATTCATTCAGCCTGTAGGGGCTAATGCCGGAGGCCAAATCTAATCTGCTCAGTGCGTTTATCAGCTTGTATACCTTGGGAAGATTGCCGGGCAGTTGCCACGAAAGGATCAGGCTGGGTACATAACTTTCGAATGGCCCCTCGAAAAAACCCTGCTCGGTGACTTCCGCGAGCAACCACTTGCGAAGCTGGTCTCCTCGAAGCCCGGGAACGTAAATCAGCCTGCGAATATGAGAGTTCAGCGTGAGGTTTTCCTGCATGAAATACAGCTCACGCTGCTCCATTGCAGAGCCTCTTGGTCCTGGCCCCGCTGGAATAGAGTAGAGGATGCACTGGTAAAACTGGTATTCCTGAACGGACAGCACGGTAAATCCCATCTGTTTCATGAGCAGCGGAATCGAACTACCGAAGCCAAGGAGCATCGCTGTCAATTCCTCGGGGAGCGAACTTCTGGCGATCTTCCATTCCAACTGCTTGGCTGACTTCGATCCCCATGATTCCGCAACATGCAGCCCTAGTCCCGGCTCCGCCGAATAGGCCATCCCGGCCGTCGGTCCCTCGTCAAAGCTGAATTCGACTGTTAAAGGCCGCCCATCATTTTTTGAAGCGCCTGCATGCGAAAGAAACTGCCCTGCTTCGGTGTAACGAGTGTATGGACCGGACAGAAGAAACGGCCCTGCGGGATTAACATCGCTTTCCAGCGTCTGCTTCATCAGCAGCAGCGGCTGCATGAAGCTCGATTTGCCAGAACTATTCGCACCTGCCAAGACGGTCAGCGGTCGAATTTCCAAGTCGGTCTTCGCAGCAAGGGACTTGAACCCAGTCACGGATATTCTGCTGATCCCCAGACCTTGTCGGTTAGCGTCAGACGGATGGTCCGCCATTTTAAAATCCCTCACTGCTTCATGTTAGCATCGGCGAATTTTCATGGATTTGACTTGCTTTGAACGACTTCCGTGTTTTCTCTTTTTCTTCTCTATTTTGTCCTGTCCTTCCGTGTCTCATCCTGATACAATCCCATCGAAATCCAATTCAAGCCCCTCGCCGTTTCCTGCCAGGAAAGCATGAGATTTGGCGGGCGAGCACTTTTTGAGGAGCCCTCCCAATGGCCATCGTTGACGACCGCGCCAAAGCCGTAGAACTTGCCCTTGCACAGATTGAAAAACAGTTCGGGAAAGGGTCGATCGTTCGGCTCGGGTCCCGGGAGGCGCTGCTGCCCATCGCAGTGATTTCGACGGGATCGATCAGCTTCGACGCGGCGCTGGGCGTGGGCGGCGTTCCGCGCGGCCGAGTGACGGAGGTCTTCGGCCCCGAGTCCTCCGGCAAGACGACGATCTGCTTGCAGGTGATCGCCGAGGCGCAGAAGCAGGGCGGTCTGGCGGCCTTTGTTGACGCTGAGCACGCCCTGGACCCCGCCTACGCCAAAAAGCTGGGCGTGGACATCGACAACCTGCTCGTCTCGCAGCCCGACTCCGGCGAGCAGGCATTGGAGATTACGGAAGCGCTGGTCCGCTCGGGCGCGATCGACGTGCTGGTGGTCGACTCCGTGGCCGCGCTGGTGCCCAAGGCCGAGCTGGACGGCGAGATGGGCGATTCGCACATGGGCCTGCAGGCGCGGCTGATGTCGCAGGCGCTGCGCAAGCTCACGGGCACGGTCTCGAAATCCCGCACGGCGCTCATCTTCATCAACCAAATTCGCGAGAAGATCGGCGTGATGTTCGGCAACCCCGAAACCACCACCGGCGGCCGCGCGCTGAAATTTTATTCTTCTGTCCGCATCGACATCCGCCGCATCGCCGCTGTAAAGGAAGGCGATACCGTGGTTGGCTCGCGCACCAAGGTGAAGATCGTCAAGAACAAGGTGGCCGCGCCCTTCCGCGAGGCCGAGTTCGACATTCTCTACGGCGAGGGCATCAGCAAGGAGGGCGACGTGCTGGACCTGGCCGTGACCCACAACATCGTGGAGAAGTCCGGGGCGTGGTACAGCTTTGGCGGCGAGCGCATCGGCCAGGGCCGCGAGAACACGCGGTCGTTCCTGAAGGAGAACAAGGCCGTCTACGCCAAGATCGACGCCGAGCTGCGCAAGCGGCTGAGCATCGGCGCTGTGAAGGCAGATGTGCCCGAAGTCCCGGCCGGCGGCGCAGCCGAGGCCAAGGAAGCCGTGCGCGGGCGGAAGGGCTAAACCGCCTGTCTGGCTGTATTGGGAAGGTTCAGCACTGCTAGAATCACCGTAGAGCCTTCATGCCCGTCAAAGCCCTCTATCCCGGCACCTTCGACCCTCCGACCAACGGCCATGCCGACCTGATCCAGCGCGGGTCGAAGCTCTTTGACCACCTCACCGTGGCGGTTCTCGTCAATCCGGTGAAGGATCCGCTCTTCACGGTCGAGGAGCGGGTGGAGATGCTCAAGGAGGTCACGGCGGAGATCGGGAACGTTTCGGTCGCCACCTTTGACGGCCTCATGGTCGAATTTGCGCGCCGCCAGGGCGCATCGGCGGTGCTGCGCGGCATCCGCGCCATCTCCGACTACGAGTACGAGTTCCAGATGGCGCTGATGAACCGGCGGCTGGCGCCGGAGATCGAGACCGTCTTCTTGCAGCCCGCCGGACGCTATTCGTTTGTCAGCTCGCGGATGCTCAAGGAAGTTTTCAGTTTCGGCGGGGACGTCAGCGGCCTGGTACCGCCCAACGTGCTCAAGCGGCTGCGCGCGCGGATCAACGGCAAAAGCTGATCTCGGCCATCCACAGCTTAAATTTTGCGCTCATCCCGAAATCTGGCAAGATGGAAGTGATATGACCGTGACAGCTCCACAAAAAGTGTTTGCCGATCGCATTGGCCGCATCGAAGTATCCGCGACCATGGCCGTGGCCGCCGAGGCGGCCAAACTGCGCGCCCAGGGCGCCAACCTGGTGGACTTCGGGGCCGGCGAGCCCCATTTCGCCACTCCGCGGCACATCAAGGACGCCGCGATCGCCGCCATCGAGGCCAACTTCACGCGTTATACGGTGGTGCCGGGGATTCCCGAGGTGCGCAAGGCCATCGTCGAGCGCCACGCCTGCGACTTCGGCACGGACTATGCGATCGACGAGGCCGTTTTCACCGCCGGCGGCAAGCTGGCGCTGTTTAACGCCATCCAGGTGCTGGTCGACCACGGCGACGAGGTCATCCTGCCCGTTCCCTACTGGGTGAGCTTCAAAGACATCATCCAGTACGCCGGGGGCACGGTGGTCTATCTCGAAACCAGCGAGGCGGAGAGCTTCCGCATCACCGCCAACGCCATCGAGCGGGCCATCACGCCGCGCACCAAGGCCATCATCCTCAACTCGCCGTCCAACCCGGCCGGGTCGGTGGTATCGAGCGGGGATTTGGAGCGCATCGTTCATCTGGCCCACGATCGCGGTATTTTCTTGCTTTTGGACGAGTGCTACGCGTACCTGAACTATGCCGGCAAGCCAGTCTCCGGCGGCTCGTTCACCTGGGCCAAGGAGCACATCGTCATCCTTGGCTCGCTCTCGAAGACCTATTCCATGACCGGCTGGCGGGCGGGGTTCGCGCTGGCTCCCAAGCCGGTGGCCGCCAACCTGAGCAAACTGCAGTCGCAGTCCACCTCGAACGCCACCAGCTTTGTGCAGAAGGCGGCTATCGCGGCGCTCACCGGCTCGCAAGAGTGCGTGGCCGAGTTCCGCGCCGAGTTCATCGGCCTGCGCGACTATATGCTGGCCGCGCTCAGAAAGATTCCGGGCGTGACCTGCACCAAGCCCGAGGGCGCGTTCTACGTCTACCCCAACATCTCCGCCTACCTGGGCAAGGGCGGCATCCGCACCGCGACGGAGCTGGCCACACGCCTGCTCCACGAGGCGCACGTGGTAACCGTACCGGGCGAGGCCTTCGGCACCGGGGAACACATCCGCATCTCCTATCCGGTGACCAAGCAGAACATCGACGAGGGTACGCGGCGCATGGGCGAATTCCTGACCGGGCTGAAGTAAACAGAGATCAGAGAATAGAGATCAGGGATCGGGCGCGAGCGCTCCTGTGCCCGACATGCGCTTTCAAGCCCGATTTCCCGGCTGGAACGAGCGATTCCCGAGAGAACCGGCGGCTGCCGCGCTTTGGCGCGCGTAAGCGGCAGCCTGCCACTCGCCGATAGGATGCATTTGCTGGCATTCCCCGCACATGGTGTTGGGGAATTGCGCTCCGCAATGCGGACAGACCGCCTGGGTTTCGAAGGTGTCGAAGGTCTGGCTGCATTGCGCGCATTTCCAGAGAGCTCCCACCGGCGGCTTTGCCCCGCAGTTGGGGCAGGCAAATCCCTCGCGCCGCGGCAGTTTCTCCATGCGAATCATGGCGCGCGCACTTTGCAGCCCGCCCCAGCAGTTCAAAAGCAAATAGCCGGCAATCAACAATGACCAGGATGAGCGCACCCACAATGCGAAGCAAACCAGGGCAGCCGCGCCGATAAAACCAAGCACCGTGGCCACCACCAGGCTGCGCCCTCGCCCCAGCACATACCACAGCAGCGAGCGAAGAATCTGTCCTCCGTCCAGCGGATAGATGGGGAGGATGTTGAAGACAAACAGGACAGCATTGATCCCCAAAACCCAGCCAAGCCAGTGGTAGGCGTTGGGCATGGTGTGCGCCCACCCCAGCGACCGGCTCAACAGCCAGGCGCCACCAAGGACCGGCAGCAGGGCTACGTTGACCAACGGCCCCGCCGCGAGACTCCAGAGCATGGCCCCCGGCCTCTGCGGCGGGTTCACAAAGGCCACCCCGCCCAGCGGCCACAGCATGATCCGGTTGACCGTTCCCCCCACCTGGCGGCAAGCCAGAGCGTGGCCGAATTCGTGCAGCAGCACAATCAGGAACAGGGCCAGGTACTCAAGCGCGCTCCAGATCAGCGATGTATAGCGGCTCCTCAGGTAGCCGATCTCAAGGACCGCGAACGCAAACCAGGTCCAGTGCAGAAAGACATCGATTCCTGCACAACGAAACAGATGGATCGAACCCTGACGAATGCTTGGCATTCCTGATAGCTTACCTGATTTGCGAGCTTGCCGGCGTCTGCGGTGTCCGGCTTTCGGCTTCCTGAGCCGGAGGTCCGTGCTTGCGGGCACGGCCGGCAAGGCAAGGGCGCCTGGCAGAACACCGGCTTGCGGTAAACACGCCTGAACGGCTGTGACTCGCGGCGAACCGGTGCAGCCGCTGCCCAGGAGCCTGTTATTCCGTTTCGCACGCGCCAAAGTGAATAACCGGCTATTGCGGCGCAATTTCCTTTGAAAATAGTTCGCACGGCCCTGTGCAAACCTAGTGTTTGTCGAGTACGATGTTTCTTCAATGCCGAATGAAACCGATTTTCGCCCTGTGATTCTGGCCGGGGGCAGCGGCACTCGTTTCTGGCCCCGCTCCAGGCGCGCCCACGCCAAACAGGTTTTGGCGCTCGACGGCGAGCGTTCCATGATCCAGCAGACCGTGGAACGGCTCAAACCCCTTGCCTCGCTTGAAAAGACCTGGATTATCACCAACGAGTTTCTGGCTCATGAGATCGCCGACCAGTTGCCCGGTCTGCCCGGCGCGCAGATCGTGCAGGAGCCGGTGGCCCGCAATACCGCTCCGGCCTGCGGTCTGGCTGCCTTCCTCATCGAGCGCGACAACCCCGCTGCGGTGCTGGGCGTGTTTCCATCGGACCACGTGATCGCCGACGAACCGCGCTTCCTCAAGGCCCTGCAAAAGGGCGTCGCAGTGGCCGCAGCCGGAGCAAACATCGTGGTGCTGGGCATTGAGCCCTCTCGCGCCGAGACGGGCTACGGCTACATCGAGACCGGCGACCTGACCAAGGACGATGCCGCGCTGCATGTGCGCCGTTTTATCGAGAAGCCCAACCAGAACCGCGCCGAGGAGTTTGTCGCCGCCGGAAATTACTACTGGAACTCCGGCATGTTTCTGTGGTCGGCTCGCACGCTGGCTAACGCCGTCCGCGAGCACCTGCCTGAGACCGCGCCGCTGCTGGAGACCATCGCCGCCGCCTGGGGCACCCCGAACTTCGACGAGGTCTTCCACACGGTTTACCCCCAGTGCGAGAACATTTCCGTCGATTACGCCGTCATTGAGCCCCGCTCCGCCAAAGGCGAGCACCTATCGAATCTCTACTGCATTCCCGCCGAGTTCAGTTGGAACGATCTCGGCTCGTGGGCTTCGCTCTACGAGTACCAGGTGGAGACGCGGCTGCGCGGCGACGCCGAGGGCAATGTGGCCGACACCGTCGGCCACATGGCCATCGAGGCCTGCGACAACTACATCTTCAGCCCCAAGAAGTTCGTTGCGCTGGTGGGTGTGGAGAACCTTGTCGTTATCGATACCGACGACGCACTGCTGATCGCCCACCGCGACCACTCCCAGGACGTGGGCAAGATCGTGAGGGAGCTGAGCATCACGGGGCGCTCAGAACTGATCTGAGGGGCAATCCGGCTGCGATCTTGAGCACCCCGCAGGTGAACCCCGGTCAGCCGAGACGGCAAAAAGCAAAAGAAGTAACAGCCGGCGTCCGAGCTTGTTCACTGTTTCAAACCGGGGCTGTAAAGCGGTCCTACGCCGCCACCACCTCCACGCGTCCAGCCGGCCTCTCACCCTCGGGCCCCACGACAATCTTGACGCCGCGCCCGAGCCGAACCAGGCAGTCCATCATCTTGATCTCGCTGATGCCGCGGAACTGGCCGCGCAGCATCTTCGACAGCTTTGGCTGTGTCAATCCCAACGCCTTCGCTGCCCGCTGCTGACCCCAACCGCGCTGGCGCAGAATCTCGGCTATCTTCATCGCCAATTGCGCCTTCAAAAGCATCTCGTCGGCATCCGCAAAGCCCATCTCGTGATACACGCTTTTGGCTGCCTTACCTTTGGCCATCGCTTAACCTCCAATTGCCTGCGTCCCGGCCTCTTTCAACCGGGCGCGAATCAAATCCATTTCACGTTTTGGCGTTCGAATGCCGTGTTTCGATTTCTTCTCGAAGCAATGCAGGACATAGACAGCTCCTGCAAAGCGCAACGTATACACCGCGCGGTAGGTGTTCCCGCGCCAATCCTCGACAATTTCGACCACACCGGCCGAGCCAAAGCCCTGCAAGGGTTTTGCCGCCGGATGAAGCAGGCCGATCTGCGCGTGAAACAGCGCGAACCCGAAAACCTGCTGCACTTCGTCTGGCATGGCCAGCAGATCCTTCTTTGCCGATCCCACCCAGCGCAGCGGCTTGGGTCTGTCTTTCACGCCTCTATTATACCCAAGTGGGCATAATGCCTGCGAGACAATCTCACCGCTGTACAATGCTTGCGTATCTCAGCGCGCACAAATCGCCTGAGTGGGGAGAAGCATGCCCGAAACCATCAATTGGCCGATGCAGTCTAAGCCGCGCCGCTCGCGTCTCGCCGTTTACCTTTTCCTTGCCGTAGTCGTCCTCGTCTTCGTGGGCGGCCGCGCAGCCGTCTCCTATTGGGTCGATCTCCTCTGGTTCGGCGCGCTCGGCTACGCGAGCGTCTTCTGGAAGAGCTTTGGCCTCGAGTGGGGAACCTTCGGCGCCTTTGCGGCGCTCACCTTCGTCATCCTGTTCGGCGCGTTCCTCGCGCTGCACCACAGCCACGCCGCCGACCTGCCCGACACACACACCATCTTTTTCGGCGGGCGGCCCTTCGAGTTGCCCCTAAAGAAGTTCCTGCACACCATCGCTGTCGTTGCCACGCTTGCGATCTCGATCGTAACCGGTTTCGCCATGGAATCGCAGTGGCCGACTCTGGCCCTTTATTGGTACGCCCCGCACGCCGCCAGCGTAACGGATCCGATCTTTGGCCGGCCGCTCGGATTCTATCTCTTCACCCTGCCCGCCTGGCAGCTCATTGCAGGATGGTTCCTGACGCTGGCGGTGATTATCTGCGTTCTGGCTGTCCTCTTTCTCATTGCAGCAGGCGGAGGGCGCGCGCTCGGCGGGCGATTCGGCAGTCCCGAAAGCCTGCCCTGGCGCGGCGTCTCCATCGCCGCAGGCTTTCTGTTGTTCGCGCTCGCCATTCGCGAGTATGTTGGCCGCTTCGAGCTGCTCTTCGAGCAGCACACCATCTTTGCCGGCGTGACCTACACCGACGCGCACGTAAACATCGTCTGGATGCTGCTGATCAGTGCGGCGCTGGTGTTGGGCGGGGTGATTGCCTTCGCCGGCGGAATCCTGAAGCTGCGCGCGCGCTGGCTGCCGGCAGCGATCGTTCCGGCGGCGGTGTGTTATGTCGTGGCCGGGATTGCCGGATGGTATGTGAGCACCTTCATCGTCAAGCCCAACCAGTTGGATCGCGAGCGGCCATACATCGCCGACAACATCGCCTTCACTCGACAGGCGTACGGCCTCGACCGCTTTGCCCAGCGCGAGTTTCCCGCCGAAACCACGGTTGCGGCCGCCGATCCGGAACACAACCAGGCGACGCTCGACAACATCCGCCTGTGGGACGTGAGCGCGCTGCAAGATACGCTGCGCCAGGTGCAGGAGATTCGCACCTACTACGATTTTCCGGGCATCGACATCGACCGCTACCAGATCAACGGCTCGCTGCGCCAGGTGATGCTGGCGGTGCGCGAGCTGAACGTGGACAAGCTGCCGGAGAGCAGCCGCAACTGGATCAACGACAAGCTCATCTACACACACGGCTACGGCATCACCATGAACCCCGTGAACGGCTTCACGCCGGAGGGCCTGCCCACGCTCTACCTGAGCAACATGCCCGTGCAGAGCACCGTGCCTAGCCTCAACGTGACGCGCCCTGAAATTTATTTTGGCGAGCTCACCAACACCGACGTCTACGTCAAGACCCATCAGCAGGAATTCAACTATCCGCAGGGCCAGAGCAACAACCTCTCCACGTACGACGGCACGGGCGGCATCGTAATGGGCGGCTTTTTCCGCCGCGTGCTTCTGGCCTTCGATCGCGGCGACCTGACCAAGGTCCCGTTCAGCGACGACATCACCGCCGAAAGCCGGCTGCTGATGCGGCGCAACGTGCTCACGCGAGTCTCGGCGCTGGCGCCATTCCTCACCTTCGATACCGATCCTTATATCGTGGTCGGCGACAACGGGCGTCTGTCATGGATCATCGACGCCTACACCTCTTCCGCGAGTTACCCCTACTCGGCGCAGGCCAGCCTCGAAGACCAGCCCGTCAACTACCTCCGCAACAGCGTGAAAGCCGTCGTGGACACCTACGACGGCTCGGTTACTTTCTACGTGTTCGACAGCGAAGATCCCATCCTCGCCGCGTGGCGCGGCATCTTTCCGGGGCTCTTTAAGGATGCGTCGACCATGCCCGCGTGGCTGCGCGCGCACGTTCGCTATCCTGAAACGCTGCTGAGCGTGCAGGCCGATGTGTACGGCCTCTACCACATGACCGATCCCGAGGTTTTCTATAACCGCGAGGACCAGTGGAGCGTGGCCACAGAAACCGGCTCAAACCAGGGCGACCAAAACGCGCAGGAAATGCACCCGAACTTCGTGCTGATGACATTGCCCGGCGAATCCGGCGGGCTGGAGTTCGTGGAGATTCTGCCCTTTACGCCCATCAACCGCAACAATCTGATCGGCTGGATCGCGGCGCGAAGCGACGGCGCGAGCTACGGCAAGGCGGTGGTCTTCGACTTTCCCAAGACGCGCCTGGTCGACGGGCCGCAGCAGATCGAAGCGCGCATCGACCAGAACGCGCAGCTCTCCGGCCAGCTCACGCTCTGGAACCAGCAAGGCTCGCATGTGATCCGCGGCAGCCTTCTCGTGATTCCCTGCGGGCAGGCGCTCTTGTACGCGGAGCCGATTTATCTGCAGGCAGAGCACAGTCCCATGCCGGAGCTGCGTTTGGTGGTGCTGGCGCTGCAGGACAGGCTGGCTTACGGGCCGAACTTTGAAGCCGCGTTGAGTTCGCTCTTTGGATCGGAAACACCGTCAGTGACGGGCGGCGAAGCGCAGCAATCCGCGACAGGAGCGGCCGCGCCCGCCGGCGCCGCGCAGCCGTCAGCAAATCTTAATGAGCTGGTCCGGCAAGCCAGCAGCGACTTCGCCGACTATCAACGCCTGACTTCGGAAGGCAAACTGGCCGAGGCCGGGCAAAAACTCGACGATCTGAAACGGGTGCTGAATGAGCTGAGCACTCGTGCAAAGTAATCTTCAGCGGCACGAACATAGAGTCTCTGAGATGCCCGGATTCTACGGCGCGGAGCGTTGCTCCGTTGCCGCGCCCTCTTGCCATTTCTTCGACCCGATCACGGAGCCACCGCCATGCCTCGCTTTGCCGCCAATTTGACCATGATGTACACGGAGCACGTTTTTCTCGACCGCTTTGCCGTTGCCGCGCGCGATGGCTTCACGGCAGTCGAGTACCTGTTCCCGTACGAGCACCCGGCCGCCACGCTCGCCCGCCTGCTCAAGGAACATGGTCTGCTCCAGGTTCTCTTCAACTCTCCTCCGGGCGACTGGAAGGCCGGCGAGCGCGGCACTGCCGCCCTGCCGGGCCGCGAGCAGGAGTTCCGCGACGGATTTCTGCGCGCCATCGAGTACGCACGCGTACTGGAGTGCCCGCGCATTCACTCCATGGCCGGAATTCCCCCGGCGGGAGCGGATCGCGCGCGCGTCCTCGACGTCTACACCGCCAATCTTGCCTGGGCGGCGGAGCAGGCGCGGGCGGCAGGGGTGGAGCTGCTCATCGAGCCCATTGCACAGCGCAACATGCCGGGCTTCTTCCTCAATCGCCAGGAAGAAGCTCATGCCATCGTTGCGGAGATCGGCGCGCCCAACCTGAAGATCCTCATGGATCTCTTTCATTGCCAGGTGGAGGAGGGCGATCTGGCCGTCAAGATCCGCAAGGTTCTCGCGGATCCGAAGCAGACGCGCGTGGGCCACTTCCAGATCGCCGGAGTGCCGGAGCGCCACGAGCCTTCGACCGGCGAGGTGAACTTTAGTTATCTCTTCGATTTGATCGACGAATTGGGCTACGAGGGATGGATCGGCTGCGAATACATCCCGGCCGCCGGCACATCGGCAGGGCTGGAATGGTTTAAAAAGTGGAAGAGTGCCAAGTGATGTAGCGCCGGTCTCCAGACCGGCTGTCGTGCGGGCCTCCAGGCCCGCACGTTCAATTGGACACCAAAGTCGCCTGGCGGCGAGGACGCCGCCAGTACAGCCGGTCTGGAGACCGGCGCTACAGCGGCGCGGCGGCGGTTGTTTCCAGATGCGAACTGGTCCGGTCTACTTCACCACGCCAAACGTGAACGTCGTTGTGGAGCGCATGGTCTCGCCCGGCCGCAGAACGGTGCTCGGAAAATCGGGATGGTTCGGCGAATCGGGAAAATGCTCCGTCTCCAGGCAGAACCCGGCGTTCTTCTCGTACTTCACGCCATGGCGGCCGGTTAATGTTCCATCGAGGGAGTTGCCGGTGTAGAATTGCACGCCCGGCTGCGTTGTTTCCACCGTGAGCTTGCGCCCGCTCACGGGATCGGTGGCGATGGCCGCCAGCCGCAGCGTTCCGGGTTTGCCGTTCACCACCCAGTTGAAGTCGTACCCGCCGGCCAGCTTCAGTTGCTCGTTATCGGCGTCGATCCGCGCTCCGATCACCTCCGGCTTGCGGAAGTCCATCGGCGTGCCGGCCACCGGCGCAAGCTCGCCGGTGGGGATCAGCGTTGCATCCACGGGCGTATAGCGATCGGCGTTGATCTCGATCCGCTGATCGAGGATGTTGCCCTTGTCGTCGCCATGCAGATTGAAATATGCATGGTTGGTGAGGTTGACCACGGTGGGCTTGTCGGTGGTGGCCGTGTAGTCGATGCGCAGCGTGCCGCCCTTGAGCGTGTAGCGCACCTTCGCGGTCAGCGTTCCGGGAAAACCCATGTCGCCGTCCGGACTTACGAGCGTAAATTCGACGCCGTCCGGCACCTCGTGCGACTTCCAAACGTACTGGTCGAAGCCTATCGGCCCGCCATGCAGCGCGTTGGGACCGTTGTTCAGCGGAATATGGTAGGTTTTGCCGTCGAGCGTGAACTTGCCACCCGCGATCCGATTCCCATAGCGCCCGACGATGGCGCCCAGGGCCGCGTTCGGCTGCTGCAGGTATCCCTGAAGCGTTCCGAAGCCCAGCACGACATCCTCTACCTTGCCTGTGCGGTCCGGGGCTTTCACGCTGACCAGATGTGCTCCATACGCCGTTACTCTCACCTCAATCTGCCCATCGGTCAACGTGTAAATGGGAACAGCAACTCCGTCTGCGGTATGACCCCAAATCGCCATCTTCGTTTCTCCCTTTGCAATGGCCGAAAAGGTCATTGCCACTGCAATGATGATTGCAACAAATTCAGCCACTCGTTTCACGGTTTACCTCTCTGTCTTCCCGAACTCGCGCCCTTTCAAAATCGCACTTACCGGCCTTTTGCCCTTTGCGGCGGAAATGAACGGCCCCGGCAGCGCGAAGATGCTCGTAGGCAAATATAGTTGAAACGGCAGACAACGCCATCATATTACCCGGCAGGCATGGGTGCTCGCACCCAACCTGCCTGTCGATTCCGCATGGTGGGCGCTGCAGGATTCGAACCTGCGACTTCCACCGTGTGAAGATGGCACTCTACCGCTGAGTTAAGCGCCCAGGAAGGGCTTTGAGAGGGGTTACATGCAGCCTCCCGGCATCCGGAAAACCCCCGTTGCCAAAGAGGTGCGGCCTTATGGTTTTTGCCTCCCGTAGCCCGATTCATGGCCGTTAATTCCGCCTGCAATGGGAGGTCACCGCAAAAGGCGTCCCGTAAGGTAGAGTAACACCAGCAGGACTTTGCGTCCAACCTTGGCCGCCTGTTGCGGGCCGGGCGCACACCATTTGCTCCGAGGCCTCGCCAAAGACCAGTCATGCTCGGGAGAGCGCGTTCAATCCGCCAGGAGAACGAACTTCCCTTCGATGGGGAGGCAGCGTTGCCCCCTGTTTCCGGCCTCGGCGGTTCCCTGCTGCCTGCCGGATTGGCTAGGGCCGAAACTCTGGCGCGGGCCGCCTCGCCAACCCCTGAAAAGAATCGCTCCGAGGACGGAAATTCCAGCCAGGAAGCCGGTTACGGGCCGCAACCTTCCGGCGCGGACGGTGTTCCAAAAGATATGGCTACCATGGTCCTTAACAGTCCGGGCCTGGGAGCGGGTTCGGCTTTTCGGCTTGGCGCCAATTCGGGCACGGGCACGGGACAACGGGCGGAACTGGATCCCAAAAGCGACGCGGCCATTATGCTGCGCGTGGCCGAGGGCGACGAAGCCAGCTTCAATTATCTGGCGCAGAAGTACCACCGGCCCATGATCCACTTCCTGTACCGGATGGTTGGGAGCCAGGCAATTGCAGAAGAGTTGGCCCAGGAGGTTTTTCTCCGCGTCTATCGCGCCAGGAGCAGTTACCGGGCCGAGGCTCGTTTTACAACCTGGCTGTACCGGATCGCGACCAATCTGGCGGTGAACTACTCGCGCGACACCCGGCAGGAGCGGACGGCGCAAACGGTGTATCTGGATGCGCCGGACGCGGAGACGGGTACGACTCCCGACGTGGCTGACGACGGACCGACGGCGGAACAGCAACTGCTGCGCGAGGAGCGTATGGCCGCTATTCGCCGGCATGTGATGGCGTTGCCCGAGCGGCAGCGGATGGCGGTGCTGATGCATAAGTATCAGGGGCTGGATTACCAGCAGATCGGGGAGGCGCTCAAGTTGAGCGAGTCGGCAACCAAGTCGCTCCTCTTTCGCGCTTACCAAACACTGCGGGACAAGTTGAAGGATTTTGTTTGAGGGCAAGAGTGAAAAGAAGCCGGGCGAAGAGAAACGAAGCAAGAAGAAACGAAAATTGACCGGCAGAATTTGGGGTGGTAAACCATGAAACAGACGAAGACAAATTGCACGGGGATGGATGCCGGGTTGGCCGGGCTTCTTCTCGATCCGCCCCCGGCTTCCGCCAAGGTTCAAACGCATGTTGCGGAGTGTGACCGCTGCCAGAGCGAGCTCGAGGAGCTGAAAGCCACAATGCAGTTGCTCGATGCCTGGGAGGCTCCCCAGCCAAGCCCCTATTTTCTTACGCGGCTTGGCGCCAGGATGCGTGAGGAACGCGAGGCCGCGCCGGCCGGTTGGCTCGCCGGCGCCATCGCGCGCCTGCGCGCCACCGTAACCTACGGGCCCGGATTGCATGCGCGCCCGCTGGCGGCCATAGCGCTCACGATCGTGATGCTCGTGGGCGGCGGAACCTATCTGGGCATCACGGACTGGATGCAGCCCCCGCAACAGTCGGGTCAGGATGCGGCCGTAGTGCACGACCTGCAAATACTCGACAACAATGCGCAGGTCCTCGATCAGATGGAAGCTCTCACCAGCAACCAAAACGGAGACTGATTTTTTCTGACATTTCGGCCGCCTGCCGGGAGAAAGACTCGTGAACTGGACCTCAAACGCGGAAAGAATGCGTCCGGCGGTGATCGCCGCAGTGGTCCTGTCGCTGTGCCTGAGCGGTATCACGGCTCCCGGCCAGCGTAGCGGTGCGCGTCAGGCTCCTCAGCCGCGGCCGCGAATGACTCAGTCCCAGCCCCGCGCGAACAGGCAGCCGAATCAGCAACGGCCGTACCAGAACCAACCGAGGCAGTACCAGAACCAGCAGAGGCAATACCAGATCCAGCAGCGCCCGTACCAGAACCAACAGAGGCCGTTCCAGAATCAACAGAGACAGTACCAGAACCAGCAGCGCCCGTATCAACAGAGCCAGCAATATAACGGCGGGCAGCGTATGACGCCTGCTTTCCCTGCAAACGGCGCCCGGTATGGCGCTCAGGGTCCTTCCTACGCCCGTCCGGCCTATCCCTATGCCGCGCGGCCAGGACCCGCCTATCCCGGCGCTTTTCCTCCGGGACATCTTGGCGACTGGCTCAATCGGCACCAGGGCCTTCCCGCGCAGGACCAGGAGCGGCTGCTGCGCAACGATCCCAGCTTCAACCGCCTTCCCGGGGCCACCCAGCAGCGTCTTGTGCAGCAGTTGCACCAGTTGAACCAGATGCCCGAGGAGCAACGCGACCGCCGCCTGGCGCGCAGCGAGATGCTGGAACACATGTCGCCGCAAGAACAGGTGCAGGTTCGCCAAGCCGGGCAGCGCTTCATGGCTCTTCCGCCCGATCGCCAGGCGAAGGTGAAGAGCGCGTTCCAGGATCTGCGCTCCGTGCCGCTCGATCAACGCTCGACGGTGCTCAACTCCGCGCGCTACCAGAGCCAGTTCTCGCCGGATGAGCGCGGCCTTCTGTCAAACTTGCTGCGCGCCGAACCCTACGAGCCGCCCCGCTGACGATGAACCGCAACATTGCCGCGCTACGCGGCTTTGCCGGATGCCCCGCTCCATGCAGGAACGCCCGGGAGCAAAATCATTGGGCGGACCGCCGTCACCCAACTTCCTCAATTCGGAACGACGGACCATTCTTGAACATCATAGAAAACAAAGAATCTTTTCGTGATACTGAGCTGTCGATTTACTAGAGCGGAACTCCAACAAAATGCCCCTGTAATCCACTGAGCCTAGCTCACTAGTCTTGTGATGTAATGAGTTCCAGACGGCCTTCAGCAAAGGAACCGGAAGGCGAGGTGCAGAATGTATCCGGGTGCCCTCCCAAAGCCGCATCGGAGCAAACTTCTCGCCCTAGCCGCCAACGGGAAACTGCCCGATGTCGATAGAGAGCGGGTCGCCGCTGCGCTTGAGCGGTATACCGCCTGGAACAAGTTCATGGATGACCTGGATGCGGAGGGCGACGGACTCCTCACGCAACTGGTGAACTCCCTCAACGAGTATAAGCGGTCAATCGAAATCGACCTCATATACGATTCTCCAGCAGACTTCCTCTATCGGCAGAAAGGCCAACACAAGGTTGACAATTCCATACTTGAAGAATTCCTTCCAAGACTCGCTGACACTCGTTTGGTCCCAGGCCTAGCTCGGGTTGCAAGCTGCAAAGTAGGACCACAAGGAGCCTTCGCCGCTTTCGTGTTCTCAGGTAGCGTGCACTCGCGCTTGCTGGATGGCGGACTCTTCATCAAAGAGAAGGACCAAGATTACGCCTTATCGAAGAAGGTCTATCTAAAAGCCTCTACTGACGCCGCATTTGAAGGAGCGGACACGCTCCACACCGTGCTTAACGTGGCCTATTTGGCTGCGGAATGCAAGACGAATCTCGACAAGACGATGTTCAATGAGGCGCTTGAGACGGCGCGTGCACTGAAGCAGGCGGTCGCGGGCTCGCGCTACCTCCTGCTCTGCGAATGGCTTGATATGGAGCCGATCGACACCGCATTTACTGATATTGCGGAAGTCATTATTCTTCGGAAGGCAAAGCGGATGGGAGCCGCATTCCGAGAGGGGATCGCAACTGCGACCGGGCGAGCGGTCGCAAGAGACAAGTTCGTCGAGAATTACGATGCAAACCCACTGGCGGCCGAGTGCTTTCGGCGCATTGTTGAGCACATGAGGAGCATATTCCCTGAGGCAACGGAGTTAGACTAGCAAACTGTTTTGGAGCGCGGGTACTTCTAAGCATGAATTCGATCGCGATCAATTCGCTCCACGAAATTGAAATCAATAGGATCGATATCCCTCAGCATTTCCTAGACCTGAAGGAGCGAGTCCGCACAAACCTGTTTCCCTGGCGCGGACAGTTCTCACCAGGACTCGTGAGCCTTTTGCTCTCATCCTACGGCGCGGCCGGTTCCGTAGTCCTTGACCCGTTTGCGGGAGTAGGCACCACTTTATTCGAAGCCGCACGTGAGAATCTTGCGTGTCACGGTACAGAAGTAAATCCGGCTGCAGTAGCAATGGCCGAAACCATCATGTTCATTGGAATGAAGACACAGGAGAGACGGCGCATCCTCCGCAGAGCACTCTCGCTGCTTGAAAATGAGCTCCCCCAAGCAGTGGGCCTCTTTTCGGTGAAAATGGGGAGATCCCGGATATTCCATCGCGGCTATCCAGTTTGATAAATGACCTTCCGCCTGGAGATCCAATTCGAAATATTCTGACCAACATTCTGATCCGGGTGTGCGAATCTGCGATCCCGGGCCAACAGGACGTATATCGCGCATTCAAGCAGCACAGTGAAATCATTGAGGGTCTGCCGTATTCTTCCCAGAGTTATTCAATATCCAACGCTGACGCGAGAAGAGTGCCGACTGCGGATAGCTCTGCCAACCTCGTGATTACTTCACCTCCGTACATCAACGTCTTTAATTATCACCAGAACAACAGGCGAGCGATGGAGCCTCCTTGGGTGGAATCTACTCCATGTCGCCAAATCCGAATTTGGTTCGAATCGGAAGCATCGACAGAACCGATTCCTCACGGTGATCCAGTACTGCTTGGACATGGAGGAAGCTCTCTTGGAGCTTCGAAGAGTCGTTAGAGAGGATGGCCACGTAATATTTGTGGTCGGACGCGAATCGTGCATTCGAGGCGTAGCATTTCAGAACGGCTCACTAGTAGCGGCCCTGGCGGGGCACTGCGGATTCGCCGTAAGTCTCAGGCAGGAACGGAAATTCAAGAATCGATTTGGCGAGATTATTTTTGAAGACATTATTCATTTGAAATCGACATCCTCTCAGAAGTCGCATGAGAATATCGCTCGACAGATTGCAGTCGAGGTTCTCGCCTCAAGATCGGGTGCTTCGCCCAACCGAGAGGTCAGACAGGAGCTAAGGGATGCAATCGGGCAGGCGCCAGACGTTGAGCCCCTCGCCTCTTTACGTTCCCCGCCGATCGCCGAATACCATCTTCAGAGCGGACTGATACGCTCATGCACGGCCTGGAAATCCGCCGTCACAGGGTTTGCGTAGCGCAGTGTCACCTCAAGGGTGCTGAACCCGAGCACATCTCGCACGCGCCACAACGCCCCGCAGTTCGTCACCCCCGGAGAAAAACCGCTACTTAAGCCCTGAGTTCCCCGCAGCCGACCCTCCAAAAACCCACCCACAAAGCGAAAAATCCCTATCGCGCACACAAAATTCGACGAAATCCACCATTTCTGACAACCTGCAGGTCACAGATCTACCCAATTACTCCACCTGTAGGTCTCATCTCCAGCGAGTTCGCGATGCGACGATTTTCCCCTCCGTCCTAGCTTCGAAAACCCTCCACCTGCAGGTCGTCGCTTTTCACGGGATTCTGGCGGCCGGCCCCTTCGCAAACCGCCTCTACCCAGCCCTGCTCCGGAAAAACTCCAGCGACCGCTTCAATCCTTCCCTGAGCCCTACGCGCGGTTCCCATCCCAGCAGCGTACGCGCCTTGGCGATGTCGGGGCGGCGGCGCGTTGGATCGTCCACCGGCAGATCGACGTAGCGCAGTTCACTCTTCGAGGCCGTAACCTCCAGAACCGCCTGCGCGCATTCGAGAATCGTGAACTCTTCTGGGTTGCCGAGGTTCACGGGCAGGTGCTCTTCGCTGCGCGAGAGGCGCATGAGCCCTTCGATCAAATCGTCGACATAGCAAAAACTGCGCGTCTGGAGGCCATCGCCGTAAATGGTGAGCGGCTCGCCGCGCAGGGCCTGCATCATGAAGTTCGAGATCACCCGCCCATCGCCGGGTTGCAGGCGCGGACCATAGGTATTGAAGATGCGCGCCAGGCTGGTATTCACGCCGCGCGACCGATGGTAGGCCATCACCATGGCCTCGCCGAAGCGTTTGGCCTCGTCGTAAACCGAGCGCGGCCCGACCGGGTTCACATTGCCCCAGTAGGTCTCCGATTGGGGGTGCTGGAGCGGATCGCCATAGCACTCCGAGGTGGAGGCATGAAGGTACCTGGCGCCGTAGCGGGCGGCAATCTGCAGCGTGTTCTCAACACCCGCGGAGCCTACCCGCAGCGTCTCGATTCCCAGGCGGAGATACTCCGGCGGGCTGGCCGGCGAAGCCAGATTGAAGACATAATCGACAGGGCCCGGATCGAAGCTTACGCAGATGTCCCGCTCCTGAAACTGGAAGCGCGGATCACTCGCGAGATGAGCCAGGTTCGCGGCGTCGCCCGTGCACAGGTTATCGACGCCCACGACGGAGCAGCCCTCGGCCAGCAATCGGTCAGTCAGATGAGAACCAAGAAATCCGGCGGCGCCGGTGACAAGTACACGCTTCGTCAAGGGTTCGTACTCCCAAAAAGGTTAACGATGAACATGCGAATAAGCCGCGTCTGACTGCGGGCGTTGGATGGCGCCATGGCACTCGGGATGGTCAAAATGCATGCTTATGCCGGAGCCTTGCGCGGCTTACCTTCCTGCGCATGATAGGCCGCTTGCCGGCCCACGCTCACATACGTAAAGCCGTGGCTCTGCATCTCCCGCGGCTTATACAGGTTGCGCCCGTCGATCATGATGGGAAAATGCAGAGCCCGGTTCAACCGCGCCAGATCGATGGCGGCAAACTCCTTCCAGTCGGTCAGAATCAGAACGGCGTCAGCGTCCTTGGCCGCCTCGTAAAGGTCACCCGCATATTTCATGTTTGCGGCCGGCGGCAGAACTTCTTTTGCGCGCTCCATCGCCGCGGGATCGTACGCCGTGACCACGGCGCCGGCCTGGAGCAGCTTCTTGACGATCTCGATGGCGGGAGACTCGCGGACGTCATCGGTATCGCACTTGAAGGCCAGGCCGAGCGCGGCCAGATGCTTGCCGCGCAAGGTCCAGAGCGCCGAACGCACCTTGTTGAAGAACACTTCCCTCTGGGTGTCGTTGATTTTGCGGACTTCCTGGAGCAGTTGGAAGTCGATGCCGCGCTCCTGCGCCACCCAGTGGAATGCCGCCACGTCCTTGGGGAAACACGATCCCCCGTACCCCAGCCCCGCACGCAGAAACCCGGGACCGATGCGGCTGTCCATGCCGATGCCCGCGGCGATGTCCTCAATGTCGGCGTCCACCGCCTCAGCCAGGTTGGCCACCGCGTTGACGAAAGAGATCTTCATCGCCAGGAACGCATTCGAAGCGTGCTTGATGATCTCCGCGCTTTGCGTTGAGGTCACCAGCAGCCGGGCAGGGCGCGCCGCGCTGCAAGCTCCGGGCACCGCGCCGGGTTGCGAAAAATATGACCCGCAGGTCAGCGGTTCGTAGATCCGCCGCAGCAATTCCGCAGACCTCTCGTTGGATGCTCCCACAACAATGCGGTCAGGATGCAGAAAATCCTCCACCGCCGACCCTTCGCGGAGGAATTCGGGGTTCGAGACCACATCGAACCGCTCGGCCTCCACGCCGTTGCGGTGCAGCACGCGCCGGATCCAGTCGTTGGTATAGACCGGAACCGTGCTCTTTTCCACGATCACCTTGTAGCTTTTGATGGCGCGGGCAATCTCCGCCACCACTGCCTCGACGTACGACAGGTCCGCGGCGCCCCCATCGCCCTGCGGCGTGCCCACCGCGATAAACACCGCTTCACTCTGCTCCACGGCCTCGGCGAGATGCGTGGTAAAGACCACCCTGCCGCCCAGGTGCCGCGCCAGCAGCCCGGGAAGGTGCTCTTCAAAGATCGGTACGCCGCCCTCGCGGAGCAGCTTGACCCTGGCTTCGTCGTTATCGACACAGACCACCTTGTGACCCATGTCGGCAAAACAAGCCGCCGCCACGAGCCCAACATAGCCGGACCCGATCACACAGATAGAAACTTGCCTGGTCATGCGTTCGTACGTTCTCCCTTGCGTCATTCTACCGGCGCGTTCGTGGAGTTACGCAATTCCCTTTCGGTTGTATGCCGCGAAACCGGCACATCAAGGACCTTTCCAGCCGCTCGCCGGCTCATCCACATTTTATAGGACATACTTCGGATGATCCGTTTCGTCTAGCGGCTCCGCCAGAACGGGCCACCCCCGTATCAGCAGCGAGCGGAGAGGCCCCAGACATGTTTTCGGCGGCGCATTTCACCTGGAACTGGTGCGCAAATCCGATTTTGAAAGGGCACGGGTTCAGCCGTTCCACCGGTTTCCAGGCCAGCAGGGTCAAGACCCGCTCGCGTGAGGCGATCACGATTGGCGATACGGCGTCATTTGAACAAGGAGAGAATCGTAGCCGAGACGGCGCTCGTACTGAGACTCGCGTTCGAGGTGTGCTTTGGCCTCGAGGATTGTTATGACGGCGACGTCTTCGCACAAATGGCGCAGCAAACAGCGGGTGAGCAGCCGTGAGTGCATGGCCCCGATGCAGTTGTGAGGCCCGCTGCCGAAGGCAATGTGCGGATTGCGCTTCCGGTCCAGGAGCAATTCGTCCGGGTTTTCAAAAACGGAGGCGTCGCGGTTGGCTGAGGCCCAGCAGAGGGAAACCCGCTGGTCGGCCTCAACCACCACCCCCTTGACTTCAGTGGCATGGGGACAAACCCGGCCAATGTGAGTCACCGGCGAGACAAACCGGAAGAATTCTTCCGCCGCGGTGTTCAGCCATTCCGGTCTTGCCCGCAGCGCGTCCAATGCCTCCGGGTGTTCGCCGAGATAGCCGACGATGAATGCCACCGTCTGGATGACGGTATCGCGTCCACCGGCGAAGACCAGATTGGCAAAGCCCATCATTTCTTCGCGCGTCAAAGAGCGGCCGTGAAATTCTGCCTGCGTCAGCGCGCTAAAAAAATCGTCGCCGAGGTTTTCGGCGCTACGGTCCAACTGCCGCTGAATGTAGCGTTCGAGCGCGGCGCCCTTCGCCTGGCCATTGGCGCCGTCGCGGAAGACATGAGTTCCCCAACCGATCCACTCGCTCGCTTCCCGCTCCGGCACGCGCAGTAAATAGGCCAATGCGCGCGATTGCAACGGCAGCGCAAACTCCCGCACAATTTCAATGGACGGCCTGAGCATGGCTTGCTGGAGGAGTTCATTGACGAGCGCATCCACCTTTTTCTCCATCTCCGGCTCTTTTGGCTGGCGGAAAAACGGCTCGATGATTCTCCGGTAATCGGCGTGCTCCGGGGGATCCGTTTCGATCGGCAGTTGCCGCACCGAACGGACGTCTTCCTCGGACGGAATGGGGACGCGGAAAGGCGCGTCGTTGCTGAAGGTCTCCCAATCGGCGGCGGCGGCCCGAACATCCTTATATCCCAAAATCATGGGAACCTTCTTGCCTTGAAAGACGGCTTCGAGCACGCCTTCGGCCTCGCGCTGCTCGCGGAAAGGGTCGTTGGCGGCGAAATTCTTATCGTTCATAGACATTTCCCATTGGGTTTCCGGCCCACGACCGGCGTGGGCCTTCTTTGTGATTATCTTCCTGCTCCGAAGGCTTGCATATCGTTTTTTCAGCCTCTTTTCCAATCCGCCCCGGCTTTTTCTCTGGCGATGGGAGTCCGTCGTTGATAATTGTGCTTTTCGGCACACTTTTCGGCCCGATGCAAGGACGCCGCTTCCGCCGTTTTCATTGTTTTCAAGCGGCTTCTTTCACTTTTCCTTTACCCTGGTGCCGCATCGGGCAACCTCAGCCGCCCAATCCCATCCAAAATGGCCCGAAACGACTCTCGCTGTACGGCCACCTCCGCCATCTGGAAGACGATCCGCCGGGAATAGCGCACGGTCTTCGCCCCGATCCAAACCTTCCCGTGGGCTACAATCAACCTATAGGCCAAACGGCATCATTCTTCGCGCATTGCGCGCAATTCCAGCAAGGAGCAGCACCACCTATGGCGATTCCCGCCACACAACTACGCCCGGGCATGATTATCAAGCACAACGACCAGCTCCACCTGGTCTTCAAGGTCGAGCACCGCACGCCCGGCAACCTTCGCGCCTTCATCCAGGCCAAGCTGCGCAACCTGAAATCCGGAGCCATGTTCGAGCACCGCTTCCGCTCCGCCGACGCCATTGAAAAGGTGGTCGTGGACGAGGTTCCCATGGATTTCCTCTATGCCGACGGCGACGATTATTACTTCATGAATCCGGTCGACTTCGAGCAGACTATCCTCAAGAGCTCCACGCTCGGCGACGCGGTCGAATACCTCACCGCCAACCAGCAGATCAAGGTGAGTTATTTTGATGGGCAGCCGGTAGGCATTGAGTTGCCGCAGACCGTAGATTTGGAAGTGGTCGAGACCGAACCGGGGCTGAAGTCGGCGACTGCCTCCAGCGTGACAAAGCCCGCCAAGACGGAAACCGGCCTCGTCGTCCAGGTACCGGCTTTCATCAACCAAGGCGAGAAGATCCGCGTGGACACCAGCGAAGGCGCGTACCTGAGCCGGGCGTAGGCTACCACCTCCGCGCCGAAGTGCTACTCTCAATGCGTCGGCACGGAGGCTCGAATGAGATCGTCGTATTTCAAGCTGATTCCTATCCTCTTCTTCCAGGCGGCTGTGGTTTTCGCGCAGGCGCCTTCGTCGTCTGCGTCCGATCAGGCTGAGGCCGTAAAGGGCAGCAATGCGTTTGCCGTGGGCCTTTACGCGCAGCTTCGCGGGCAGCCGGGCAATCTTTTCTTTTCGCCGGAAAGCATCTCCACCGACTTCGCGATGGCCTATGCCGGAGCGCGCGGCCAGACGGCGACGGAGATCGAGAAGGTCTTCCACTTCACGCTGCCGCCGCAACGGCTGCACCCGGCCGAGGGCGCTCTACTCAAGCAGATGAACAGCCAGCACCAGGGCTACGAGCTGCACGTGGCCGACGCGCTGTGGGCGCAGAAGGACGCGAGCTTTCTGCCGGCTTACCTGAAGCTGGTTCAAAACGACTACGGAGCCGGGTTCCGGCCGGTTGACTTCAAATCGTCGCCCGAAGCCGTGCGGGCCACGATCAATCAATGGGTCGAACAGCAGACGAACGACAAGATCCAGAACCTGATCGGGTCCGGCGTGCTCACGCCCGCTACGCGCCTAGTTCTGACCAACGCCATCTACTTCAAGGGAACCTGGTTCGACCCGTTCGACGCGGACTATACAGAGGACGAGGAGTTTCACCTCTCCGCCAAGCAATCCATCAAGACGCCGATGATGAACCGCAACGGCGGGTACCTCTACTACGATGGCGGTACGTTCCAGGAACTCGAAATGTTCTACGCGGGCAACGAACTGTCGATGGTTGTGTTGCTGCCGAAGGATACCGGAAGGCCTGCCGGCGCTAGAGAAGTCGTTCACGGCCGCGGCCGCGAACGAATGGATACAGAAGCTTGAGCCCGTGGGCAAGGTCATCCTTACCCTGCCGCGCTTCACCATGACGCAACAATTTGAATTGAGCAGCACCCTCTCCGCGATGGGCATGGCGCAGACCTTCAGCGACGCGGCGGATTTCTCCGGCATGACGGGCAAGCCCGACTTCACCATCTCCGCGGCCATCCACAAGGCGTTTATCGATGTGAATGAACAAGGCACCGAAGCCGCGGCGGCGACAGCGATCGAGATGGTGGCGACAGCGGCGCAGCGACCTAACAACGAGCCTCCGCCGATCGTCTTCGACGCCGACCACCCGTTCCTGTTCCTGATTCGCGACAAGGGTACTGGGGCAATTTTGTTTCTGGGACGCATGACCAACCCGACAAAGTGACGACCTGCGGGTGTACGAAAGTCGTTCGTCGCGCGAGCTCAAAAATCGACGCATTGGGAGCTCACGGAAAATGAGACCTGCAGGTGGAGCAATCAAGGGAATTTGTGACCTGCAGGTCGTCGATTTCGCGTGAAATCGCCGCATCTTGAGTGCGCGATACGCTGATTCGCCGATTTAGGACGAAGTTTGGCGTCCGAAAGGCCCTATTTTCCGTCGGGCAGCTTGACGAGGCGCGCTTCGAGCAGCGCTTCGATCACCTTGAGCGCTTCGAGCACCGACTCGGATACCGGCTCGTCCACCTGAACGACGGCGAGCGCCTTGACGGGCTGGCCCGCGGAAGTTGCACCCAGGCGTTCGCGGCCCAGCGCGAAGTTGGCGATGTTGACGCCCTGTTGGCCAAGAATCGTGCCAATTTTGCCAATCACGCCGGGGACGTCGAGGTTGCGGCAGACCACAAGGGCGCCCTCGAGCGGCGCTTCGACGTCAATGCCGTCGAAGGCCAGAAGGCGCGGCTGCTCGCCGTGGATGACTGTGGCGCTGGCGCGGCTCTCGCCGTGCGAGGTGTGCAGCACAACCGTGAGCACCGTGGCGGCGCCGCCGCGATGGCTTTCTTCCTTCTCCTCGTGCACGCGGATGCCGCGCTCCTGAGCCACCGCCGCCGCGTTGATACGGTTCACATTCTCAGAGCCTGAGAGCAGCCCGGCGATGGCCGCGTTGCGCACCAGATCGGTTTTAGCCTCACTGAGCGTGCCGCCATAGACAATGTGAATAGCGTCAATGCCGGACTTGCCGCCGCCCTTGCCGGCCTGGGCAAGAAACGATCCCAGGCGCCCAGCCAGATCGATGTAGGGCGCCAATTGCACGTACTCCTCGCGGCTCAACGTGGGAACGTTCACGGCATTCTGCACTACGCCCAGCTTGAGGTAGTCGCACACCTGATGCGCAATCTGCACGCCCACCGCTTCCTGCGCCTCGGCAGTGGAGCCGGCGATGTGCGGCGAGAGAATCACGTTGTCGAGTCCGAAGTAGGGCGAGTCTTTGGGCGGTTCCACGGAGAATACGTCCAGCGCCGCGCCGGCCACCTGCCCGCTCTTGAGCGCGGCCGACAGGTCGGCATCGCAAACCAGCTCGCCACGCGCGCAGTTGACAATGCGCACGCCCTTCTTCATCGCGGCGATGGCTTTGGCGTTGACGATGCCCGTGGTCTGCGGCGTGAGGCCCACGTGGAGGGTGAGATAGTCGGCCTTGGCTAAGAGCTCCTCGACGGGAACGAGGGCAATTCCGTTTTCGCGCGCCACGGCCGCCGAGACGAACGGGTCGGCGCCAAGGATCTCCATGCCGAACCCCCGCGCGCGCCGGGCCACTTCCAGGCCGACGCGGCCCAGGCCCAGAATGCCGAGCGTCTTGGCGCGCAGCTCCGTGCCCTGCAGGTTCTTTTTCTCCCACTTGCCGGCGTGCATGGTGGCATTGGCCGCCGGCACTTTGCGGGCCAGCGCGACCATGAGGCCGATGGTCAGCTCGGCGACGGCTACGGCGTTGGCGCCCGGCGTATTCATCACCACGATGCCGCGGCGCGTAGCGGCTTCGGCGTCAATGTTGTCGACGCCCACGCCGGCGCGGCCGATCACACGCAATTTGGGAGCGTGCGCCATCAGCTCGTCGCCCACCTGCACCGCGCTGCGCACCACGAGCGCATCGGCGTCTGCAAGGGCCGCGGGTAAGCCGTCGGGAAACTGGTCGTGCGTCTTCACTTCCCAACCCGGCTCGCCCGCAAACACGGCCAGCGTCGCCGGAGAAACCTTCTCGGCCAATACGATCTTCATGGCTGCTCCCTTGTCCGCCGCGGCGGACCCGTTCTTATAGTCGTCAAAGCGGATGCCCTCGCTCTCGCAGAGCAGGTCGAACATCCGCACCACCGCAGCGTGCGGCTTGCCCTCGCCACGCTCGTACTTGGTGAGCGAGTTGGGATGTACGCCCAACCGCTCCGCCATTTCGTATTGAAAGAGATCGAGCTGCTTGCGGGCGATGAGCAGCTTTTCTCCGAAAGTCAGTTCAGGCATTGAAATACAGCTCCTAGCTTCTAGCTTCTAGCTCTTAGCTAAATGCCGGTAGAGCTCGCGTTTTCCCACACTTCACAGCCCGGAGAATTTCGCGGAATCCCGAGTCATTGCGAATCACCGAGTACAAGCTAGCGGCTAGAAGCTAGGAGCTAGAGGCTGCTTTCGCGTACACTTCCTGCGCCGCGGCGACGGCCTGGCCGAACTGGACCGGCAGGCCGAGCGTGTCCCTGGCGATGTGCTCCATGGCGCCGAGCAAGGCCATGGTGTCGAGGTAGTCAAAGAAGCCCAGGTGCGCGACGCGGAAGATCTTGCCCTTCATCTCGCCCTGGCCGTTGGCCGCGACGAGCGCGAACCTGGCCTTGAGCGCCTTCACCACGACGCCCGAGTCGATCCCTTCGGGAACCGCGACCGCCGTGGCCGCCGCGGCCGGAGCCTTGGGCGCGAAGAGCTTGAAGCCGAGCACGGTAAGGCCGGCGCGCGTCGCTTCGGCGTTCACCTGCGCGTTGTCGACGAGCGCGATGCGGCCTTTTTCGAGGTCGCCGCCCGCCTGTCCGGCGATGTAGTCGAGCGCCGCGCCCAGCCCGGCGACCAGAGCCACCGCCGGCGTGTAGGCGCTTTCGCCCGCCGCGGCGTTCTTGCGCTCCTTGCGCAGGTCAAAGTAGTAGCGCGGATTCTTGCTGGTCTCCATGGCCGCCCAGGCGCGCTCGCTAATGCTGAGATAGGCGAGGCCGGGCGGAATCATGACCGCTTTCTGTGAGCCTCCGATGAGCACGTCGATGCCCCATCCGTCCACGTCGAAATATGTGGTGCCCAGGCCGGTGATGCCGTCGACAACGAGCAGCGTATCGGGCGCGACTTCGTCGCGGATCCTGGCGACTGCCTGCACATCGTGGCGCACAGCCGTCGAGGTCTCGGTGGCCTGCATGTAAACAACTTTGTGCTCGGGCTTGAGGGAGGCGCGGACTTGGGCGAGATCGAAGGTCTGGCCGTAGGGCGCGCTGACGACCTCCGGCGCGAGGTTGAAGGCTTTGGCCAAGTCCGTCCAGCGCTCGCCGAATTTGCCGGCGGTGAGGACGAGCACTTTGTCGCCCGGCGAGGTCAGATTCGAGACCGATGCCTCCATGGCGCCGGTGCCTGAGCAGGCGAGGAGCAGGACATCGTTTTTGGTGCCAACAAAGACTTTTAGCTGCGCCAGAACCTTTAGGAATAAGGCGCGAAACTCGGGCGTGCGGTGGTGCATGTCGGCCGCGGCCATGGCGAACTGGGCCGCCGGAAGGAGGGGCGTTGGACCGGGGGTATAAAGACGGGTTTTGCGAATCACTTGTTCCTCCTGCGTGGTTGGAGCGCTGAGTTGTAACCCTGGAGATAGCGGTTTGGATCGTGAAATCACATAATACACAACTTTGTGGTTTCTGTGGTTGTGTTTTTTTGTGGAAATCTGAATTTTTTTATTTTCTCCTTATGTTTGCCATGATTTGCCCGCGAAGTGCCTCGAATCGATACAATTCATCTTTGGCCGGCACTTCTGTACTCACCGCTCGTGAGGACGGGCGGGCAGGAAGGCAGGAAGCGGCCAATCGTTCCAAGCAAGGAGCAGATCCATGAATGAACCGGGCGCACTGGAAGCCCTCATCAGCCAGCAGATTGTCACCTCCATGAAGGCGCACGACGCCGAGCGCACGGGTGCGCTGCGGCTGATCAAGAACACGCTCAAGAACAAGGCCATTGAGAAGCGCGTGCCGCTGACGCAGGCCGAGGGCGAGCAGGCGCTGGCCTCGATGATCAAGCAGCGGCGGGACTCGATCGAGCAGTTCGCGAAGGGCAACCGGCCCGATCTGGTGGCGAAAGAGCAGGCCGAGATCGTGGTCATCGAGGAGTTCCTGCCCAAGGCTCTGGACGAGGCGGGGATGGCCAAGCTGGTCGCGGAGGTTCTGGGCGAGTTGGAGGCGAACCTGGGCCGCAAGTCCGGCCCGAAGGAGATGGGCGCGGCGATGAAGGCGGTCCAAGGCAAGCTGCAAGCGGCGGGAGTGCGGGCCGATGGGCGCGCGGTGAGCGAGCTGGTGAAGAAGGGGCTGGAGGGATAACTCCCTTGCGCTCGGAACCGGCGATGGAGCCAGGGCACGTTGCCCTTTCGGCCCCAAAACACCTCCAGACAGGCGAAACTAATCCCCTCATACAGGGTTTGCTGAACTAGCCCTCTCCGGGGCTGGCAGGACGGCTCTGGCGCGGGTGCGACGGAACCTGGCAGACACCCGGGCCGGAGCAGACTGTGAGGGGAGATGAAACCCCGAACGCAAGTGCGCGTTTCGCCCTCTGTGTTGCCGCCCAGGCTGTCGATGAGCGTCCCTTTGCTTCCAGTTCCCAGAGAAGACTCCCTGCTGCGCGGGTCCCGGCCGATTCTCGCGGCGCTTGCCGGCGCCATCGCCGTGTTGGCGCTCGCCGCGCCTGTAAGCGCTGCGGCTCAGCAGGCGTATCCGGCTTCGCCCTACGGCGGCAACAGCAGCCCATACGCGAACCCTTACGCGCAGCCCGCGACGCCGCAGAACGGCTACGCGCAACCACAGTACGCGCAACCTCAGTACGCGCAGCCACAGTATGCGCAGCCGCAGGCACAACAGCCACAGTACGGATACGGCCAAGCGCAGCCCTACGCGCAGCAACAGCAGCCTTACGCGGCTTCCCCTTATCAGCAGCAGGATTTGAGCCAGCCGGCCGCACCGGTTCAGGCTTTGAGCGCCGAGGATCTGGAGCAGCTTCTGGCGCCGATAGCGCTTTACCCGGACACGCTGCTGGCGCAGATTCTTGCCGCTTCGACCTATCCTGCGCAGGTAGCCGTCGCCGACCAGTGGATCGAGCAGATGCGCGCGCAGGGCTACGGGTCGCCGGACCAGATTGCCGCCGGCGCCGAGGCTCAGACCACGTGGGATCCGAGCATCAAGGCGCTCACCGCCTTCCCTGACGTGCTGGACATGATGAACCACAACCTGGAGTGGACCACCAACCTGGGCAACGCCTACTACAACCAGCCGCAGGACGTGATGCAGACGGTTCAGGTGCTGCGCGACCGTGCCGAACAGGCGGGCAATTTGCAATCCACTCCTCAGGAAGAAGTGAATAACGACCAGGGCTACGTTGAACTGGCTCCCACGAACCCGCAAGTTGTGTACGTTCCTACCTACGATCCGTGGGACGTGTATGGCCAGCCCATTTCGCCGTATCCCGGCTTTTCGCTCTTTGGCGCGCTGGGCAGCTTCTTCGGCGGCGCTCCCATTCAGTACGGGCTGGGCTTCGCGCTGTCGGCCTTCGATCATATGCCCTTTGGCTGGCTGGCCTGGGGCTTGGACTGGCTGGGACACGCGCTGCTCTTCGACCACTCTGACTACTACACGCACAGCGCGACGGTGGCCGATTGGGGCTTGCCGCATGGCGGACCGCGCGCCTACTACGGTCGGGGAGGGCCGGGGCGGGGACGCGACTCCGGGTACCGTTCCTACGGCGGGCAGCAGACCTACAATGGGCGCGACGGCTACGGGCGCGGCAACTGGTCGAACAACCGAGCTCCGGGGCAATGGCAGGGGCGCTCGGCGGAGACATCCCATCAGGACCCGCGATCTGGCTACGCCACCAATCGCAGCTACCAGCAGCCGTCCTATGGCTATACGCATCCCGGTCTGCCCACGCAGCAGACCTACAACCGCGCGGCGGAGCAGCCGTATTCGCGCGTCGCTCCGCAGCAGAACTACGGGTATCGTCCGCAGACCTACCCGAACCGTGCGCAGACGTACACGGGCCCTGGCTATTCCAGCAGGCCGCAGACCTCCAGCAATTACGGCTACGGATATGGATATGCGAACCGGTCAACGGGCAATTTTCCGAGGAAAGCGTACCCCGGCCAGCAGGCCTATGCGACGCGCCCCGGATTCGCCAACGCCTATGGTTCCTACCGCGCGCCTGAAAGCAACAATTCGCGCGCTTACTCCAGCCGCGCCTTTCAGGGCTACGGCAACTCGATGGCCCGGAACGAGCGTTCCGGCGGTTTCCACTCCTTTGGCGGAGGCAAGGAGCCCAAGGGGTTTGGCCGCGAGCGAGCGCCGAGGTCTTTCGGCAGTGAGCGAGCGCCGAAGTACAAGGCTCCCAGGAGCTTCGGCGGCGGGCACGAGAGAGCGCCCAAGATGAGCCACTCCGGCGGCGGAGGCGGCGGACATCATCGCTTCTGATTCATTCGCTCGTAGCCGGAGGGTACCCGCCGGGCTTGCCGTCGCTGACCGACGCCAATTCCGCTTAATGAAGCTTGAGTTTCCTCGGCTGCGCTTCGTGCAGCTCGCGGTATAGCTCATCGACCTTCGCTTTGGCTCTGTCGAGGGCGCGCCGCCCCGCAGCAGTGATGCGGTAAAGTCGCCGCGCGCGCCCGCCAGCCTGCCCGGGAAGCGTCTTCAGCAGGCCGGCGCGCTCCATGCCGTGGAGCAGCGGGTAGAGCGTGCCCGGCCCGATACGATAGCCGTGATGCGCGAGCTCCTCCATCATCGCCAGCCCGAAGATCGGCTCGTGGCGCGCGTGCAGCAGCACGTGGATGCGGATCAGGCCGTAAAAAAACTCCCGCTTGTGATTCTTCACAGGAAACACTATACCGCGGTTTACACGATTTTGGCTTGACTCTTATCGAAATTCGATATATGGTTTGCCGCAGATGGCTTTCCCGGCAAGACAGTTCTTCCCTGGTCAGAGGAAATCTCCGGTACGGTGCGGCGGCAATCGCCTCGGGTTGGCGTTCCTCCTGTTGTGCGCGCTTGCCGTTCCGCGAGCCGGCGCGCAAGGCCCGCCGTATCAGACCGACGACCCGGTTCCGGTCGATCTGCATCACTACGAGTTCTACATCTTCGGCGGCATGGACGGCACGACCGCCGAGATTGATTCCACAGGGCCGGCCTTCGAGTTCAACTGGGGCGCGATGCCGCGTGTGCAGTTGCACGCCATCCTGCCCTGGGGCGTCATCGCGCCGTCGAACAACCCCGTTTATCTGCCCGGCGGCACCGGACCGACAGCCTTCGGCCTGACCGACATGGAGCTCGGCGCCAAGATCGCGTATATCAAAGAAGGCAAGCACATGCCGCAGATCGGCAGCTTCACCATGTTCGAGATGCCCACCGGAAACTACGACAAAGGCCTCGGCGTGGGAAAAGTCTGGTACAAGCTGCCCATCTGGCTGCAAAAGAACTACGGCAAGTGGCTCTTCGACGGCGGCGGCGGCTACGAAGTGGTGCCGCAAACCGGCTACCGCGACTTTGCTTACACCGGCTGGCTGATCAAGCACGAGCTTAGTGAGCAGTGGGAGCTGGGCGCGGAGGTTTTTGCGCATGGCGCCGAGGGATTCGCGGCGGCGCAGACGCAGGCTTCCACCATGATCGACGTGGGCGGCTACTACCACTTCAGGCACAACACCAACGAGCAGATTCTGTTTTGTTATGGGCACTCGGTCGCCGGGCAAACCGAGAACTACGCCTACGTGGGCATGTACTGGACGTGGGGTAAGGACGCGAAGAGCGGCTCAACCGACGACAGGAAAGATGTGCAGGCGAGTTCGCTATTCCCCACGCCCCCAAACCGCAGCGTCCCCTGAGAAGGCACTTGCGCGGCTCGACAAATCCGCAGGAAGGAACAAATGACAGCGATGACTACAACCGACAAGCGAGCCCCCTGGGGGCTCCTGCTCCTTCGCGTTCTTGTCGGCTGGGTTTTTCTGTCCGAAGGAATCCAGAAATTCCTTTATCCTTCAGCTCTCGGCGCGGGCCGGTTTGCGAAGATTGGAATTCCGGCCCCTGAATTTACCGGCCCGTTTGTCGGGGCCGTGGAATGCGTGTGCGGCGCTCTGCTGATTGTTGGCTTTTTCACCGCCCTCGCTGCAATTCCTCTTCTTATCGACATTGCGGTCGCCATTGCCACCACGAAGTTCCCGATGTTGCTCAAACAGGGATTCTGGGCCGCCATGCACGAGGGGCGTACGGATTTCTGCATGTTTGCCGGACTGCTTGCGATTCTGCTTCTCGGCGCGGGGAGTCTTTCGTTGGACGAACATTTCTCCCTGTGTAGACGGCGATCACGCAACGGATGACGGTTCCAATGAAACGGTTCCATCGATGCGATCGTTTTGTGCGAGCTTTCGCGGTACCCGCAGAGAAAGGATGGTTTGAATGGAAATCACCGTACGCAGTCTTTGGACGATGATTCACGGCATGGGATTCGGCGCGCTTTATCTGATGGCGTGTTCGGGCGCACTCGTCGAGCTCCACCGCCGCTACTCCTCGCACAGCCAGGCTCCGGTCACCGCGCGGGACGAAACTTTCCTCCACGTCTATCTCGCCGCGATGGCCGCGCTCGCCTGGCTCGCCGTGCTGACCGGCGCCTACCTGATTTATCCCTGGTATCGTGCAGCGCCGCCCGCGGACGCTGCCAGTTTGGCCGCATTTCCGCAGCGATTTCTGATGTCGAGCCCTTCCACAACCGCGTGGCACTCCATCGGCATGGAGTGGAAGGAACACGTGGCCTGGCTTGTGCCCATCTGCATCACCATGGCCGCAGCGGTTGCCTTTCAATATGGCCGCAGTTTCAAGCTCCATCCCCAGCTTCGGAATGCGGTCCTAGGATTCGTCTGGATTTCGCTTTTTGCCGCCGGCATCGCCGGATTCTTCGGCGCCATGCTGAACAAGAATGCGCCTGTCGAGGGTGGACACACTATCCATCTGGTGAAAGGAGCGCGTCCATGAGCGATCGCAGCCCCTCCGCTTCAGCCGCCCGCGAGGCACGGCCCAACGGCGCGGGCGCAGCCGCCGTTCTGGCGGCCGGCATCGGCTCCCTGCTCATCGCCTGCTTCGCGATTCTCGCGGACCAATCCGCCAGCATCAAGAGCCTGATGAACTTCTACAAGCCCACCGGGCCGCTCTCCGGCGTTACCACGTGCGCCGTGGTTCTCTGGCTCGCGAGCTGGGCCGGTCTGCACGCGAGCTGGCGCAACCGAAATCTGGCGATGGCGCGCGTCAGCGCGATTGCGTTCATACTGCTCTTGCTTGGCCTGCTGCTCACCTTTCCGCCGATCGCAGACCTATTCTGAAAGCCGCGCATCCCGCCCGGCGAAAGCGCAAAAAACGCCGGGGCCTGCATGATGACGGCCCCGGCGTGCGTGCGATTCTGTGTTCGACTTACTGCTGCCAGGCAGCGGTGGTAAAGTCGGTGAAGTCAAGCCCGTCTACGTGACGGGCAATCAGCACCACATTGCCGTTGGCCGGATTCTTGAGCAAGAGTCCCACCACGCGAATGCTGGTCGCGTTGGCGAGATCGTTGAATGCGCCGAAGCCATACCGGAAGTCGCACCTCGGACCCAGATATACAGTGATGGTCTCCGGGATCAGCACCCCGGCAAAGCCGTTCACCGTCATCTGGAAGGTGCCGTTGGCCGAACTCTGGCTGCTGGCAACCACAGTACCGTTAAAGCCCCAGTTGCGCAGGTGGATGCGATTGACGGTAAGGCCAGGTGTACCAGCCGTTATCCCGGTGTCCGGTCCGCCGATAGCTACGTCTTGCCCCGCCACCAGCGCGCTGGAGTTGAAAAGGAATTGTGTGAGCGGATTGTGCATCCAGTAGATGTCGTACTTCTCGCTTCCGGTCAGATTCACCTGCGCAATCTGGCCCAGAGAGATGGGCATGCCTGTGGAACCGGAAATGTCTGCCGGTTCAAGAGCGCGCACGTACAGGTCGAAGCTGGAGGCCGCGCCGGTCGCGGGCGGCGGGGGGTTGACGTAGGTGATCTGCCCGGTGGCGTAGAAGCGCGAATCTGTAAGAACTGCCACTTCGTCGGCATCCAGAGTCTGATCGGCCGGATCCAACTGACCTGAAACCTGCACGATGCTGCCGGTGGTCAAGGTGCTCAGGCTGGCGGCGCCGTCCCACTCCGTCATCCCGTTGGTGTTGATGGTGAAGTTCTCGCCGTGCGGTCCCTGAATCACGAACGACTGCGCGGTCTGGTCCACGCTGACCACGCCGCCAGCCAGCTCATCGATGTAAGCGCCAGTGTCAGTGCGGGCCACTGTTCTTACATCGAATGCCGGATCGACATTGCCGTTGATGGCGCCGTTCGTTACACCTATGGACTGGGCCAAATCGAAGTCAACGCGCAGGCCCACGGGCGAGCCGCCGTTCACGACGTTCAGGGTCCTGTTCAACGTGACCGTCACCGAGGCCGGACTGATGGTTGCGGGCATGGTGGAGATGGTCGGCGCGCCGGCGCCGGTGACCAGGTAGCCGATGGTTCCTGTCGAGTTGAGCGTAATGATCACGCTGCCGTACTGCCCCACGGGAACGTCATTCATGTCCAACAGAGTTTGCAGACCGTTGTATCGCGCGAAGTTGACGGTCGGCGTGCCGCTGATCATCGATACCGGGGTTCCGCCGCCGGTTGGGACCAATTGAACGCTTTCGACCTGTACCTGAAACGAGACGACTGAGGCAAAAGGAGCGGGCGCGTCGGTTCCGACCACGAAGGTCGATCCGGTAACCGCGCTGGACTGGGTTGCGGTGGTCATGGAACTGGTGCAGCCCGTAGCCACGAGGACAACAGCGGCCAGAGGAATCAGCGCCAGCCTGAGGAGCCTGTCACGTGCGTTGAGATTCATAGCAGTTTGGTCACCTTCTGCGAGTCTGCGTGGCTTGGAGAGCGAGCGCCGGGTAGATCTTCTTCCCGCCCCCTCTGCAGGGGACGCCGCCGAGGTATCGAGCCGTAGCTGGAACACATCCATCAGTCAAGTTGCAACCAGTGAACCTGCTTCGGTTCTCGACGACCCAGGCAGGGAAATGGATCATTCCAGGGCGCGCTCGCGCACGGAGCGTTCGCCTAAATTTAAGTACGACGGCAGAAGCTGTATTTGGAGTCAGTAACCGCCGTCGCTCAGGTTAGACACCGAAAGATTCAAAGAAGTTGTGGGGGGATTAAAAAAATCGTTGAAAATTCCGCGGATTTCTACTGTACGGGCATTACCGGGGTAACGGTGTCCCAGTTCCTCCGGCAGCCGATGGGTATCAACCCGACCGCGCGGGAACTACCTGCCGTACTAGAAGACTTCCGAGCGCACACCGGCGGGAACGGGCACATGCTTCAGCAGGCCCAGCTCGCCGGCCAGCCGTTCCAGCTTGGCTCGCGTAGCCGCCGCGGGAGGCACAAGCGGCAGCCGTACGGTATCCCCGCACCGCCCCATCAGGTTCAGCACGGTCTTCACCGGCCCCGGATTCGACTCCCAGAAGTTGGCTTCGAACAGACGCGAGTACCGCCGCTCCAGTTCGCGCGCCCCGTCCCAGTTGTTGTCGAGCGCGGCGCGGATCATACGCGCCACCTCGGCCGGGGCCTCGTTCGAGGCCACGCTGATGAGTCCGTGCGCGCCGACGGCGATGGCCGCCAGCGCCAGGTTGTCGTCGCCGGAAAAGATCTTGAACCCCCGCGGGAGGATGTGCGACAGTTCGGCAAACTGCGTGAGCTTGCCGCTGGCCTCCTTGATGGCCTGGATATTGCCGGCCGCCGCAGCCAGCCGCGCCACAGTCTCCGGCTCAAGATTGGCGGCCGTGCGACCGGGCACGTTGTAGACGCAAACGGGAAGCGGATCGACTTCGCGGGCCAGCGCCAGGAAGTGCTGGAACTGCCCCTCCTGCATGGGCTTGTTGTAGTAGGGATTGGCCGAGAGCACCGCCGCCACGCCGGTCACGCGCCGCAACTGCGCAGCAAGCCGCACCAGCACGCGCGTGCAGTTGTGCGTGCAACCGGCCCAGACGGGAACCCGCCCCGCCGCGGCGTCGATGACCAGACGCACCGTGCGCAGCCACTCTTCTTCGTCGAGAGTCGCCGCTTCGCCCGTCGATCCGCAGGCGACCAGAAAATCGATACCCGACTCGATTTGCCAATTCACCAGCGCCCACAGAGCCGGCTCGTCCACCGATCCGTCGGCCCGGAAGGTCGTCACAATTGCGGTACCACAGCCTATCGTTTCCATAACAGGTCAAGTTTATATCGAAAGGCGGGCCTTCGCCCGGTGAGGCGCCTGCTTAATGGGCAGCACTCGCAGATCGGCCGGCGCGCGCCTCGTATTCGCGGTCGAGCAGGGACATGAGGCGTAACGAGACAAACTCGCCGTCGCGGTACTCAGCCTCGCGCAGGACGCCCTCATAGACGAACCCGAGGCTCTCGTAGAGATGACGCGCGCGGGTGTTGTCGTCGCAGACATCGAGCCACAGCCGGTGCGCCCCGAACTCTTCAAAGACCATGGGCATCAGTTCCTGCATGATTCTCCGGCCCAGACCTTGGCTTGGCGTTGCGACTACGATGCGCTTGAGCTCGATCGCGCGGCTACTTTCGGCCAGACCGCGCAGGATGGCGAAGGCCAGCAATTCGCCGGATTCTGCCTGGCTCACGAAATAGCGGGCATCCGCGCCGGCCATGGTTTGGCGATGGTGTTCTTCCGTCCACCGGCCGACAAAGCAACGAGCTGCGAGCAGGCGCTCAATCGCGGCGATGCCCGGGATATCTGCGGGCTGGGCGGGGCGAAGAATCTTGGTGCTCTGCATCGGTTCTGGCCTGATTACATCTGATCGAAGATCTCGCGGAAGTCAAAGGCTCCGGATTGGCCGCAGAGCCACTCGGCGCCGCGGACTGCGCCCAGAGCAAGGGCGCGCCGCGAGTGCAGGTCGTGGCGCAGCTCCAGCGTGTCGCAGTCGCTGACGGCGCGGACAACGTGCTCGCCCTTGGCGTCGCCCACGCGATGCGACTCGATGGGGACATCGATCCCCGGCCGCGCGGCGAGAACGATCTCCCGGAGAGTGATCGCCGTGCCCGAAGGCGCGTCGAGCTTTGAGGTGTGGTGCGTTTCATCGATGGAGAACCGGTAGTCTTCGAGTTTGGCCAGCTCCGCCGTCAGCCGGAAGAGTTTCTGCACGCCGATGGAGAAGTTCGTGCCGTAGAGCAAACCGCCGCCACGCTGGATGGCGAGCGCCTTCATCTCGTTCAGCTTCGCGTACCAGCCGGTCGTTCCCACTACGATGCGCCCGCCGAGCGCGAGCACCGCGCGCATATTTTCGACGGCGGCTTCGGGAGCCGTGAAGTCGACGACCACATCGACGCCAGCCAGGTTCGGCGCGGTGAGAGCCGATGCGTGCTCGTTCTCGTTGATGTCGAGCGCGCGCACGCCGTGGCCGCGCTCGCGGGCCACCTCCGCGACGAGCGAGCCGGTCTTCCCTTTGCCCAGTACGAGAATCAGCATCAATAGCTCCTAGCTGTTAGCTTCTAGCTGCTAGCTCAAAAAAGCGCCGATGATCATCTGTGGTCTCCCACGATTTCCGTACAAAATGTGAAACGGATGGCCACCCAGCCAATGGCTAGAGGCTAGGAGCTAGAAGCTGCTTTCTCGCTTCCACGTCGAAGATCGCGGGGTCGGGATCGCGGAAAAACGCCGCGTGCAGCGACCGCACCGCTTCATCGGCGTCGTCCTCTTCGATCATGAAGCTCATGTTGATCTCGCTCGCCCCCTGCGAGATCATGCGCACGTTGATGTGGCGAATGGCGGCGAACACCTGCGCGGCAATGCCGTTCTGCCCGCGGATGTCCTCGCCCACCATGCAGACGAGCGCCTTCTTGCCCTCGTAGGTCACATCCGCCAGCGCGCTGAGGTCGTCGGCGATCCGGGGCAGGCTGGCATTCGAGTCCACCGTCAGCGAAACCGAAACCTCGCTGGTCGAAACCATGTTGACCGGGCATTTGTGCTTGTCGAAAACGGCGAAGACCTTGCTCATGTAGCCGTGCGACATCAACATGCGGCTGGCTACAATGTCGATGATGCTCAGCTTCTTCTTCACCGCGATGGACTTGAACGGGCTCCTGCAATGCGGCGCCACCGAGATGATACGCGTACCCTCACAGGAGGGATTGCGGCTGTTCAGCACCAGCACCGGAATGTTCTTCCTTACCGCCGGAAGAATGGTGGCCGGGTGCAGCACCTTGGCGCCGAAGTAGGCCAGCTCCGCCGCTTCTTCAAAGCTAATCTCCTTCACACGCAGAGCGTCGCGGCACACGCGCGGATCGGCGGTCATAATGCCGTCTACATCGGTCCAGATCTCAATGGTCTCGGCGTTAAGCGCGCCGCCCACCAGCGCGCCGGTGTAGTCGGAGCCTCCGCGGCCGAGGGTGGTGGTCACGCCCGCCTCGTTGGAGGCGATGAAGCCGCCCATCACCGGCACTTTGCCCTGCGCAACCAGCGGCACCAGTATCTCCGCCGCGCGCTTGTCAATGATGGCGTGGAGCGGCGCGGCCTTCTGAAACTCCGAATCGGTGATGACGATTTCGCGCGCATCCGCGTGCGCCGCGTCGATGCCGCGCTCACGGAAAGCATCGGCCACGATGCAGCTGGAGAGGCGCTCGCCGTAGCTCACAATCAAATCGGAGATGCGAGGCGTGAGTTCGAGAATCGCCGATAACCCGCGCAGCACCTCGTCCAGCGCGTCAAAGTGTTCGTCGATGAGCTGAATCAGCGCGGCGCGCGCGGTCTTGTCTTGCACCAGCCCGGCCGCGGTGTCGCGATGCCGCGCCCTGAGCCGCGAGCTGATGGCCAGCGCTCCGGCGCGGTCGCCCTGCGAGGCAGCCGCCGCCGCGCGCAGCAACTGGTCGGTCACTTTGGCCATGGCGCTGACCACCACCACGGGGCTTCTGCCGCCGGCCACGCGCCCGGCAACAATCGCCGCGGTGCGCTCAATGGCGGCAAAATCCTCCACCGACGTGCCGCCAAATTTCATCACGACTAAACTCATGCCAAACTTCCTATCGTTCCTTTCCGCCGGGCGCCCCCGGCCTCGATCGTAAGACCTGGGAATGACCACGCCCACCGCGCCGCGCCGGCTTATCCGCGCGCAGCCGTTACCGCGGCGGACTCCAGCTTACCCAGGCTGGCCAGCATCTCGGCATTCAAAATCGTCGCTCCGGCCGCGCCGCGCACGGTGTTGTGCGAGAGCAGCACAAACTTCCAGTCGAGCACATTGCACGGGCGCAGGCGGCCCACGGTCACCGTCATGCCCTTGCCGCGATTGCGGTCGAGGCGCGGCTGCGGGCGATCGTTCTGCTCCACCCACTGGATCGGCTGCTCGGGAGCGAACGGCAGTCCCAGCCCGGCAAGCGGCTTGAACTCCGACCAGGCGGCGAGAATGTCTTCGCGCCGGACTTCCCTGCCCAGCTTCTTTCCCAGCCTGATCGACACGCACTCCGTGTGACCGTCCACGACCGCGACGCGGTTGCAGTGGGCGGTCATCTTCGCTGCCAGCGGCGTTACCACATTGCCATTCAGGCTGCCCAGCAGCTTGAGCGTCTCAGTCTCCATCTTTTCTTCTTCGCCGCCGATGAACGGAATCACGTTATCCAGAATGTCCATCGACGCGACGCCGGGATACCCCGCGCCCGAGACTGCCTGCATCGTAGTCACGAAGATCTGCGCGATGCCGAACCGCTCTTCGATGGGTTTGAGCGCCAGCACCAGCCCCATCGCCGAGCAATTGGAGTTGGTGACGATGAAACCGCCCGCTTGCTTTCGCCACGGCTGCTCCTCGATCATCCGCAGGTGATCGGCATTCACTTCTGGCAGCACCAGCGGCACGTTGGGAGCCATACGGAAGGCGCTGGAGTTCGAGATCACGGCGCAGCCGGCGGCGGCAAATTTCGGCTCCATCTCACGGGCGATGGCCGCATCCACGCTGGCGAAGAGTATCTTCGGCGCGGCATCGGGCTCGGCGGGCGACACGACCATCCTGGCGATGCGTTCGGGCAGAGGCGTATCCAGCCGCCACTTGGCGGCCTCACCATAAGGTTTGCCGCTGGAGCGGTCGCTGGCCGCAAGCCACGCAACCTCGAACCAGGGATGGTTTTCGAGCAGTTGAATATAGCGCTGGCCGACCATTCCAGTCGCGCCCAGGATGCCGATTGGGTATTTGTTTTTCATGGCCTTGACTCTATCCAGTGTACAAGAGGTTTGGTGCGTCCGCAGCGGCTACCTAGGCCATCGCCGCGAGTACAGCGTCGGTGAACTGGCTCGTCCCCGCCGTGCCGCCCACGTCGCGGGTCAGCGTCTTGCGCTCCGCGTACACCGTCTCCAGCGCCTGCTGCGCCCTGTCGGCCGCGGCCGTCTCATCCAGGTGCAGCAGCATCAGGATCGCCGACTGCAACAGCGCCGTGGGGTTGGCCACATCCTTGCCCGCAATGTCGGGCGCCGAGCCGTGCACGGCCTCGAAGATCGCGCAATCCACGCCCAGGTTCGCTCCCGGCGCCAGACCCAGCCCGCCCACCAGGCCGGCGCAGAGGTCGCTCACAATGTCGCCGTAGAGATTCTCGAGCAGAAGGGTGTCGTACTGAAAGGGATTCATCACCAGTTGCATGCAGGTGTTGTCGATCAGGTGCTCGCCATATGCGATGCCGGGAAACTCTTCGGCCACCTGCCGCGCACAGCGCAGGAAAAGCCCATCGGAGAGCTTCATAATGTTGGCTTTGTGAATGGCGTGGATCTTCTTGCGCCCATGCTTGCGCGCGTACTCGAAGGCGAAGCGGGCGATGCGCGTCGATCCCTTCTCCGTGATCACCTTGATGCTCTCGACCACGCCCGGAACCACCTCGTGCTCCAGGCCTACGTACTCGCCCTCGGTGTTTTCGCGGACGATCACGAGGTCCACGCCGGGATATTTCGTGTCGAGGCCGGGCAGGTTGCGAATAGGCCGCAGATTGGCGAAGAGATCGAACTTTTTGCGCAGCGTGACGTTGATGCTCTTGAAGCCGCCGCCGATGGGCGTCGTGACCGGGCCTTTGAGGGCCACGCGATTGCGCTCAATCGATTCGTAGAGCGCCGCAGGAATATACTCGCCGTGAATCTCGAAGGCTTCGGCCCCCGCGGCAAACCGCTCCCACTCGAACTTCGCGCCCGTGGCCTCAAGGATGCGCACCACCGCCTGCGTGACTTCGGGACCGATACCGTCGCCGGGGATCAACGTGACTTTATGTGTCTTACGCTCTGCCATGCTTCGTTAGCTCCTGGCTGCCAGCCGTTCCGTGGAGGTGACGATCCTGCCCGCTTTCATGAGGAGAAAGCCGGCGGATAGAAGCTAGCTCTTTTTCTTCCCGTGGCTCGCGAGCAGCCCCTCCAGCTCTTCCTTGAACTCGCGCACGTCCTTGAAGTCGCGATAGACCGAAGCGAAGCGTATGTAGGCTACGGTGTCGAGGCCCTTGAGGTGCTGCATGATGAGCTCGCCGATCTCGGCCGTGGTGCGTTCCCGCTCCGGCGCGTCCACCAGAAAGCTCTCCGCGGCGTCGACGATCTTTTCCAGTTGGCTCGACGAGACGGGCCGCTTTTCGCAGGCTCGCAGCAGACCGCTCAGCACCTTTTGCCGGTCGAAGCGCTCGCGCCGGCCGTCTTTCTTCACCACCATGTAGGGAATTTCGTCGATGCGCTCGTAGGTGGTGAAGCGCCGGTTGCAGCGCTCGCACTCCCGCCGCCGCCGGATCGAGTCGGCCTCTTTGCTCTCGCGCGAGTCTACTACGCGATCCTGCCCGAAACCGCAATAAGGACACTTCATGGCTACGAGGATTTTAAGCCATCGAGGAGGGCGGTCTGCTGATTGCTGTCATGGGCGCCGATGAGCGCTGAGGTTCGTTGGCGCCTTCTCCGCGCCTGGTTAGCCTCCAACTTGGCCCAAGGTTTGGCACCTAGCCAGCTAAGCACATTTGGAGGTTGGTTCAGGAAAACGACCGCCCGTAACTCAAAATAGCCGCCGTCCCATTCAACTTCGAGGTATTGCCCACGGATCGGAGAGTATTATTCCCCAAGGGGAACGTCTTAAGGGAGCGCGTAAGAACATGCACGAGAACAGTTCTGTTGCCTCAATCCTCATCTTTGCGGGCAGTCTCCTTTCCTTTTTCCTTCCATTTGCGACTGTTTCCTGCGGGAGCGTTAATCTCGTTACGCTAACTGGCATACAATTGGCGACCGGCGAAGTGGTGAAGGGGCCGGACTCTTCGCAGGACCGAAGAGTCGATCCTGACCCATTAACAGACCTAGCTTTGGTGTGCGCCATCGCAGGCTTGGTGACAACCTTAGTTGGGAGGCACATGGCAGGGGTGAGCGCCTCTTGCGGAGGTATCGGGCTCGCATCTCTCCTAATATCGAAGGTTCGGATGGATGAGCAGGTCCAGCAGCAAGGGATGGGCTTGATCAAGATCAATTCTGAACTTGGATTTACCCTTGCTGTTCTGCTGCTCCTCGCAGGAGCGATCTGGAACTCCTACATCTTCTCCAAGCGAAAGCGGGCAGCGCGTGCTGCAGTATTCCTACCAGTGGCGATTGCCGCAAGGCCTCCAGACTTGGGGGCGACGGATGCGTTCTGCGGCAATTGTGGAGCAGAACTTAGGGGCGCTCGCCTGTTTTGTAGCGAGTGCGGATCGGCGACGCGTAATTCAAGATAGCCGCCGCGCGACCCCACCGCAGATTCTCACCGGCTCGCACACGGGCAAGCCAATGCGATTGCCGCGTCTTCTGGATGCGAATTTATCGGAGGGCAATGTCATGGTCGAAGAATCGTCAAAGCCACGCGAATTGCCAACCCAGGTTCGGGAAGAGATTCGGAATCTAACGTCAGAGTTTTCGGGGTTGGTGGAGTTTTCATCGCAGGTCTTTAGCGCGCGCCAGGGCTTCTACGAAAAGCTGATTCTTCTCGACGGCGCGACCTTAACGCTTCTGTTCACTGTGATCGGAGGATTGTCTCACTCAGCCATCACAAAAGAGGTACTGGCTCGGGTGGGTGAACCGTTGTTCATCGGTTGTTGGCTGTTCATCCTGTCGATAATGCTGTCCCTGCTCCACAACCACCTCAATATCGCAACTCTGATTCACATGAGCAGCTCCGTCAAGCGAACATCCGTTCACGGGAGCCTATTGCTGTTAAGAGCATCGATGATGGGCGCAGGCATGGCGAATAAAATGGAGGCCCTTCCCGACACTGACCCGGATGCGCAGAAGGCTTTGAAACAGGGTGCAATCACCGAAAACATCTGCAAATGGGTCGGTACTATCGCCCAAGCCTCGACGATTTTCGGGTACGTTGCACTTGTCGCATCTCTTCAGACGGTTATTCGCGCCATCACCGCTGGAGCGAACTAGCACCGCTTGTCGCAGCAAGCCGCCGAGTATGTCCCAAGTCCTATGGAATGAGCGGGCATCGGGGCGGGGCCAAATCTTGAAACAGGCCAATAGGAGAGCACACCGCAAACGCAACAACGGCCCGGGAACCCCTGCTCCCAGGCCGCTGCCGGTGATCTGTTGGGATTGGACTAAGGCCATCGCGCTGCCGCGAGAGCCAGAGCCGAGACGGAAAGCCTCCGTCCGGTCTTACCCGGGGTCTTGGGCGCGATGCCCTAGGCCTCAGTCACCTCACGTAAGTACCAACTCGAAGAATCTTTGCTCATAGGCTGGATCAACCTCCTCTCCCGTGTAGGACCAAAGCTACGGCCTGCGGCGCCGTCCCGTCAAGACCGGCCTCCGTCCCCTGATTCCCTCTCCCATGGAGCCTTGTGGTGTTCTCGGGGCTACTTTTGGCACAGCCGCTTGGCCTGAGTGAATGCCTCGCTACGGAACCCCGTATTGGCGTGCATCTGACCGCAACAGGTCTGCTTCGGCGGGAATGCAACTTTCACGCCCAGCCGTTCCAACAGACGCACAACCGCTCGCCCGGCCTCAGGAAACAGCGTGCCGTTATAACAGGTTACGAAGAGCGAGGCGCGCATAAAACCACTCATCAAAAATCTATCGGTTTCAGCTAAGAAACGGAACGATATACCTTAAGAAATCAATTGTTTATTGCAACGACAGCCTCCGGCTGGTCTTTTCCATCCTTTCCCAGCGAGCCAGCGTCTTGCCCCGGCCGCACGCCCCGCCGCCGTCGCTCCGCTCCACTCCCACGATCCCTAAGTTCCAATTCGCTTTGTTTTTTTATTCTCAACATTCTTCGCCCGCCGCCGTCTAATTACAACGAGCCTTTGGGGTTCATCCCGCGACGCGCCTGTATTTGAATCCTGCCGTTATCCGGTTTCATCCGTTCGTTGTCTGGCACGAATTGCCCGATTACGGGTTCCATTGTTGTATTTTGGGCACACTTTCCCCAAAGCAGAACGGCAGGCAGCGCACCCTGGGCACCATCGTGCGTTTTCCTGTTGGCCTTTGCCTGGCTGATTATGATGGCGTTGTCGCCTACCTCCGCCGCTTTGCTCAACGGGCTCGGCGATTCGCCTTTTTTGCCGCCAACGATAGCTCCTCAGGTTATCGAGGATCTATCTCACTCAAGAAAGGGTTCAGGACATCCCCAATGATCAATTCGCGCGCTCTCCCCCTGTGCGTTCTGGCCAGTATCGTTCTTTGCTCCGCGGCATCGTTGGCCCAGCAAGCCGCACCCGCCGTCCGCATCTTGAGCCCGATTGACGAAAGTCAACTTGTAACGCTCAAAGGCAACACCAGCCCGCACGCGAACGCCAAAAACGATCGCGGCTCCGTGAGCCCCGGCCTGATTCTGCCCGATCTCACGCTCGTCCTGAGCCGGAGTCCGGAGCAGGAGGCCGCTTTCGAGGCATTTATCAGCGGTCAGTACGACTCCAGCTCGCCCAACTACCACCAGTGGCTCACGCCCGCTGAGATCGGCGAGCAGTTTGGTCCCGCCCAGGCGGACATTGCGACCGTTACCGGTTGGCTCACGAGCCGCGGATTCGCGATCAGGAGCATCGCGCCCGACCGCATGACCATCCGCTTCAGCGGCACTGCCGCTCAGGCCGAAAGCGCCTTCCACACCCAGATTCACAACCTCTCAGTGAACGGCGCCCCGCACTACGCGAACATGAGCGATCCGCAGATTCCCGCGGCGCTCGCGCCAGTGGTTGTGGGCGTCAAGCAATTGCACAACTTTCTGCCGCGTCCTCTGCACCGCATGGGCAGCAAGGTCAAGTTCAATCCGCAAGCGGGCAAATGGCAGCGGATCGTGAATACGCCTGCGGCCAGCTCCGCTTCGCCCGGGTCCGCACCCCACTTTGTTGCACCGGGCTCCGCGTCTCAACCGGCGCTCAACCCTCGGCCCATGTTTGGCGTCAACGGCACCTATGAAAGCAGTCCCTACCTCGAAGAGGACGTGACCCCCTGGGATTTTGCCACGATCTACAACGTAATCCCGGCCTGGAACGCCGGTTACACCGGCAGCGGCCAAACCATCGCCATCGCCGGCACCAGCGAAATCGACCTGACCGACGTGACCACCTACCGCGCCGCCTTTGGCTTGCCCGCATATACTTCGAGCCTCGCGCCGCAGCAAATCGACACCGGCGACGGCCCGGCGGCCACCGAGTGCACCAGCACCAGTTCCTACGCACTTTGCGGCATCGGCGATCTCGAGGAAAATACGCTCGATGTCGAAGTCTCGGGAGCGGTCGCGACCGGGGCGCAGATCAAGCTGGTCGTCACCGGCCAGAATGCCCAAGGCTCCATCGACACGGTCTATGACTCCGCGAATTATGTCGTCCAGAACCTGACGGCAAAGATCCTGAGCCTCAGCTACGGCGAGTGCGAACTCTTCCAGGGTACGGCGGAGAACGTCGCATATTATGACCTGTGGCAGGACGCAGCAACCGAGGGCATCTCGGTCTTTGTGGCCACGGGAGACTCGGGCTCGCCCGGTTGCGACGACGGCGAGGATGCGAGCTACGGCAGCCCATACGTCGCCCAGTACGGGCTCGCGGTCAGCGGCATAGCCTCCACGCCCTACGACACCGCCGTCGGCGGCACCGACTTCAGTTGGTGCCAGCCTTACGTCGTCACCAGCGGCACTGGCCTCGCAACCGACGGCTGCCCCGCGTCCAGCACCACCCAGGGCACTCCGGCTTACTGGGCCACTTCCAACAACACCACCACGGGAGCAAGCGCTCTCAACTACATCCCGGAAACCCCCTGGAACGACACCTGCGAGAACCCTATATGGGCCAGATATCTTGAAACCTATCTGTCCACTTCGGGATTCGACAGCTATTTCGGCCTTAACAACCCGGCCACTCCCGAGGAGGCCTGCAACGTCCTTTACGAGCCCATTGACTACGAGGGCCAGACCGAGCCGGGTTGGGAATGGTTCTACGGGGGCACGGATGATAATCTCGCTTACTACGTCGATACCGTCGGCGGCAGCGGCGGCGTCAGCAACTGCGTGATCAACTCCACGACTTCCACGACCCTCGGCTCCTGCAACTCCACTGACACCAGCACCGGATCGAGCTACGGCAACCTCACCTTGGTCAACGACGGCTGGCCCTCGCCGTCCTGGCAGTATCAATCCGGCGTAACCGGAACCGGCAACCTCACCCAGCGCGCCATTCCCGACGTCAGCTTCTTCGCCGGCGATAGCTCTCTGTTCAGTGCAACCCTCATCTGCCTCTCTGCCGAGGGCGCCTGCACCTATAGCGATACCGCCGCGGACACCGCGCAGGAGGTCGGGGGCACCTCAGTCGGCACGCCCGAGATGGCCGGCGTTATGGCGCTGATCGACCAGAGGGCAGGCGCGGCACAGGGCCTTGCCAACAAAGAGCTCTATGCGTTGGCCGCACTGCAGAACTACTCAGGCGGGGGCTGCAGCGCAGAAACCGTGAAGAACACGAGCACTACTTGCTACTTTCAGGACATCGATAGCGGTCCCACGGCGCCCAACGGGCCGGCCTACACCACCGCGCAGACCAACTCCATGCCGTGCAATCTGACCGGCACGCCAGAGGGCGGCGACAACGGTGGGCCGTACACGGGCTACCCATCCCCCAACTGCGCGGCCATCAACTCCGTCGACTACTTGGGCACCCTGGTCACCACCACTTCCAGCCCGACGGCGGCCGACGCTGCTTACAACTCCAGCACCGGCTACGACCTGGCTACGGGCCTTGGATCGCTGAACGTGTACAACGTAGTGAACAAGTGGGTCTCCGACGCGGGCACCGCCAGCTCCACCCTGGGCGTGACGCTTAACCCGACCGGTGTCATCTCCGCCGACACCTCGCTCGCCATCACAGTGACGGTCACGGGCTCCGGAAGCCTTACAGCGCCCACCGGCTCGATTGTGGTCGCCGGCGGCGGATACAGCGCGACCGGAACACTCACAACCGTTGCCCCGCCAACCAGCCCGGCGAGCAGCACAGTAACCATCACCATCCCGGCCAGCAGCCTCAGCCCGGGCAGCGTGATGCTCACGATTACCTATGGCGGCGATAGCAACTACGCCCAAAACAGCACGACGGAAACCGTATCCGTGTTGGCGGTGAACCCGACGGTCGTGGTGACGGCGCCCTCCAGCGCCAACTACTACAACGCGCTGAGCGTGACGGTCACGGTAAGCGGACCCGTGGGAGCGCCCACGCCCACCGGAACCGTAACTCTGCAGGGTGGCGGCTATGGCCCCACGTCGGCTGAGACGCTGAATTCGAGCGGCTATTACACCTTCACGATCCCGGCCGATACCCTGACCGTGGGCAACAGCGACACGCTGACGGCCAACTATAGCGGCAGCACGTATTACGCAAGCGGCTCCGGGTTGGCCGCCGTGGATGTCGTCAATAGCGTCCCCGCTACGCCGGTGATCACGGTAACGCCCACACCCACCTCCATCGATTCGAGCCAAACGTTGGGCGTAGGGGTCACGGTAGCCAGTCAGAGCGGCAATCCTCCTACGCCCACAGGGTCAGTCACGCTGACGGCCGGCAGCTATACCTCGGCGGCGACGCCACTGACCGGCGCCGGAACCGCCAGCTTCACTGTTCCAGCCAACAGCCTGACCGGCACTGCGAGCGGTGAAACCGACACCATCACGGCCAGCTACAGCGGCGATGCGAACTACGCATCCGGCACCAAGAACGCGTCCGAAACGGTGACGCAATCGGCGTTCTCGTTCGTGCAGAATCCGACGCCCTCACCGTCCTCGGTGGACCCGGGAGGAACGGCGACTGTAACCATCACTGGAAACACGAGCAATACGGACTATACGGGGACGTTCACCTTGAACTCGTGCACTCTCACCTCGTCAAGCGTAACCAGCCCCAACGCCCCACCCACCTGTTTGGTCACTGGGACGATCACCTACGCTTCGGGCACGCCAACCGGCAGCGGCACGGCCACCGTCTCCACCACATCGGCCATCACGTCCGGGTTGGTCCGTCCCGCTCTACCGGGTAAGGGCCATGGTTGGTTGGGCGCGGGCGGCGGCGCGGTTCTCGCCCTGCTCATCTTCTTCGGCATTCCCGCGCGGCGCCGTAGCTGGCGCTCTATGATGGGCATCCTCGTCGCGATGGTAGCTCTCGGCGTGCTGTCCAGTTGCGGCGGTAGCGGCGGTGGTGGCGGAGGCGGCACGACAACCATCCCCGGCACTTCGGCCGGAACGTACACTTTTACGGTAAGCGGAACCGGTAACCCAGCCTTTACTCCTACGCCAACCACCACCTTCACCTTGACCGTGAACTAGATGTGAAGTTTCAACAGGTTGTCCATTCGATCTGACTGCGAGAAGCTGGTTCTGCGACGAATCAGATTTCCCGGAGGGATCGAATGGACTATCACCAGAATGCCCGACTGACCGTTCATAGTCGAGAGCGGTTAGCCAGATATGTGCTTGAGCAGGGCAGTACGTTGAAGGCCGCTGCAGCGGCCTTCAACGTGAGCGATAAGACTGCGGCCAAATGGGTGCGCCGGTATCGAGAGCGTGGGCGGGCCGAAATGAAGGACCGCAGCTCAAAGCCGCATCGCTCGCCCCGGCAAACTTCGGCTTCATTATTAGAAAGGGTTTTGGTTCTTCGCCGGCAGCGTTGGAACGGCTGGCGCATCGCCCACGAACTCAAACTCAGTCGAGCCACCGTAAGCCGAGTCCTGCGTCGCGCCGGAATGAATCGGCTCCGCTCGCTTGACCCGCCCCCGCCCATAATTCGCTACGAACACAAGCATCCTGGCGACCTGATCCACTTCGATATCAAGCGCCTGGCGCGCATCCGCAGGCCCGGGCATCGTGTCACCGGTCAGCGTCGCGGAGAGTCACGGGGCGCCGGCTACGAGTACCTGCACATTGCCATCGACGATCACAGCCGCATCGCCTTCTCCGCCATCCTGCCCGATCAGACGCACCACTCTGCCATGCGCTTCTTCCTCATGGCCAGGGCCCATTACGCGCGCTTCGGCATCGCTATCCGCCGCGTGCTCACCGACAACGGCTCCTGCTATAAACACTGGCTGTTTCGCAAACTGCTCCACCGCCAACACATCAAGCATCGCCTCACAAGACCCTACACGCCACGCACCAACGGCAAAGCCGAACGCTTCATCCAGACTGCCTTGCGCGAGTGGGCCTACGCACGCTCCTACCAGAACTCAGAACAACGAACCGAGCAGCTCGAACTGTGGATGCACGATTACAACTTCCACAGACCTCACGTCAGCCTTAAACTGAACTCACCCGCTTCCCGCTCCGGCCTGAATCGGAACAACCTCTTGAGCCTCCACATATAGCCGCCTTTTCTCACCGGCGCCGCTTTCCGGCTGCAGGAAAGCGGCCGCCGGAACCAATCAGCGGGCCAGCCAAGGGGCATAGCGGATCTCCAATTCGCGCAGTGTGAAACCGCGATCCTCAAGTGGCGTTTTCTGAGAGGGAAACGCCCCTTGGCGCGCCTTTCAAGTTCACACAGGAATGGGCGAACCGCCGTAGAGCACCACACTACGTGTCGATGCGCTGCGCCAGAACTGCCGTCGCCCGTGCCATGGTGATTCCGCGAAGCAGGAAAACCTTGTTGCGCGACAGCTCGCCTGCGGCCAGCACCACCGCGCTCTTCGGCACGCCAAACGTCCCGGCGAGAAACGCAATCAACGCTTGGTTGGCCCGCCCTTCGAGCGGCGGCGCCTGCACGGCAACCTTCAGTTGGGCCGCCGTTCCCTCGCCGTAGATGCCCGCGATCGCCGTCTTCTTCGCGCCCGGCTGCGCGCGCACCGCGAGCGTCACTCCGTCCGGCGCCGCGCGCAACATCAGTCAAGCTCCGATTCCCGGCTTCGCCGCTCCGCGCGCGGCGTGCGCGCGCCAAACAACGCCGTGCCGATACGGATGCGCGTCGCACCCTCCGCAATGGCCGGCGCAAAGTCCCCGCTCATTCCCATCGAGAGCACGTCGAGGCTCAGGTTGGGATGCGCAAAGGCCCAGCGGTCCCGCAAAAGGCGCAAGCTGCGAAAGCACGCCCGCGTCACGTCCTCCGCCGCTCCCCACGGCGCAATCGTCATGAGTCCGCGCGCCTCCAGATGCGGCCAGTCCGGCAGCCGTTCCAGCAGGCTTGCCGCTTCAGCCGACTCCGGCTCCACGCCTGTCTTTGCCGCCTCGGAGCTCAGCTTCACCTCGATCAGCACCGGCAGCCGTTTTCCGCACTTGCCCGCCGCTTCGTTCAGCCGCTCGGCCAGCCGCACCGAATCCAGCGAATCCACGCCGTCAAAGAGTTCCGCCGCACGCGCCGCCTTGTTCGACTGCAAATGCCCGATCAAGTGGACTTCGGCCGGCTGCCCCGCGCTCCCGCGCAGCGTCGCCAACTCCGGCGCTTTCGACGCAAACTCCTGCACGCGGTTCTCGCCGAACAGCGTGAGCCCCAGCGCCGCGGCCTCGGCAATCGCCTCTGCGGGAAAGGTCTTCGACACGGCCATCAACTCGACTTCGCCGCGCTTCCGGCCCGCCGCGCTACACGCCTGCCCGATCGCTTCTTCCAGCCGTTCGAGATTTTCACTAAGCGCCGTCATCGAGCACCCATCGCCGCTCAGCGCCCGCGCTCTTCGAGATACTTTTCCGCCTCCAGCGCCGCCATGCATCCCGAGCCCGCCGCGGTAATCGCCTGCCGGTAGCGCCGGTCCTGCACGTCGCCGCAGGCAAACACGCCGGGGACAATCGCGCCGTTGCGCGTGGTGAACACGTTGTTCGCCGTCCTGATGTAGCCGTCCTCGTCGAGATCGATCTGCCCGGCAAACATCTTCGTATTCGGCTCGTGCCCGATGCCCAGGAAGAGCCCGCTCACCGCCAGCTCGCCGCGCTCGCCGCTCTTCACGTCGCGCAGGCGCAGGCCCTTCACTTCTTTTTCGTCCACGCCCAATACCTCTTCGACAACGGTGTTCGTACGCAGCTCGATCTTAGGATGGGCCATGGCGCGCTCCAGCATGATCTTCGAGGCTCGGAAGGCATCGCGCCGGTGCAGCAGCGTCACCTTCGAGGCAAAGCGCGTGAGGAACATCGCCTCCTCCATGGCCGAGTCGCCGCCGCCCACCACGGCAATGTCCTTATCGCGAAAGAAAAATCCGTCGCACGTGGCGCAGCTCGACACCCCGTGGCCGATCAGCGCCTGTTCGCTGGGCAGTCCCAGCCAGCGCGCGCTCGCGCCCGAGGCCACAATCAGCGTGCGCGTGTGGATCTCGCCGGCCGACGCGTGCAGCCGGATGGGATGCGCGCCCACCTCCACCGAAACCAAGTGCGCAAGCCGGTACTCCGCGCCGAACCGCGCCGCCTGTTTCTTCATGTTTTCGATCAGCTCCGGTCCCTGAATCCCATCCGGCCAGCCGGGAAAGTTCTCAACCAGCGACGTGATGGAAAGCTGGCCTCCGGGCTCGTGGCCCTCCAGCACCAGCGGTTTCAGTCCGGCCCGCGCTGTGTAGAGCGCCGCCGTCAGCCCGGCGCAGCCGGAGCCAAGAATCACCGTATCGCGTATCTCTGTCATGGATCGTCCCGTGTCGATTGTAGACGGAAGAGCCGCCTCGCCGCCGCTCGAACGAGCATCGCGGTTGAGGCCCTGCCTTCGCTGAAGATGAGATGACGCGCAGAATCTATTCGACTCTTAAGGCATTTCTCCCAACCCTCAAGAGTGCCAACCGTAGAGAAGGTTGCCGCTCACTGGTGTTCGCGCCAACTCGACTGTTTGGAATGCCTATATACCATTGGGAGAAATGCTATAGCAGGAAGCTGCTTCCGATGGCCGCAAGACAACCGCGGCGCGCCCTCAGCAGTTGAAAGTTTTCATTTCCTCCTCTCTTTTATGAGTGATTTCTAATCCGCAGGCCTGCGCCCGCGCCCTCCCGTTCCGTTGCAGGCGAAATTTTCCTCGCGGGTCCTCTCAAGCTCCAGGAATCGCGCAAAATCCTCTCACCATGGGCACGGAAACCTCATGAGAGTTGTCTAAGAATCGCCAACACCCTCTGGACACGCGGATGCCGCCCCTCCCACCGTCTGGGGGATCCTGTGCCCATCGCTCGACCCGCGCCCGCCCGCGCCACCTCGACTTGCGCCGTTCCGCCTCGCCGTTGTTCGCTCCGCCGCCGCGTGGTTCCTCCCCTTGTCGGGGCCCTCCTGCTGCTTGCTTCCGCGTCCGCCTTCGCCGGCGGCCCCAAATACGTGGCCGGAACCAGCTACTTCAACTCCGCCGTCGCGGGCCAGCCCATTCACTGGGTGGGCGGCCAGGTCAACTACTACGTTGACCAGGGTCCGCTCTCGAGCACCGTCACCAACCAGCAGGCCACGGCCATGGTCGATGCCGCCGCCGCCCTCTGGAGCTCCGTTTCCACCGCCGGCGTCACCCTCGCGGACAAGGGATCTCTGAACGAAGACGTAAGCGGCTCCAACATCCAGCTCAACTCCTCCGGCACGATCACCGCGCCCGCCGACGTGACGCCCTCGGCCACCAACTATCCGCTGGCCGTCCTCTACGACTCCGACGGCTCGGTCATCGACGCCATCTACGGCTCCGGCACCAGCGAGCCCGACACCTGCCAGGACAACGGCGTCTACGTATGGATGGACAACCTGAAACCCGACGCCACCATCGCCCACGCCGTCATCCTCCTCAACGGCCGCTGCACCTCGACCGGCAATCTCATCGAGATGATGGGCTACGAGATCGAGCGCGCCTTCGGCCGCGTCCTCGGCCTCGACTATTCCCAGGTCAATCCCGGCGCGCTCGCCAACGGCGAAACCGGCGGCACGCAGGGCTGGCCTGTGATGCAGCCTCTGAGCGGCGTCTGCGGGGCGAGCGGCGGGGAGTGCATCTCCGACCCCACCCTGCTGCGCTACGACGACATCGCCGCGCTCAACCGCATCTACCCCATCACCGCCTCGAACCTCGCCAATTTCCCGGGCAAGGAGCTGACCGCCGCCAACACCATCTCGATTCAGGGCACCATCCGCTTCCGCACCGGCTACGGGATGCAGGGCGTGAACGTGGTGGCGCGCCCGCTCGACGCGGACGGCAATCCCCTCTACCAGTACACGGTCAGCTTTGTCTCCGGCGCCTACTTCAACGGCAACCACGGCAATCCCGTCACAGGCTGGAACGACGCGAGCGGCAACCTGCTCACCATGTGGGGATCGAACGACTCCAGCTTGCAGGGGTACTTCGATTTGAGCGGCATTCCGCTGCCCCCCGGCGTTACCGTGGCCAACTACCAGGTCACCTTCGAGTCCATCAACGCGCTTTACATCCACGAAGACTCCGTGGGCCCCTACACCGAGGGCCAGGTCACGCCTTCGGGCACACTCAACGCCATCACTCTCTCCGGCCTCACGGCCGGCAGCGCGCAAACTCTCACCGTCACCGCCGCGGACTCGGCCGCGGGCGGCTATTCGGACGCCATCGGCAGCGCGACCCAGCCGCGCACGATGCCCGCGGGCGGCTTCTGGTGCGGGCGGCTCAGCCAGGCCGGACAGACCGACTGGTTCACCTTCCCGGTGCGCGGCAACCGCATCTTCACCATTGTCACCCAGGCTCTGGACGAGACCGGCTCTCCTTCCAACTCCAAGGCCATGCCCTCCATCGGCGTCTGGGACGCCTTCGATCCCGCCGGCTCCGCGACCGTCGGCGAAGCGCCCGGCCTGAACGGCCTGGCCACGGGCGAAACCTGGCTCCGCGCCGCCAGCGCGCTCACCGCGTGCAGCAGGGCATATTCGATTCCGAATCCAAACACCCGGCAGCTCAGCACGAACACGGGAATCTCCAACCCCTCCGCCGTGCGCCTGACCACCATGACGCCCACCACGCCCATGCTGCCGAATTTGTCGTTCGCCGCCGCGGTCAACACCCACTGTTCCGCGCCCAAGCCCCGCTCCAGCTCGGCCATGGTCACGCGGCTTCCGCACAGGTTGAATTGGTTGGTGCGATTCACCAGCTCCACCGCGCGCTTCAACTCCGCCGTCCGCGCCGCCGGCTCAATCTTCACCGAAAGCTTCAGATTGCCCAGTGCGGCAGCCTCGTCTTCCTGTTCCACCTTTTGCCCGCTGCTGCTCGCCAAAAACTGCTCGCGCGCGGCGCGCTCATGATACAGCCGGGTACGGTCCTCCAACTGATCCGCGGGCAGATGCTTCTCCCAGTGCGCCAGCCACCGCCAGGTCGCCGCCTCCCGCGCGTCCAGCGCGGTCATCGCCGGGAACGCGTTCCGCACGCGCTCCAACTCATCGGGCCGGTCGTCGAGGAAGACAAAATCCTTCTCTTTCAGGTCCAGTTCCTCCAGGATGCCCGCCATATTCGGTACTTTCGCCTCCCAGTTGATGCGTGGAGCTACAAAGTCCTGCATGGCAAGCACGCCCCCAAAAAAATCCACATTCGCGGGATCGTTCTTGGAGTTGATGGAGAGCAGCACTCCCTTTTTTCTCAGCCCTTTCAGAATCTTCTGCCGTTCGGCGAAATGCTTCACCGGCCCCTCGCCAATCGCGCCATCCCACAGCGTGTTGTCCAGGTCGCACACCACCACTTTCCTGGCCGCGAGGCGCGCCGCCGCTACAATCGCATCCATATATGGGCCGCGCGCCAGCCCAATGCTCAATGGCGTGGGATGATAGACGTCGCCGTGGAACAAAACCCTGCCCAGCGCAAAATCGCCCGCTGTCCCCCGCAGCGCCTCTTCCTCCATCACGCGCACGCGCCCCTCAAACGCCGCATCGGCGGCAATTCGCTGGATACGCTGCCTGATGAACGGCCGCGCCTGGATCCGGTTCCTCAGAGACGATACATTCTTCGCCAACCCGCTCCAGAAGCCGAACGTCTGCACTACGCCGGCGGAGTCGTGCACGTAAATCGGGCAGGCAAACTGCTCCGCGAGCAGGCGCACCGTCTGCGCCACGTCTTCCATCATGCGGTCGAGCACGCCGAAGAACTTCGCCCGCGGCCACAATGCCGCATTCCAGCGCAGCATCTGGTCGTACTCCGGCACGAAGGTGTAGGAAAAAGGGCTGAAGAACACCAGGTCGAACGCGCCCCGGCCAAGTTCCCGAATCTCGTTGCGCAGAATCGCCTGCACACCGTCGTAGCGGTACACGGGTTCGAGCGCAATCTGCGCCTGCGCGCACGGCCCGGCCACGCCGGCCAAGATTTCGCTCATCAGGCAGTCGCCCAGGAACAGCACGCGGAGACTCTTGCGCATGGGCCGCGAGAGCCGTTCGATCAACCGGTCAAGAGTCTCGCCCAGCTCCTGCACCGCCTGTGCCGGAACTTCCCCCTCCACGATTCCCAGCCACTTCGGTTTGGCGCGCTCGAGAATTCTGCCCGCCGAGAATACCCCAGCCCCCTCAGGCCGCATCGAGGGGTGATTCAATCGGGTCATCCAGCCTGAGAACAGATCCTCCCGCAGCGCATCGGGAGCTCGCAGCCAATCGCCTGCAAGGCCGATGGCTGTTTCCATCACCGCCTGCCACCACCCGTGAAGCTCCGCGAAACGATCCGGCAGGAATCCGGCCGACTGGTCCGCCTCCTTCACGGCCTGAAAGAGCGCTTCGGCAAGCTCCGCTCGATGCGCATGGAAAGCCCTGGCCAACTCTTTGCGCGAGTGTCGATCGGCAGCCGGGGTCAGAAAGTTCCCTCCCTGGGAGTACTCACAGTATCTTTCATCCGCCCATTTGGTGTCAGGGCGCAGGCCCGAGTCCCGCCCTGCGTCTACTGGGAAAATGCCGCAAGCGCGCAAGAGCCGCGGCGCGGGCCGCGCATTGCAGCGCCGATCGGGGATTTCCTCCTGGCCGGTTTCGCGCCGCCCAACCCCACGCCCTACAATAGGAGCGGAACTCACCCGTAGAGGAGCACCATGCCGCTGTCCGGAGAAGCCATCCGCCTGATGAACTACATTGACGATGTCGCCGTCACCCTGCGCCGCGTGCTCGCGGCCGTTCCCACGCTCCCCGCCGACGAGCGCGCCATAGTCGCCGAGCATCTGCGCCACGCTAGCCCCAGCGCCGAGGAAGTGGCCGAGGCCCTCGACGCCAAGTAATCTTTTGTGAAGACCGTCGCCATCATCGGGGCCGGGCCTCTTGGCCGCTGGATTGCTCTGGGCGCCGCCCGCGCCGGCTTTCGCGTCCTGCTTGAGGACGTGATGCCCGGCAATCTTCACCACGCGCGGGAGTCGATCCGCCAGGAACTCGGCCCGCAAGCCTTGCCCGCCGTCTCGTTCGTCTCCACCATCGAAGATGCCGTCCGCGACGCCGACCTGGTCATCGATTGCGTGCCCGACGAGCTCGAATCCAAGCTGGAGATCCTATGGCTGCTCGACCGCATGGCTCCGCCGCGCACGGCGATCGCCACGCCCACGACGCACCTGTCGATCGCGGACCTGGCTGCCTGCACGTACCGGCCGGAAAAATGTATCGCCATCGCCGCCTCGCCTGCGGCTCTCACGGCCGGCGCAGAACCCGATCTTCTGCTGCGCGCCGCCCCGGCCACCAGCGACGAAACCGCCGCACTTCTCGTCGATTTCTGGACACGGCTGGGATTCCGCCCGGTAGTCGAACGCTGCCTCGCCTAGAATTTCCGTTTTGCCCGATCCCCGATCCGGCTCGCGTTCACAACCGGCAGATCAGCAGCTCGCGCTGGTCGATCATCTCCGGCGGCAGGTGGTCGTGCAAGTCGATAAAGAGCTCTTCGTGCGCGATCAGCTCCTTGCGCCAGGCGCTGCCGCTCACCTCCTGCATCTGCTCAAACTGCTCCCGCGAGAAGTCCAGCCCGGCCCATTCCAGGTCCTCGTAGTAAGGCGTCCAGCCGATCGGCGTTTCCTTACCCTGCGCGCGTCCGTGCACACGGTCCACAATCCACTTCAGCACCCGCATGTTCTCGCTAAACCCCGGCCACAGGAACTTGCCATCCTCGCCCTTGCGGAACCAGTTCACTTGAAAGATGCGCGGAGTCGTGCTCAGCGAGCGCTGGATCTTGATCCAGTGCCGGAAATAGTCGCCCATGTGGTAGCCGCAGAACGGCAGCATCGCCATGGGGTCACGCCGCACCATGCCCACCGCGCCCGTTGCCGCCGCTGTCGTCTCCGAGCCCATGGTTGCGCCCACATACACGCCCGCGCTCCAATTGAAGGCCTGAAACACCAGCGGTATGGTCGTCGGCCGCCGCCCGCCAAAGATGAACGCGCTGATGGGCACTCCCTCCGGATCTTCCCACTTGGCATCGATTGACGGGCATTGTGCCGCCGGCGCCGTGAAGCGGCCGTTGGGATGCGCCGCCTTGGCCCCGATCTGCTTGGCGATCTCCGGCGTCCAGCGCTGGCCCCGCCAGTCCAGGCACTCGGCCGGCGGTTCGTTGGTCATCCCCTCCCACCACACGCCGCCATCCGGCGTCAGCGCCACGTTGGTAAAAATCGAGTTCCGGCTCAGCGTTGCCATCGCATTGGGATTGGTCTTCGCGCTCGTTCCCTGCGCCACGCCAAAGAACCCCGCCTCAGGATTGATGGCGCGTAGTTGTCCGCTCGCGTCGGGCTTGATCCACGCAATATCGTCGCCGACCGTCGTCACCTTCCAGCCCTTGAACGCCTTGGGCGGCACCATCATGGCAAGGTTGGTCTTGCCGCACGCCGAGGGGAACGCCGCCGCAACATACGTCTTCTCGCCCTGCGGCGACTCCACTCCCAGGATGAGCATGTGCTCGGCCATCCAGCCTTCGTCGCGCGCGATGTTTGAAGCGATGCGCAGCGCGAAGCACTTCTTTCCCAGTAGCGCATTGCCGCCGTAACCCGATCCGTAGCTCCAGATCTCGCGCGTCTCAGGGAAATGCACGATGTACTTTGTGTCGTTGCAGGGCCAAGGCACGTCCTTCTGCCCAGGAGCCAACGGCATGCCCACCGAGTGCACGCACGGCACTACGCGCACGTCGCCACGGTCAATCTCGGCCAACACCGGCAACCCGATCCGCGTCATAATGCGCATGTTGGCCACAACATAGGCCGAATCTGTCAGCTCAACGCCGATCCGCGACATGGGCGAGCCCACCGGCCCCATGCTGAAGGCCAGCACGTACATCGTGCGCCCGCGCATGCAGCCTGCGAACAGCTCCTTCAGCTTCTTGCGCATCTCGAACGGCTCGATCCAGTTGTTGGTGGGCCCGGCGTTGTCCTTCGAGAGCGAGCAAATAAACGTCCGGTCCTCCACCCGTGCCACGTCGCGCGGATCGGAGCGCGCATAGAAGCACCCCGGCCACTGTTCCTGGTTCAGCCGGATGAAGGTTCCCGACGCCACCAGTTCGTCGCACAGCCAGTCGTACTCCTGCTGGCTTCCGTCCACCCAGTGGATCGCGGCCGGTTGAGTAAGCTCCGCCATCTTCTCCACCCAGCGGATCAGATGCTCGTTCGTCGTCAGCGGCTTGGCTAAGCTGGATTCTCCGTGTTTCATCCTTGTTCCCTCTTCTTCAAGCAGGTTCCCGTGGCAGCAGGGCCGATATGTCAAACGATACAGATGCACTTTCGGCCTGGCCGCGTTCTTTAGGGCTGGACAAGTTCGAAAATGCTCGGAATTCTACGGGGGCTATTGAATCATTTATACGTGATTCGTAGCCCGACAGCAAGACAGCACAGGGCCGGATCGCCGCGCCCCAGGGTTCGGGACGTAAGCGCAATGTTGCTGCAGAGAACGCCGGTTCTAGGTTGTATCGGCATATAGGGATATGTGGCGTTGCGTTGCGAAAACCCGCTCAGACGAGGCGGAGGACGACGGCCGTGGCGGGTCCACCGCCTAGGACGACAACGAAGTATGAGCGGGTTTTCGCCGCAACCCGCAGGGCTGGGGCCGATTTTCCCGGTTTCGTTGTCGTTCGTCGCTAGCAGACGCCCGGTATGCGTCGCTCCTCTCTCGTAAGTATCCCCCGGCAAAGCCGGGGGCCTTACGGTGTGAGCCGCTCAAAGCGGCTTGAGCGGGGACGCTAACGCGGCCCCGGTTACGTTGGGCCACCATGACGGTGGCCGGTCACTTCCATAGGTTGAGCTGGTCTAGCCGTTTGTCTTCCTGTTCCTGGTTGCGGATGTACTCCCGGATCACGGTTTCATCCCGTCCCACCGTGGATACCATGTATCCCCGCGCCCAGAAGTGCTGACCCACAAAATTCTGCTTGCGCTCTCCGTAGACCCGCGCAAGGTGAATCGCACTCTTGCCCTTGATGAATCCCCCTACCTCCGACACTGCGTACTTGGGTGGAATCGAGATCATCATGTGCACGTGGTCAGGCATCAGATGACCTTCCTCAATCCGGCTCTGCTCCTGCTCGGCGAGGCGCCGGAATACCTCGCCAAGGTGCTGCCGAAGGCTACCGTAGAGCGTCTTGCGGCGGCACTTGGGAATGAAAATCACATGGTATTTGCACTCCCACTTGCTGTGGCTTAAACTTTCGTATTCGTCTATCCGAGATCTCCTCCTCGTGTGCTTGGCGGCTCACAATCTGGAGTTTCTTGGATGGACTCCTGCAAATGTCAAACTTCTACTGCCACCCCGGCAAAGCCGGGGGGCCTCCCATGGTTAGCTAGCGGCACTCAGCCGACAAACCAATCCCACTGCTCTTTTGTGAGCGGCACGACGGAGAGGCGGCCGATAAGCACGAGCGGGGAGCGGGCAAAGAGCTTTTCTACTTTGATTTGGGCGAGGGTTTTCGGATTCTTGAGGCGCTTGCCGGCTTTGACGCGAACGATGGGGACTTTAGGATCGGACGCATCGACGCTCAGAACCGTGCCCGTGCCCACGGCGGTACGCTCGTCGCCGGTGTGATAGAAGATCCACTTCGTTCCCGGCTTCATTTCGCGCAGATGCTTTACGGCGGTGGGATTCGTGACGCCGTCCCACACGGTTTCGCCGTCGCGCAGCAGGTCGTCGAAGGAATAGACATCGAGCTCGGATTTGAAGAGGAAGTAGCTCATAAACAGGGGTCAGGGATCAGTGTACTACCGCCTTCCGCTTTGGCCTTCGGTCTGAACCCTGACACCTGGGCCCTGATCCCTGCTGCCTATTCCCTGCCCTTTTTGCGGATCTCGATGTTGAGGCGCTTGATCTTCTGGTTGAGGGTAGAGAGGGGAATGCGGAACTGCTCGGCAGCCTCGGTCTGGTTCCAATTCGAGCGCTCGAGCTTTTCCACGATGATGCGCCGCTCGATGACTTCAAGGATGTCGAAGAGCGAGGAGTTGGGGTTGTGCTCGAGGAGCGCGTCCTGGAAGCTGCGTCCGGTGATGTGTCCGGGGAGGAGCTCGGCGCCGATGACGGAGCCGGAGGAAAGGACGACGCCGCGTTCGATGGCGTTCTCAAGCTCGCGCACGTTGCCGGGCCAGTCGTAATCGATGAGGGCGCGCATGGCGTCGGGCGAGAGCTTGCGCGAGGCGAAGCTGTTCTCGCTGGCGTAGAAGTCGAGAAAGTGCTGGACGAGCAGCGGAATGTCTTCACGGCGGGCGCGCAAGGGCGGCAGATCGACGGCGATGACGTTGAGGCGGTAGAAGAGATCCTCGCGGAAGCGGCCATCGCGGACGGCCTGGCGCAGATCGACGTTGGTGGCGGCGAGAATGCGCACGTCCACCTGGATCTCCTGAATGCCGCCGAGGTGCATGAAGCGCTTGTCCTGCAGCACGCGCAGGATCTTGGACTGCGTGTCGAGGCCCATGGTGGCGATCTCGTCGAGGAAGAGCGTGCCGCCGTTGGCCACCTCGAAGAGGCCTTTCTTGGAGGCAATGGCCGACGTGAAGGCGCCCTTGACATGCCCGAAGAGCGTGGACTCGAGCAGCTCGGAGGGCATAGCGCCGGTATTGATGGGGACGAAAGGCTTGTCGCGGCGCGGCGAGTTGGCATGGATGGCCTTGGCGATGATCTCCTTGCCGGTGCCGCTCTCACCCTGAATGAGGACGGTGGAGCGGCTGGGAGCGACCTGCGCGACGAGGTCAAAGACCTTCAGCATGGACTCGCTTTTGCCCACGATGTTGGCGAAGTTGTAGCGCTGCTTGAGGGTGCGCTTGAGCTGAAGGTTTTCCTCCTCGGCGCGGCGGCGGGCAACGGCGGAGCGAATGTCGGCGAGCAGCTTCTCGTTGTCCCAGGGCTTCTGGATGAAGTTCTCCGCGCCGGCGCGGATGGCCTCGACGACGTTACCCACGGTGCCGTAGGCGGTGATCATGATGATGGGCAGGTCGGGCTGGCGCTCCTTGAACTGCGGCAGAAGCTCGATGCCGCTCTGGCCGGGCAGAGCCAGGTCGAGCAGGACCAGGTCGAAGGCCGACTGATCGAGCAGGCGCAGTCCTTCCTCGCCGTTGGCCGCGGTTTGAACGGCGTAGTTTTCGAGTGAAAGCAACACTTCCAGCGATTCCCGGATGCCGGCCTCATCATCGACCACAAGGATGGAGGCCGCGGGAACAGCGCCGTCGCTTGCCGGGGCCGAAACCGGCACGTTCACGGGCAATGTATCCTCTGCTACGCGCTCAGGCATGGACGGAATTCCTTAATAGGGGAAACTCAAGATGAAACGTGGTGCCGGAGCCGACCGCGCTTTCCACATGGATTTTGCCGGCGTGTTCCTGAATGATGCCGTAAGAAACAGAGAGGCCAAGGCCGGTGCCGCGCCGGTCGCCGGACAGGTTCTTGGTGGTGAAGAAGGGGTCGTAGATTCGCTTGAGGTGCTCGGGCGCGATGCCGGTGCCGGAGTCGGAGATAACGGCCTCGATTTGGCCATTGAGGAGCGTAGCCACGCGTAACTGCCCACCGCGGGGCATGGCGTCCTTGGCATTCAACAGCAGATTGAGGAAAACCTGCTGCAGTTTGCCCGGATTGCCGTGAATGGGCGGAAGATCGCCGGCGAGATCGAGATCGACAAGAATCTGCGCGGTCTTGAACTGGTGTTCGAGCAGCGAAAGCGTGTCGCGGATGACCTGGTTCAGATCGGTGGAACGGAACTCGGTGGTGGAAGTGCGCGAAAAATTCAGCAGACCATTGGCAATTTCGGCGGCGCGGAAGCTCTGCTGCGTGATCTTGTCGAGCACGGGGCCGAGACGCGCATCGCCGCGCAGTTGCTTGGCGAGCATCTGGGCGTAGGAGGAAATGACGGCCAGCGGAGTGTTGATCTCGTGCGCGACTCCGGCGGCAAGCAGGCCGATGGAGCTGAGTTTGTCGGCCTGGGCAAGCTGGGTTTCGAGGGTGACGCGCTCGGTGATGTCGTCGACAAGGACAATGCGGCCCACGGGAACGAAGTCGCGCGAGAGCAGCGGCGCGATGGCGATGTTGGTGGTGCGCTGCTCGCCGGCGCGCGTGGTGAGAGGGAACTTATAGAGGTGGTGCACGCCCTGCTCGCCGCGGAAACCTTCCAATGCCTCAATAAATTCCGCCGGGAATACGGAACCAAGTTCCTGGCCTATGGCTTCAGCGCGGCTGAGGGCGTACATGGCCTCCATCTGCGCGTTCCAGCTTTCGATGCGGTCGCCGAGATCGGTGGCGAAGATGCCCACGTTGATGGACTCGACGATGTTCTCGTTGAACTCCTTGAGGCGCTCGAACTCGGCGATCTTCTCCTCCAGGCGCGCGTAGAGGCTGGCGTTCTGCAGGGCGATGCCGATGTAGCCGGCCAGGGATTCGAGAAGCTCGACGTCTTCGCTCGAAAGGAAGTCGCCGCCCAGGGTGCGGCCGAGGCCGATGACGGCGATGGTGCGGCTGGCGGTCTCGCCGCTATCGAGATGCACAGGGGCCACGCGGCACGGCAAGTAGTAGTTCAGGTCGAGCAGGGCCGCGGCGCGCTGTTCGTCCTGAGAAAGATGAAGAACGGCTTGAGCGTTCTCGAAAAAGATGTGGGAGTGGTCCTTGGCGCGGTCGAAGTTGAGGAAGCCGAGCGCCAGTTTGTCCTGAGCGGCGCTGATCTCTTCGGGCAGGCCATGAGAAGCTGCCAGGCGGAGGCGACCAGACTCCTCGGTGAGGAAGATGGCTACGCGGGCAACGAGAAGAGTGCGCGGCAACCGCTCGACGATTGAATTCAGCAAAGCCTGGAGGTCGGTCTCGGAGCCGAGGCCGCGGCCGAATTCGACCAGCGCTCTGCGATAGTCGTAGCGATGGCGGTCGAAGGCGCGGTCGACCCATCCCTGAATGCGGCGCTTGAGAGGATCGAAAATCATGGCGAAAGCCACGAAGGAGACGCCCAAGCCCCACTCTTGCGCGCCTTTCGGCAGGCCGTGACGGACCACTACAGCGAAGAGTGCGACGGTACCAAAGTAGCCGCCGAGGATGAGGGCCGTGGCTAGCGTGTAGGCCACGCCGCGCTTGAAGATCAGGTCGGTGTCCATGAGGCGGTAGCGGACGATGGCCCAGGCGAACGTGAGCGGCAAGAACACCAGCGAGAGACCGGCCAGATTGGTCAATAGTTGCGGCGGATTCCAATGAAGCAGGTACGGGACGGCGTAAAAGAGCGTGAAGGGGAGAACCGCAAGCAAGGTGCCGCGCGTGACCCATTTCAATTGCTGGCGCAGCAGCGGCGTGGTGGCGCGGCTGTAGCTGCGCATGAACAGAAGCGCGGCGCAAACGTAGAAGACGGCGTCGTACGCGGTGGCGATCTGGTTGAGGCGGTCGAGAAGGAGCTTGGTGGCCTCGCGCGTTCCGATCGACCAGAGCCACAAGCCGAGCAGCCCGGCGCCGGGCGCGTAAACCAGCGGCACAAGCCAGCGGCGGCGAAGGTTCTTAAATCGCTCCTCGGGGAAGCTGAGCGCGAAGTGCAGAAAGAGCGCAGGCTGCAGCGCTTCAGCCACAACATTCGTCCAGAAGACAGTCCAATCCAGGGCGTCGAGCCTGGTAGTGTATTTGAGCGCGTAGAGGGCGAAAGATACAAGGCAAAAGAGGAAGAAATGCGTAGACCTGGGTGCGCCCCAGCGGCGGAATAGAACGTAAAAACCGATAACGAGGTAAATCAGCCCGATGATGCGCAGGCCCAACTCCAGGCTGCGATCCAGCGGTTCGGGAATGACCTTGACCGGCGTCTCCAACGGAATGCTATCGCGAGTGATGGTGTAGTAGACCTGTCCGTAAGGGCCGGTGGCATAGAGCGCGCGTTCCAGATCGCCGACGCGCGAAACTGTCGTGAAGCCTGTAGTGGTGCTCTCGCCCACCCCCGTCAGCAGGTCGCCGGCTTGTATGCCCGCGCGCTGGCCCGGCATGTCTGGCAGAACTCTCTCGGCTTGCAGACCACCCGCAGCCTCGCGCCACCACACTCCGTCGTCGGGCTGCTGGAACTCCCGCTCCTGGAGAAGGTTGAACACGGCCAACACGAACAGGGCTGCTGTAGCCAGGGCCAACAGCGTTGCCTGCACGCGGTTAAGGAGGCTTGTCTCCATGGTGGGATTTTCGCTACGCCTATTGCTTTATAAGCACGTCAGTTGCCACGCGATGGCGATGGGGCACTAAGGAGCTGCCCCTTGGGCAATCGGTTGAGAATGCTCGTGATATGGACTTTGGGCGGTGCGAATTTGTCAACCCTGACTGAAGTAAATCACACGCCAGGTGCGAAAAACAAGAGCGGGCATCCAGAAAAGAGAATCCACATATGAAGAATGGTAGATCGATAGCCCATGAGGCGCTGCCGCGATTGACGCTGCGCAAGACCGGGATTAATCTTCGACTAGTGTTTCCATTGACTGATTGGGAACCCCTCTCGACGGCCAGACGGCGCGAGGGCGCGGAGGTTTGGCTGTGCGCGCTGTGAGCATTGGCGCCGCGGTGTCTGCCGGCGGGTTTGCCTCAGGGATCATAACTCGCAGCCAACTGCCCGCCACCCGGCAGAGAGTGGGCAATCGTGGCTGACTTCCCCACTCCCGGCCTGGCAGGCGCTGTGGCGATCACAGACCCCCAAGAGGATGCCTCGCGAACGGTTGTTGCCAGCTCACCCCTCGAAGGCCAGGCAATTCCCCCGCACCGCTGGATGACGGCCATCGCCGTGATGTCGAGCGCGGTGATGCAATTACTCGATACGTCGGTGGTCAACGTCAGCCTGCCGCACATCGCCGGCTCGCTTTCCTCGAGCGTGGATGAGGCGACGTGGGTGCTGACCTCCTACCTGGTGGCCAACGCCATCGTTCTGCCGATTACGGGCTGGCTGGCCAGCGTGCTGGGCCGCAAGCAACTGCTGCTGCTTGCCGTAACCGGTTTCACGATTTCGAGCTTGATGTGCGGGCTGGCTCCCAATCTGCCCATGTTGATTGTTTTTCGTGTTTTGCAGGGCTTTACCGGCGGCGGGTTGCAGCCGCTTTCGCAGGCCGTGCTCCTGGAGGAGTTCCCGGGCAGGGAGCAAGGCAAGGCGATGGCCTTTTGGAGCCTGGGGATTATTGCCGCGCCGATCATGGGTCCTACGCTGGGTGGCTGGATCACCGACACCTGGACCTGGCGCTGGGTCTTCTTCATCAACCTTCCAGTGGGGATCCTGAGCCTGCTCCTCATTTCGCAGTACGTCGTCGATCCGCACTACCTGAGGCGCCGCTCGCTGGGCATGGATGCATGGGGCATCGGCATGTTGGCCGTGGGCATGGGCGCACTGCAAATCATGCTCGACAAGGGGCAGGAGAAGGACTGGTTCGGATCCAACGTGATTCGCGCGCTGTGCGTAGTGGCCGTGGTTTGCCTCGCGGCCTTTGTGCTTCGCGAGCTGCGGGCAAAGGACCCGATCGTGCACTTCGCTCTGCTGCGCTCCCGTACCTTTGCCTCGGGCGTCGCTTTGGCCACCTTGATGGGGTTCGTTCTCTACGGCAGCCTGGTGCTGCTGCCGCTGTTTATGCAGACCCTGCTGGGCTGGACGGCGACAACGGCGGGAATCTGGAACAGCCCGCGCGGCATCGGCACCGCGCTGTGCATGCCTCTGGTCGGTTATCTGCTGGGCAAGGGATGGGACGCGCGCTGGATGCTGATCTTTGCCTTCGCCCTCGCGGGGGTTTGCTTCTTCGGCTACGCGAGCATGACGCTCGACTCCGGAACCTGGGACATCTTCTGGATTCAGATCGTCCAGGGCTTTGGCCTGGGCTTCCTCTTCGTGCCTCTCACCACGCTGACCATGAGTCCGATTCCGAAGGCAGAGACGAGCTATGGGACAAGCCTCTACAACACCATGCGCAACATCGGTTCCAGCATTGGCATCTCGTTCGTGACCACGCTGGTGGCGCGCCGTAGCCAGTTTCACCAGCAAGTCCTCGGCGACAAGATCGCGGCATCGAGCGCCATGGGACAGCAGACCTTTGCGCGCCTCACGCCTTTCCTGGCGCAGCAGGGATTCGATCGTGTGACGGCGGCGCACAAGGCCGGCGGCCTCGTCTATCGGCTGCTCGGTCAGCAGGCGGCGCTGCTCAGCTATGAGGACGCCTTTCATATCATGGGGATTTTCTTCCTGGCCAACATCCCCCTGGTGCTGCTGATGCGCGGGGCGGAGCACAACCGGCGGCGCCGCAAGGAGCCGTAAGGCGGCTCGCTCACCCCCGCAGCCAGTAGGGTTTCGTAACCACCGCGGCAAGCTCCGCGAACTCAGCATCGGTGAGGCGAAACGCCGCCGCGCTCACGTTCTCTTCGAGGTGCTTCACGTTGCCCGTTCCCGGGATGGGCAGCGTGACCGGCGAGCGCCGCAGCAACCAGGCCAGTGAGACGACCGCCGTGGAAACATGGCGCGCGGCAGCGATCTTTTCTACAACTTCGTTGGCCTTGTGCCCTTGCGCCATCGGCCCCCAGGGCAGAAACGCGATGTCGTTGGCTTCGCAGTAGCCGAGCACGAAATCCCACTCGCGATCGGAGAAGCTGTAGCGGTTCTGCACGCTTACGATGGGAACGATCTTCCGCGCGCGCCGGATGTGCTCGAGCGTGACGTTGGATAGACCCACGTGACGGATCTTGCCCTGCTCCTTGAGCCGCGCCAGAGCGTCCATTGAAGCGTCGAACGAGACCGCCGGATCGGGAATATGAAGCAGGTAGACGTCAATGCGCTCCAGGCGCAGGCGCTTGAGGCTGCCTTCGATGGCCTGCTCGATGTGCGCCGGGCTGGCGTCGTGCTGCCAGACGCCGGGGCCGTGGCGCGTCCACCCGGCTTTGGTGGCGATGACGAGATCGTTGGGGTAGGGCCAGAGCGCCTGCGCGATCAACTCTTCGGAGACGTCGGGGCCGTAAGAGTCGGCGGTGTCGATAAAGTTGACGCCGAGCTCGACGGCGCGGCGCAGCGTGGCCAGTGCAGCGTCGACGTCGGCAGGTAGTCCCCAGATTCCCTGGCCCGTGATGCGCATGGCGCCGAAGCCCATGCGGTTGACGGCCAGATCGCCGCCGAGAGCGATGGTTCCCGCTTGCGTAGCGGGCGAGGATGCGATGGGAATTGCGATGTCTCCTTAGACCGTGACTTCCCAGCCCGGTTCGTATGTACGAGCCCAGAATTTCATAGCCTCGGGATCGTCAAGGATGTGCGCGGTTTCAGTGTTGAGCCGCAGCAGACGACCGACGAACCAGGCGATGTTGGAAAGCAAGAGCATAGTGACGGCGACGTTTGCGACTGTGACAGGCGAGTTGAGTTTTTCCTGGCCGCGAATGGCGGCGATGAAGTTGGCGAAGTGGGCGTCGGTCATGGAATCGGCGCCGATCACATCGCTGGTTGAAGTCTCGCGGCCGGTACGGTACTGGTCAGTCTGCTTGCCCTTCCAGTCGAACACGTCGTAGCCGTCGCGGTCGAGAACGACCGAGCCCTTGGCGCCGTAGATGACCGACCCGCGTTCGCGGCCGTAGAGACGCATTCCCTGGCGGCTCCGGCCCTCCCAGGAGATGGTTTTTCCGGGGTAGCCGAAATCGGTGACGATGGTGTCGTAGAACTCCCAGTCGTCCTGGAATTGGTAGCGGCCGCCGGTCGCGGTGACGGTCTGTGGGTATTCCGCTTGGAGGGCCCAGCGGCAGATGTCCACCTCGTGAGTACCGTTGTTCAGGGTTTCTCCGGTGCCATAGCGGCGCAGCCAATGCCAGTTGTAGGGATGAATATTGTCCTTGTATTCGCTGCGCGGCGCGGGGCCCTGCCACAGGTCCCAGTTGAGCGAGGCAGGCACGGGCACGACCTTGCCGAAGCCCATCGAGCCGCGCGTGTTGACGTACCAGGCTTTGGCAAGATAGGCCTCACCGATGAGCCCGTCATGAATCTGCCGGATCAGTTGGATGGTGAATGCGGAGGATCGCTGCTGATCGCCAACCTGGACCAGCTTGCCATATTTTTCCTGCGCGGCGACCAGCAGCTCGCCTTCGCGCGGGTTGTGGCTGGAGGGCTTTTCGACGTAGACGTGCTTGCCGGCCTTGAGCCCGAGCACGGCCATGGGCGTGTGCCAGTGGTCGGGGGTGGCGATGGTGATGGCGTCGACCTCAGTGGACGCGAGAGCGTGGCGGAAATCGCTTTCGGCCCTGGGCGCATAGCCGAGCGTTTGCCCGGCTACAGCGGCAAATTTGGCCAGGATCGCGGCATCGACGTCGCAGACGTACGCGACGCGCGCCGTCTTGCTGTTGGCCCGCAGCGAAGAGAGATGCGCGTAACCGCGGCCGTTGAGGCCGATAATGGCAAAGTTCAGGCGGTCGTTGGCGCCCAGAATCCGGGCATAGCTTTTGGCCGTGGAGGCAAACGCCGAGCCCGCCACGCCCGCGGCCAGCCCGCCGACAAAGTTCCGTCGCGAAATCATCCCATCCTCGATTCGATTGAAAGCGGGAAACACCCGCCGCAGCAACAGATTATACCGTCGTTCAAATGGGTCTGCGGCAACCGGCACGGCCAAAGAATACTGCGCGATGGGAAGAACCGGCGCGCGGCGATTTCTGCAACAGAACACTGAATTTTCGGGCTCGTTGCAGCCTGTCTGCACCTATACTGGCGTCGGATTCGGCACGAAAATGGATTGGGGGTTGTAAACTTGCGCCGCAACAGAGCGTCTACCAAAGTGATGGCAGCAGGAACAGCCGTAAAGCCGATGACTCCGGAAGCGGCAGAGGAGATGGCTGCGCGCGACTTTGCGAGCATCGTCGAAAGCCATCGGCCACAGATCTTCCGGTTCCTGCTGGCGTCGCTGCGGGACGTGGATCTGGCGGAGACGCTGACCCAGGAGTGCTTCCTGAAGGCGCACCGGAATTGGAAGCATTTCCGCGGCGATTCGAGCGCGATGACCTGGTTGATGCGGATTGCCATCAACCTGCAAAAGGACTACTGGCGCAACCGGCGGATGCAGTTCTGGCGGCATACGCTGGCTCATGCCGTGGAGCTGGACGAGGCCGGCGAATGGCTGCCGAACGGAGAGCGGAATGCCGAGCAGCAGATGCTGGCGCGGGAACAGGTGGCGCAGGTTTGGAAGGCGGTTACGCACCTGAGCGAACGGCAGCGCACGGTGTTTTTGCTGCGTTACGTTGAGGAGCGGGAGTTGAGCGAGATTGCGCAAGCTACCGGCTTGAGCGAGGGTACGGTGAAAGCGCACCTTTCGCGGGCGTTGGGGAGAGTGCGCGCGGAGTTGAGAGGAACACTATGAACATGAGGGATAAATTGGCGGGAGAGATTGAAGATCCGGCCGTGGCCGAGGCGCTGAACAACTTCAAGGCCAGCATGAATGCCTGGAGCGAAGCTGCGTACAACCGACCGCGAACCGTGGTGAACCCGGCGCGGCCTGGCTGGCGGCTGGCGGCGAGCTGGACGCTGGGGTGCGTGCTAGTGGCGGGCGCCGGCGGCAGGAGCCGTACACGAGCGACATCAGCGGCAGGAACTAGCCCGGATTGCGGCGATGAAAGCGGCAGCACAAAAGACCGCTCAGGAGCGGGCGACAGCCAGGCAGTCCGCGCCTGCGAACGCCCCAATTGAGGCAGCCGCGCGGCCCACGCCTGCGAATGCTAAGGCAAACGAAGAGGATTCGAACTTGCTGGCAACGGTAGACAGCGATGTTTCGCGGGAGGTTCCAGCAGCCATGGAGCCGCTATCGCAACTGGTGGAAGAGAACGGTACAAATTAGGGGACACAAAGCAAAAAGAGGACACAGAGAAGGCGAGAAAGGATCCCTTGGGACACAAGGGGGAGAAACCAATGAGGATACTGAAAACTTTACGACTGGTTTTGGCGGTAGCGGGAGTGTTGATGGCTGGCGGTTGGGCGTGCGCGCAAGGGCTTGGCGGACCAGGCATGGGACCTGGATTGGGGCAGAATCGGCCTCCCATGGAACGGGCGTTCGGATTCGCGCACGGACGGTTCTGGAACAACCCGAACATCGTGAAGCAGTTGAACCTGACCGACGATCAGCGCAAGGCAATGGATGGAATTCTGCAGGACCATCGCATGAAGCTGATCGACCTGCAGGCCAATTTGCAAAAGGCGGAGCTGGAGATGGCTCCGCTGATGAAGGCCGATACTCCGGACCGCGCGGCGATTGAGGCGCAGACCGACAAGGTCGTGAGCGCGCGGGCAGAGCTGGAAAAGGCGAATGCGCTTTTTCTGCTGGACATTCGGATGCAATTGAAGCCGGACCAGTGGAAACAACTGCAAACCATGCATCAGAACCGGATGGAGCAAGGGCGGATGCGCGATTGGGGCGGTGGTCAGTGGGGACACGATGGACGCGGGCCAGGCATGGGCGGACCAGGCAACCAGTTCCGCGGGCCGAACGGACAGTTCCATCGGCCGCAGGCGCCTCAGCCACCGGCAGCTCCGCAGGGAGCCCCTGCGCCAGCGCCGGGAGCCGCTCCGGCGCCTGCTCCGGCACCGGGAACGGGAGAAGAGCAGTAGCAGAAACGGGGTGCAGTGATTGTCGCGCCTCGAAAGTAAATAGATCCGATAGAGAGAGTGGAAGCGCGGCCTGGATTCGGCGGTTTTCATCCGGGTGTAGATACGGTTGACAGATGAACCGGCGGCGGCAGGGGGATCTCCTCTTGCCGCCGTTTTTCTTTCGCCGGCGGAAGTGCGCGGGCATTTCGCGCCAACGCCATCTCCACATAGCCATCGGCCTGCCTTTGAAGGTCACTCGGGTTCTGTAACATCAAAAGGGAAGGAACCGTTCGTGCCCAATCTTGCTCCCGCCGACTGGCTGATTCTGCTTATCTACGGCTTTTTTATGCTAACCGCCGGTTTCTCGCTCAAGCCGGCGATGACGGGAAGCCGGGAGTACCTGCAGGCAGGTCGAAAGCTGCCCGCATGGCTCTGCGGCATGGCGATGTTAGGCGCCAGCCTGGGCTCGCAGGAGGTGCTGGGCATGGGCGCCGCAGGGGCGCAGTACGGGCTGGCCAGCGTGGGCTTCTTCGTCCTTGGCTCCATTCCGGCAATGCTGCTGGCCGCCCTGGTTCTCGTGCCTGTTTATTACGGAGGAAGCTCGGGGAGCGGAGCCGCGGGAGTTGCTCCGCGGTCGATTCCTGAGTATCTCGGGCTGCGCTTCGACCAGAAAACGCGGGCGCTGAACGCCTGCCTGTTTGCCGCCATGGCCGCGTTCAGCGCAGGGGTTGCGCTCTACGCCATGGCGCGCGTTTTCGCGGCGCTGCACGTTTTCGATCGGGTTACAAACGCGGCGCACCTGCCGCCAGAGGGAATTCCATTGCTCGCCATCGCGCTGCCGGCGGCGCTGGTGCTGATGTACGTTCTGCTGGGCGGGCTTGCCGCGGCCATGTACAACCAGGCGCTGCAGTTTTGCGTGATGGTCGCAGGACTGTTGCCCGTGGTGCTGCTTGGATTGAAGAAGATCGGCGGTTGGGACGGGTTGAAGGCCGCGATTCCCGCAAACTTTTTGCACGAGTGGAGTGGCACGGCCCATGCCGGCTCCAGCCCCATGGGCATTGGCGCCATCGGATTGGTGGTGGGCGCCGGTCTTGTACTGGGCGGCGGCGCGTGGTGCGCGGACTTCAGGCTATTGCAGATGGCGATGGCGGCCAGGGATGCGCAATCGGCGCGGAGAGCTCCGCTCATCGCCGCGGCGGTGCGGGTGTTTGTGCCGTTTTTGCTGATCCTTCCGGGGCTGATTGCAATCGCGCTGCCCACGCCGCGAACCGCGATTCTGATCCATAACGAAAACGGCACAATCTATCACGACATCACCGTTGTGCCGCCGGACGTGGAAGCGGGACAGGGGTTGGTTCCGGCAATAGCCGATGCGTCTACGGGAAAGCCGGTGAAGGGCGCGGACGGCCGCGCAGTGCTGGACTACACGATGGCCACGCCGGACGTGCTCGTACAGTTCCTGCCCATTGGCCTGTTGGGACTGGGGCTGGCGGCATTGCTGGCCTGCCTGATGGGCGGCGTGGCGGCCAGCCTGACCGCGTTCAGCACGGTGTTCGCGTGCGACATCTACCAGGCGTTCCTTGCCAAAGACGCGAGCGACCGGCGAATGCTTGCCGTGGGCCGGTGGGCCGCGGCGGGCGGCATGATGCTGGCCATCGGCGCGGCGTGCGCGGCGATGCGCTCTAACAGCATGATGGACGCGATGATGCTGGTTTTCGCGGTGGTGAATGCGCCGTTGTTTGCAGCGCTGCTGCTGGGCGCCCTGTGGAAGCGCGCCACGGGGCACGGCGCCTTTGCGGGGCTGATCGCGGGCGCTGTCGCGGCCCTGCTGCATCACGGGCTTGCGCTGCCCAGGGGCGCGCAGCCGGGCATTCACGGCGGATGGATTGCCGTGCTGCACCATCCTTCGAGCCAGATGGCGTTGGACCTGGGCACGGCGGCATTTGCCTTCTGCGTTAGCCTGATTGTCACGGCAGCGGTAAGCAAGTTCACAAGTGCGCGGCCAGAGGCGGAGCTCAAGGGGCTGGTGCACTCGCTCGCCGAAGAGCCGCCGGCCAACGCTGCGTGGTGGAAGCGGCCGGAGGCGCTCGCCGGTGCTATATTGCTGGCGGCCATTGCGGTGAATTTGATTTTGATCTGGGCGGAGGGAGAGCCATGTTTTACGATGCGCGCATTTCGATGGGAATGCTGTTCACGCTGATGGGAACGGTCCTGACAGCATTCGGCGTGGCTACCCGCTCCAACACGGCAGTCTACGCGAAGTGCCTGGGGATCGATGCCAATCTGTGGTGGGGCCTGGTGCTGCTGGTGTTCGGAGCCGTGGCGATGTTTCTCGGGCGGCGCGGTCAGACGAAGCTGGAAAAGGAGAAGAAATAGTTCCCGATTTTTCAGTTTTTTGCTTCCGATCCCTTCACCTCAGTCGTTATTTCCTGTTCCCTATTCCCTGCCCTACTCTCCGCGCACGCTGAAACGCATGGTTCGGTAGTCGAAGGTGTAGCTCTTGAGCTGGTCGAGAGCGTCGATGCCGAGGACGCCGTAGACGTTGTCGCGGGCGGCCGAACCGAGAGGCTGGGTGAGAACGGGTATGTAGTGGAGGACGATCTGGGTGTCGCCGACAGCGAGAGAAACGGTCTCGGCGACATAAGCGGGCCGCGGCGCGGACTCCATTCCGGGGAACGAGAACATCTCCATCTTCCGGCTGTTGAACTCCGCGGCGTGCTCGTCGAACCAGCGCGAAGTGAGGTAGGTCTGTTGCCCTCCAGCGTCGATGGCGAACATCCGGCCGCCGGCTTCACTGCCTTCGCGATTTGCGGCAGAGGAACCCTGAGATAAAGCGGCGTCGGCAGGGTCGGGCGCGCGGCCCAGGGCGACGATTATTTGGTCGCCGTCGAGATAGAAGCGTACGCCGGTGGTGAGAAGATCGCCTGTGCCGTTGCCCTCAATCTCCTTAGCAGGGCGCACTTCGATGGTGTTGTCTCCCACGGTGAGGCTGCCCATGGAGGCGAGCGCCGGGTAGCCGAGGACGCCCTCGACCTGGTAGCCGGAATGAGGAAAGTAGTAGTCGGCATCGTCAAAGACGAAGGCGGTGACGTTGTGCAGGGTGAGGCGGCCACCGATGCTGAAGCGCGGAATGACGGTGACGTGCACCGCGATGGGGCGGCCGGTAAGAGTGTGGATGGTCGCGGACTCCCTGGAGACAGTGAGGCCGATCTGCCGCGCGGTCGAGCGCGCGATGAGGTTGAACGGCGCGGTAGGATCGAGCATCCAACTGTGCGAGCGCGCATCGATGAAAACGGGAACGTCAATGAGGCCGAGAGGATCGTTGCTTACCTGGAGCCGGAAGGGCTCGCAGGGATCGGCGGTCGTGGCCGGATCGTCCTTGGCCAGAGGCAGCAACTTTAGCGGCATTTCGATCTCGTCCTGCTCGTCGGAGCTGAGCTTCGCGTGCAGGCGGCCGTCGAGCGCCTGGTATGCCTGCGCGGCCTTGGCCCATTCGCCAAGGCGCAGGTAATCTTCGGCCAGCGCCTTGCGAAGCAGCTTTTCCTGAGCCGTGTTGCCGCTGGCCGTTACCTGATCGACAAGCGGCTCGAGGAGCTGGACTGATTGCTCGAGATTGTTAGAGCGGTTGGCCAGAATACCGCGATACAACTGCGCCTGAGCCGGCGGCAACTGGCTGAGCTGCGCCTGCACGCCAAGATACTGGTGGTCGGCGAGCAGGTTCTGCAATCGAGTATCCACGTCGAGGCCGCTGGAGGTTCCGGTGCGTAGCTGCGCGCCGGCGCCGGGCTGCTGCGCCGCGGAGGATGGTTCCGCTTCGGAAGCGGGCGGCTGAGGCGTGGCCTGTTGAGCGTCCGGCTGTGTTTCCGGCGGCGTATTCTGCTGCGCGGCGAGCGGGCACAACGGCATGACGAGTGCGCAGGCGAAAGCCAGCTTTGCCATCGGCAGCGATGCGCTTTGCGCCCGACTTGCCGGGCGCAGGCCGCCTCGTGCCAGGTGTCCGCGAAGGCAGTTCATCCTGCCTTCGACGTTAGCAGATTCAGGCCGCGAAGCATCGCGTATTAAGACGATCTTTAAACGACGGCCGGTAAACTTGAGGTGCGCGATGAAGCGAAAAACGATTGCACATTACGAGATTCTGCGGCGCCGGGGGCAGCGGCGTAGTGTACCTGGCCAACGACACGCGGCTGCAGTGGCCGGCGGTGCTGAAGATGCTGCATACCTGACTCCTGGCCGCCGAGCAGATGCGCTCGACGGTGCTGCGCGAGGCGCGCATGGCCTCGGCGAGGAGGATGCGGCGCTCAAAACAGCCTTCTTTTTTGCGGCTTAACAATCGGATACGAGTCGGCTATTCGAACTCGAGAAACACAATCTCCGGTTGCGTGCCGATGCGCATGGGAGGGCCCCACGTCCCGGCGCCGGTTGAAGTGTAGACCTGGAGCGCGCCGAAGCAGTGCAGCCCGCTCGTGAAGCAGCCAAAGACGCTGCGCGTGATCCACGTGAAAGGAAGTAACTGTCCGCCGTGGGTGTGGCCGGAGAGCTGCAGGCTGAAGCCGGCCTGCTCCACAAGCGGCAAGCGCGTGGGCGCGTGATTGAGCAGGATGCCGGGCAGCGTGCGGTCAGGGCGCAGGCTTTCGAGCGTAGCTTTCATGCGGATGACATGAGTGGAGTCGCGATAGAGCACGCCCGCGATCTGCAAGCCGTCGACTACGACCTGCTCGTTGGCGAGAACGCGGATCCCAGCGCCGGCGATGGCGTCGATGTAATGGGTGGGATCGGTGAACTCCTCGTGGTTGCCGGTAGAGAAGTAGACCCCGAGCGGCGCCGTGAGCGCATGCAAAGGCGCGATCAGACGGCCCAGGTCTCCGTGGGCGCCATCAAAGACGTCGCCGGGAAGAAAAACAATGTGGGGCTGAAAGCGCGATGCCATTGCCACCAGACGGCGGCAGAAGCGGACTCCGTTGATAGGCCCGAGATGCAAATCGCTGAGCAGAACCGCTCTGCGGCCATGCCACGCCGCGGGCAGGTTGGGAATCCTCACCGTCACGCGGCGAATGCGAATCGCCCGCGCGTTGATGAGGCCGTAGATACCGGCCGCCGCCGCGATGGCGTAGATCGTGCCGGCGAGCGGCGTTCGGATAGCGGCGGAATTCGTCGAGAGTTGCAGCGCAAGCCAAGCGATCCAAACCACGCACGACGCCCAGAAGAAGAAGTTGAGAAAACCGAGCCATACAGCAGCCAGCCAGTAGAGGGCCCGGACGGCAAAGTTGGAAAAACGGAAAGAGAGCAAAGAGGCAACGACAAAACTGAAGGCCAGCACAAGCATCGTGACGCCCAGATCGGCGGCTGAGGCGGGCGCGAGACTGGGCCAGAAGGCGATCCAGGTGGAGCAGACGAACCAATGAGCGAGAAAAAGAATGATCTGGATGACGAGAATGGCAAGGACTGGCCAGGCTTTCAAAACCGGATCTCCCTGCATCCATGATTGCATGAGCCGCGGCGGGGCCTTCCCGTGTGCGAGGCGCGGTTTTGCGTGAAACAATCTTCTCATGAAGTGCACCGCAGACAACGCGCTGGGGATCTATATCTCCGTTCCCTTTTGCCGGTCGAAGTGCACCTACTGCAACTTTGCTTCAGGCGTGTTTCCGGCGGTGGATCACGCACGGTACGTGGAGCGGGTGGTCGAGGACCTGAGCAGCGCAGGGGCGTGGGCCGCAGCACGCGGAGCGGAGCTGCCGCGGCGCGTGGACACGGTTTATCTCGGCGGGGGAACGCCGTCGCTGCTTGCGCCGGAGCTGCTGGCGCGGCTGTTCGCGGCCATACGCGCAGAGTTCGACCTCGACGCCGACTCGGAGATCACCATGGAGTGCGCGCCGGGACAGTGGACCGCTGAGACCTTGCAAGCGATGACGGCCGCAGGCGTGAACCGCGTGAGCCTGGGCGTGCAGTCGTATGTTGACAGCGAAGCGCACGCGAGCGGGCGGCTGCACAACCGGGCGACGGTCGAGGAGGATTTGCGACGGCTGCGAGCCGCCGGGATCGCGAACCTGAATGTGGATTTGATCGCGGGCCTGGCCGGGCAGACGTTCGCGTCGTGGGAGGAATCGCTGGAGGCGTTGATTGCCTCCGGCGTTCCGCACGCCAGCGTCTACATGCTGGAGGTCGACGAGGACTCGCGGCTGGGGCGCGAAGTGCTCAAGGGCGGCTCGCGGTACCACGCCGGATTGGTCCCAGGTGACGATGCGATCGCACGCATGTACGAACGGGCGATCGAGCGGCTGGCCCAGAGCGGACTCGAGCAGTACGAAATCTCGAACTTCGCGCGGCATGGATTCGAGTCGAGGCACAATCTGCGCTATTGGCAGCGGCGTCCGTACCTCGGCGTGGGGTTGGATGCGTCGTCGATGCTTCGGTGCGAACCCACCCTGCATGGTGGAAGGCCCGATGACATGCTTCGCGCGACCACGACCGACGATCTGAAGGCGTATCTCGCCGGGGCGGAGATGGTGGAGACAACATGGCTCGCGCCAGCGCGTCAGCACGAGGAAGCGTGGTTCCTGGGATTGCGGATGAACATGGGCGTGGACGTGGCCGCGCTGGAACGGGAGTTTGGACGGGCAATGGTCGAGCCCGCAATGGAGATCGTTGCGCGGCTTGTGAACGATGGGCCGCTGACCTTCGACGGCGAGCGAGTGCGGCTTACCGCGCGCGGCCGGCTGATCTCAAACGACGTGTTTCAGGAGTTTCTGGAATCGGAGGTTGCGGCGGCCTACCACGAAAGATAGGGTTCTCGCAATCTCCCGCAGAGGCCGAAAGAAGCACAGGCGCATTGAGTTAGTTGTGCGCGGTCTACTCGACTACCAAGCCAGCAGTTCGTCGCCAGAGGTCGATGAGAAGAATGTGACCGGGGACGGCGCGGGTTGCGGCGGGCTGCCGAAGCACTGAATGGACTCGGGTCCGGCGGCCTTGGCCCATTCGAGAGCCTTCTCGGCCTCGCGCAGGACCACCACCGGCGAGCGGCCGCAACTGTTGGCGATGCCAAAGCAAGCGGAGAGGCGAATGGCTTCGCCGGCCACGTGGAACGGCGCAGAGAAGACTTCGAGGCGAAGGCGCTCGGCAAGCGCCACGGCGTTGGCGGTGGCGCAGGCGGGCAGCGCGACAAGGAACTCATCCATGCCGGGCCGGCCCAGCAGATCGTAGCTGCGCAGCAGGGCGCCGGTGCGGCTGGCCACCTGACATAGGAGCTCATCGCAGGCGTCCACGCCGAGGCGCGAGTTCCAGTGGCCGAAGTCGTCGATATCAAAAAGCACCAGGGCCATGGAGCTGTTCATGCGCTGCACGCGGTCGGTCTCGCGAAAGAGCATGGCCAGCAGCGTTTCGCGATTGTAGACGCCGGTAAGGCGGTCAAGCTGCGCATTGCGAATGGCGGCATCGCGCAGGGAATCCAGCTCGTGCGCCATGCGCTGGCCGCGCAGCACCAGGTCGATGCGCAACTGCCAGTAGGCCGGCTCCGCCGAGCGCAGGATGAGGTCGTCGAGGGCGCCTTCGGCGAGGCGGTCTATACACTCCTGGGTCACCGAGTCGGCAATCAGGACAATGGGAAGGCGGGCCGCATCGGCCTGCGCGCGCGCGGCGGCCAGCAACCGGCCCATGGGCATGCCGGGCAGGCTGGCGTCGAGCAGCAACAGGCCAGGAGGGTTCGGTCCGGCGAGCGAGGCCTGCGCGGCCTCAGCCGAGAGAACGATTGCCACGCGGGCGCCGGCGGCCAGCAGCAGAGGCTCCATAACGCCAAGAAGAGCCGGGTCGGGCGAGGCCAGAAGAAAAGTAGACGATGTGTGCGAAGGCATCCGTGTAAAGCTCCTAAAGGGATGCATCGGCTCACATTAGAAAAAATTTAGGAAACAACCCAGAATTGTTGGGCCGCCTGAATGACCTACGGGTGAATGCGTGCTGACAAAGGTACCGTGTCCGTCCCCGGACAGTGTAATCGTCCCCTCGGGCCCCCGGCTTCTCCTTGCCAAACCGCGCGCCGGTCAGTCTACGAAGTCCACCTGCGGGGCGATGGGGATGATGCCGCGCTCGTGACCCAGAGCCAGCAGCCTGCGGATCGCCTCGCGCCCGTCGGGCCCGTAGTCCAGCGTGCGTTCGTTCACATACATGCCGACAAAGTGGCTGGCCATCGTAATGTCGAGGTCGCGGGCAAACTGCATGGCGTATTCCAGAGCCTGCTCGCGGTGTTCCAGACCATGCCGGATCGAGTCGCGCAGGGCCGTGGAGACGATCTTGTGCTTTTCCGCGCCGAGCGAGCGGCGGATGGCATTGCCGCCCAGCGGCAGCACCAGGCCCGTGGTGTCGCGCCACCATACGCCGAGGTCGATGACCTTGAAGAGACCGCTGGTGGAGTAGGTGAGCTGGCCCTCGTGGATGATGAGCCCCGCATCGTACTTCCCCGCCAGAATCTCGGGGATGATGCGGTCGAAGGGAACCGTGACGGTTTCAATCGCCGGATTGAATATCTTGAGCGCGAGATAGGCCGTGGTGAGCGTGCCGGGAACGGCGATGCGGATACGGCCGAGATCCTCCGGGGCCAGCTTGCGGCTGGAGACGACCATGGGGCCGTAGCCCTCGCCCACGCTGCCGCCGCAACCCATAAGGGTGTAATTCTGCTGCAGGTACGGGTAGGCGTGAAAGCTGATGGCCGTAACGTCGTAGAAGGCCTCTTCGCGGGCGCGGCGGTTGAGGGTCTCGATGTCGGAGAGCGTGTGGCTAAAACGGTACCCGGGCACACGAATCTTCTGGGTCGCCAACCCGTAGAACATGAACGCGTCATCGGAATCGGGGCTATGGGCGATGGAGATTTCGATCGGGACTGTAGAACTTGCGAGATCGGGGGCCTGAGTGCTCACGTCGGGGAGAGATCCTTTCAGCAACAGAGACTGCAATGATTTTAGGATGCGGCGACGGCCTTTTGGGGATCTCCGCGCTCAAGCGGTTCTCTTGGGAAGCGTTGCCGGATGGTCGATGAAGGCGCGTTTAGGGCTCCACTTCCAGGTCGGGCTCCTCGGCTGGTTCCAGGGCCAGGGGCAGCTCGTCTCTGGGCTTCGCGCGCTGCAGCCGAATGTGACGGGCCAGGCCCGCGGCCGCAAAGAGCAGCGCCCCGAGCGAAACGAGAAGTACGATCAGGAGCCAGCGCATGGGACGGACTGCCTCAAGAATACCAGAGCGCCTGGCTGCGGCCCTCCGGTTCGCTTAAACCACTGAACCCTATGGCCTTGCTTGCGTCACCGTATCCTCGGGAGCGCACAGGCAAGCGTGCAGCCACTTCAGGTAAGTATGGCTGCCGGACTCGACCGTAAGCACCAGAACCTCGGGAGTTTGGTAACTGTGGAGCTCCTGCAGCCGGGATTCGAGAGCGGGCAGTCGATCGTTGACGGTCTTGAGCAGCAGGAGCGTTTCGGCGGACGACTCGATCTTGCCGTGCCAAGAATAGATGGAATGAATGGGCGGAAGCAGCGTGGCGCAGGCGGCCAGGCGCTCTTCAACGAGCGTGCGGCCCAGGCGCGCAGCCTCCTCGGGGCTGACGACCGTGGTCATGACGATGCGGGCAGAAGACGTAGCTTCGAGCATAGGCCCCTCCACGATGAAAACGGCGCTGCAAACACTCTACGCCCAAAAGGCCGTGCTGCGCGCCCATCGGCCAGCTCGTTCTCGAGGTACGCCACACGGCTTGCCGTTCCGGGTCCGTTGTTGCAGTATGAACTTTGCGGCCGGCGAGTCTGCCGCACACGGAGACAACGATGACGACAGCGATCAAGTTTGGCACCTCGGGATGGCGGGCGATTGTGGCCGACGAATTTACCGTTGCCAACATCCGGCTGGCGGTGGCGGGAGTTGCCGCCTATGTAAAGACCCTCCCTGCGCCGCACCGGGTGCTGGTGGGGCGCGATCCGCGGTTCCTGGGCGAAAGCTTTGTGGCCGAGGCGGCGCGCGTGCTCGCCGCGGCCGGCGTCACGCCCATCGTGATTCCCGAGGCCGCGCCCACGCCCGCCATCGCTTACGCCGTGCACACGCTCAGGACCTCCGGAGCCATCAACTTCACGGCCTCGCACAATCCGCCGGAGTACAACGGCATCAAGTACTCCACCCCCGACGGCGCGCCGGCTCTGCCCGAAGTGACCAGCCAGATTGAGGCCGCGATCGAGAGAATTGCGAGCGGCGGAGGCGGCGGCATTCCCAGCCCCCTCGCGCCAGAGGGCGAGTTTGAAACCGCGGACGTAAAACCGGCGTTCCTCAAGCGGCTCGCCGAGTTGGTGGACCTGAAGGTCATCGCCAAGTCGGGCATTAAGGTGGTCTACGATCCGTTCTGGGGCGCGGGGCGCGGTTATCCCTCCGATCTGCTGCGCGAGGCCGGGGTGACGGTCGAAACGGTGCACGATTACCGTGACGTGCTCTTCGGCGGGCACGCGCCGGAACCGTCCGACGAGCTGCTGGGCGACGCGAAGCGAAAGATGAAAGAGATGGGCGCGGCGGTGGCGATGGCCACCGACGGCGATGCCGACCGCTTCGGCATTGTGGATGGCGACGGTACGTTTATCCAGCCCAACTACGTCATTGCGCTGCTCTTCGATTACCTTGTTGAGACGCGCGGCTGGCGCAACGGCGTAGCCAAGAGCGTGGCCACCACCAACCTGATCAACGCGCTCGCCGAACATAACAAGATCCCGCTTTACGAGACGCCGGTGGGCTTCAAGTACATCGGCGCGCTGATCGACCAGGACAAGATCGCCATCGGTGGCGAGGAGTCCGCAGGGCTGACCATCCGCGGCCACGTGCCGGAGAAGGATGGGGTGATTGCCGGACTGCTGGTGGCAGAGATGTTGGCCGCGCGCGGCACAAGCCTCGGCGCGCAATTGAAGGCGCTTTTTGCCAAGGTTGGTTCCTATTACCCTGTTCGCGAGAACTTCCGCTTGACCGCAGAGCAGAAAGCCGCGTTCACTGAAAGGTTGAAGGCCGATCCTCGAGAACTCGGCGGGCGCAAGGTTGCGCAAGTGGTGCGTACCGATGGGCTCAAGCTGATTTTCGAGGATGGCTCGTGGGTTTGCTGCCGGCCGTCGGGAACCGAGCCGGTAGTGCGGGTCTACACCGAAACGCGCAGCGAGAGCGACCTGCAGGCGCTGCGTGCGGCGGCCGAGAAGTTTGTGCTGAGCTAGGGTCTGTTGCCAGGCTCTCATCGAGGATCGATGCCGGAAGAGAACGTGCAAGTGAAAAAAGAAGCACAGGCCGTAAATCGCCTATCGCTGCGCGCGTGGGCGCTCGGCTGGACGCAACGCCTGTGGCGGCCGGCGGGAACCCTGGTCGCCGTGGTGCTAGCGCTGCTGATCACCTGGCACGTGATCTATGGCAATCATGGTCTGTCGGTTTGGCTGCAGAAACGCGCCCAGGATCGCGCGCTACAGCGGGAGATCAAGAACCTGCAGCAGGAGAACGCCGATATGCGCCAGCAGATCCAGCGCTTGCAGTCCGATCCCGACGCCATCGAACGGGAAGCGAGGGAAAAACTGCACTACGCCAAACCCGGCGAAGTGATCTACACACTCCCCGACCAGCCGCAGCAGCCTAAACAGGCACAGCCGGGCAAGTGAGCTTCGATTGCGGTCTCTATTGGGCGCAAAGCGGAGCCGCAGACTCCAAGCGAAGTATTCCCTTAAGAAAACGCCAGTTGGCGCGCTCGAAACTTTAAAGGAATTGGAGAACCGCCGTAGAAATGCGGGCTTGAAGGGAAAGGCGGAAACTGGTTTTCAAAAGTCGATGTGCGCCCGCACTGTGGACACGTAAACCGGTCCGCGGTCGGTGTTGTAGCCGGGGTGCGCAATCTGCGTCCCACCGATCGTGCCATAGAGTCCGCGCCAGAGATGGGCGTTGTAATACCACTCCAGAATGTCCTCGCGCCCGTAGGCCAAATTACCGTCTCCCAAAAGGAAGCCCAGCCCGCCGTTGTGCAGATAGTTCTGGTGGTCGCGCTTGATTGCGTTAGACACAAATGCCACGCCAATCTTGTCGTTCGCCCGGCGCCAGTCGCGACCGTTGTAGTCGCCGCCGAAGAGGATCGTCTGCGCCACCTCGGTATAGACAAACGACTCGTTCCGGTCATCGTTCCAGCCGAATCGCCCGAAAAGCCGCAGGCTGTCGGTGACCTCCTGCTCGGTGTTCAGTCCGAAGCCGTACTTCACCGCCCCGGATCGCTCGGTAGCGATGATGTTAGGCGTGGCGACCTCACCATTGAGGTACTGGTTCACAGATTCCCTGTAGTCGCCCATGTGCGCATGATTGACGTAGCTCAGTACGCGCACCGCGCCCTCGCGCTTGGGGTCGAGAAAACGCGCGAATAGTCCTTTGCGCAGTTCGAACTCCCAGTTCTGCTCATTCGCGCGGCTCAGGGCCCAGTCAAGCGTTGTGCTGTTGGCGACGGTCGGCATGGCGGCGATGCCATACCGTACCGACCAGATTCGGTCGTCGTACTCCAGGATTCCGCCCACCGTGTAGCCGCGCGTGTCGGCCGCGTAGTCCCACGCTCCGTTGTTGACGATTGTCCAGTTGGCGAATTGCAGGTGACTGTCCGATCCCACGGAATTCACGTCGAAGGTGTCAGGAAGCGTCATTTTACCCACGCGAATCTCGAAGCGGCGCAACGGAACTCTCGCTGCCAGCGCCAGCGGCCCGCGGTCCTGGCCAGTCATCGCGTCGGTGAGGCCGAGGGTCATGTGAATTTCGCCGCGCGCCAGATACGGCCTGATGCTGAGTGTTGGGTCGCGCACCACGTCAACATTGGTCTCGCCTGCCAGGCCCAGCGCCTGCGAGATGCCGCGCCCGCCCGCGTTTTCAAAGTCCACGATCAGATCCGCGTTGTAGCGCGAATTTGGCCACAGTTGATAGCCGAGATAAAGCGTTGCCACTTCGGAGGCTTTCGTCTCGAAGTCGTCGATCAGGCTGTTCGTTCCCTGGTAGGGCGAGCGGAAATGCCCGTGCATCTGGAAGATACTGTTGACCTGCCCGGAAATCCAATAGCGCGCATTCTCGGAGTGGGGCGACATGGAGACGACAGGCGCAGTCCCGGTTTGGCGATCGGTGGGATCAGCGCCTCCGGATGCAGCGGCGGGTCCGGTTTGAGCCGTGGCTAATGCGCCTGCAAACAGGCAGGCACAGGCCAGGCAGATTGGTGCCGGGAAAAACGAATTGGCGCGGCGGACAGGCATAGAATAAGGAGAGGTAACTATACCCCAACACGGTTCATACCATACCGGGGGTTGGTATTGTCAAGAGGAGTAAATCCATGACCCTCAACCAACGCGAAACCATCAAGCTGCAGCAACGCGTGCGCAAGCTGCGCGGACAGCTCGACGCGGTCGAGCGCTCTCTGACGGCCAACGCTGACTGCGGAGACCAGTTGATGCTCCTGGCGGCTGTGCGCGGCGGCGTGAACAGCCTGATGGCCGAGGTGCTGGAGACGCATATCCGCTTCCATCTTGTGGACGGCGCCAAAGAGCAGATCGCCCCCGAGCTCGCCGAGGACCTGATCGATCTGGTGCGCGCGTATCTGAAGTGAGGTCATTCGTTAGCAAGCAATCCGCGGCCGTGCCGCTGAAAGCACGCTGCCACGCGGGCTCCCGTTCATCGTAGCTGGCCAACGGCGCCGCGATTGTGAATGCCGGTTGAATGATGAAAGAGCCGTGAACCGCCGCAGGCGCAGTTGATAAAATAAGAGCAGCGTCGCGGCGCGAAGACAGTATTCTCACTCTCCCAACCATCCCGATGGCCCGCACGGCCCAACCCGAGAGAAGGAAAATCGTATTTTGAGCCAGACGATACGCAATATCGCCATCATTGCTCATGTAGACCACGGCAAGACCACGCTCGTGGACGCACTGCTGCGCCAGGCCGGAACCTTCCGCGCCAACGAGCAGGTAGCCGAGCGGGTAATGGATTCAAACGAGCTGGAGCGCGAGCGCGGCATTACGATTCTCGCCAAAAACACCGCCATCAACTACGGAGGCGGAAAGATCAACATCGTTGACACGCCGGGCCACGCCGACTTCGGCGGCGAAGTGGAGCGCGCGCTGGAGATGGTGGACGGCGTGATGCTGCTGGTGGACGCGGCCGAAGGGCCGCTGCCGCAGACGCGCTACGTGCTTTCAAAGGCGCTCGAAGCCAAGCTGCCGCCTATCGTTGTGATCAATAAAATCGACCGGCCCGACGCGCGCCCGCAGGAGGTGCTGAATGAGATCTACGATCTGTTCATCGACCTTGACGCCGACGAATCGCAACTGGAGTTTCCGGTTTTGTATGCCGTGGCGAAGGCGGGCACGGCGTCAACCGATCCCGCGCAGCCGGGGACGGATCTGCATCCGCTTTTCGAAGCCATCGTGAACACGATTCCCGAAGCCACCGGCGATCCCGGCGGCGCGCTGCAGATCCTGGTTACGAATCTCGACTACTCCGACTACTTCGGGCGCATCGCCATCTGCCGCGTCTTTCAGGGCACGCTGCATACGGGCGACGATGTGAATATCTCGCGGCGCGACGGCTCGCTGCACAAGACGAAGATCACCAAGCTCTTCACCTTCAGCGGGCTCAAGCGCATCGAGATTGAAGAGACCACGATGGGCGACATTGTGGCCGTGGCAGGCGTCGAGGGCATTACCATCGGCGAAACGATCACCAGCGTCGAGAATCCCGCGCCGCTGCCGCTGATCGTCATCGACGAGCCGACCATCGCCATCCAGTTCAACGTCAATACCTCGCCCTTCGCCGGGCGCGAGGGCCAGTACGTGACCAGCCGCAACCTGCGCGAGCGCCTGGAAAAAGAGCTGCTGACGAACGTCTCGATCCGTGTGGAAGAGACCGGTTCGCCCGACGCCTTCAAAGTACTGGGCCGCGGCGAACTGCAACTGGCAATCCTGATCGAGATGATGCGCCGCGAAGGCTTCGAGCTGATGGCCGGCCGCCCGGAGATCGTGACCAAGACGGTGGACGGCGTACGCATGGAGCCGGTGGAGCACCTCACCATCGATGTGCCCGAGCAGTATACCGGCGTGGTGATCGAGAAGCTCGGCCCACGCAAGGGCGAGATGACCAAGATGCACAATCACGGCTCGGGCCGCGTGCGGCTGGAGTTTCGCGTGCCCAGCCGCGGGCTCATCGGCCTGCGCAGCGAGATGCTGACCGAAACGCGTGGAACCATCGTCATGAACTCGCTCTTCGACGGCTACACTCCCTATCAGGGCGAAATTCCGCAGCGGCCCACCGGCGCTCTCGCCGCCGATCGCGAGGGACTGACGACCACCTACGCGCTGAACGGGCTGCAGGAGCGCGGCCGGCTCTTTGTCGGGCCGGGCGTCGAGGTCTACGAGGGGATGATCGTGGGCGAGCACTCGCGCGACAAGGATCTGGACGTGAACGTGGTGCGCGAAAAGAAGATGACCAACATGCGCGCCTCCACCGCCGACGACGCCATCCGCCTCGTCCCCTACACCACGCTGAACCTCGAACAGGCCATCGAGTTTATCGCCGACGACGAGTTCGTCGAGGTCACGCCCAAGTCACTGCGCCTGCGCAAAAAGATTCTGCAGGCGAACAGGCGGCCCAAGGCGTGGGAAAAGGCAGCGCAGGCACAGCTTTGAAATTTGCTTGCTGCTGCGATCCGCCGCGCGGACCGCTCACTCTGGCAGCTTAGAGTCCAATACTTCCTGCGCGCGTTTGGCGCGCCAGGCTACCAGGCGCCCGTGGAGCGCAGCATCGTTCAACGCCAGAATCTCGGCCGCGAAGAGCGCCGCGTTGGCTGCGCCCGGTTTGCCGATGGCCAGCGTTGCCACGGGAATGCCCTTGGGCATCTGCACCATGGACAACAACGAATCCAGCCCGTTGAGCGGAGTGGCCGCAATCGGCACTGCCAGCACGGGAACCAGCGTTTTCGCCGCAATCACACCAGCCAGGTGCGCCGCGCCGCCGGCACCGGCGATGATCACGCGCATGCCAGCGGCCGTGGCCTTTTCGACGTACTCGAAAAGTTGATCGGGAGTGCGGTGCGCGCTCAACACCCGCGCCTCATGCGGAATCCCAAGCTCGCGCAAAATATCGATGGCCGGCAGCAGGACCTCGTAGTCGCTCTTGCTGCCCATCACCACGCCCACCAACGGTTGTTCGCTCATGAGGCGATTATACAAGGACAAGAAATGCAAATTTCAACGTCAATCCTCCCGTAGCGGATCACAGAAGCAGCGCGCTCCGAGCTACTCATCGCCCCTTCGCTCAGTGCCGGTGCCAGGCCTCGACGGCGACTTCGACGACGGCGAACAGCACGCTCACCGCCGCAAGAAACCCCTTGGCGCGCTGCCAGTTCTGCTCGTGACGGTCCATGCGCCGCTCCAGCTCGGCCAGGCGCCCGCCGTTGCCGTCGCCCATCAGGCCGGCCATCTGCGACTTGAGCACGCTCAAATCGCTCAGAACCTGGGCCTCGAATTCATTCATCATGCGCATTTGCCGTACTCCGTTTGGCAACATAACGTCGATCGCGCTCCCGCTCACGAGCTCAACGGCAGATTGATAAACAGCGCCGTGGAAAATTCCGAATAGTTCGGCGGCGTGGATCCATCATACATCCGGATGTAGAACCGGCCGCTCGCCGAGACGCGCGAGAAAGTCAGGTTCTGCTGCGGCCCGCGCATCACCAGCGCAGGATCCTCGCCCTGCATAAAGGCAAAGTCGCGCAGCCGTACCTCGAATCCGCCGCCGGCGGGCGGAGTTACTCCGGTATTGACCGTCACCGTGCTTCCATTCAGCGCAGTGACAGTGAGCCGATTCAGATTGGAGAGCACCGTAAGATTCGTATTTGCCGGGAGCCATGCATTATCCGGGACTGCCATGCTGGTTTTGATGGCTAAGTCGTCGGCCCAGTCGTTGGCAAACGCGATCTCATACTCCACTAAGTCTGGGTAAGTTGGGCTATAAGTAACCTTGACCAAACGCACCACGACTTCCGCGTTCAGACTCGTCGAAGGCGCAGTGAGAAGCAGTGCGTCTCCCGGCCAAACATCCGTGGCGAAGCTGTTCCTGTTTCCTTTGTAAGTGCCGCTCCACAGCGCGCTCACGCTGGCCGCCGCCTGCTCCATCACCAGGGCGGCGTTGCGGCAATCCGCGGAGCTACGCGCCGGGGGATGGGTCACCGAGCCGATCCAAGCGGCCACAGCGGGCGAACCGGCTTGTATGAGCGCCTGCTGGCTGGCTGCGTTGATCGCACGGCCCACAGCCCGACCGACTGATCGGTAACTCACTGCAATTTGCTCGCCCGCAACCGGTATGTATCCGTTATAGAACGTAATTTTCCCGGTGCGCTCCAGATAGCACTCGGCGGCTTCCGCCGTTGTGCCCACCCTGCGCGTGTACGCGCTGCCATTGGGCGGAGTGCTCACGACCCATCCAGACCCTAAATTCGTCAGGTTTACCGCGCGCATGGTTCCGATCAGGTTGATGCTGCTGGCCGGCGCCACCATGCAGGCGCCGGGTAAGCTGGCAACAGCGCCGTCGTAGAGAGTAACAGGAGTCGCGCCGACGCCGTTGACAAACTCCTGGATCTCCATTTGAATTTTTCCCGGAGCCACGCTCCATTCCCCGCCCGCGGCGATGAGCCCGCTATCTCCAAAGGAGTAATAGACCGCCTGCGCGCGGTGGCACTCCGGGCAATGGACGCGGACGCGAAGCGTGTATTGGTTGGAGGAATTCAACGCGTAGGTTGTTCCCGCCAGCGCCCCCTGCACGATCGGCTGCAAAGTGACTGCCCCGCTGCCTTGCTGCGCGGTGACTTGAAAACCCGCCGTGCAATTGGCCGCCGTTTCCAGGCTGTTGAAGAACCCGGCTACGATGCCGGTACTGCCCGGCGAAAGCGCCACGCCAACGGCTTCCAGCAGCAGCGTGCCGCCCATTTCCACCGGATCGATCCATGTGAGCAATGTCTGGCCGTCGATGCCGTTGCCGCCGTTCATCGCCAACCCGCTCGCGCCCAGAGTCAGATAGCCGGCTCCGCCGGAGACGCTCCACAAGCTCTGGTTGATCTCCGGCTCGTTGAAGAGTTCGCTGATGATCGTGGATTCTGACGCAGACGGAAAGTAGGGATCCGCGGCCAAATCGAACTCCGTGGTGGACCCGTCGCCCAGGAAGTATTCCGTAACATAGGCTACCGGCTCGTTCTCGCCGCAGACCGTTACATCGTTGGCTAGCGCGCGCTTCACGCCGGCCGTAAAAGCAAGGTTGGCGAGGCTCAGGCTGCCGTCAGTCTCGTTGAGCGAGTGTACGGTCGTCTGCACGGACGAGAGCGCGACCGCGCCGCCGAGGACGCGATAGCTGGCTCGCGCCATGCCGGCCGCTTGTCCCGCGCTTTTGCTCCAATTCGCTCCCCGGTCCGGGGTAAAGTTTCCCACCAGGGTATTCAACGAAAGCCCCTTTGTTGACAGTGCTGCCGATCCCGTGTGAGTTACAAGAGAGGCGAGTAATGCGCCGGCGTTTTCCTGGGTTGTACCCGCGCTGGGAGGCATAAGCAGTTGGTCGAGCAGCAACTCGTCGCTCACGGCCTGAATCGCCGTGCGGTAACGCGGCCCCTCGAGGCCAAGCCCCGCGTACTCAGGCAGCGGACTTACGGCGATATAACCCGTAAAATAAATCGTTCCGTCGTCGCCGGTTACTGCGAGCGTTTGAAAGCGGGAAGGCGCCGCAAGGCTGCCACCAGAGGGCAAGCTCAGCCATAACTCACAAATGGAGGGCGCGTTGATCTTGCGCTCGATGGTCAACGGATGCACGGCGTCGAGAGCAGCCGTGTAATCCTGCCCTTGGATCGTAATCTTCATTGCGACTCTTTCCCTGGTGCTTGAAATCTTTTTTGCGCCTTATACAAGCGCATTGGCCGCGGGCAGAAAGCTGCGGTAACACACCACGCGCTCGCCATCCAGCGGATCGGTAACCGGCAGCGCCAGAAATTGGCCTTGCAACAGCACCCGTGACTGTCCGTTCTGATTCTTTCCATTCAACGGCGCTGCCGCTTCTTCGGCTCCGGCCATGGCCTGCAACCTTGGGTAGTGGAAGAAGATTCGTTCTCCCTGGCTGCCCTGCGCGACGAAGAGCCCCGACCACTCCTGGTAAAAGCTGCCGCCTTCGCGGTCTACGAATCCCTTGACAACCTGCAGTTTGGCGCCCGAAGCCGGCGCGCCTCCTGGCAGTGCCTCGGCCAGCGTCAGCCCGGTTCCGGTCACCTGCGAGACCAGCGCGACATTGAAGGTGACGCGCCGGACGTAATCGACATCGCTGAGCGCCTGGCGCACGTAGGCGCCGGCCACGGGCGTGCCGACATAGCCCGTTTGCCCGGTGTAGTCCACATCCAGCGCGACGATCGATCCGGGTGCAAACTTCGCCGCGTCGGCTGCGGACAGCGCGATGGACGTACTCGTCGAGCCGCTTTGCGGGGTTACTGCCGTTGCCGCTGTCGCGCCGTCGGCCGCCAGGCCGGCTCCACTGGCCGGCGAGAGCACGTTCATGTGTTGCGAGCCCGTCGCCAGCGCCATGGTCAACTTCGTCCAACTGAGGAATTGAAAACTCACTTGCGCCTGGAGCGTCTCGCGCATCTGCTCGAGAGTCGAGGCCGGAACTCCGGTCAGCAACGAGGACGACTTGCTGGCCGGCTTCCGTTGAAAGTCCTGAATCCAGCCCAGGCTGATCCAGGGGCTGGGCGGAGAATCGAGACTGAACCCGCCCTGCTGCGATGGATCGAACAGCACGGGCGTCTGCGTGGAGCGATTCACCGGCGCGAAATACGCGTGCACCCGCTTCGTTACAGGCGCCGGAGCGGAAAACCAAGTGGAAGACATTTATTCCCCCTCCTCCTGGTAGCTGTAGACCATTACGCTCGCGCTGCGGCTCAGTTGGTCGCGCTGTATGACAATGGGCGTAAACATGGGCTCGTCCCAGAAGACATTCGTCAGCATGGTGGCCGCTGGCGTGGCCGCGTAATTCAGCTTAGGCGTATAGAAGGGCTGAAGCATCGCCATCAGTTCCTCGTCCATCGTGCTCAGGGCGCGGCCGCGGTCCAACCCGCCGAAGCTCTGCGTTCCGCAGGTTTGGTAAACAATCTCGCACTGCTCGGCCACCATGGTGGAAGACAGATCCATGTCGGCGGCCATGCCCAGCCAGCGCAGGACAAACACGTCGTTGGGAAACTGGCTGAAGGGAGCTTCCGCTTCCTCCACCAGGATTCCCGGCCGTTCCGCGCCGCGCAGCAGGATCGTCCGTTCCGGATCGATCGTTGCCAGCCGCGTGCGCAGCGCCATATAAAACGAATCTTTCGCATTCTGCATGGATGCTCCTGACGCGGTCACACCGCTTGCTGCCGCGCTTCGCGCAGGAGCAGCCGGTAAAGATACACCTGGCCGAAGGCTTCGTTGGAAGCGATCGACTCAATCAGATAGTCCTGCCCGGCCACGGTAACCGCCAAGGTCATGGCAAAGAGAGCCTGCGCCGAGGCCAAATCGAGCGTGTTCACTTGCTGCTCGACGCTAGTGGCCGACACCAGCAACTCCCATTTCGACTCGCCGCCTTCCTGCCAGCTCGGCCGCTGCTTTCGCATCAGGACCGGGCTCACCGGCACGTCGGCGAAGGTGGTTGCCACCAACCCCAGTTCCGACATATTGGTATCCGTGTTCGTGCCTGTCACGCGCAGAAGAGCCGTCGTTCCCGCCGCGCTGCGCAACAGCGCATCGGCCAGCATCTGCGGCGCTCCCCTCGGGTTACGCGGCGCCGTATCGCTCATCGCTCACCCCAGCCTGTTCGCAACGTACGGATTCAGCCACGCCTGCACCGTCTCGTCGATCAGCGAACTTGAAAAATATTTCATCTGCATCGTGTCGATTCTGCTCATGCTCGCGTTCAGCGCCGGCGTCGCTTGCGCGTTGCGCACAATCTGCGCGCACGCCGACTTCACGTCGTCGCCGATAGCGGCAAGACCTGCCGTATACGTCGCCTGCACCTCGTTGTAAGGCAGCCCCAGCACATTCCAGGGCAGCGTCAGCTCGCCCGTGTTTGGGTCGAAGTCCACAAGCGTGGGATCGATCGCCGTCCATTGCCCCGGCAGCGCGAACGCCCACGCGATCTCAGACAACGGCTCGCGCGCAATCTCTCCCCGCCTGGGCCTTGCGTAGCGGCCCTCGATGCTCACCAGCGGCGTGGTCGCGGACCCCAGCGAAGCCAGGGGCAAATAGCTCAGCCGCACCGTCTGCGCTCCGGCAGTGACGCGCAGCCGTTCGACATACTGAATGACGTTCAGGTCCGGCCGCCGGCAGTAACTGTTGATCAGTGCCGTGGCGGCCGTGATCCAGTCCGCCGTGGTTCCGGCCGGTAATCCATAGTTCATGTATTCCGCTGGCTCGAGATATGCCATCGCGTGTCCTTCCGTTTCCAGTTCGTAGTTCATCGTTCGTAGTTCGCAGTCCTCGGCTTGTGCGTCAAAGCGGCCTTTGCTCCTCATCGCCGCCGTGAGCCACAAACCGTGAACTGCGAACTACAAATTGTCTTCGGGTTTAGCGGTCGACCAGCACCTGGGTGTGGGCAAAGCTCGCGCCCTTCACCACCGGAGCGCCGAACTTGACCGCCACGTACTGGTAGGTCAGCGAATTCGGCAGCCCGAGCTGGAAGACCCGCGGCGCGGGATCGCCGAGCCAGTGGTACTCGATCAGATCCTCGGTCACGATGTAGGCCGGAAGCACCGCGTTGCCGGTTCCCGGTGTGCCTGTATACGGCAAACTCCAGTCGGGAATCAGCGGCAGGTCGCCGGCCTGCGTCGAGAGCATCTTCACCCGGAATCCGCTCGTGATCTGGTCGGTGTTCAGCACCACGTTGTACTCGCTCTTCATCTCCTGGTCGATCAGGTCGAGCAGCACCGGGTTGGCGTAGATCGCCGTAGGCCGCACATAGTAGCCGGTGTTGGCCACCATCTGCGCCACCGTCGTCTTGATCGTGTCCACGATCTTCATCGAAGTGGTCACCGTCACCGAGTTGTTGCCTGCAGCGATCTGCGCGGCTACGCCCATGTACTGCGTGGTCGTCGGCGCGCTCAGGCTGGTGTCGTTGCCGTTCCACAAGGCCACGTCGTGCGCCACCATCACGCCGCTCACCGTATCCACCAGGTCCTTGGCCTGCAGATAGGCGAACTGCTTCTGCTGGTCGCCCAACTCGATGTCGAACAGGTTGTAGTTGATCTGCGCCACGATGGCCTTTAGCGGCACGCTCAACTCGACGCGCGTCGGGCTCACCACTGTGGGGTTGATACTGCGCGGATTTACGAAGCCCGCGGTGCCCGGATTGGGAATCGCCGTCTCTTCAAAGAAGCGCGACGGATGCCCGGTCGCGGGGACCTGCTTGATGCGCTGCCCGAAGGGGCCCGAGCGCCGGCAAATGTCAAAGATCTCGGTCTGGTACAGCGGAACTTCGATAGCGCCCGGCCCGATGTAATCCGCTGCTGCATGAATGTCTGCAAAGGTTGCGTTCATAGGTTCTCTCCGCCCCCTCCATGGGGCCGTGTTCAGCTGCTAGCCGCTAGCTTCTAGCTCCTAGCTTGTTTCCGCCGGAATCCGGCTTGGTTACATGTTTCGGCAGGTAAGTTCCGACTAACTTCTCATCGGAGCCGCTTTCCGGCCGCAATTGTTCCGATCGTCAGTGGGCCATTAGCTAGTAGCTAGGAGCTAGTAGCTAGAAGCTGCTTCTACGCGATCGCGCCGGCCCGCAGTAGCTGCGTCTTCACCGCGATGCGCTGCTCCAGGCTCAGCCCGGACAACGCCGCATCCAATGCGCGCACATCCACCGGGCCCTCGCCGATGCCGTGCTTGGCCAGCATCTCGGCGGTGGCCGCGGGCAACGTGCGCCGCACCGGGTTGAGTGCGTTCTGCGCCGCTGCCGCTTTCACCTCGGCCAGCTCCTTCTCCACCGCGGCCAGCTTCTCCGCCATTTCTGCTTCGCGCCGGCTCTGCTCCACGGTCGCCGTGATCCTTTCCACCTCGCCGGAAAGAGCGCCCTGGCGTTCTTCCAGCCAGTTCAGCGTCTTTTCCAGCAAACTGGCCGCGGCCTCCAGCCGCTCGACTATGCTCTTCTCGCCTGTTTCCATGTCCTTCCTTTCCTGTTTCCGCGGGTTGCGCGTCAACATCCGTTCCACTCCGAACAAAAAGGCCCCTCGAAAGGAGCCTTTCTGCACACCTGCTAACTCGCTCGCTTGCTAACTTGCTAACTTGCCGGCCTGCTGCCTTTCTTCCGCCATCCTGAAGCTCGTCGCACGGTAGGCCGCTTTCTCCCGCAGCAGAATCGCCGCTCCGGTAAAGGTCACCCGGGTCAGCTTCCAGACCTCGGCCCGCATATCTTCCACGCGCGCATCGGCCAGCTCGTAGCTCATGCCGAGCGATTCCGGGGCGTGCGCCACGATCGCTTCGGCCACCTCGGGAAAGTCGCGTGCGTACAGGTATCCGCGCACCACCAGCCGCGGCCCGATCACATCGGCCTCGGTCAGCAAGCCGATCTTGCGACGCGCATCGTGGCCGTCCCATCCGGGTCTGTAATCCACAGCCATGCCCAGCAGCGAAGGCAGCGCCTTCTCCGCCGCCTCACGCGTCAGCATCACGCGGTGCCCGTGCGCTCCGGCCGGTGCTCTGTCGCTGGCCGCGTTTACCACCGTCAACACGCCCTCAAAGGCCACCCGGTTGGGATGCTTGTCCACATGAGGAATCTTTACCGCCATCGCTTCCAATCGCATGCTCGCTCCGCTCCGCTCATTAAGCTTTCAGCCATCAGCCTTCAGTTTTCAGCGTCAATGCACGATTCGCCGCTTGCACGGCATCCCGCACTCCCACGAAAAAGCTGAGAGCTGAAAGCTGACGGCTGATAGCTGCTTCTCTGATCCCTATCCCCTATTCCCTGTTTCCGCCCCAGCTGCCAGCCCCGCCGTATTCTGCCCCAGCGGCCCCAATCCCCGCATCGCCCGCACCTCGTCGACCGTCAGCACGCCGGCTTGCAACAGTTGCACTTGCACCTGCAACTCCGTCTCCTCGTCGCGCGCACTCAACTCGTTGAACGCAAACTCGAACTCCCGCCAGCCGATGCACTTCGAGAAGAGGTCGCGCGTGATGTGCCCTGCCAGCAGCATGGCCAGCGGCGAGATAGCTCCGCGGAAGGCCTCGTCGGCCATCTCCGAAGCTGTTGAACTGGTTCACGTCCGCCTCCAGTCCCAGCATCAGCGGCGGCAAACCGAACGCGTTGGCGACCATCCGGATCAGGAACTCCTGCCAGGCCAGCCGCAGGTCCGCGTCCGTTCCCTGCGCGAAGCGCAGCACCTCGGGTTTCTGCTCCGTCGAAATCAACGGCACGCGTCCCGTGCCCTCGATTTCGTCCTGCCACCAGCGAATCAGCCGGTCGTGCTGCGCGGGTGTTGCCTCGTTCAGCCACAATGCGTACTGCGCTACCGAGTTGGCTGCCAACTTGCCGGCAAAGCGATGCGCGCTCAGAAACTGGTTCACGGTCTCGAAGGCCACCTCCAGCGGTCCCAGACCGAAGGGCGTAAAGCTGCGCGGATTCATCCGGATGTACATCAACTGCCGGTCGAGCAACTCCACCGCGTCCGACTCCAGTTGCCCCGGCAGCGCCTGTGCATAGCGCGGCGTATCCTCCTCGCCGTCCCACTTGGCGTTAATGCGGATTGACGCCCCATCCACCGGCCACAGCATCGCCGGCCGCTCCGGGTCGCCGGTCGCCTCCATCTCGATGGCTCCGTAGCCGCCGGTCAGCGCATCCTCGATCGCCTGTTCCATCAAGGTGCGGAAGCTGTCGGCCGGATTCGGCTCCTCCAGCGTCCGGCGCAAAGCCCGCAGCTTGCGCGCCGCAAAGGCCACTTCTTCGGGCCTCACGCCTCGCCGCACCCGCACCTGCCAGTCCATGGCCGCGATGCGGTCCTTGATCACGTTGATCGCCCGCCGCACCACCGGCGTCTCCGCAAACCGCCGCAGGTTCATCGGCGTGGGCTTGGGCAGGTGCCGCCCCGGAAATTGCACCGGGCTCAAAATCGCGGGCAGAGCCAACGTCTTGCGTTCCGCCTCCGCCTCGATTTCCACTCGCCGGGCCTGTTCGTCCTGGCCGGCACCTCCGCCGCGGCGGGCGTGCCGCCAAATCTCCCGCAACTGTTCGCCTACCTTCACGCGCACCTTCCTTCAAAAACAAAAAGGCACGGCCCATGGCCATGCCTTTTTCGAGGGTTCAGTGATCTGTGGTCAGCCGTCCGCGTGGAGCATTTCGCTCCCGGCAACGGCCGCTACCCACCTGAAATCCATCAACAGGATTGATCCTACCGCGAAGCCAGGAAATTATCTGCAAACTTTTGCAGATTTTTTTTGGCCGCTGTTGTTGTGCCCTTCTACGCTGATAAGAATAGACTTAAAACCTAGAACGGCCCCCCGTTCCCTGTTCCCTGATCCTGGTCTCGGTCTTTACACGCGCAGCTCTCTCCGCGCTGTCTCAGCCACACGGCCCATGTCCGAGGTAGTCAGAACCCGGATCTGGTGCTCCTCCATCGTCTCCACGCCGAAGCGGTACAACGCCAGCCGTTCCGGATCCTCGTCCGTGGCCCCCACGCGCGCTGCCGGCTCGATCACGGCGGTCAGTTCCAGTTGGGCCTTCTCCATCCGCTCCACGCCCGCGCGCAGCGCGGCGGCCGAAAAGGCTAGGACCTTGGCCATCTCGAGGCCCGGATCCAGGCTCACCGCATGGAACATGCGCACCAATCCATTTGGCCTGTACCCCACGTCGATGCGCAGCGGATCGCCCGGCCGTGTGTACTCCGAGGCGGCGATCTTCTTTCTCAGCAGATCCCATACCCCGGCATGTTCGAACTCCAAGCGCATGCGCGACTGGATCGCGGCGCGCCCGCTCAGCCGCGGGCTCCGCTCCCGCGGCGGGGGCTCCACGTAGACCCGCATCAGCTCTTCCATTCCCGCGGGAAGGCTCTCCGCCAGGTAGGCCTTAGGCTCGGTCATCTGCACGTTTAGCGAGAGCGACTCCTCGAGGATCTGCATCAGCCGGCCGCCAGGCTCCTCGGCAAGCCGCCGCCGCAACTCGCTCTCCATTGCCTCCAGCAACGCCGTGTCGGCATCCGAATCGAGGCAACGCACACGCCTCCAGTCACGGGTAAAGCGCACCTCCGCGCGCGGGTTCCCCTGCTCGCGCAGGATCACCCCGATATGCACGTACTCGTTCCGCACCGCGTCCGGAACATACCGGAGCAGCTGGAACTCGCACTCGCGCCGTTCGATTCCGCCCATCGTCGTCACAGCTCTCCGCTCTCACCTCTCAGCTCTCAGCTTCAAGCCCTCAGCTCTCAGCCTTCAGCTTCTAGCCTCTAGCTCGTCCCGTGCAACAACATGCGACTGCAACTTACATTGACTCCAAAACATTCGATGTCTCTTTGAGCTACTCTCCGAGATTCTTCCCCTCCCGCCGCAAGAGCTTCAAGCCAGTGGCTAGCAGCTATAAGCTCTCATCTGTCCCTTCAATTCACCCTCATCGTAGTCCATTTTTCCATCCTCTCCACCCTCTCCATCTCCTCTTTTTTCCCCTGCCCCCATTTCGGAAATGGTCTCCGGTCCGAGTTCCCAAACGCCTCAATCAGTTCCCGGATCCGGCTGCGCCGGGCGAGCAGCTTCTCCACCAGGGCTTCCATCTCCGCCAGGTCGCCGCCGTACCAGGCGGGGGGGACGTCGTTGGCTGCGGCCCACACCGTCTCCGGCGGTATGACCTCCAGGCGCGAAAGCCAGGGCTCGAAGGACTCCCATCCTGTGACCTCGCGGTATACGTCGTTGCGGTAGTAGACCCCCCGCAACGGTACATCTTCAAATCGCCACTCGCCGGCGTGAAAGCAGTAGCCGAAATCGATGAAGACGGCCTTATACCGCCGTTCCCGCTGCCGGCGCGCGAAGACCGCCTGGCGGCCGTTGGCGTTCCCCGTCCACTTGTCCAGCGCCAGGATGCCGGCGAACTCGCCCAGGTTCTTCACCTCGGTCAACTGCTCCTCGGGCAGGTAGTCCACCACCTGGCCCGGCATGAGTCCCGCGGCGAAGCGCGACCCGAACTGCAGCCCCGGCCGGCAGCGCACGCGCGTCCGCCCCAGGTCGATCTCCAGCTCCGGCGTATTGTCGACCAGCCAGCTTGAAACCTCCACCAGTTCCGTCTCCGGCACGGTCGAGCCCCACTGCCGCCGCCAGGCGCGAGGCCATGAGTTCGTTGGCCAGCACGCGCGTGTGCTGGGGATTGTTCTGGAACTTGACTACGTAGATATGGCCGTCCGCGCCCAGCATCAACTGGCCTTGCGCGCCGCCCCGCATGCGCCGGATCTGTTGCACCGCCAAAACCGCCAACCTGTCTCCCCGCTGTCTTCCGGTTCCCTCCGAATTCTAAAACAGCCCTCCGCTCTTCGGTTCCGGTTACCAGCTCCCGGCTTTTCGCTTCCAGAGTTTACCTTGCCGTCCCCCACGCGCGCAGGCCTGTCTGGCCGCTTCCGCTGGAACCGCCCAAGCTGCCGCCCTATCCGTTGAAACCAAATGATTTTCCGCCCGCCGACCCATTCCGTGCTACACTATATGCAATCGTAGAATTCGATCTGAAGTTATTGCCTGTTCCGCGTTTATCGCCCACTCGCAACACTCCACATTGCGTTCGGCGGTAAATCAGCATCAAGAGGAGCAACACATGGAACAAGGCACAGTCAAGTGGTTCAACGACGCTAAGGGATTTGGATTTTTGAGCCGTGAAAACGGCGAGGACGTCTTCGTCCATCACACCGCCATCAAGTCGACCGGCTTCCGGTCGCTGCAGGAAGGCCAGAAGGTCCAGTTCGACGTGACCAAGGGCCCCAAGGGCTGGCAGGCGGAGAACGTCGAAGTCGTCTAAGGGCGAACCCGGGCGACAAGCTCGGAACCCATACTCGGATCCAAAAAGAAGAGGGACGGAAAAACTGCCGTCCCTCTTCCTGCGTTTGGCTCAAGGTCCGCTGCTTCCCGATGCAGTGCGAAACCATCGCGCGTCTCACCGGAGATTGGGGGGTTGTGAACGGACACGGTCCGTTTACGCCAGGGGCTTCAGTCTCTCCGGCTCGACGGCCGGATGCAGACCCGCCTTGGACGTTTCGTGCGCGCCCAGGTACTGCAGCATATCGTTGATGGAATCTTCAAAGCGCGAGCCTGTTTTGTGGGTGACTTTTACGCCCATTGAGACGAGCCGGCAAACTTCAAAGCGGTTGATTCCCCGCGCGAGCGCGCGGTGGATCTGATCAGAACGCATGACGAACTCCAACGAACAAGGTGATTGTTGCGTGGAGGAGCGAAGCTCGTCAGGAGCGATGGGAAGCCGGAGCCGAGCAGGCTGGGCAGTTGAACGGTCTGTTTTCATTGTACGCTTCCAAGGCTGTCCTGGTTTTCGCTCGTGGAAGCGGCGCAATGCGCGCGCCGCGCTTTCGCAGGCGCCCATTCCCTGTTAACATAAAAGTCGCACTCGCCCTCGCGGCGGAAACCCACAAGACATTCGATCGAAAGAGGCTTACGTGGCCGACACCAAGAAAATCGCAGACAAGGCTGAACGCAAGAAACTGAAGCGCGCGGTGCGCAAAGCGGCCCCGCCCAAGGCCAAGCGCACCACACCCCGCGGCTCACAAAAGAAAAAAGTGAAGAAGATGGCCCGCGGCCAGACGAAGCGGTAAAAGCAGCCGTTAGCTTCTAGCCTCTAGCTTCTAGCCCCTGTTTTCTTCTGCCTGCGCTGTTGACCAGCCAAAAAGCGGCTAGCAGCTAGAGGCTAGAAGCTGCTTTTGAGGAGGACTTTCACTGCCCAGCCAGTTCTTTGCCCGCAAATCGATCGACAAGCTTATCAGCGTATCGGAGGAACCGGGGCGCGCGCTGAAGAAGAGCCTCGGTCCCTGGTCGCTCACCGCGCTGGGCATCGGCGCGGTCATCGGATCGGGCATCTTCACCGTCATCGGCACGGCCATCTCGGGCGAGCAGTTGCCCAACGCCACCATCGCCGACACGCCGCTCATCCACTACGTCGTCACTCACACCGCGCTGGCCGGCCGTCCCGGCGCCGGTCCGGCCATCGCGCTCTCCATGATCCTGGTGGCATTCGTCTGCGCGCTCACCGGCCTCTGTTACGCCGAGCTGGCCTCCATGATTCCCATCGCCGGCTCGGCCTACACCTACACCTACGCCACACTCGGCGAGCTCATCGCATGGATCATCGGCTGGGACCTGATCCTCGAATACGCCGGCTCCAACATGAGCGTCAGCGTCGGCTTCGCCGCCCACGTCGTCGACCTGCTCGACTGGTTCGGCCTGCATCCAAGCGCGCGATGGATCTCGCCAGCCTATCTTCCCTCCGGCCTGCAGGATCTGGCTGGCAACAATCTCTACAGCCCCGGCTGGCACTTCGGCTTCAACATTCCCGCCTTCCTCATCGTGATGATCCTCACGATGATCCTGGTCCGCGGCATTCGCGAATCCGCTTCCACCAACAACATGATGGTCGCGTTCAAGCTGATCGCCATCCTCATCTTTGTCTTCGCCGCCATTGGCTTCATCCACCCGAGCAACTGGCATCCCTTCATGCCCAACGGCTGGCCGGGCGTTCTCACCGGCGGCTCCATCATTTTCTTCACCTATATCGGCTTCGACTCCATCTCCACCGCCGCCGAGGAGTGCCGCAATCCCCAGCGCGATCTGCCCATCGGCATCATCGCCACGCTGGTCGTGTGCACCGTGCTCTACGTCGCCGTCGCGGTTTGCCTCACCGGACTCGTTCCCTGGCAATCGATGGCGGGCGATGCCGCTCCCGTCGTCAACGCGCTCAAAAAGCTCTCGCTCCTGCCCGGCGGGCATCCGCTCTACTGGATTCGCCTCGTCGTCCTGCTCGGCGCGCTCATGGGCATGGTCTCTTCCATCCTCGTCTACCAGATCGGCCAGTCGCGCGTCTGGTTCTCCATGTCCCGCGACGGCCTGCTGCCCAAAATTTTCTCCAACGTCCATCCCTTCTTTCGCACCCCGGCCTTTTCCACCTGGGTCGCGGGCGTCGTGGTCGCCGTTCCTTCCGGCCTCTTCGACATCGGCACCCTCGCCGATCTCTCCAACATCGGTACGCTCTTCGCGTTTGTCCTGGTTTCCATCGGCGTCATCGTCCTCCGCTTCCGCGACCCCCATCGCCGCCGCGGATTCGTCGTTCCCTTCGGACCTGTCATCCCCGCTCTCAGCGTCATCTTCTGCTTCCTGCTCATGGCTGGGCTGCCCATCATCACCTGGTACCGCTTTTTCATCTGGCTGGTCATCGGCCTGTTCATTTATTTCTTCTATAGCCGTCACCGCTCCGAATTCGCCAAGCCCCGCTAGTACCGGCCTTGCGGCTTCCGATTGTGCGCAGGCCTCCAGGCCGGCTGCCGTAGCGAGGGCAGCCGCACGATCACCTACGATCAGGCCGGCAAGAAATGGACCATCACATTCGTTGACAACCACGCGACGGCAATCAAAAACGAGTAACGGCAACCGAGGCGCCCGGCGCCGGGCCGGATCCATGCACCTGCAAGTTGTCGAATTGATTGCGTGGCGAGGGCGAGAAAATCGGCGCATCGCGAAATCGCGGAAAACTCCACCTGCAGGTGGAGCAATCGGCCCTTTGTGTGCACCTGCAGGTCTATGAAACTCAAGGAAATCGTCGATGCATGCTTTGCAGTGCGTGATTTTTCAGGGTGAGCGCCTGCTCGGGTCCCGGAATCGAGGCCCGAGGCGCACGCCTGACTCCCTAACCCACTGACTTGCCAGCACCGCTACACTGAATGCGTGATCGAAATCCGGGAGTTCATCAGCCGCCTGCCCAAGGCCGAGCTGCACCTGCACCTCGAAGGCACGATCGCGCCCGCCACGCTGGCCGAGCTCAGCGCGCGGCACGACGCCCCGCCCATGAGTCCGGCAGAAGCGGAGGCGCTTTACCAATTCACGAACTTTACCGAATTCATTGAATCCTTCAAGGCCGTCACGCGCCTTCTGAAAGACCCCGAGGATTACGAGCTGGCCGCGTGGCGCATGATGCAGCACCTCGCCGAACAGGGCATCGTACACGCCGAAGTGTTTATCTCCGTCGGCGTCATCTATATGTGGCGCAACTTCGATCCGCGCTGCTTCGAGCCCATCTTCGACGCCCTCGAACGCTCCCGCGAGCGCGCCGCCCGCGAGCTGGGCCTCTCGATCTATTGGATCTTCGACGCCGTCCGCCACTTCACCGTCGAGGAAGCCGGCCGAGTCTTTCGCAAAGCCGCCGAGTTGCGGCCCGCGCACCCCTCGGTCGCCGGCATCGGTCTCGGAGGCGACGAACGCCGCGCCGGATCCGAGCCGTTTCGCGCACTCTATGCGCGCGCCCGCGACGCCGGCCTGCGCCTGACCAACCACGCCGGCGAAACTACCGGCCCCGAGGCCATCTGGGAAGCGCTCGCCATCGGTTCCGAGCGCATCGGCCACGCCTTATCTGCTATCCAGGATGAGAATCTTCTCCAAGAGTTAAAAGCGCGGAGCGCCGGGATCGAGCTGAACCCCACCTCGAATGTCCGCACCGGCGTCTGCCCCTCGTTTGCCGCGCATCCCCTGCGCCAATACTTCGATCGCGGCTTGCTGGTCACGCTCAACTCCGACGATCCCGCCTTCTTTGGCTCCGATCTGGCCCACGAGTACCTGCTCGCCCACAGCCAGCAGGGATTTACCCGCGAGGAACTGCGCCAGCTTGCCGCCAACTCCATCCGCGCCAGCTTTCTTCCCGAAAAAGAACGAGCCGCGTGGCTGGCCCGCATCGAAACCGTCGAGTAAATTACAGCCGCGTTTTCCGCATCGGCCCCCTCGGCAGGCAAGGCGTGGCCTGCGGTATCATAGAGGCGCAGGAGGTAGCGCTCAATGCCCGTCGATCCTGAAACCGAGTTGTCCGTTGAAGAGTCTCCCGTGCCGGAAAAAGCGGGATTCACGGCCATGCGCGTGGTTACGTGGTTTTCCGTGGGCATCGCGGTGGCCGCGCTGGGCATCTATGTGGGCACTGAGCTGCGCAAGCGCTACCGGTTCAAGAGGCGTACACCCTACGACTTCTATTCGAATGCAGGCTCGCAGCAGGCGAGCGAGTTCGGCGTCGGCGTCTAGCGCGCCACAATCCATCGTTATCCCACATCATGCCGCCTTGGGGCGGCATGTTTGCGTTTGCGGTCGACTGCGAACCTTGTTACCGCCGGAAACGCGACAACACATACAGAATCGCCGACAGCACAACGCTGATCAGAATCGACGTCCCGAGCGGGAAGTAGAAGGAAACATTCTTGCCCTTCAAGGAAAAGTCGCCCGGCAAACGTCCCAACGGCAGCCCCACGCGCGAGGCCAGCAGGATCGCGGCCCCGACGAGCGCGAGCAGCAGGCCAAGCCCCAACAGCATCTTGCCGAGGTCCTGCATCAGCTCCCCATCCACCCTCTATCTTCCTTCCGATTCCGCGCCGCCCTCACACTCGGCGCCTCACTTCGCCCCGATCAGCCGGATCCGCGCCGTAAATGCCCGCCCCTGAAATTCGCTGAAGGCGCCGAACTGCGGCGAATCCACAACATTGTTCACTTCCAGTGGATTCCCGCTGTCTGTGGCGTTCTCCATCACCCCGCGCAACCCCCAATATTGTCCGCGAAAATGAAATTTCCATTCCAAACCCGGGCTGAAGTTCACAAAAGCGGGAAAGCGCTGCACTCCCGCCGCGCCAACCACCTGCTGCGCCGCATTCACCGCCGTGTACGGAAAGCCCGTATGCAGGTCGAGCAGGTACACAAAGTCCCAGCGCTTCCGGAGCTTTGCAAAAGGAACCGGCAGCCATCCCCAGGAGATCACGCGATTGGGCGTGTCCCACGCCAACGGCCCGCTCTGCTGCGGCCCCAGCGGCGATGGCGTGGGCAGGTAGTCGAGCGCCGCGTTGGTGCGCGCCGAGGAATGCGTGTACGACACGTACACCGTGTACCCGTTGGCAAACAGCCGCCGCGCGTCGAACTCTTCCGAGCTGTAGCGATCCTCGCGTCCATTGGTGAGCAGATAGTCGCCCGCGAGCGCCGCTGTCCCGCTTTGATTCGCAAACGTGAACACGTTCGACGTCCGCTTCTCAAGAAAGTTGGCGCCTGCAAAGATCGACCAGGGCAGTTTGCGCTCCACGCCTACGCTCCAGTTCAGCGCCCGCGCCTCGCGCAGCAAGCCATCGTTGGCGGTAAACTCCGTCTGCTGCGCCGGACCTGTCGGCGTCGTTCCATCTGCCTCGTAGTACGTGTCGTAGCGGACGCCGGCGTAGGTCTGCGCTAGGTATTCCAGTTGCGTGTGCTCGTAGTAGAGCCCGATGCCGGCCGAAATTTTGGTCTGGTTTTTATCGCCGGGCGGCGAGTACACCGCTGCCAGCCGCGGCGCCACCAGCGGCCGCCGCACAATCTCGTCCCAGTCGAAGCGCAGCCCCGGCTCAACCAGCCATCCCTTCGCCGGCTGCCAGCGGTCCTCGACGTACGCCCCGATCTCCGCGTTGTGAATCGCAAAGACCGGCGCGGGAACGAAAACGCTCACACGGTCGAGAGTCCCGATCTCACCTGGAGCCGCGCCCTCGCGATAATAGCTCACCGGCGCGCGCGTCTGGCTCTGGTTGTACGCAATATGATCCAGGTCGAGCCCCGCCTTCACATCGTGCCGCCCCAGCCACTGCCGTGGAGGCAAATACAAAGCCGCGGTTCCTTCCAGCCGCTGTGAGCGGCCGCTCAGGTTCTCGAAGTAGCTGCCCTCGGGAAGCTCCGGCGTAACCTCGTACGGCGAGCTGCCGTGCGGCTCGTACCCGTCGCGAATGCGCACGTACCCGATTCCCACGTCGAGCAGCGCGCCGTCCGCAAAACTCTGCTGATCGCGCAGGTATGGAAACCAGGCAATCGTGTTGCGCTTGACGGTGTTTTGCTGCGGCGTGAGCGACGAAATTCCGTCGTAGGGAGAGTGATAGTTGTTGTAGAGCAGGCCGGCGGTGAGGATGTTCGCCGGAGTCACGTTCTCCTGAACCTTTATAAGATTGCTTCCACGGATCAGTTCATCGGTATTGGCGTTGGCCGGCAACTCGGAGATGTAGATGTTGTCGTACTCCACCTCGGCGCCGTCGTACCACCACGCGCGCCTGCTCTTGAGCGGCCCGGAAAACGTGAAGCGCGGAACAAATTTGTCAAAGCGGATTCCGTTCAGGTCGCGGAAGGAAGGAATGAAATTCGTCGCGTTGAAGCGGAATTTGTCGTCTCCCATCCCCGTGTAGAGCGCGATCACGCCGCCGGTGGCGCGTCCGAATTCCACCGGGTAGCGCGTGGTCTCCGAGTCGATGGAGCGCACCGCATCCGCGCTCACCCGCAGGCTCAGCGAGCCGCTGAGCGGCGAGCGGATATCGAATCCGTCCAAGGTGTCCAGCGTCTGCCACGTCTCCGAGCCGGCCACATGCACTTGTTCGGCCGCATCCTGCACCACGCCGGGATTGAAGGGCAGCAGATAGCGGACGTCGCGCGAGGTCTGGTAGGGAATATTCACGATCTCCGGCGTGTTCAGAGTGCTCTGGTTGGAGACCTGTTGTGTATCGATGCCCGGCGTCGACGCGGTTACGTTCACCTGCTCGCGCACCATCTGCTCGTGAGCCAGGATCACCCGTATGCTGCTCTGGCTGGAGTCGATTCCGCTTTCAGCGGCCTCGTAGAATCCGGGCTTGTCAACGCGAATCCGATACGGCTTCTGCTGTTTGAGCGGGTAGCTGCAGTTTCCCGCGTAGTCCGTCCACACCTGCGCCGCCGCAAGCCCGGGCTCGGCGATCGTCACCTGCGCGCCCTGAACAGGCTGACCGTTCTCGTCTACTACAGATACAGCGACGCGCCTGACCGGGCCTTGCGCCCGCGCAGTAGTGAGCGCGATCCAGACCAGAAGAAGTACCACCACGGCTCGCATCATGGCATTGACCTGTAATCTAATGAGGAAAAGGATCTCGTCCGAGGCAAATCGCCTTGGCGTCAGTGTAACGCCGGCGCGATCCATGCAGATCATATGAAGAATTAGACGAGGTGGCGAGACAATTATGACGAACACTCCAATGCCCCCCGCTCCATCGAAGGACTATCCGCGCTGGGCACTTGAGGTCCGCAAAGAAAAGCTGCCTACGCGAATGGAAGAGCACCTTAAGGAAGTAGAGGAATTCTTCGACCACTATTCCTCAGGCGTGGAGAAGTGGCGGCAACGCAACGGAGGGTATCATCGGAACATCTCTTCGCTATGCAGGTTCTACGTCCCTGCATCTGCGAGCGTTCTGGAAATAGGAAGCGGTACCGGTGATCTGCTGGCGGCGACAGCCCCACGCCGTGGGCTAGGCGTCGATATCTCGCCTGATATGGTACGTTTGGCAGCTTCCAAGCATCCTGACCTCGAGTTTCGCTGCATGCCCGCCGAATTCCTGGACCTCGAGGGCGAAACTTTCGATTACATCATACTTTCAGATTTGGTGGGGTTTCTCTACGACATCCGTCTGGTATTTGAACGTCTCCGTTCCGCTTGTCACGCGCAGACGCGGGTCATCATTCATTGGTATAGCTTGCTGTGGCAGCCGCTCCTCGCAGTTGCAGAGAGGACCGGGCTGAAATACCCACTCCCAATTCTGAACTGGACGACGAAGGAAGATATCGCCAACCTGCTCTATCTCGCCGATTTTGAGATTCTGCAGACTCGCCATCATATTCTCCTTCCCAAACATGTCCCACTATTGGCCCCGTTCGTGAATCGTTTTCTGGCGCCCTTGCCGCTGATCCGCCAATTTGCGCTCACGAACTGGGTGGTGGCGCGCCCGATGCGGTTGGCCGCGGACCAACCCACACCATCGGTCTCTGTGATTTGTCCGTGTCGCAATGAGGCAGGCAATATTCAACAAATTGTTGACCGGCTGCCGGATATGGGCTCGCACACCGAATTGATCTTTGTCGAAGGCCACTCCAGCGACAATACGCTTGAGGAGTGCCACCGAGTTGCTGCCAGCACGCCAGAAAAGGACATCAAGGTTTTTGTACAGGAGGGCCGGGGCAAAGGGGATGCGGTTCGGTTGGGCTTCGCTCAGGCGGCTGGCGACATGCTGATGATTCTGGACGCCGACATCAGTGTTGCTCCGGAGGATCTGGTCGACTTCTATGAAGCCCTTGTGAGCGGAAAGGGCGACTTCATTAACGGGTGCCGGTTGGTCTACGCCATGGATGCCCAGGCGATGCGCTTCCTGAATCTCTGGGGGAACAAATTCTTTGCGCTTCTCTTGAGCAAGCTCATGGGCCAACCAGTTAAAGACAGTCTTTGTGGAACCAAGGTCCTCTGGCGCAAGGCCTATCTCGAGATCGCCGACGGGCGGGCCTACTTCGGCAAACTCGACCCATTCGGAGATTTTGACCTCCTGTTCGGAGCCGCAAAGCTTAACCTGAAAATCACCGATGTCCCTGTTCGATATCGGCAGAGGGTTTACGGTTCCACCAATATCAACCGGTTCGCAGATGGCAGCCTCCTCTTGCGAATGTGCAGCAAGGCTGCCGTGAAACTATTCTTCATCGGTTAGTAGCTAACATGCGCATGAGGCGGGAGCGCTGGCACGGTTTGCAGTCCGAGCATCTGATGGTGGCTGTTTCACCTAAAATCGAAAGGCCGCGAAAGAGTTGGGTCATTCAGGAGAATCGGATGAATCTCGCAACCGACCGGGGAAATCCATTCCTCATTGCATATTCTCTGGCGAGGCGTTCCGGTTTTCTGCGAACATCCCTCGGCCGCCGGTTATTCAAGTCCGCCTACTTCCTCTACAAACGCTACATCGAAGACGATCTGCGGGACCTGGTGCAGGCCTTCCCTGCCCTCGTCAGTGGGGGAGATGTTCTGGATATTGGCGCCAACATCGGTTACACGGCCGCCGTTCTGGCGCGGGCCACGGATCCCGGCCGCAAGGTTTATGCCTTTGAGCCGGAGCCTTTTAACTTCAGGCTTCTTGAGCAGACCGCGCTTGAGCCACAGTTCGGCGGCAAAATCGTCCCGCTGCAATACGCTGCCGGCGCCGGGAATGGGACCATCGACTTGTGGATCAACGATCGTCACCACGCGGATCACCGGGTCGCTACGGAGCTGTTTCGTTCGGCGCATCCAGGTTCGAAAGAGGTCAGAGTATCTCTGGTGAGTATCGACAGCTTCCTTGAGGACAAGCCGGGGCGTGTCTCTTTTGTCAAGATCGACGTGCAAGGCTATGAGCTGGCGGTCTGCCGGGGCATGCAGGAAACGCTGCGCCAGAATCCCGGCATCACCATCGTTCTTGAGTTCATGCCCTCGGCGATGCGCGAGTTGGGCTTCGAGCCTTCGCACCTGATCGACTTTCTCGTTGCGCGGGACTTCAAGATTTATCGCATCCATCCACGAGGAAAGCTATCGCCGGGCATGCCGGACATCATGAACGACTCAAGCTACTTCAACCTCTTGTTCAGCCGCCATTCCATTGCATTCGACCAGGAAACATGAAGACACCAACGACGCAAACAGACCCGAGAAAGGACGCCACGCCACACCGCAACGCACCCCGAACGGTTTCGGCAGCCGCTGTGCTGGCCTGCGCCTGGCCTGCGTTAATCCTCGCCACGGTTTGCCTTCTCCCGTACCTGAACAAGGCTTATCTCATCGACGATCCGTGGTTCCTCATGATGTCCCGTCAAATCATCCAGCACCCAATGCACCCGATGGATTTCGACGTCTGCTGGGACACAGTCGAAAATTGCACCAAAGCCTACGAGATGACGCCCGGAAATTCCCTCATGGGCTATGTGCTCGTGCCGACAGTTTTGGCCGGCGCCCACGAGTGGATGGCCCACATAACGCAATTGGTGCTGGCCTGGATTGCAATTGTCGCGATGACCTCGCTGATCTTCCGGTTTGGATGGGACCGGTGGCACGCAACTACCGGAGCTCTGCTTCTTGTAGCCATTCCTCCTTTTCTTCCCATGGCCAGCACCGCAATGCCCGATATTCTCGCCACTGCCGTCGCGCTGGTGGCAATGGAACGCCTTGCCGCGTGGAAGGCGGAGCAGAAGTGGGGCCAGGGCGCGGCAGCTGCTGTCGCACTCGGGCTCGCGGGCTTTGCTCGGTCACACCTCGCGCTTCTTTTGCCCCTCGCGGCGTTCTTTCTGTTGGACGGCATTAATCCCTGTGAGATTCTGGAGCAGCTTCGCCGGAAATTATGGCTTTGGACGCCGGTCTTCGCGGGCTTTGGTATTTTGTTGGCCCTTATTCTTGCTGTCCGTGAGCATAACCTGGCCCTCAATCCCCCTCCCGTTGTCGTGGGGCCGTCGAATATACCGCTCAATCTTTTTGCATATCTGGCGTATTTCGTGTTTCCTCTGCCGCTGGCATTTTGCTGGCTGGCGAATCGTTTCAAAACTAAAGGGCCAAGTTTCGTTTTCATCTTGTTTGCGGTGGTACTCATCCCTTTGTTCCTGCGTTGGAGTATTTTGGAGGTTGTGTTTCTGGCGATTCTTGGGTTGCGTGTCCTTGCCGGCCTCTTCTATCAGGCATTCAAAAAAAAGCACGATCATATGGATCTCTTCCTGCTGCTCTGGGTTCTCATTCCGCTTCCCATCGTCTACTACGCTCACCTCCCGATGAAGTACGTGCTTCCCTGCATACCTGCCGTCATTCTCCTCTGCTTCAGGTTGCTGGATGGAGTTTCACTCCAGTTTGCCCGTGCAGCAGCCGTGGCATTGATCCTTGCCGGCACCGGCTATTCGCTTCTGATCCTTCACTCGGACGCGGAATTTGCGGATTTCGGCCGCGACAGTCTGGTTCGCTTGATTGCGCCTCACGTTGCAGCCGGCGAAAAAGTGTGGTTCCCAGGGCAATACTGGTCCTATTGGTATGCGCCGCTGGCCGGTGCGACGCTTACTTACCCCGGCGGTCCTCAGCCAAAGCCTGGAGATCTGCTGGTAGTGGACGTGTTCGCGGACTCGGCGGGAGCCCATTGGCCGTTAGGGCGTTTCCCTCATCGAACGCTGGTGGATGTCAAAGTCCACAAATATCGTTTCGGCAGAACCATGGGAGCTGGAATGGGCCTCTATAGCAATTCGTTTGGTTTCTGGCTGTGGGGTTTTGGTGAAAGTGAGAAGGACCGATTTGAACTTTGGAAAATAGATTGAGACCCGGCCAGCCCGGCTGGCCTGGCCAGCTCCCAACCAACGGTGTAAGCCGCCTGGAAAAAGAACATGGGGGACTTCAGCCCAAAACTGTCATTTAAGAAGCGCACCGGACCGCAGCGAGACCAACACTGCGCAGGGAAGAAAGGCCACCCCATGATTCCGGGCGCGGAGTTCAGACTGTCGGAATGGTTTTTGGGGAACCTCGCCAATTCCGCCGCTCGAGCGAACCGAGTCATTCGGACTAGCGCTTAACTAACTTCATCGTCCACCCCGCAGGATTCACTGGTATAACCAACACCGTCCCCGGCGCTGCGCCGCCAATGCGCTTCGCATTCTCCGCCCAATGCAGATTTGCGAGAGGAGGAGTCCTCCAGTCATGCACGACGCCGAAACACATTGTGACCATCAGAACAACCAAAATCCCTTTCAGAACCTCTCCTCCGCTCCGAATGCCGAATAGAAGCAACCATACAAAAGCGATCGAAGGGAAAAACCAATAGCGAATGCCTCCCGCTCTCGCGAGCAACTCCCAAGTCGTGACGCCGGCAGGCGGATAAGCTGCGGGGGAAGCGAGCGAAACCGCCAAAATCGCCGCACCGAACAGAGCGAAAAGCCTCGGCGCAAGTGGGGACTTTGCCCAGCAGAACACCATAAGGAGGAAACCACTCACAAATGCGCAGAGCAAGCTGATGAAAACCTGCGGGCTTGAATTTGCTGCCAGCCCATTTGCGCCCAGGAGTGGCGCAAAAAAGACGTGACCGGCAATTATGCGTACAAGCAACCCTGGACTTGCGCCAAGGGCGTAATGGGGCCGGCCGGAATACCCTCCGCTCAAGAGGGCCGAAATCTGAAAAACACTGGCCGCGATAAGAATACTGGCCGTTCCCCAGCGCCAGAGGTTACGTTGCTTCCAGACCATAAAAAGCGCGATCGGCGTCAAGAGAATACAGAACGGTCCGCTCAGCCCGCAGAGCAACAGAATCGCAAGATCGAAGATCCGTACGCCGGCGTTCAGCGGTTCCGGCGCCACGAGGAGAAGAAAAGCAGCCAATGCCAGCAGCCATTGCGAATCTGTGATGAATGCGTGCATCTCAAAGCTATTCGGCAACACTACATAAGCACCTGCAAGAATTGACCGGAAGGCCAGACTGCCCCAAACCGATGATCGCGACGATAAGAGGATGCTGACAGGGAGGGCCTCAACACATATTGCGATGAGGTTAAGCACCAGAGGAGCGAAAGCTAGGGGCACTAGTAGCGAAAGTGCGGCCCCTAATCGCGGGAACACATGAAAGTATCCTACATATGTCCGAAACAATGCATGCCACCAACCAAAGTTATAAGCATCCGCAAAAAAGACATGCCCATCTTCGGCCCAGAATTGCGCATGAAAAACTGCATCCGGACGCCGCGACACGATGACAGCGCAGGCTAACAGGAACACCAGGCCATGTTGCCAGGCTCGAAGCCTGGATTGCCGGGCCTGATTTTCAGCGGCGCCGTTCATTCATCTACCCTCTTGTAGTCTCCACGACTCATGATATGGAAGCACAAGGGCAACCACCGCCGCATAGAAGGACAGGGCCGTCCATTCAGGCCGAAGCGAACGGATTTTTTTAGAAATGAGCGCAAACATGCTCACGCGATTCACCGTTCAGGCTGCGTTGCTCTACCGGCGTCAACTGAGGCCGGAGTTGCGACTTCCCACCTCTGCTGTGCTCTTCACCGGCCCCCTCCATCTCCTGATGGTCCATCCCGGCGCCGATGGCCCAGATGTTTTCCTTGGTGGCGACGCCGTTGACGACGTTCTCGACCGCGGCCATGGCGGTGAGCATGGAGTGGTCCTGGTTGTTGTACTTGTGCATGCCGTTTCGACCGATCAGGAACAGATTCTCAAAGCGGTCCGTGTACCCGCGGATCACATCGAAACGACCGTAGCTGCCGTAGTAAGCGGGATAGGCCTTGGGAACGCGGACTACGTGCGAGTCTTCAACATCTTCGGGCTTGAGAATACCGATCCTGGCAACTTCCTCGATGGCGAATTGCGTCATCTCCTCATCGGAGAGCTTCCACAGATCGTCGGCGGCGTTGCAGAAGTATTCGAGACCGATCCAGACCTTCTTTTCGTTGCCGACCAGCCAGGGGCTCCAGTTGTTGAAGATTTGCAGCCGGCCGACCTTGACGTCAGGCTCCTGGATGTAAATCCAGTTGTCCTTGATTGGCAACCCATCCTCTTCGGTCACTGCGAGCTTGGTGACCAGCAGGCCGACGGCGATGAAGTCGCGATAGACGAGACCATCGCCGACTTCACGAACCTCTTTCGGAACTTCGCCGGAGAGCGCGCGAATCAGGTCGCGGACCGGCATGGTGGAGAAGAAGTAATCGCCGCGATACGTAACGGCCTCGCCGGCGCGATCGACGCCTTCAACGGAGATCAACTTGTTGCCTTCGACATGGATGCGGTCGATCTGGACGCCAAAGTGAATCTCGCCGCCGCCCTTCAAGACAAGATCCGCCGCATGTTCCCAAAGCTGGCCGGGACCATACTTGGGATAGAGGAATTTCTCAATCAGTGAAGTCTCTGTCTGCTTTTGCGCAAGGTCTTCATGCTGCCGGGCGGGAATGGCCTTCCTGATAAAGTGCGCGAGCGCAGACTTGAGGGAGAGGCCTTTGATGCGCTGAGCGCCCCATTCGGCGCTGATCCGGTCGCAGGGCGCGCCCCAAACCTTCTCGGTATATTCCTTGAAGAAAGTGAGGTAAAGTTGCCTGCCGAAGCGATTGATGAAGAAGTCTTCGAGCGACCGCTCCGGACGCCGAGGCAGCAATGCCGCATGAAGATAACTGAACCCGGCGCGGAAGGTGCGGACGAAACCCATCTTCCTTAAGGTGCCGGGCGTGAGGCTGATGGGATAGTCGAAGAAGCGGCGCAGAAAATAGATCCGGCTCTTGCGTTGCCGGACCAGCATTACCAAATCATCCGTTCGCGGGCCGGGAGCCGAAGCTGCGAGCGGCACATCGCGCCGCCGGCCCCGGTAGAGAAGCTGGCCTGCTTCTCCCGAGACATTCTCAACAGGCATCAGATCGAGCCACCACCGCATCACGCGATCCGATTTCGAAAAGAAGCGGTGTCCGCCTATATCCATGCGGTTGCCTTTGTAGCGGACGGTCCGCGCCAGGCCGCCGGCCTGCCGGCCGGCCTCCACCAGAATGGGCTTGATTGCCGAGTTGCGCTGAAGCTCGATGGCGGCGGTGAGCCCGGCAGGACCCGCTCCGATAATGATCGCCGTGCCTTGCTTCATGACATTGCTTCATTTCTCCCCGGTGAGCCTGGACAGATGGCCGTGCGGTTGCCAAAACCGAGGGAAGTCCCCGCGGCCATTGGTCTCATCCATCTTCTGGTTCCCAGGGGCGGGTGCATCCAGCTTGAGACCTGGAGCCTGTTCTTCACTTTGGCGTGGCCTGCGAATAGTACCGCTGCGTTACCTTTCTACCCGTTGCGTAGAACCGTGGCGAGCGCCTCACTCCCATCTTGTGCGCCACAAAGCCGGCGGTCGTCGCCAGAACGCCGAAGCCGTATTTCACGCTACGCCTGAAATTGATGGAGGAAGCTTCCTTAAAATACTTCGTCGGGCAGGAGATTTCGCCGATCCGGAAACCGAACATTACGGCCTGCGCGATCATCTGGTTGTCGAAGACGAAGTCGTCGGAGTTCTCGAGCAACGGCAGCGTCTCCAGCAGTTCGCGTGAGAAAGCGCGGAATCCGGTGTGGTATTCCGAGAGCTTTACGCCCAGGAAGAGATTCTGAAAGGCGGTCAGCAGGCGGTTGGCGACATATTTGTAGAACGGCATTCCGCCCTTCAATGCCCCAGCGCCAAGAATCCTCGATCCCAGCACCATGTCGTACACGCCGCTGGAAATCATGCCCGCCATGGCCGGGACCAGCGAAGGCGTGTACTGGTAGTCGGGATGCACCATGACTACGATGTCCGCGCCGGCGGCCAGCGCCTCGCGGTAGCACGTCTGCTGGTTGCGCCCATAGCCATAGTTGGCGTCGTGGACAAAGGTCAGCACGCCCAACTGGCGCGAAAGCTCCGCGGTCTTGTCCTTGCTGGAGTCGTCGACCAGAATCTTGATGTCCACCACGTCGGAGAGCTCACGCACCGTCTTTTCCAGCGTCTTCTCGGCGTTATACGCCGGCATGACAACCGCGATCCGCTTTCCGTTGATCATGGTTCGATTTCCTTCAGCTTCTTTCCTGACGCCAAAAACATACGCGGGCTTAGTGTGCGTTGCCCGCCGCAACCGGAATCGGATAAGGCGTAATCCGCGCCGGAATCTCGTCCGGCTCGACCAGCCACACCTTCCGGCCCTTATAGTAATGGATTAACTCTAAATTATCCGCGGCATCCATTTCCCGCGCCCATACGACCTTGGAACCCTCGATGTCAGCACCGTTGTAGACCCATTCATCGTATGGATTGTGGCCGGCGGCATATCGCACGATAATCAGTTGTCGGCCCGCCTGCCCATTGAGCCAAGCCTCCATCTGTGCTCGTTCTGTGCCGAAATGCCCCGGCCCGTACCAAGCCAGGTTCCAATTCCCAGCGTCCCACTCCGGTGGCCCTAGATGTAGAGGCTCGGCAAGCACGCGAACACCGGCCATGACAACGCAAGCAGCGATCGTGAACCGTACCAATGCGAGACCCACGGCACTTCTCCCGGATTTCCATACCCGGAGGTGGCGCATCATTTGCAGCCCGATGGCATAAAAGGCCGCGGTAAAGGGGGCCAGATAGTACGGAAGTAAATAGATTTCGATCACCGTTCCGCCTGCTAGAACCAGCACGCACACGACCAGAAAACGGATTCGCCGATCCAGAAAGACTCGCCGAAACATGAAGAGCAGGGGAAGAAGGCAGAATCCCGTGAAAAAGAGCACATTGAATGCGGCCTTTACAACTGTCCAGAACACAAAGCCTTTTTGAGAGTGTACCCGAGGGTACAACGGGAACTCAGTAAACTTGTAAAAATCGCGCATTACAGGATGCCGGTAGGCAGGTTCGGGCCGCGGATGCTGCCACACATAGTAAGGCGCAATCGCGTACTGTTCCCGATCGACCGTGTAAGGCAGGGTCAGCGGGTTACTGAAGGCCCGGTAATCGTAATAGCCCAACCACGCTAAAGTCGCACCAACCACCAGCAACGGAACCACGGCGCGGCGCGTCAGAACTCCGGGCGGCGTCCTGTTCTTCCCCTTAAAGATCCAGCGGCCTAGAACCACTGCCACCGGGAGACAAAGCAGGACTCCCTCATAGGGCCGTGTGAGGATAAGAAGCGCAATCCCGATTCCCATCAGCAGGCCGTATCGAAACCGTCCTGTCTTCATCAGGCGCGGCAGGCTACCCAGCACCAGCGCCCCGCCAAACGCAGCCGGCAATGCCCCACCGTGGTAGGTGTTGATCCAGAAACTGAACAGGCCCAGGCGCAACACCGCAAGCGCACCGCCCAGCAGCGCCCACTTTCGCGGCAGCCACGCCTGCAGCATCCACACCAGCCCCGCGCACATCAGTCCATCCATCGCCAGCTCGGCGAGCCACGGCTGGCCAAACAGCACCTGGCCGGCCGCCAGGAGCAGCCCCTGTCCCGGAAAGTACATCGATTGATACGTCGGCTGCATGGTGATGTGTATGCTCTCGAAATGCGTCCACATCGCGGGGGTTGGGTTGGTCAGGCGCCCGTGGACAAACGTGTCGCCGGCTAATAAAAAGCTGAAATCGTCGGGCACAAACGGCAATGGGATGGGAAACAGAGAAAGCAGGGCCAGGCGCAGCACGATCACGCTCAGACCCACAACGGCGGCCGCCCAGCCCTTGCAGCGCGCGAGCCGGGCGAAGCTTCGCTCCATGCGCTCGAAGAACCCGGCGCCAAGCCGCGGCCACACGAAAGCTAAGGTCGCTGTAATCGCAGTCAGGCCGAATTCGGTTCCCAACAGAAAATGATTTGGCCTTACGTCGGAAGGCAGCACCATGGCAGACCGAAACCTCTCAGGAGCATAGAAAAGCGGCAAGTGAAGAATGCCGGCTGCGACTCGCATGCCGACGCACCCTCTGCGCCACGTGTGAACTTTTTCCCCTTGTCAAAGACTCGCTCCGCGATTTGCCGCCACGGCCGCGCGGAGCGATTCGCCCGCTGCGACGGATCCACGCTTTTCCTGGGCCGTGCGCCGGAAATATACCCACAGATAGAAAACTCCCGTCGCCAGCAGAATCAGCGGGGCGGGGTGAAAGAGAACAACCGTTAATATTTTGCCCCAAAGGCCTGCAGTTCCGGCCTTCAGGCTGTCCATCGTGACCAGGAGTATCGCCGCGGGAACGTCAGCAGTGCACAGTAGCGCAGAGGTGGTCAGCAGACCCGCCAGCCACTTCAAACGCGCGTCCGTGGCCCACAGGTAGGAGCAGGCGGGAACAGTGAGCAGCAATAGCTTGGCGTCGTATCCCCGGTGATAGACAGGCAGCATCGAAAGCGCCGCGATCGCCGCAAGCGCGAACCATGCATTCTGTTTTGAGAAGGGCGACTTGAGCACTCGAATGGCGCCTGCCAAAAGCAGCAATCCGCAGACCAGATAGCTGGCAAAGTTGTAGAAGCGCGGATCGTCGCGAAAGAGGCTGAACGCCGACTGCAGACTGATCACATGATCGGCGGAGTGGAATGTGAGGGAATCCGGCCCAGGATCGTTCACACTGCCGTGCGCCGAAAGCGCGGCCAGGTTCGAATTCAGTTCCGGCACCCACTGCGGCGAGACGCGAGAAACCCAAAGGACAGCCGGTAGCGCCAGTACAGCCGCCACGGCCACGGTCTGGAGGGCCCGTTTGCGGTAAACGCCTCCCGCCAGCAGGAAATAGAACCACACCAGGGCCGCATCGTGGGGCTTAAGCACGAGGCTGACGGCCAGACAAAGGACGCCGGCGCGCACAAACCGTTCTTCAAGGAAACACCAGACCGCGATCACGCAGAGACTAATGACAATCCCGGCGAGATTTCCGAGTGCAAAGACAAGCTCGCAATTGCAAAGCAAAATGCAAATAAGGATCGTCGCGGGCTTAAGAGCGTGCTTTTCGGCAACGATCCAGACCAGCAAGGCCGCCAGCAAAAGACCCGCGGCGTTCAGCGCCATCCAACACAGGCAGGCCATCTTCCACGGCAGCAGGGCAAGCGGCGCAACGAGGAACAGGGATGTGGGGAGGTTGACGCACACAAGCATCGTCCGCCGAAAAAAAAGCGCTTTGGCGGGATCCGAGGGGAGTGTACCCCCTTCCGACCGGTACACCTGCTGCAATACGGCCGGGTTGTACGGGTCGCTGTGCTGCATCAGGCAGCGCGCCCCGTAGAAGACCGCTTTGAACGCTCCCATGCCGGAATAGGAGGCTATCGAAATCAACGAGCCCCAGGAAATGAAGATCGCACCACTCAACAAGAGGCAAAGCAGAGCCTTCCGCTCGGTCGATGTGATCTTCCGCTTCATTCTTTACATTCCAGCAGACAAGCCCGCCGAATCAATACGGACCCCCGGCGCGCGAGCCGCGCGAAGCCTTGCTCAATGCGCGTAAAGAGACTGTCGTCAAGCCGCGGCCAGACGAACGCCGGCGCGATCGCAACCCTCGTCAGGCCGCATTCAAAGACTAGCAGAACTGTATTGGGCTGATTGGAGGAGGGCAGCAGCATATCGGTTCGGCACGCAAAACTCTACAGAGATCACCGAGATTTTACGGCAAAACCGCGGAACGCTTCCAGGAGATCCGGCGTTCCGAACCCGTATTGTTACCTGCACCGCGTTCGAAGACACAGGAAAGCGCTTGGCAGCACCGCAGAACCGTGCCGGCCTGCCTCGATCCTGGAGCGCGGGGCCCGGAGTTGCCCTAGCACCGAGGCGCTTGCCGCATATCGCTTCTCACGGCAGCGTGCCCGGTGGTGTTCGCTGCGCTTACGCCAGGGATGTGCTCACGTCGGTGAAGACTTTGCTCACTGCCGATGCAATGCCGTTCATAGAGGTAATGAGCGCCAGTGAAATGATGGTCAACAGCAATGCATACTCGACCAGGTCTTGCGCCTCTTCGCTGTACCTCAGATTTAGGAATTTCAGATACAGCTCTTGAACCCCATTCCTCATCGGAATTCCCCCTTTCTCCGATCTGCCGGCCTGAGCCGTCACACAGCCAGCTTTCCACGATTTCTCGCGGGTTCGCTGGCTGATCTTTCTTGGGGGAGGGGTAAACCGCGGCGGAAGAGCGCACTCCGGCACGAGGCCGGCTGCTTGTCCCTCCCGCGATGTTTCCGAAAGCCCGGATGAGTTCTGAGCGCAGCAGTTACGCCAACGAGGTGCTGATGTTGCTGAACACCGTGTTTACGGCCGTAGCCACGTTGCTGACGCCGGTGATGCAAACGAGGGCAATCAGGGCAACCAGCAAGGCATATTCCACCAGGTCCTGGCCTTCGTCGCCGTTCTTCAGGCCCTGGAATTTCACATACAGCTTAAGAAGTGTGTCGTGCATCTGTGGAATCTCCTTTTTGGTGATCTTCCGGCCTGAGCCGGCCAACTGGGTCGCCACGATTTCTCATGGCGCTACGGGCAAGAACAGGCGCTCAGGTGGGGCGTCTTTGCCCAGTTACTTGCTGCTCTTTTATGAGCGGTTGCCCTTGGCAGGGAGCGCGTTCTCCGCCGGTTGGGCGGTTTCGCGCCCCTCCCGCTAAGGGGCTGAGACTCTGGATCCGTTGCGGTTGAACGGTTACCCGAGCGAAGTGCTGATGTTGCTGAATACCTTGTTTACGGCCGTAGCCACGTTGCCCACGCCGGCGATGACCGCGAGAGCAATCAGGGAAACCAGAAGGGCATACTCAACCAGATCCTGGCCTTCCTCGCGGCTCATCAGGTTCTGCAGCTTCACATAGAGGGACAAATAGAGATGATTCATCGTTCTTTTCTCCGAGAGTTCAATTTCCCAGACTCAGCCGGGCATTGTTCTTGCAGCACTTGTTGTGCCATTCTTGGGCAAAGTGGCTGTGGATTTAAAATCAACACTTTACAGGAAACACAGTTCAGATCGATCTCGGGGATTGTATACCCCTGTTTACAGCCACTGGATCATCGACCGGCCCCGTATACATCGTTGGCTCCCAAACTTGTACAACTCGAGCGCCAACACCGGCAACCTTGGGGGACCTTTATAATAGCACCGACTTGACAACTTTATGCCGCAATTTTTTAAAGTACCAGGGTTTGCAAGGACCCGCCGCAACCCCATCCCCTCGCCGACTACCGTAGAATAGCCCCCATGGCAAGCAAGTTGGATCTTCCCCCAGCGCAGGAGCGCCGCGATTTCGCGGAGTTTTCGATCGCCGCTGTTGCCGGGCTTGCGCTTGCACTCACCATTCTATTTATCTGCGCCGTGCCCCTGGCCGGCAACCTGGCTGCCTCGCGCGACTTTGTCTCCTACTGGGTCACCGGCCAACAACTAGTCCACCACGGCAATCCGTACGACCGCAACGCCATCGCGGCGCTCGAGCACTCCGCAGGCTTGACGGTGAAAGCGGTTCTCATCATGCGCAATCCGCCCTGGGCGCTGCCGCTCGCCTATCCCCTCGGCTTTCTCGGCCTGCGCTTTGCGGCCATCCTGTGGACCTTGCTCCTCCTCGCCTGTCTCCTCATCTCGGTCCGCATGGTTCGCGGCCTGCACGGCTCTCCTCCCAATCGCATTCACTGGCTCGGGTTTGCATTCACCCCGTCGTTGATCTGCCTCATCATGGGCCAAACTTCGCTCTTCGCGCTTTTGGGGCTGGCGTTGTTTCTTCGCTTTTATCGCTCCCGCCCGTTCGCCGCCGGAGCCGCACTCTGGCTTTGCACCCTTAAGCCGCAGCTCTTCGTCCCCTTCTCGGTTGTTTTGCTGGCATGGGTTCTCATTACGCGACGCTACAAAATCGTGGCCGGCGCTGCCGTTGCCATCGTCCTCAGCAGCGCGGCCGCTCTCTTGATTGATGCCAGCGCCTGGCCGGAATACCTCCGCATGATGCACTCGCCGGCCGTCGAGAACGAGTTCATTCCTTGCCTCAGCGACGCGTTCCGCTTTTGGCTCAGACCGCAGGCAGTCTGGCTCCAATACCTGCCCGCCACGCTGGGCTGCGTTTGGGCGCTGATTTACTTCTGGCGGCGCAGGCGCGGCTGGGACTGGGCGCAGAACGGCAGCCTACTCATGCTGGTGTCGCTTCTGACTGCGCCCTACTGCTGGTTCTACGACCAGGGTGTCGCCATTCCCGCCCTGCTCGAAGGCGCCTACGTCACCCGCTCCCGCAAGCTGCTGGTGGTTCTCGCGCTGATGATTCTTGGCACGGATATAGAACTCTGCGCGGTCAGAGTCACATCGCCCCTTTACCTGTGGACTACGCCCGCGTGGCTCGCGTGGTACCTCTTTGCGCGCGCATCTGCCGCCTCTCCAGCCGCCCGCCCGCCCCAGGCGAACACCTGATTTCAAGATGAGCCGAACCGCGGCAACGATCCGGGGACCCGATTGCGTTCCGCGGAGGAGCCACGGCGCGGCGATCTCAAATCGACCTTATTTGGCCGATATAATTGCGATGACCGGGAACAGAAAGGTGTCTTTGCCGTGAAGAAGGAGCGCGATTTTACCGTACTTTCGATCGCGGTTGCCTGCGCGCTGGGGGTGGTCTTCACCACTCTGTTTCTCAGCACCATGCCTTTCAACCGCGCCATCGTCGCCCGGCGCGATTTCATCGTCTACTGGGCCACCGGCCAACAGCTTATTCACCATGGCAATCCGTACGATCCCGTCGCCCTGAGCCGCATCGAGCGCGACGCGGGACTCCAGGGCAACGCCTCCTACTACATGCGCAACACTCCCTGGGCCTTGCCGCTGGCTTTCCCGCTGGGTTACTTCGGCCCCATGGCCTCGGCGCTCCCCTGGTCGCTCGCGATGCTGGGCTTTCTCATCGCCTCGGTGCGCATCCTATGGAAGATCCTGGGACGTGCGGGCAGCCGGCTCGACTGGCTAGGCTATTGCTTCCCGCCGGCGCTGTTCTGCGTCATCCTGGGCCAGACCTCAATCCTCCTGCTCTTCGGATTGGTCCTCTTTCTCCGCCTGCACAAAACCCGCCCCTTCGCGGCCGGCGCCGCACTCTGGCTGTGCACGCTCAAGCCCCACCTGTTTCTCCCTTTTGCCCTCGTTCTTCTGGTCTGGATCTTCGTCTCGCGAAGCTATCGCGTTCTGGCCGGAGGCGCGGCCGCATTTGCTGCCGGCGGCATCGTCACCACGTGCATAGACCCCGCGGCATGGAGCCAGTACGCGTACTACATGCGCACTTCGGTGATTACGCGTGAATTTACCCCATGTCTCGGCGACGCTTTGCGAGATTGGATCCATCCCGCCGCGGAGTGGATCGCATTCGTGCCCGCCCTGCTCGGCTGCATCTGGGCCTTGCTTTATTTCTGGCCGCGCCGCCACTCCTGGGATTGGTTTGAAAACGGCAGCCCGCTGCTGCTGGTATCCCTTTTCGTTGCTCCCTTTGGCTGGATCTTCGATCAGTCCCTTGCCATACCGGCAATTCTCTTTGCCGTCTCCAGGAACCCGTCCCGGCTGATGCTCTCGGTTCTGGCGCTGATCTATGTCGCCATCGAACTTCAGATCATCTCGCCCTTCGGACTGCACTCGCCCGCGTATCTGTGGACGGCGCCGGCGTGGCTGGCATGGTATCTGTTTGCGCGCACCTCTGCCCGCACCGCCGCGGTTCCGGCCGTCGCGGCCTCATGACGAACTCTGGCTGGAGAGGAACATGCGCATACTTAACGTCCTGTTGAGTTCTCCGGTCTTGGGGCTGATGAGCAAGGACATGGAAGCGGTCTGGAGGTACCGGCTGTGACACGAAAATGGAAGATTTTGGCCTGGGTGGCGCTCCTCGGCTTCGGGTTTGCGTTGCGCATTGGCCTCGCGCTGGGCTCGCCCAACATTTTTTACGCCGATGAGATTTTTCAGACGCTTGAGCCGGCGCACAGGCTGGTGTTTGGGTATGGCGTGATCACTTGGGAGTGGGGGCTTGGGATCCGCTCATGGGTGCTTCCTACCGTCCTGGCCGGAGTCATGCGCGCCACCACGTGGATGGGCCCGGATTCGTCGGGCTATCTTCTGGGAATCGCGATTTTCCTGTCCCTGATTTCGCTCACCGCCGTGTGGTTTGGATACGCGTGGGCGAAGCGTGCAAGCGGAACGCCCGCGGCGATTGTGGCGGCCCTCGCCTGCTCCTTCTACTTTGAGCTCGTTTACTTCGCCCCCAAAGCATTCTATGAGGTGGTGGCCGCGCATGTGATGCTGCCTGGGTTGTACCTTGGCGTATACGGCCAGAAGTTGGGCGAACGAAAGCGGTTCTTCCTTGCTGGACTCCTCTGCGGCTTGGCCGCGTGTCTGCGGATCCAATTGCTGCCTGCCTTGGCCTTTGCGCTGGTGTACTTTTGTTATCCCCGGTGGCGCCAGAGATCTCCCGCTTTGGTCGCCGGAGTATCGGTTCCGGTGCTTTTGTTCGGAATCGTTGACTGGATCACCTGGTCTTATCCCTGGCAGTCCTTCATCCGATATTTTGGGGCTAACCTGCAGGGGCCCGGCAAGCTGTTCCCGACTCAGCCGTGGTACTGGTACCTGCTGGTCCTTCTGGCATTGATCGGCCCGGCCGTCCTGTTTCTCTTCCATGGATCAAGGCGAAGCCCTTTCCTGGCCATTTTTTGCGCCATCGTTGTCGTTTCGCACAGCGTGATACCTCACAAGGAGGTCCGCTTCATCTATCCGGTTCTTGCGCCGGCCGTCACTTTGGCTGCAATGGGAGTTGTTGACCTCCTGGCGGAATTCAGGAAGCGGGGAGCGAAGTTCCTGGACAATCCCCGATGGGTCGTTGCGATCGGTGTGACGTGCCTTCTCGCATCTTCGGCGATGCTGGCGGCGCAATGCGCGGATTGGTACAAGACCTCCTGGGGTGTCGGCGCTTTCGATCGCCTCAGCCACGAACCAAATTTATGCGGGGTGGGAATCTACGAACGCATTTGGACGGAGTCGGGAGGATACTCGCATCTTCATCGCAATGTACCGATTGTTCAGGTGGGAAGTGCAGCGGAACTCGTGCACGATGCCCCGGGCTTCAACGCTTTGATTGCGCCGGGTAACGCGCCCGGCATCCCTTCCGGATTCACGCAGTCGCAGTGCTGGAAGGGAGTTTGCCTGTTTGAGCGCGGGGGAACATGCGCGGCCACGGTTGCAGGCCGCCGTTGAATACCCCGCGACGGTGATCTGTTTGTGACTCACAGCATGGATCGGCCGGCTTACAGCGGTTCCGCAGTTACTGTGTCCCGAAACCTTGAACGCCAAGTCGATTCTTCCTCAAGAAGAATCCACCCCACTCTAGGACCGGAAACGGCTACATCAACTGCGGAACCGCTCAAACATCGCTAACCCCATCACATTGAATTTGCGCTCCAGAGTCCGTTGCAACTTAAGCGTTCCATCGCCTGCGGCTTCTCAGCGCCGGACGTGCTCGGGCACTACCGTGGAGGGGTCTTGGCTCGCGGCCGTCCCGGCAACTCTGGCGAATAGTTCATACCGATCGTCACCCGATCCCTCTCGCATCTCGATGCGCCAATCCTGCGAGCGTTCCAGGGCAAACGAAAGCGCGCCGTTTTCGCGAATCAGGACGTGATCGATCCGGCTCTCTTCCAGTAGTTGAAAGGGTTCGTGAAGATTTTCGATGTCGAGGTATTCCCGCAAAATGCCATGATGTTCAAAAATGTCGTTGCGCGAATCGATGAAGGTCGGCTTCGCATTGAAGTCCATCATTCCGCCAAGGGAGTACTCGTTGAAGGTTCGCCAGGTTGGCTGGATCCGGGCAATGGACTCGAACGGGTAGGCCGCCGCCAGGTCTTTTTCAAGCGCATTCTCCGACGGAAAGAGGAAGACCAGAGCACACGCGGCGCCGGCTACAAACAGGGCGTTCAGCACGGGAATCGTCTTCTTGCTGGGGCTGGCCAGAAAGCTTCGTGCAAGGTCGGTCGCAAGCCACGGCGCGGTGACGATGCAGGCCAGAAAAACAAATCGCTGATGAGCGAAGGCAACATACCAGGCAAAGAACGTAAAGGCCAGTTCGTAGAGCTTCCATTTGCGTCCGCGCACCAAATTGGCCACAATCGTCAACCCGATGAAAAACGCTGCCCCTTTGCCGGCAGTCGTTCCCAGATGCAACGGCTGCCATTCGTCCGTGATCGCGGTCATCAATTTCTGGTTCAGCAGCATGTCGATCGGATTCCAGATCAGCCGCCAGCCATAGGGGTTGATCGTGAGAGCCGCAACACTGGCCAGAAAGACCCAAATTAGGCGTTTGCGATCGGCGAGGTTGAAGGCGGTCTGCTCGAACGCGCCAACGTTCAAATTGAAAAGACCGCAAACAATGTAGAGCGCCAGCAGTCCCAGCCCGATGATCCAACTTCCGTGGAGATTGATCCAGAGGCAAAAAAGTGGGGGAAGCAGCCATAACCGCCGCGTCTTTCCTTTTTCCGCGCCTTCCAGAACAGCCATCTCCACGTTCATGGCCAGATAGGCGATCACGATGGTGCGCGCTCCTCCATTGATCGCCATCATGAATAAGCACAGAAGTGCCGTCCAGAAAGCGGCCCCGATATGCGACGACTTCGAATCGCTGCGAAAGTAAACCAGCAGCAGATTGACGCAAAAACCAACAAGTGCGGCGAGTTGAATCCCAACGAGTCCAAGCGACTCATAGCCGATCCAGTAGGGCGCCTCTGAGAGCCATTCTGGATTGACCCACCCTTCTCCTTGAACCGTGAAGGAATAGGGCTCAAAGTGGATGAAGTGATGCGTCGTGCACAGGAGGCGCGCATTCGCCAAATGCCACCAAAGGTCCGGATCCTTGGTCAGTTGGTGCGCGTCGCTCATGGGGCCCGCGAAAGCCGCCGCAGCCAGGACCAGTAGAGCCGAATTCATCAAATGCCGTCCGAAAATGCGCTGAAAGACTCCCTGCAATGGCCTATGCATTTCAGCCGGCGAAGAACGCGCCATGGTCTCGTCCCGGCCAGTCTGAAGAGAATTCATACATTTACGGTACCCCGCGGCTTCGCGGATGAGCATGAGCGGAAAATGGATTTGAGTGCGATGCGAATCCGTTTCACTAACACCCAACTTCAAAAGGCTGGCCTTCAACCGCCGCCGCAATCTCCAGCCTGTCTCCGCGCTCAGTCCGTGTGGCCGCGACCGTGCCCGCCGCCAGTTCCAGTACAGAATGCGCGGACCAGCAAGCCGACATCCTCCATGGACCTACGCCGCTTCTCACCTTCCTGACTTGGTTCTTGCGGTCCAGATAGACCAGATCGATAGGGAATCGCATGAAGAACGTATGCACCGACTCGCAGGGAACTATCCACAGTCCTTCGCCCGGCAAAAGACCTTCCCGCCCCAACAGACCTTTTCTGCGCGTTGGCCCTGTATGCGCGGCTTCGAGCCGCGTTGCCAGCACAGTGCCGCGTGTCACGTTCAGAACCCGCAGCGGCCCCTGAAGGGCCGCCGCCGGCCGCGGCGGCGCAAAGAATTCCCGCAGGGCCTTTACGATCCTTTGCAACGGACTCACCCGCTTGCCTCGGAGTCTTGCCGTATCCGCTGGCTGAAGATTCTATTGCTGCGGCGTTCCCATCCCCGCGCTCGCGCCGCCGCCCCCGCCCGAGTTGATGTTCTGTCCTCCGCTGGTGCCGAATCCGCCCGCGGAAGTCTCGATCACCAGCGGCTTCTCGGGCTTCATGCTTTCAATCAGCTTCTCCACTGGAATTGACGCTGGCTGCGGAGGCAGCGTATTCTCCGCCGTCTTCTCATCCGGCTGGCGCATGGGAATATTCGAATTGGGCGGCATGAACTTGTCCGGATAATTCAGATCCGGCACCGATACGCTCGCCGCAATCGGCGCCACGATCTCCGGCGTGACAACCACAATCAGCTCCGTGTCGTTCTTGGTCTTCGATTGGGACTGGAAAAGCTTGCCGAGGATGGGAATGTCGCCCAGGAACGGAATCTTCTGGAAGGTGTCGGTAACGCTCTTGTCCAGCAGGCCGCCGATGATGAAACTTTGCCCGTCGGCCAGCTCCACCTCGGTATTCACTTTACGCGAGGAGATTCCCGGCACTTCAAATCCTGAGATTTCCACTTCGTGGGTGTAGTCCAATGCACTCACTTCCGGCGCTACTTGCAGCCGGATGGTTCCCCGCGGCGTGATGGTGGGGATAAAATTAAGCCGGATGCCGTATTGTTTGAATTGAATGCTCACTGCGGCCGTGCCACCCGAGGTGCCCGACACAACCGGATAGGGAAACTCTCCGCCCGCCAGGAAGCTCGCCTCCTGGCCGTCGGCCGCCATAAGATTGGGCTCCGCCAGCACTTGCACTATTCCCTTAGTCTCCAGAGCATGGATATCCGCGCCCACGTTCAGACCCGGGAAGAACGCAAAAATATTCCCCTCCTGGGAGAAACTCGCCGTCCCCTGCGTTCCTGCGACCCCTGCTCCCGTACCCGACGAACTACCGCTGTTGCCGACGAGAGGCGGAGTGAACTGGCCGGTTAACACACCTCCGACAGCGTCTCCCAGACCAAGGTTGAACAGGTTGATACCAAGCTGGCGAGCCAGGCTGCGATCCACGCTGGTAAAGCGTACTTTGATCAGGATCTGCGGATCCGACTTGGGCACGTTCACGCTCAGCAGGTTCACCACTTTGCCCGCCGTCAACGCGATTTCCACCGCCCGCGCCGAGCTGGTCAGATCATTGACCGTGCCGCGGAGGAAGATGCTGTTGTTGCTGTAGCTCACGCGAATGGTCTGGCCCGGCAGCTCCATTCTGAGCTCGCGCCGGATGGCATCGAGGTTGTCTCCCGACACCGCGGCAACCGGCCGCACCGTCACGTTGAAGAACTGGCGTCCCCCGTGGATGTCCCAGATGATCAGGCTCGTCTCGCCCGGAGCTTTGCCTTCGACCATGATTTCGGTGGGACTGATCGCCGTGGCTTCCGCAATGTCGCCTAGCCCTACGGCGACTTGGTGGATCGGTTGCGCGCAGTCCACCAGGACCGATTTGCCCACGGTCACCGAGAGCTCATTGGTGGAGTCCTCGTACGTGGATTGTGCTGACGGCGATGGGGGCGCGGGTGCGGTCTGGGCCCCCACGGCCAGCCCGGCATACAGTGCACACGACAGCGCGCTGCAAGATACGATGGTGACCCATGCCTTCGTTCTCAATGCTGTCCCTCGGGTGAAGCGAACTTTTCTTCCGTGGTTTTGCCGCCGTTCATCACGACGATCGAATAAGCAGTAGTTGCGGGCTTCGCTGCTCTCCTGGTACCCGTCTTCGGAGCTGGCGCAGGAGTCTCGCCTGCAAAGAGGTTGCGCATGGCCGTGGCCGGAACTTTCGCGATCTTCGTATCCAGCGGGTTGCGCAGCACCAGTTGGACCTTCAGCGAATTGCTGGCAAGGCTTAGCAACTCGGCCTGATCCGGCGTCACCAGTAAATTCACCACTTGCACCTGCTGGGGCTTGCCTTCGGCGTCTCTCTGAATATCGGTACCGGCGGAGAGAACCTGGATGTTCTGAAGGAGGGTCTGCGTCACCACGCCTTGCTCGGCGGCGGCGCCCGGCGGGTTGCCTGAAACCAGTACGTCCACGTGCATGCCGGGAATCACGAACCCGGACACACCCACCACCTCATCTACTCGCACCGCGCAGGCGCGCATGCCCTGCGGAATCGTCGGCGCCAGTCCGCCGCCGGAGCCAAGACCCGCCAATTGGCTGTCCAGAATCGGCTCGCCCTGGGCGATCTGCGTAATCACGCCCCGGCCAATCGCGTCTTCCGGTTTCATAATCGCGCCCTTGGGCGGCGTGCCCGCCAGCGTCATCGTGGCAAGGTCGGCTGCCGTTAACACCGACCCCAGCGGAATGTCCTTGGCCGCCGCAACCACCCGCGTAGTCGCCACGGGCTTGGCCCCACCGATGCGGACGCTCACAATGCGATAGACCAGCCAGGCGCAGACGCCTGCTATCAACATTGCTACGAAGAGAATTGTCGTGAGTCTTCGATTCATCCTTAACCCGCTGGAGCCGGCTAGCGCCTGCTCCGCCTTTCTGTGCCTGCCTCACTGGCTGCGTCGGGCAACTCTTCCAGAATCCCGGCGCCCCGAAGCCGCAGCCCCCATCGCTGCATGCCCTTCCCTGGGCAGATCGAAAACCCCACGCGGCGGATGCTCCCTGAAGAGGACTCTCTCTTCTCGACCATGCATAACACAACACGCCCCTGCCTGCCAATCGAGTCCAAGCGTGGAGTGCGGTTTCAGTGTAGTCCTGAACGCCTCCCGAACCGTAATAGAATCGCCACGATCTGTCAATGGAGGTATCAAAATAGCTATGGGGGAAACCCGCATAATAAGCGATCCTGAAAGTAGCAACAGCGGCCCTGGAATGGAACCGGCCGCCTTCCAGCAGCATTTTTTGTTGGGGGGAGCCGTTTCACCACCAGTTTACAGTGAAATCATTGAGTAGTTGGAGGTCTCGCCTGCATCTTCTGTGTTATAGCTGCGCCAGACCGCGCGTGCCAACGTGGAAACGTGTGCAAGCGAAGTTCTTCGCGCGCGTGTTCGGAAGATCGTCGTCCATTTGGAATATGCTCGCGGGAGGATACTTCCGCCAATGATGTCCTTTTACACGATTTCGCTGTTCACCGAGCAGTCCGATCTGGGCCCGCAGCCCACCTCCTTCGCGGCATCCATCGTTGTTCATAGCGTGGCTGCCGCCGTGATATGGTTCGGCCTGGCGTACAGACCAGCCCTCACCCGGGTGACCACGGAACACGATATGGTCCGCGAGCTCGATCTGCACATGCCCGACCAGCAGGCGCTCGCCGCCATGGCTCGCGCCGCTTACTCGGGGGGGCATGCCGGCGCACACTCGCCGGCTTCCGGCGGCAATCCATCGCCTCGCCGGCCTGTGCCGCGCCCGGTCGCGGAAGCCAGACCCGGTCCGCAAACATTGGTCCAACCCGACATTCCCAACCCCATCACGCTCTCCGAGCAGATCCCCATGCCTCAGGTCATGATCTGGTCGCCAAGCAAAACGGTGGTCAAGAAGGTCGTTCCGCCCTTGCCGGAGAAGCCCACCGCGTCCGATGTGAAGCCTTCGGTCGAACGACCTAATGAGGAAATGACCCTAGCCGACGTCAACGTTGCATCCAGCTTCCATCCTTCGGCTAAATCGATCATTCCGGCCAGCACTACCTCACCCGTCGTCATCCAGGCTCCCCAGCAGGTGCAACTGCCCCCGGTCACCGCCTCGCAGCCGTCGGCTCAGCCAACTCCCGCCGCGATTGTCTCCCTGTCTGACTTGCGCTTGAAAAACGGGACCGTCGCTCTGCCTCCGGTGAATGAGTCCGCAGTGAAGAAGACGGAGGCAGAGCCCACGCCAGGCCAGGCGCAGGATCTCTCGTCGCCGGACAAGAACAACTCCGCCGTTCAGTCTGAACAAGCCGGCTCCGGCCAGGGCTCATCCGCCAAGGCGAACAGCGCCGGCTCAGGCTCCGGCCAGGGTTCGTCCGCCAAGACGAACGGCGCCGGCTCGGGCTCTGGCCAGGGCTCGTCCGCCAAAGCGGACAATTCCGGTCAGGGAGCGGGGCACAGCCCCCAGTGGGGGGTAAGCAGCTCCGGCTCCTCCTCGGGCTCCGGCAAAGCGGATGCGCCTGGAACCACGCGGGGAGCGGATTTTGGATTGGAGCCAAACGGCCAGCCGACCGTTACTCAGATCCTGTCGCCCAAGGACGGCCATTTCAATTCCGTGGTGGTGGGAAATTCTCTTCAGGATCAATATCCCGAAGTGGCCGGCGTATGGAACGGCAGGATGGCCTACACCGTCTACCTTCACGTAGGGCTGGCCAAGAGCTGGATAATGCAGTACTCCCTTCCGCGCTCCGCCGACGCCGCAGCCGCGGGCACCATCGTCCGCCTGGATGCCCCTTGGCCGTATAACATCGTCCGTCCCAATCTCGGCGCCGATGCCGCCGACGCCGATGCCATCATGATTCACGGCTTTATCAATCAATCCGGCCGCTTCGAAACACTCAGCATCGTTGTCCCGCAGGCTTTTCCCCAAGCCCAATTCGTACTCGCCGCCCTCGGCAAGTGGCAATTCCGCCCCGCCCTGCAGGACGGCCAATTCGCCAAAGTGGAAGTGCTCATCATCATCCCCGAACAGCTCGATTAGCTGCTGCGGCACCCGTCGATCCCCGTCCATTCCGCGCGCAGCAGCAAAAAGGGCGCGGGCTCGATATGCCCGCACCCCTCTGAAACTTTCCCTCTAGCTTTCTTTCAACCGGCCTACGTCGTCCCGTTCGGTATCAGCCGCGGAATCGTGAGCCCCTGCACGATCGCCTTGAAGATGGCAGGGAGCGAATTCTGGTTCTGGTTCGCGGTGGTGATCGCGTCGCATCCGGAGCCGCCGCCATGGGTATTGTCGGCATAGTCGGAGTAGAACGTGTTGGCATTCGACGCCATCGCGGCAATCGCGTTGCAGGGCGATTTAGGATGGGATCCGCCCGGCCACGTATATGCGCCATTGCTCAATCCAGTTAGAGTATATGTCACGTCCGTCCCGCAGTTCGATGACGACGACGTGGTCGGCGAATCGAAGGAGATCGCGTAGACCGTCGTTCCTGCCGCCGTTGCCAACTGCGCCGCCTGCACCGCCTGCCCGCACTCGCCCAGCGCGGAGGGGTAGTTGGGAGAGTGGTAGCCCGCGGGCTGTATCGTCACGCTCCTTCCGCTCAATGTGACGGAAGCGCTGGTCCCATTGAGGGGCTGTCCGGTGTAAGAGCCGACGCAAGGGCTGGCGCTGCTGATGGTCCCGTTAGCCGTCGAATCGTTAGCCGTCGTAATCGACGGGCAATTATCCGCGAGGATCTGGCTGCTGCCGCCGCCGCAATCGTTGCCGGTCGAGGTTTGCGTATTGCATGCGGTCGCGTTGCCGTCGCTCAGGATGATCATGACGTTTTTCGAGCCTGGATTGTTGGTCTGCTGAATGGCAAGCGCCGCCTGCGCCGCGTAGATCGCCTGCGCGTAGTAGGTTCCCTGGCCGCCCGGCGCCCCCAGGCCGGGGCAGCCTGAGTTGGCATACCCGACCGCCTCCGCAAGCGCGTCGCCGACGGTCACGCTCGCTGAGTCGCTTGCCCTATAGGTGTTCTCGAATGGAATGAGCTCGTACGCGCCGGCAACTTGCACCGGGACCCAACTTGGATTGGTGGTATCCATCGCAAGACCGGTGGGCGGGTTCCCGGGGTTTTGAAAGTTGTACGGTACGCTCGCATCGGAGGTCTGTCTTCCGCTGTAGCAATAGTCGGTGTGATAATTGTTCGTCTTATAGCTTGTGTTGATTGCCGGAAACACGAACAAGGCTACGTCGTCCACATAGGCTGACCCTGAGCTGCAGGTCGTATTCAGAGCGCAGGGATCCATGTACGCCAACATGGTCGAGAATCCCTGAACCGCGCATTCGATCTGCTCTTCACCCGAGCAGATGCCCGATGTCATGGTGTCGGTCATCGACGCGGTGGTGTCCATGATGATGGCGAGGTTATACGGGATGTCCGTTCCGCCCTTCATGGCCGCCGTCCCTGTGGCCGACATGTTCATCTGGGACATGCCGATCAGCCCTCCGAACCATAAATTCACTTTCGCCGTCTGCGTCACCTTCAGGGAGTTGTAGCCCGCGGAGCCGCCCGGCGGATACTCGCACCCCACGTTAAAAGTGTTGGTCACGGTGCTATAGCATTCGAGGGTTGTTACCGGCGTCTGGCACTGCAGCAACGAGGTCGCGTTGTATCCGCCCGACGCGCAGCTGTAAAGTTTCACGGCAGCAGATACCGGCGTCAGCGGTGTTGAAGAATCTGCGATCGCGTCGGGCATGGCTTGCGCGCCCGCCAGAGCCGCCGCGTTGGTTGACGCCACCAGCCGCTGATACGCGTAATAAACGTGGCCGACCTCTACCGAGCCTCCGGCCAGGGTGAACATCGTGGTCATCACGACTGCCAGCAAGACCGCCGACTGGCCCCGCTGCTCTTTCAAGAACCTGCGCAGAATCGACATTCCAGGCCATTTCATAGGGCAACTTCCTCCGATCGTTCGGCGCCGTAAAAACCTCCCGCCAGGCGGCGACTCTGCCTGGCGAAAACGCCTTTCTTCGGCGGGGCGGCGCCATCCGCTCTGCTTCGCGACCTCTTCCGGGAAAAGAAGACCCCGGCGAACCACGCTCGAACCACTTTCGTTCGCTGCTTGTCCTGACGCTGCGTGCTGAAAACAACCGACCGTCCATCGCGCGCCGACGGCAAGCTTCATCCACTGCCAAGAGTAGCTAGGTTAGATTCCCGCCGGGGGCCGCGCAAGATGTACTAAGTAATAATTCGCATCAAGGAAGTACTATTGAGGTAACTATTACTCCAGTGCAGTCCAAGGTTGTAGTCTAAGGACAGCGGTTACCCGAAGCTCCCGCACTGGAGCCGATGCGGCTGGCAGCGTCGGGGCGCCTGCGGACAAGTCTTCGTCCGGAAGTTTAGGGAATACCGACCCAGCACAACGCGTCAAGCACATATTTTTTCTATAGCGGGTCTCCTGCAGGTGTAGACCAGGGCACAATCGCTCAGTGGCTTTTTCATCAAGAAAAAGCTACCTTGAATTCCGTCCGAAATGGCTCATTATTGCAGGAGAAGCGCCGTAAAGTGCCGCAGAGGCCTGCCTTCAGCCGCGCACTTCGGTTGGGAGGGGCGGAGCGCCACAAAGGGTTTTGCCGCTGCCGTTCGCTGTCTTCCTCACGGGCGGCTCACCCGCGCCGCGGCTACGGCTTCGTTCCCAGCTTCCCGTATGCCACACCTGCGGCGATCGGCGTGACCACCGGCGTGGCCACTCCCACAAACTCGGTCAGCGGGCCGCTCGTGTTACGGCATGCCACCCAGACGTTTCCCGACCCGTTGACGGCAACGCCATAGGGCTCAACCAGTCCGATGCTCACGTAGCCATTGGAACCGGAGACCGGCGTACCGCCGGAACTGAATTCGCTGATGCTGTTGGCGTTGCCGCCGTTGTTCGCCGTCCACACATTGCCTGCGCCGTCGATCGCAATCCCGTAGGGCCCGCTGATGCCGCCGCCGCTGAATCCGCCTGGATCAGGAGAGATCGCCGCGCCGCTGGAGCTGAATTCGCTCAGGCTGCCATTGCCGCCCTGGTTCGTCGCCCACACATTTCCCGAGCCGTCGATGGCCACGCCGTACGGTGCGTTCAGCCCTCCGCCCGTGAAAAGCGTAAACGCCGGCGGTTGGCCGGCAACGGTGCTGGGAACAGCTTCTGCCAGACTCGATGTCGCAGCCGTATAGTTTGCCGTCCACACATTGCCAGAGGTGTCTGACGCAATTCCGGCCAGGCCAGCCAAGGTATCGACAGTAAAGCCGCCGCTGGGCGAAATCGCCAGTCCGAAGGATAGTGAGGAACTGAATTCGCTCAGGCTATCGCCGCCGAAGTTCGCGATCCACGCATGACCGACATTGTCGATGGCGATGCCATAGGGCTCGTTCAGACCGCCGCCGATCCATCCGGGAGGATTGGATATCTTCTGCCCGTTGGAATTGAATTCGCTCACGTCGTCGCCGTAATAATTCGAGGCCCAGGCATTTCCATATATGTCAATGGCAATGCTAGTCGGATTGTCCAATCCGGCTCCGGTGTAGGGTGAGCCCGTCATTGGGGCCCCATTGGAATTGAGCTCGCTGATCGAGTTGGAGGAGTAATTTGGCACCCACACGTTGCCCGAACCGTCCACGGCGATGCCCTCGGGGGCAAATCCCGTGCCGTCCAGCCCGCCTCCCGAGTAGGTGATCGCGATGCTGAAGTCATTGGGCGCTGAGCCGAGCGTGGGCTGGAAAGCCAGATCCGACGGCAGCAAGCTAAAGAGCGCTGCCACATTCGCCCCTGGATTGTGGGCAATGTAAATGGCCGCTGTCGCCGTGTCCGACGGCTGCGATCCGGTGGTCCCGCCGGAGAGCGCTGTGCTGAACAGCATGCTGCACGGCGTCGATGACGGCCCCGACGAGTTGACGCAAGCAGCCAGAATGTCCGCCAGCGTGTCGATTTCGGCCTGCGGCACGATTCCGTTACCCGCCGGCGTCGCGGCCAGCGCCACGCCTGTGCTGAGGCTCTCCAGGTTCGCTACGGTGCCGGTCGCAGCGCCAGTGGTTGTCAGTATCGCGCCCATCGCATTCGCGATCCCCTGCTCCGCCAGTTGGGAGTTCGAACTCGATACGTGTGTGGCGTCCGTCGCAAAGCCGGCAATGGCATACGCTGTGGCGACCGTCGAGACCTCGTTGATGACGGCATATGTACCTGTGGAGAGCGAGTTGCACGTTCCCAGCGCCGCCATCAGGCCGGCGGCCGAATTCGTCCCCTCGCCTAACCCCGGATTTCCGCCCACTGCGTACAGATACACCTGCGAGTTCGAACTGGGGCAGCTGTAATCGCCGGAGATGCTGAAGGCCCCCTGCGCCAGCGTGGTCACATAGTAGTTGCCATTGCCGTCTTCGGTTGTGCCGGCGGTACTGGCCAGCAGCGAGACCGACGCATTGCCGTAGCCGGTGGTGTTGGCCGCGTACAGGTACACGCGCGCGCCCACAATCGGCTGCTGCCCGCCGCGCACCTTCCCTTGCAGGGCTGCACCACGAACTGGGCTTGACTGCGTCTCCGTTGGCGCCGTTCCCGGTATACCCGAACAGCCCGACACGAGAAGAGCACACAAGATCAACACAATCGTCCACGAGATACGCACGGGGAACTCCCTTCGTTCGGTCGCATTGCGTCGTACCTGGTTTTCTCAGTCGTTGTTACCGGATTCTCCGGGTTCTGTCAAGCCCACCGTCTAAGTCGTGCCGTTGGGGATCAGCCGCGGTGTGCTCATTTGGTTCGTGATCGCGCGGAAGATCGCCGTCAGCTTCGTGATGGCTTGATTGCTCGGCGCCGTCGCCTGGCAGCCGGCCCCGTCGTCAGAGTAGAAATTCACCGCTGCCGAGGCCATCGCCGCCAGCGCCTGGCAGGGTTGGCCGCCGTGAGCCCAGCTTCCCCCGTTCGTGGTCACCGTCGCGCTGTAGGTCTTGTCCGTCGTGCACCCTCCCGATGTCGGCGCGCCATAACCAATCGTGTACACCGTGGTTCCCGCACTCGCCGCATACTGCGCGGCCAGTACCGCTTGTCCGCACTCCCCCAGCGCCGACGGGTAGGTGTACGATTTGTACCCCGAGGGATTGCTCGTGCTCGTTCCCGTCCCGTTCAACGTGCCCTCGGTGGCCACAATCTCGCTCTTCGTATTACACGCGCCACCCGTGGTGTAGGCATTCGATGCACACGCATTCAGGTCGCCGTCGCCGAGAATGATCATCGCGTTCTTCGATCCCGGATTGTTCGTCTGCTGCGTTATCAGCGCCGCCTGCGCCGCATAGATCGCCTGCGCGTAATACGTCCCTTCGCCACCCGGTGTCTGCAGGCCGCTGCAACCGCTCACACCCGAATCCCCGGCCGCGATCACGATTGATGCGGCCTGATTCAGGCTGGATGCCGTATCCGTGGTCTTGTAATTATTCGCAAACCCGAGCACCTGGTACGTATCGCCAGAAGGCAGCATCAGATTCGAAGCCGGCGCAGTCCCGTTGGTATACGCCGGAGAAGTGTCGGGGATCGTGTACGCCACGATCGTCGGGTTGCTGGTCTTGCAAACGTAGTCCTTCGACTGTGTCGCCGTGGTCACTGCGGGAAATACGAGCAGGCTCACGCTGTCCACATAATTGATGCTCGAGGTGCAGGTTTGGCCCAGCGCGCAGGGATATAAATCGCTCAGCAGCGCCTGCACGCCCGCAAGCGCGCAGGAGATTCTTGTGCCCGAACATTGCGTACCGCTATCGGAACTGCCCATCGACGCGGTGGTGTCCATAACGATGGCCATGTTCCAGGGCGCATTCGCCCCGCCGCGCATGGCCGCCGTCGCCGTCGCCACAAGATTCATCTGCGACATCCCGAACAGGCCGCCAAACCATAGGGGCACCTTCGCCGTCTGCGTCACCTTCAGTGAGTTGTAACCGCCCGCGGCGCCCGTCGATGTGCTGCACGGTACGTTCAGGCTGTTGGTCACGGTGCCCAGGCATTCGAAGGTGGGCGTCACCGTCACATTCTGCAAAAGCGGACTCGCGTTCAAACCGCCTGACTGCGCGCTATAGTTGGTCACGCTGGTTGAAGCCGCGCTAGTGTTCGGCATCTGGTACGCCCCCGCCAGCGCCGCCGCATTGGTCGATGCCTGCAATTGCTGGTAGGCGTAATACACATGCCCTACCTCCACCGAAGCTCCGGCAAGGGCCATCATGGTTGTCGCCGACATAGCGATCACCACGGCTGCCTGGCCGCCTTGGTCCCTCAGGAATCTGCGCATTAACGGAACACCAAACCGTTTCATAGGACAAATCCTTCCTTTCGCGCACCTGGCGCCGCTGCGGGCATCGCGTTGCTCGATGAGCCGAACTTGAGAAATGGAACGAATGGTCCGCATTGCCTGCCTGCAAAGGCCGCACTTTGAACTACTTTTTCTTTCCTGTAAGGAACCGTGTCCGGATGGCGCAGGGAATTGAGAAGGCGCGAATGACACGTCGTGCAGCGCTCGTTGAGCGCGTGGAGATCGGCGCGTTCGTCTCTGGGTAATACCATCGTTCCGCCTCGCGGACACTCGGGCGACCCTTTGGGGACAGATCACCTGTTCCCATGATCTTTCTTTCGCTGGTTACCGAATATCGCACTTTTGTGCTAGTCATAGTGACTTAGGTAATGGAAACGCCAACCGGATCGAGGACGTGACCTGCATACCCGCAAAAGCGCGAGCTGGGCCTCTGAATACGTCTTCGGCTCGCACTTGGCAAAAAGATGGGTGGCGCTCCTGGCTCGGCCGCCGCGATCCTGCCGCCGATCATCCAGACGATGAGCCGCAGCAAAAAAAGGGTGCGGGTTTTGCGCCCGCACCCTATGAAACTACCGCCTTGTTCCTTTGATTCAGCCGCGGCGAACTCAGGCCTCGAAGATGGCTTGGAAGATTGCCGTTAGCTCGGTAAGGTTCTGCTTGCCCTGGTCCCGGCTGAATCTGCGTAGCGAAGAAACGAAAAACTGTTTCAAGGAACGCATTTCCTCTCTTACTCAGCAAGGGCTGTTTGTGTTGACGTTAACGGGCTGTTCAGGTTGAAATTCAAGACCGGGAGCCAGGAATAGGCATAGCTGACTGTCAAAGTGACGGGGTAGTTCGCGGTCAGGAGTGCTGACCCCGCAGGGCAGCTAAACGTATTTCCGGCGGTCGGACCGTAGGCCGTCGACGTCGTGGCTGTGCCGGCGGAGTTGGGATAGTAAATCGTCAGCTTGTATGTCAGCTTCGACGACGCATAGTTTGGCAACGCCTGTGTCACCTGGGAAACCGCCTCCTGGCATGGATCAGTGGTGGAGACCTGCTTGCCCGATGTTGGGCTGGTGATCGTTGCGTTCAATGCTGCGTATTCTCCGATAAACTGGACTGCGCCGGTGGTTGCATTTCCAACCTGTTGCAGAGAATATAAGGCCACTGAGAATGACGCCGTCCCCGTCAGAACCATCATCAGCAACGGCAGGGTGACAGCAAACTCAACCAACGACGATCCCTCCTCGCCTTTGATGCCCATGGCTCGCCGTATACGGCGAGCAAGCGATTTTCTTAACCTGCTTACGCTGTATCGAGTCTTCATCTTTTCCATCTCCCGGTTGCGTTCGTCAATGCCACCCGTGTCCGGTAGCCGTAATCGCTATGACCCGCTTCACCCGAGGTCGCGGCAAGAAACACCGTCCACTCCGCTCTAAACGCCGGCAAAACCACTGATTCTCACTCGGCAATCTCCGTCGCTGGCGCCACCAGGCTGCTGGACGGGCTGAAGTTCAAGACCGGGAGCCAGGAATAGGCATAGCTGACCGTCACCGTGACGGGGTAGCCCGCCGCCTCCTGTGTTGACGTTCCACCTCCATCCCCCGCCTGAGTGCAGCCATTACCCTGCGTGACTGGCGGGGTGAATGGACCGTAGGTCGTGGTGCTGGAGGCGGTTGTAATGGCAACTGTGAATGTAATCTTCGTCGAATCCAGGTTCGGCAACGCTGCGGCAATCACCTCAGCGGCATTTGCGCAGGGATCGGTGACCGTTCCGGCCTGTGCTGCGAGTGATTGGTCCGCGCTGGAAGCTGCATTGCCAATCTCCTGCAGGAAATACTCTGCCAACGAGAACGAAACCGTCCCCGTCAGAACCGTCAGAAGCAACGGCAGGGCGACGGCAAACTCCAGCAGGGCGCCCCCCTCCTCCCCTCGCCGTCCGAAGATGCGCCTCGCGCGGCGAGCAAGCTTGTTGTCCATTCTGCTCAGGCCATGGCCAATTCTCACCGCTCCACCTCCTGTAGCGGACGGCCTTGTCATTCGATTTCCGCCTTGCCGCCCGCCAAAGAATCTCCTTGAGTCCCGATGGCGCCTTTCATTACCGGGCTGCCATTGCTCCGCATTTGCCCGTCTTCAACTGTTCCAGAAAGAGCTCGAATTCTTTCCTGCCCGCTGAATCCAACACGGGGGTCTTCCCATGGCGCACGTCCTTGTCGTCAGAGAGGACAAACTGCAGCCCAACTCCGTCCGGACCCCAGCGTATGGCTCGCGTCTGGACGGCAATCGCACGCTCTTCATATTCCTCTCCGGGGTCGTTCCTCTGCAGCGTCATCAGCACCATGGTCCCCGGATACCATCGTTCCTCGGTCACCACGTAGAGTCCCGACGAGCTGATATCGCGAATTCCGTGCGCCATCGGCACGGCCCCGTTCCAGTAATACGCGGCCAGCCCAGGCTCCTTTACGCGCGGCGCCCGGCGCGGATCGGGCGACCACCAGCGGTCAAACCAGCCACGCAACTGCCGCATGGTTTTTGAACCCGGATAGGACAGATCCATGTTGTACATCTGCTCCGCCGCGGGTTTCACCTGCCCGTTGCGATCTTCCAGCTCCAAAAGTCCCGGTCCGCCGCTCCATAGCGGCTTTTCGCGTAGCACCGCCGCGCCTTGAATTACCGGTTCTGTTTCTGTCTCGTCGCGCATACTCGTCAACCTCTCCAATTGCCGCTCCATCTCTTCGGCCACGCACAGCATCAGCTGATCGCCAGACTGCGTCTGCGACGAGTAAATCGAGTGCGCTGGCAGTGCCAGCACGCTCTCCGGCTGCGGACTCGACGAACTCACCTGGAAGGTGGGAAAGGATTCGGCGATATCGATTACTCGGCATTCCTCATCCAAATAGATCAGATCCAGCGGCGCCGATATCGCCGCCGCCCGAACCCCCCGGAACGGCTTCAACCACACGCCCTCGCCGGACTTCAGCGGCCGCTCCATCATGAGTTCCGCGGCGCGTGCCGCGGGAAAATCGCCAGCCTTCACTCTTAAGCCGAGAAAGCATTCGCGTGTCTGGTTATAGGCGCAATATGTCTGCGATTCCATCGTCCCTTTCGCCCGGAGCCTCTGCCCCCCAACCCTTTCTCTTTTCGCCGTTCCTGCCGTCTGTCCGGCTCTTTCCAATAGTTCCATGAGACACTCCCCCCTTCCGCCTGCGGTAAAGGCGGCGAAGGGTGCGCCCCTTCTTCTCCGCTCGCCTCAGGCAGCTTGCTGAGGTACTTGCCGCGTTTGCGTCAAGCCGCCCCGGCACCGGACCTTTCAGAACCCAGCCGTGGCGCGATCCCTTTTCGTCATCGCGTCACGGTTTCTTGCCCCAGCCGCCTATTTCACCCGCGTACGGCGGCGCTGAATGATGATCACCAGAACAATGACCGCCAAGATCCCTGAAACCCACTGGATGATCCTCGTATTCTTGTCTACGGGAGCGTCCAAAAGGTACATTCCGAGGTATCCGGCAACATTCTTGCAAATTGCGAATAAGCCCATTTCAATTTCCCCTTCCTGCCTCAATGTTTAGTCAGTGAGCTGAATGACTCCATCATCACAATCGCAGCTGGACCCAGTGTAACCAGAAAAAGCGCTGGAAAAATGAACAGCACCAGTGGAAACACCAGCTTCACCGAAGTTTTCCCCGCCATTTCCTCGATCATTTGCACGCGCTGAACGCGCATCGTATCGGAGTGCACGCGAAGCATCTTCGCAATGCTGGTGCCGAATTGTTCGGTCTGCACCAGCATCGACACCAGATTGCGCACGGAATCCACGCCGGTGCGATCGCCCATGTGCTTCCAGGCCTCCGACCGGGCGCGCCCCGCGCGCTGCTCCAGCACGACAACTCCCAGTTCGTCGCACAGGTCCGGCTGCGACTTCTTCAACTCCTGCACGGTACGAACCGTAGCCTGGTCCAAACTGAGGCCTGCCTCCATGCAAATCACCAGGAGATCCAGCACGTCGGGCAAACCGCGCTGAATCCGCTTTTGCCGCGCCTTGATTCGTTTTCCCAGCCAGAAATCCGGGATCAAAAACCCTCCGCCCAGCGCGAGCAAATACACAAAAAACGGGCCCAGCCTGGTCAGTCCGCTTATCGCGGCCACTGCAGCCAGCAGGAGTGGTAGCAGCACTTTGCAGCCATAGAAGACCTTCATCGCGGAATCGTTGCGATACCCCGCCAGTGTCAGCCTCTGTACGATGACCGAAACCTCCTTCTGGCTCTTGGGCATGAAATTTTCAAAGCGCTTCACCATGTTGCCGATCGAAGATCCCGTCTCCTGGATGGTCGCGCGCAGGGTCTTCGGCTGCTTGGGCCGCGGGTTGATGACTTCGCTGATGCGCTTGAGCGCCACCTCGCGATAGAACAGCAGAATCCCGAAGCCCGCGATCAGGGTGAAGATGGCCAAAAATGCCAGAAATGCATATCCCATATGGCTTCCTTACACGTCGATGTTGACGATTTTGTGGATCACGAATCCGCCGACCAGGATCAACCCGGCCGCAGCCCACATCAACTTGATGCCGATGGCGCGATGCCACAAAATGCTGATCATTTGCGGGTCGACGAAGTAGATGCCCAGGCCCAGCACGATGGGCAGCGCCGTCAAAATCCACCCCGTAAGACGCCCCTGTGCCGTGTGCACCTTGATCTGGCGCTTCAGCCGGAACCGTTCCCGGATGACGTACGAGGTTTTGTCCAGCACCTCGGCCAGATTGCCTCCGCTCTCCTTTTGAATCAGAATGGCCGCGGTCGCGATCTTCAGGTCCTGCAACGGCACCCGCTCCAGCATGTTTTCCAGTGCGGTCTTCATCTCCAGGCCATAGTTCTGTTCCTCGAAACAGATCCTGAACTCGCTGCCCACCGGGTCCGGGCACTCGCGGGCCACCAGAGCCATGGCCGCAAGCAAACTATGCCCGGCGCGGAGTCCGCTCACCATCAGATCCAGCGCCTCCGGCAACCCCTTTTCGAACTGGCCAAAGCGCCTGCTACGCTTGAACAGCACGAAGCTCATCGGCAGCGCGCCCAAAACTACCCCCACCACAAGCGGCAGCAAATAGGAACCCGTAACCTGCATAAGGACATAGATCGGTATCGCAAAACCGGCCAAAGTAATTAACAGCAGGCGCCCCGGGCTCCAATTCAGATCGGCTTGGCTCATAATTCTGCGCAGTTGGGGCGTCAATTCGAACTTCAGCAGCTTCTGATTCAGCCAGGGAATGCTGCTGAGAACCTCGTTCTTGCGCACATTCAATTTCTGCAGGCGCAGATCCTTCCGGTTTCGACCTTGATCGCCGAATCCAGCGTAGCCAGCGCCTGCTTGGAGCTATTAGAGGAACCCAGGGCAGTCAAGGGCAGCGCGATCAGCGTGAACACGCCCACAAAAACCAAAGCGACGATCAGTCCCATCTGTTCCCTCCTTCCCTCTCAGTTGACCGGCGTTTCCCGCTCGAACAGGCTGGGCGGCAGGATGATGCCCGACACGCGCAGCCGGTCCAGAAACCGGGGACGAATGCGCGTGGGCTTGAATGCCCCAATCACGCGGCCGTCCTGGCCGATGCCTTTCTTCTCGAAGGTGAAGATCTCCTGCATGCTGATCACGTTCTCTTCCATGCCCGTGATTTCGGCGATGCTGGTGATCTTGCGCGTGCCGTCGCTCATGCGCGTGGCCTGCACCACAATCGTGATTGCCGATGCCATCTGCTGCCGCACCGATCTCTCCGGCAGGTTCATGTTGGTCATGGCCACCATCGACTCCAGCCTGGACAGCGCGTCGCGCGGCGTGTTGGCGTGGATGGTGGTCATCGAGCCCTCGTGGCCGGTGTTCATGGCCTGGAGCATGTCGAAGGCCTCCTCGCCGCGCACCTCACCGATGATGATGCGGTCGGGGCGCATACGCAGGGCGTTGATGAGAAGTTGCCGCTGACGGATCGCGCCCTGTCCCTCGATGTTCGGCGGCCGCGTCTCCAGGCGCACGATGTTCTCCTGCGCCAGCCTCAATTCGGCCGCGTCCTCAATGGTCACCAGCCGCTCATTGTTGGGAATGTATTGCGACAGAATGTTCAGAAACGTCGTCTTGCCGGCTCCGGTGCCCCCGGAAACCAGAATGCTGATGCGCGCCCGCACCGCCGACGACAGCACTTCCATCATCTCCGGCGAAATACTCTTCAACTGCACCAGTTGGTTGGCGGCCAGCGGCCCGGTCCCGAATCGCCGGATCGAGATCGACGGTCCGTCCAGGGCCAGCGGCGGAATGATGGCGTTGACGCGCGAACCGTCCGGCAGCCGGGCATCCACCATGGGCGACGACTCATCGACCCGGCGGCCGACTCGCGACACGATCCTGTCGATGATCTGCATCAAATGGCGGTCGTCGCGAAACGACGTATCCACCTTCTGCAGCAGCCCGCCCTTCTCCACAAACACGTGGTCCTTGTCGTTCACCAGAATGTCGGAGATCTTGGGATCCCGCAGCAGCGGCTCCAGCGGCCCCAGCCCAAAGACCTCATCCAGCAGGTCGGCGTGGATCTTCTCCTGCTCGTCGAAGTTCAGCGGCACCCGCTGGTCCGACATGATTTCCTTCACCAGCCCCGAAACCGCCTGCCGCGCCTGGCTCGAATTCACGCGCGAAAGCTTCTCCAAGTCGAGCTTCGAGATCAGCGTGCGGTGAATCTCCGCTTTGTACGATTCCAAGTTTAGTATTTCCACGTTTTACCTTCGCTCCTGTTGGAGAATTCCGCGTTTTACGCCCTCATCCGAAAATGCCGAGACTGAAAGCCTTCTTCTTTTTAGCCGGGGAGTCGCTCTTCCCCGTCACCGCGCTCACCATCTTCCGGATCTGCCGCGCGATCGCCGAGTCCGACATCACTAACGGCGTTGCGTTGACCTGCATGTCCCGCACGGACGTGTAATCGTTGGGAATCTTCCACTGCGCCGGCCTGGTCAACGCTTTCGTGATGTGCTCCTCAGACAGGCTCTGGCCGCGGGATTCCGAACGGTTGATCACGATCTCCAGTTTGGGAACGGCGCCGCTGAAAAACTGCTTGATCAGCCGGTTCGAGTTGCGCAGCTCCGGGATGCTCGCCTGCGTTACCAGGTAGATCGTTGTCGCTTGCTTATACGCCGTCGTGTCCATCAGCTCCAGCTTGGACCCCAGATCCACCACGGTGTTGTCGAACTCGTACCGCGCCACTTGCAGCAGCCGGTTGATGGCCTCATTGTTGGCTTCGTACTGCATAAACCTTCCCGGAGCCGCCAGCACCCACAATCCGGAACTGTGCTTTACCAGAAGCTTTGACAGAAATCCCGCATCCAGCCGTTCCACCGCTTCCAAGGCGTCGACGGCCGAAAATTCCGGCGCGATGCCCAGGTTCAGGGCGGCGTCGCCCAGCGGCAAATCGAGATCGATCAGCAACGTCTTCTCGCCCGATTCCTTAGCCAGCGCTACGGCGAAATTGCACGCCAACATGGTAGCTCCGGCCCCGCCCTTGGCGCCCATGAACGCATAGAGCTTTCCCGCGGCCTTCTTTACGCTCCGCGCCAGCGGCCGGCGCGCCGCCGAGCGCACCAGAGCCTCCGCCATCACCTCGGGCGTAAACGGCAGCGTCAGAAACTCGCGCGCCCCGGCCCGCATGCAGCGCACCAATAACTCCGGATCGGAGTTCTCCGAATACACCATCACTGTAACCACGCCATTGGCGCCAATGTTCTCCACCAGCTCCAGCGCGTACTCGGGATCGCTGTCCAGATCGATGATGATTACGTCGTACCTGTCCTCCAGCGTGGCGGGGAGATCGCCTTCGCCCGGCCTATAGCTGGAATACTCGCTCACATCGCTGCCCGCACTGCCGCTCATGGCCAGAATGGCCTCCGACCGGCGATCTCTATTCGGACCAATCACCGCGATGGAGAGCCCGTCGGTACCCATCGATTCCGGAATCGGGCTTGCGGAATATGGGGAAGGGTTGGTGGACACGTTTCTGTCGCTCCTTGCTGTACGTTTTGACCGCAAACTGGGCGGCACGGAATCCCAATCCGCCGGTAGTTCATAATCGGCTTGCTGCGTGCTGGACATTGTCTTGCTCCGTCCCTTACCGTGCGAAAAACGAAATCAACGTCCCAATCGCAATGGCCGGCGCATACGGCATCTTGTGCCGCCGCGGATTGCTCAGAACTGCCTCTCCACGCTCTTTCGCTCCAAACACCAAATCGCCGGTGTGCTGAAATAACTCCTTTAAGAATCCTCCCCAGGCCGCTATGGCGAGCGCCATGACTCCTCCCACCAGCCCCGTCATCACCAGCGCCAAGAATAATTGGTACGGGCCAATCCACGCTCCAATCGCCGCGCACAGCTTCACATCGCCGGCGCCCATTCCGCCCATCCAGTAAAGCAATCCATAGATCAGCAGCCCTAGCCCCGCCCCGGCCAGGCTCTGTTCCAACCCGTGCCAACCCCGGAGCCAGCCGGAAACCACAACCCCGCAGCCCAGAAACGGCAGCACAAGCCAGTTAGGGATACGCCGGCTGCGAAGATCTGTAAAGGTCGCTATACCCAGAACGATCACTGTGGGCCACCAGGCGTACGTGTGCATTCCCCCTCCCTTCCTTATTCCTAAGGCCTTCGGGACTCCCCTACCTCACAGCAATTTCCAGACCAAACTGCAAAAGCCAAGAAGCCATGCGGATTCATAAAGATAAAAGCGGATATTCACAGCAGGTGTACACCACTGTTTACGGCTTCGGACCCTCTTGGCGTGGGCCGTATACACCCTCGCATTTCGTGCAAACCAGCACGGCCCAACTGCTTACAAAGCAGCCGTGCTGCTTCTGGGAAGCGAAATTCCACGCTCCGGCCCGGCAACCTCCTTCATCGGCCATACCCCGGAATTCCGCGCGGCTGGGGTTCCTTTCCACAGGTTCTTCCCATCGCAACGAATAGCCTAATAGAGTACACAGTTTACATCCAAATGCAACCGTTCCGGCCCCTATTTCCGGCGATTGCGCCCTATGAAGCGAAAAAGTTACCATGGGAACGTTGAAGCATACCAATTAGTTCTTTTTTCTTGACGTTTCCCCTCGGATCATAAAGTATATCTTTCACTTGGGGTTCCTTTCGGGCAGCGCGGTCTGGCTCTCCCCTCAAGACGCGCAACTCACAATCGCGGCAGCGAATGCTTCAGCATCTCTCCGTTCGCTGTCTGGGCTATGTGCTACAGAGCGTCTTGATCGGGTTTCACGTCGATGCACGAGTGATTCAAGGGGAGGCCGGAAAGCAGTGAGCTCGGAACAGCGGCTCTTTCCCCTCTTTTCTTCGCTGTTGGCAGGGTGGCAATAAGCTTTGCGCTGCTGGACTTGCTTCCTTGTGGCCAGAACAGGTTTTCGGCCTTCAAGTCCTTGTTGTTTTTATGGTTCGTGGCCGTTACATTCGTGGCCGTTACAAAGGTCGCACTTTCCTAGCACGAAAGAGGAATAGGCGGCATGCTACCGGCCGACGATCATAAACTTACATCGCCAATCCCCCCAGAATGGCACTGTGAAATCAGCGAGATGGTGGATGGCACTCCTATGACCAGAATTGCCTTGTACTCCGAAGACTGCAGTTTGCACCCGCTTCTTTCTTCCGCCCTTGGTAAGGACTTCGAGGTTCTGCTCGAGACCGATGGAGCTGGTATGGACCATCTCGTCTCTGCCGCGGGCTGCGACGTGATGATCCTCGATCTCTATTCCACCCTGGATTCGCTGCAAACACGGATCCAATGCGCGCGGCGCCTGATCGCCTCCAATGTCCCGGCCATTCTGATGGCCGACGACACCCTCCGTTCCACCGCCTTCGAGCTCGTCCGCTCCGGAGCCTTTGGCTACTGCCGCCGCCCCCCTTCGATTCGCGATCTGAAAACCATGCTCAACCGCGCCTGCGAAACCTCCGCGCTGAAGCAACAGTTGTTCCATGTGCAACAGCGCATCGAGGAGCCGGGCTGCTGCGACCGTATCATCGGTTCCAGCCCAATCATGCAGCGCGTCTATCAGTTGGTGCGGAGCGTCACCAATCTCAACGCCGCCGTTCTCATCACCGGCGACAGCGGAACCGGCAAGGAACTGATTGCCCGCGCCATCCACAACCTCGGCAGCCGCGCCAACAAGCCCTTCGTCGCCGTCTCCTGCGGCGCCATCCCTGAAACCTTGATCGAGGCCGAGCTCTTCGGCCACGAGAAAGGCGCCTTCACCGGCACCGTCGGCGCTCGCGAGGGATATTTCGAGCAGGCCTCCGACGGCACTCTCTTCCTCGACGAGATTGGCGACCTGAGCCTCTTCACCCAGGTCAAGCTGCTGCGTGTCCTGCAGCAAATGGAGTTCAGCCGCCTGGGCTCGAACAGGCTCATCCCCCTGCGCGCCCGCCTCATCTTCGCTACCCACCAGGACCTCGCCAAATTGGCCGCCGAAGGCAAGTTCCGCCAGGATCTCTATTACCGCATCAACGTCATGCGCATCGAGTCGCCAAGCCTCCAGGACCGGCCCGAAGACATTCCGCTCATCGCGCTCCATTTCCTGCGCCATTACGCAGGCGTCTTCCAAAAAACCATGGATTCGGTCGAGCCCGCGGCGCTCGAGACGCTCCAGACCTACCCCTGGCCCGGTAACGTGCGCGAGCTTGAAAACGTGATCCAGCGCGCCATCATCCTGGCGCCCGGCCGCGTCCTCCGCTCTGAAGACCTATGCCTCCAGGCGCCGGAACCGGAAGAAGTTGCCGCCTTCGACGAAATCGTCGATATCGCCGATTACCAGTCATCCGGCTCGTTCGAGCGCCAGTTGCACGACTACAAGATCAAGCTGGCTGTTGCCGCCGTCCGGGAAAATAACGGAAACAAGACGCTGGCCGCCCGCCAGCTATCCATCTCCCGCGCTTACCTGCACCGTCTCTTGCGTCTCGCCGAGCCCAGTCCGCTCTTCGTGGAGCAGAACACGCGCCAGTCTGTCACCGCCTGAACCCGCGGCGCCCACGCTGTGCAAATCCTCCACGGGGAGGAGGCTGCGCCCGGTTCGCGGGCCATGCGCCGACATGCGCTCTCTACGCGAAATAATCCACTTGCCTGGAGGGAACCTCGCCGGGCGTCTCTTCCCCGCTCTCCGCCCCGCCGGCGAACATCGGTTCCTCTTCGTCGTTCTCAAGAGTCCACTCTTCTTCGTCGCTTTCTTCCGCCCCGGCAGCTTTTCTCCTGTTTTCCCGCTCCCCGCCTTCACCTGGCTTGGCCGCGGAGTTGACGTCGAACACCGCCGGCGGCCTGTAATCCGGCTGCGAAGCCTTCACCGCAGGCACTGCGCGGATTCCGGGAATGGGGCCGATCTCCATCTTCGCTTCTCAATACCTGACCTCTTGAATCGGCAAGAAAAGGCGAATCTTTAATCTTCCCCATTCCCTTTTGTTCGATTTCCGGACACTCGCGCCCCAAATGCCTCACCCCAGCTGGCAGAATGCCGTACACTGTGCCCATGCAGGACGAACAGGAGTTCCGCCGCGCCGCCGAAGCGGCCCTCAACGCCCTCAAGCTCCATCTCATCGCACGCGAAGAAGACGAGCAGGCCGCCTTCGAGGTCGAGGAGCAGGCCGGCGTCCTCAATGTTCTCTTCGATGATCCCGGCGCCCGGTTCGTCATCACGCCCAATGCGCCTGTTCGCCAGATCTGGGTCTCCGCGCTCGCCACCAGCTTCAAGCTCGACTGGAACGCCGCGAAGGGCGAGTTCATCCTGCTCCGCACCGGCGAATCGCTGATCGCCCTCGTCGACCGCCTCATCGGCGAGTATCATGCGCCCTCATCCGGCGGCCTCTCCGCGTGAACAAAACCCGGCAAAGCGTGCTCCCATTCGATATGTGTTGCGAATGATACGATGGGTTGCATCCCGTGGGAGGACCCCATCCATGATTGACACTTCCTCGTCCCCGCCGCTCACCAGCGAGCAAGTTTCCGACCTCACGCGCCAGACCAACTACGGCACCTGGCGCTTCCAGAAAAGCTGGAAGCCGCTCCACGTCGCCGACGCCGAAGGCTGCTGGTTTACCGACGGCGCAGGCAAGCGTTATCTCGACTTCAGCTCGCAGTTGATGTGCGTCAACCTCGGCCACAAAAACCCGCGCGTCGTCGAGGCCATCGCCCAACAGGCGCGCGAGCTCTGCTACGCCGCGCCCGGCTACGCCACCACCTCGCGCGCGCGCCTTAGCGCCAAGCTCCTTGAAGTCCTTCCCGAGGGATTGAACAAGTTCTTTTTCGCCACCAGCGGCACCGAGGCCAACGAAGCGGCCTTCAAGATCGCCCGTATGGTCACGGGCAAGAACAAAATCATTTCGCGCTACCGCTCTTACCACGGATCGACCGCCGGGTCCATCGCCGCCACCGGCGATCCGCGCCGCTGGGCCATGGAACCGGCCGGCAAGATTGGCGGCGTAGTCTTCGCCCCCGAAACCAACTGCTACGACTGCCCCATCAAGCACACCTATCCCGCGTGCAACATCGCCTGCGCGGACTACATCGAGCACATGATTCGCAACGAGGGCGACGTCGCCGCCATCATCGTCGAGCCCGTTGTCGGCACAAACGGCGTCCTCGTTCCCCCGCCCGAGTATCTTCCGCGCCTGCGCGAAATCTGCTCGCGCCACGGTGTCCTGCTCATCGCCGACGAAGTGATGGCGGGCTGGGGCCGCACCGGCAAGTGGTTTTCCGTCGATCACTGGAACGTCAGGCCCGACATTCTCGTCACCGCCAAAGGCATCACCTCGGCCTATGTTCCGCTCGGCCTCTGCGCCACCACCACACAGATCGCCGATTACTTCGAGGACCACTACTTTTCACATGGGCATACTTACGAAGCGCACCCGCTCACCCTCGGCCCCGCCGTCGCTGCCATCGAAGAGATGCAGCGCCTCAACCTCGTCGAGCGCGCCGCGGAACTCGAGCCGTACGTCCGCCAGAAACTCGAAGCGCTCAAGGCAAAGCATCCCTCCGTCGGCGACGTGCGCGGCCTCGGCCTCTTCTTCGCCGTCGAAATCGTGAAGAACCGCTCCACCAAACAGCTCTTCAACACCATGCGCGACAAGGTGGAAGGCAAGCCGCTCGTTGTGGATCGGATTGCCGCGAAGATGATGGCGCAGGGAGTCTCGATCCAGGCCTGGGTCAGCCATTTCGTCATTGCGCCCCCACTCATCGTGACGAAGGAAGAGCTCGACTTGGGGCTAGCCGCACTCGACGAGCATCTCTCCATCGCCGACGCGCTCGTGGAAGCCTGACGCGGATTCCCGGCCGAATACTGCATTTGGCGTATTACAAACCGGGCTGAAAGCGGATAGCTAAGAGCTGACGGCTGCCTTCGCGCCGCGCCTCCCGATTGACTTACTTCCCGGCCAATCCAATAATCGAAAGCAATGAATGTCTATGAGGAGATCGTGAAGTTGCAACGCGCCGGCCGCCGCGGTGCCGTGGCCACCATTGTGAACTCGCGCGGATCCATCCCCTCCTTCCAGAGCGCAAAAATGCTCATCCGCGACGACGGCTCCATCGCCGGAACCATCGGCGGCGGCTGCGTCGAAGCCGAAGTCTGGCAGGCCGCGCGCGAAGTTATCGCCCAGGAAAAGCCGCGCACCCTCACCTTCGATCTCAATCAGGATCCCAAGTACGATACCGGCCTTGTCTGCGGCGGCACGCTGGAAATCTTCATCGAGCCGGTCCTGCCCATGCCGCTGCTCTACATCTTCGGCGCCGGTCACGTCGCCATCGAGCTCTTCAAGGCCGCGCGCAACGCGGGCTTCGACTGCATCGTTACTGACGACCGCGAAGCCTACGCCAACGCCGAGCGCTTCCCTAACGCTCTTCAGGTCATCGCCAAAGACTTCGATCGGGCGTTCAACGAGATCGCCCCCAGCGAGTCCTCTTATATCGTCATCGCCACGCGCGGCCACCGCGACGACATGCGCGTCCTGCGCTGGGCCGTCGAAACGCCGGCGCGCTACATCGGCATGGTCGGCTCCAGGCGCAAAGCCATCACCGTCTTTCGCGAACTCACCCGCGAAGGCCTCAAGCCCGAGCTTTTTGATCGCGTGCATTCTCCCGTCGGGCTCGACATCGGCGCTGTCACGCCCGAGGAGATCGCCGTCTCCGTGGTCGCCGAGCTCATCGCCATGCGCCGCCGCGCAGAGCGCGCATTGCCCCACATGAGCTGGTTCCACTCCGGCAGGCACGCCGCGGCCGCCAACGATCCCACCACGGCATCATCTGAACCTCTTCCCGCTCCGGCGAAAAAGTAGCCTCGGTCCCATTCGCGCCCTGCTATCGTCTCTCTATGATCAGCGCTCCCCATCTCTGCGGCCTCATCCTCGCGGCCGGCGAGTCCTCGCGCATGGGCTCTGACAAGGCGCTGCTTCCATGGCCTCCGCCCGCTGCGGGCTCATCCGCTCCGCCGTCTCAAACACTGCTTTCGGCCGCCATCCTCGCGCTCAGGCCGCTCACCCGCGCCGTCGTCGTGGTTGCGGGAAAAAATGCTGAAGCCATCGCGCCAATCATCGATGCATCCGGCGCGTTCCTGGCGCGCAATCCCCACCCTGAGCGCGGTCAGTTCAGCTCCTTGCAGGTCGGCCTGAGCGAACTCCTCGCCCGCGGCTTTGACGCTGCGATGATTACACCCGTCGATTGTCCGCCCCTGAGCGCCGCGTCGCTCCAACTGCTCTGCACGTCGTTCGAGCGCCCGCTCACACGCGGTCTCTGGGCCGTCGCGCCGGAAAACAACGGAAAGCATGGCCATCCGCTGCTGGTGAATCGTGAATTGATCGATGCATTCCTTGGCGCGCCCGTCACCAGCAATGCGCGCAAGGTCCTACGCGCCCACCCCCAGCGCATCGAGTACGTCCCCGTTCCCGACGCACTTGCCAAGGCCGGCCTCAACACGCCGCAAGACTACGCCGCCCTCGCCGCAAAAACTCCGCGGGCGAACTAACTCCTGGCCCTAAGTTTCCCCAGCACCGCCGCCAGCGCATCCATCGCCAGGTGGCTCGCATGCGACGAGGCCGCCGGCAGCCCGCCCACCGCGCGCACCAGCTCTTCCCTGCTCAGCTTCCTAGCCTCATCCATGGTCTTCCCGCTCACAAGCTCAGTGACCGCCGAACCGCACGCCATCGCCGCCACGCATCCCTTCGCCCGGAAGCGAACCTCCGCGATCCGCCCCTCCGCGACTTTCACCGTGAGTTCCAGAACGTCGCCGCAGGCCGGGTTCTCGACCCGCGTCGATGCATCCGCATCGGCCACGGCTCCCGCGTTGCGCGGGTACTCAAAATGATCGAGAACTTGCGGCGAATACATGTATCTTGCTCGTGCGCTCAGCGTCCGCCACCCACTCCATTCGCGGCCTGCGCCTTGGCCCGCGTCCGCCGTGCGCCCAGAATCTCCGTCACCAGGAACAAGTCCGCCAGCAGCGCGCGCAAATGGATCGACGCATTCAGATTGTCGATCGTCTGCGAACCGATCGCCGGTTGCGCCAGCACCAGCTCCACCGCGGCGACCGCGCCCTCCGCGTCGCGTTTCATCACCGCGAAAAACGCCTCGTACTTCTCCGCCGGCGCCAGTTGCTCCTGCTCCATCGTCTCCGCGCAGCTTCTTTCCAGGCCGCGCATCGCCTCCGCAGCCCGCGTCAAATGCTCCCGAAGCTGCCTCCCCACGTCGCTGCCGTCGTCACCGGCCAAGCCGCGCGCGGCATAGGAGAGCGTGAACTCATAGCACGCCTCAATCGTCTCGCAGTGACGTTCGATTTCAGTCGCCATCTCTTGCGGCATAACCCTCTTTCGCTTTAGGCCCCGATCCCTTCACCGCCCAGCGCCCGGTGTCGTGCTCTTCGAGATAAAAGTCGCGGCTCATCCAGCCGAAAATCATCGACTTCGTAATCGGCAGCTTCTCCGGCCTGATCCCCATGTACACATGCATCAGCGCCAGCGCAATAAACCCCACGCCGGCCAGCCCGTGCAGCACGTACATCAGGCCCCACGTCATATCGCTGAAGAGATACGGATTGCGCGTGAAGATGCCCGTCTGCACCCGCTTCATCATAAACAGGCCGGTCACTATCACCGCCAGCCCCGCCAGCATGACTACGCCGTGGTACAGCTTGTTCTCCAGCGGATACTTCGCAAATTTGCTTGGCGGCGGAGCCTCCTTGCCGAAAAACCGCATCGTTCTGTTCATCGCATCGCGCAGGTCCGTCCTGTCCGGCCAGATCGACCAGAAATCCAGAAAGAACGATGCGTGAACAATGTGATAGAGAATCGAAACCGTCAGCACCACACCGGCGATCCAGTGGTACAACACCCAGTTGAATTGAATCCCCATCTTAGGCAGAAACGCCGTGAACAGCAGCGTGAGCATCGATGCAGCCATGATCCAGTGAAACAGCCGCGCCGCCAGCGTGTGCCGCGGAACGCGCTCCGGAATCCCCGCCGCGCTCGCCTCCGCCGTGCGCTCCGCAAACCGCTTCGGCGGCTTCACCACAATCAGGTAAAGCGAGTGCACGACCATGAAGAACAGTCCCGCGATCGCGGCCACCCAGATCAGCCCCCACGCGATATGCGTCGGTACCGATTGCCCCCACGGACTTGTCGCCCATTGGATGAATCTCACGCCGCCTCCTGCCCACTGCCAATGGCGCGCTTCACCAAGTTCCTCATCAGCGGAACCTTGTATGCGTTGAACTGCAGCGGCACGGCGCCCCGCACAGCGATCTTGCCCGCCATCTCGCCTGTTTCCGCATTGGCCGGCTTGCCGCGCACCGCGTCTTCCACGGCTTTCAACCTCATCGGCCTCGGCGCTACGGCATTCACAGCTATTCTGATCTCGCCGATCGTGTTCCCGGTCAGCTTCATCGCCGACGCCACGTTCATCAGCGGAAAGTCCCACACGTTGCGGTCGCGCACCTTCTCGAAATAGAACTTCGCGCCCGCCCACGCCGCGGGAATGCGAATCGCCGTCAGCAGATCGCCCGGCTTGAGAATATTGAGCCGCGTAATGTCCGTCTCCGGTCCGACAAAATAGTCCTCCGCATCCACCACCCGCTCGCCCTTTGGCGTCCGGATCACGAACTTCGCGTCCAGTGCAATCAGCGCCGGAGCGGAATCGGAGGGATGCACGGCCACGCAGCGGTCCGCGCCAAAAATCGCGTGTTCCCGGTTGCGCCCCACTGGCGTATCCGCGTAGCAGATATTCCCTCCCGCGCGATAGCACGGCCAGCCGCCGCGGTAGTACCAGCACCGCGCATCCTGCGAAACGTTGCCGCCCAGCGTGCCCTGGTTGCGAATCTGCGGCGAAGCTACCAGCTCCACGGCCTGCGCCAGCAAGCTGTAATCCCTCTGGATCGCCGCATGATTCGCAATCTCCGTCAACGTCGTCATAGCGCCGATCTCCACGCCGCCGCCCGTCGCGCGAATCCCCTTCAACTCCTCAACCCCGCTCAGGTCCACCAGCACCTTCGGCTTCTTGATGCGGTCTTTCAGCCAGTCGAAGCTATCCATCCCGCCGGCCATCACCCACGCCTCTTCGCCGTTCTGCTGCAGCAACTTTTGCGCCTCCGCGACAGTGTCCGGCTGCAGCAGGTCAAATGCCGGCATTACGTCTCGTATGACCGCCATCGCTCACTCCATTCACATCGAGCTCAGATATGCGCTATCAAGGGATCTTGCATGGGCCGTCCCGCTTCCAACGACGTCAGAATCGTATCCGCATTCACCGGAGCGCGCTGGAAGATGTTGTCCCCAAGAGCATCGGAAAGCGCGTTCAGAATCGACGCGCAGCCTCCGCCCACTGGCGGCTCACCGCATCCGCGCGCCCCTACCGGCGTCTCCGGATCGGGAATGTTCAGCGCGTTCCACTTCATATTCACCGGCACATCCAGAATGGTCGGAGGCCGGTTCTGGTAAAAGCGCTCGGCGACGGTGACGCCATATTGCGGGTCGATCACCCACTTCTGCCCGATGGCGTGTCCGATGCCCAGCGTCGAGCGCCCCAGGATCTGCCCGCCCAGCGCGGCCGGATGCAGCACAGTGCCTACGTCGGCATAGCCCAGATAATCGACGATGCGGTAAACCCCCGTCTCCACGTCGGTTTCCACCTCGGCAAAGCAGGCGAGATAGGAATACGAATCCCCGTCGTGCGGATATTTGTCTTTCGCCGAAGCCACCAGGCCCTGGCCAGCCAAAGCGGCAACCGATTGCTTTGTTGCTTTGTTCACGTCGGGATTCACGTCGTGCCCGTCGTAGATGCCGCCCAGTTTGATGGCCTGGAGCGCAGCCTCCGCAAAGCTCAGCCCCGGCCCGCCGCCCTTTCGGAACACGCGCAGATTGGCAACCTCATAGCCGTCCGGCTGCCCGCCCAGTGACTTTGCCGCCACTTCCTTGAGCCGCTGCACGCACTCAAGGCCCACCGCGTGCGCCGCCCGGGTCATGGCGTGCACCGTCTGGCTGCCACCGGAGGCGCAGGTGTACGGAAAATGTTTCGATGTGTCGCCCCATACAATGTCGCACGCATCCCAGGGCACATCGAGAACCTCCGCCGCCGCGCGATGCACGTCGATCAGCGCCTCGGTTCCCAGGTTGCCGATGCCGGATTGGATCTGGACGCGGCCCTGGGGAGTGATGACGATCAGTCCGTCGAAGCCGGTGCTGCCGCCGTGGAAACAGCTCAGCGATACGCCCAATCCGCGCACCTTGCTGCCCATCCGCTTCGGCTGTTGCGCCACTCTCTCCTGCCACTTGAACTGCTCCGCGCCCAGGTCCAGTGCCTGCTTCAGGAAGCAGCTTGTGGCGTACGCGCGCTTTCCCTCCCGATTCGGCGGGCCGTACTCCGCCTTGCCCTCCGGGCAGTTCGCGCGCCGCAATGCCACCTGGTCCACGCCCAGTTGCCGCGCGGCCTTGGCAAGAATCGGCTCCATGATGGCGATGGCCTGCATGCCCCCCGGCGCGCTCTGTGCGCTACGCGGCGGCGTGTTGGTCGCCATCGTCACGTTGCGCCAGCGCATGGCGGGCGGCTGATACAGCAACGATGCGATGCTCCCGCACGAGCCTCCGTCGCCGCCCGAGCCGTACGACCCGGCGTCGGAGACAAGGAACATGTCAACCGCTGTAATACGCCCGTCCTTCGCAAACCCTATCTTCGTGCGCGCCCGAATGCCGGGCCTTGCGCGCCCGATAAAATGCTCTTCTTCGCGGCTCACGCGCATCATCACCGGCGCATTAAGTTTCTTTGAGAGAAGCGCGGGAATCACCAGAGTCAGCGCGCCCGTGATCTTGCTGCCAAATCCGCCGCCTGTATATTCGCTGATGAAGACGACCTTGTCCTCGTCCATATGCATCCAGCGCGCGATGGCGGCGACGGTCTGAAAGGTGCTCTGCGTGCCCGTATAAAGGAAGAGCTTGCCGTTCTGCCAATAGGCCATCGTGGTCCGCGGTTCAAGGCACTGGTGGCTCACATCCGGCGTCAGGAACGTCTCGTCGAGCACCAGCGCGGCATTTTTGAACCCCGCGTCCAGGTCGCCATACGACCACGTCTCCGGCGCATGGCCCATGGGCATGCGCCCTTCCTTTTCCGCTGCGAAGTCCTCCTCCGTCCACTTCAATACAGCCAGCTTCTCCGGTCCGCGCCCCGAGTCCGGCCTTACCCAAACGTTGCCCTCCTCGCGGGCATTGGAGCTGCCGGGGCGCAGGCTTTCCAACGGGTCCGTTGCGAAAGGTAGCGGCTCCATCTCGATCTCGATCTTCTCGATCGCTTCCGCGCAGGTCAGCTCATCCACGGCTGCTACTGCCAGAATCGGCTCGCCCTGGTACATGGGCTCGTCGGCCAGCGCCAGCTCGCTCCATTTGTCCGCCTTGATCCGGGTCCCATTGTCGTTGATGTAATCCGCGTGGCCTGGCACCTCGGCCGGCGTAAGAATCGCCTTCACGCCCGGCATCGCCAGAGCCTTCTCTGCGCGGATGCTCTTCACGCGCGCGTGCGGCATCGGGCTCAGCACCAGCCGGCAAAACAACATTCCCTCCGCGCGAAAATCCTCGGCATACTTCGCCCGGCCCGTCACCTTCGCCACCAGGTCGTTGGTCGGGTAATCCTTGCCGATCAACTTGTACCCCGTGCCGAACTGGCGCGGCTTCTCACTTTCGGCTTTCAACACATCCACGGGCTCCGTCTCCGCCATCGTCAAGCCCTCCTCATGGTTTCGGCGCCGCGCATCATCGCGTCCAGAATCTTCGTGTAGTCCTGGCAGCGGCAAAGGTTCCCGGAAAGTCCTTGCGCCATCTCCTCGCGCGTGGGGTTGGGATTCTTCTTGAGGTACCCCACCGCCGACATCACGAAGCCCGGCATGCAGAACGCGCACTGGAAGCCCTGCTCGTCCACCACTGCCTGCTGCACCGGGTGCAGCTTCCCGTCGTCTGCCGCCAGTCCTTCGATCGTCACCACCTTGCGCCCGCGCACCGTGTTTGTCAGCACGGAACAGCTATAGTACGGCACATCGTCGATCAGAACCGTGCAGCTTCCGCATTCCGCGCGGTCGCAGCCCAGCTTCGTTCCCGTCAAGCCCAGCTTGTAGCGCAGCGTCCACGCCAGCGTCTCCTGTTTCATCGCTTCCACGCGGCGCGGCTTGCCGTTCACATTCAAGGTAATCAGCCGCTCGCCGCCCCAGACACGCCCGCGCCCGCCCGGAGCGAGAATCTTGTAGCTCGCCGCGCTCACCACGGCGCCCCCGGCAATCACGCCCAGAATGAATCGGCGCCGCGTGACCCGGCTCTCTCCGCTTTCGCTCGTCTTGGGATCTTCCATCTCCGGCATGGCAGTTTCTCCGGTCTCAGGGGCTTTCCGGCTTTCAGGATCGTTCCAGGGTGGCTTGGCTCTGTTTGCGGGAATTGCGCAACAACTGTTTCTGGATTTGCCTTGCCACGGCTTCGGGAATCACGCCGCTGCTTTATGGGGAAATTTGCGGCGCTTGTCACTATCTTAGCTCCATTTTCTTTGCCTCTGCAAAGCCCGCCGCCCCGCGCCACCCCGGCCCGGCGTTTCCACCTCTCGCCTCTATTTCTGTTCTCCCCTGGCTGGACTAAACTGAATGCGTCATGGCTATCGCAGGCGCTTCTCCGCCCATCCCGCCACGCTCGCCACGGGGCGTGTTTGCTAACGAGCCTTTTACCGACTTCAAAGATCCTGAGAATTTGCGCTCCATCCGCCGCGCCCTCGACCAGGTCGCCGCGCACCTTGACGTGGAATACAGCCTCATCGTCGGCGGCAAGCGGCTCAAGACCACCGACAAGATTCGCTCCATCAATCCGGCGCGCCCCGCCCAGGTCGTCGGCATCCATCAAAAATCCGGAGCCGCGCAGGCTGAAGCCGCTATGTCTGCCGCTCTCCGCGCCTACGGCTCATGGAGCGGAACTTCGGCCGAGGAACGCGCTTCGCTGCTGCTCCGCGCGGCCGAAATCGTCCGCAAGCGCAAGTTCGAGTTCATGGCTTGGCTCATCTACGAGGTGGGCAAGAACTGGGCCGAGGCCGACGCCGACGTGGGCGAGACCATCGATTTCCTTGAGTTTTATGCGCGCGAGGCTCTGCGCCTGGCCGCTGTCGCCCCGCCCATCCAGTATCCCGGCGAGCGCGACGAACTGTTCTACATTCCCCTCGGCGCCGGCGCCGTCATTTCGCCTTGGAACTTTCCCTTTGCCATCATGGCCGGCATGACCTCCGCGGCCGTCGTCGCGGGAAATACCGTTGTTCTCAAGCCCTCCAGCGACGCGCCCACCATCGCCGCGCGTTTCGTCGAAGTTCTCGAAGAAGCAGGCCTTCCCGACGGCGTAGTCAACTTCTGCCCCGGCTCCGGCTCGTCTTTCGGCAACGCCGTCGTCGAGCATCCTAAGACCCGCTTTATCGCCTTCACCGGCTCCAAGGCTGTAGGCCTCGAGATTCACGAGCGCGCCGCCCGCACGCAGCCCGGCCAGATCTGGATCAAGCGCACCATCCTCGAGATGGGCGGCAAGGACTCCATCCTCGTTTCCGCGGATGCCGACCTCGACGCCGCCATCGAAGGTATCGTGGCTTCGGCCTTCGCCTTCAGCGGGCAGAAGTGCTCCGCCTGCTCCCGCGCCATCCTTGAAGCTCCCATTTACGACGCCTTCGTCGAGCGCCTCCGCGAGCGCGTCGCCACGCTGACTGTTGGCGATCCAGCCGCCAATCACGACCTGGGCCCGGTCATCAATCGGGAGGCGCTCAACTCCATCCTGAACTACATCGAGATCGGCAAGCAGGAAGGCAGATTGATCGCCGGCGGCAACGCCCCGGCCACCTCCGATGGCGGCTACTTCCTGGAGCCCACCATCTTCGCCGATGTCGCGCCCAAGGCAGTTCTTGCGCAGGAGGAGATCTTCGGTCCTGTGCTCGCTCTCATCAAGGTCGCGAGCTTCGACGAGGGCCTGCGCGTGGCCAACAACACGGAGTACGGCCTTACCGGCTCGGTCTACTCCGCCAGTCGCGAGCGCCTCGATCGCGCCCGCCGCGAGTTCCACGTGGGCAATCTCTACTTCAACCGCAAGTGCACAGGCGCTATGGTTGGCGCCCATCCCTTCGGCGGCTTCAACATGAGCGGCACCGACTCTAAAGCCGGCGGCCCGGATTACCTCCACCTCTTTACCCAGGCCAAGAGTGTCGCCGAAAAGCTCTAGCCTTCGTTCAACGTCACATCAACCGGCACTCCCGCCGCCTCAACCGCACCAGGAGACCCGATGACAGCGTGGGACTTTACAGCGGTAGTCTGGATTCTCTCCTTCCTGGCGGGCTTCCTCGGCGCGCTCACCGGCCTTGGCGGCGGAGTCATCGTCATCCCCGCGCTCACCCTCGCGCTCGGCGTCAACATGAAGTACGCCATCGGCGCCTCGCTCGTCTCCGTCATCGCCACTTCCTCGGGTGCGGCGGCAGCCTACGTTCGCGAGGGGTTTTCCAACATCCGCATCGGCATGTTCCTTGAAATTGCCACCACGCTGGGCGCGATTCTCGGCGCCTTTCTTGCCGGGCGCATCGGCACCCACGCTCTCGCCATCATCTTTGGCCTGGTCCTCATCCAGGCTGCGTACCAGTCCTTCAAAGGGGCCCCTGGCGGCGAACGTCCAGTCGAGTCCGATGCCCTCGCTAGCCGTTTGCGATTCGGCGGCGCCTACCCTGTTGACGGCAACAGCCAGGAATACGGCGTGCGCAATGTTCCCGCCGGGTTTGGCCTCATGTTTGGCGCGGGTACGCTTTCCGGCCTGCTCGGCATCGGCTCCGGCGCGGTCAAAGTCATCGCCATGGACCGCGCCATGCATATTCCCTTCAAGGTCTCCACCACCACCAGCAACTTCATGATCGGCGTTACTGCCGCCGCCAGCGCCGGCATTTACCTCAGCCGCGGATTCATCGACCCGCGCGTCGCCATGCCGGTGATGCTCGGCGTCCTTGCCGGCGCTTTGCTCGGGGCCAAGGTGCTCGTGCATGCTCCGGTGCGAACACTAAGGGCCGTCTTCGCCATCGTGATTCTGGCTCTCGCCATCGAAATGATTGTGAATGGCATTACGGGGAGGGTGTAGCCCGCATGAATGACCGACGCTTGGAGAACATCATTGGCCGCCTTCTGCAAACCGGCGTGCTGCTGGCTGCCGCCATCGTGCTTGCGGGCGGCGCCTTCTATCTCATCCAGCACCACTCCGATCGCGCAGATTATCGCGCCTTTGTGCCCGGCAGCCAGGACTTGCGCACGCTTCGCGGAATTGTCCGGTCGGCGGCACACTTCCACAGCGAAGGTTTGATACAAATCGGCCTGCTGCTCCTCATCGCCACGCCGGTAGCGCGGGTCGCCATGGCCATGGTGGGCTTTGCTCTTGAACGCGACCGCTTGTATACGGTCGTCAGCCTGATCGTGCTGCTGATTCTCGCCTTCAGCCTCGTTCGCGCAACCTGAGATTTGAGGGGATAGGAAAGGTTTTTTGGGAAGAGCCCGGACCGGAAGCTGCCCCTACGCCACGGCGCCGGGAGCGGTCTGATTTGGAGCCTGCCTTACCGCCTGGTTTTCGGCCTCCATTTTGTTGCCCACATCTGCCGCAGCCTTCGCCAGCACTCGGTGATGGATGGTAAAGAGCGCCAACTCCAGGCGATCGCCCACGCCGGTCTTGTCGTAAATCGACCGCAGATAATTCTTGATCACCTGTTCTGTCGTCTTCAGCCGGGTAGCGATCTCGCGGTTCTTGCACCCCTGCACGATCAACGCCACGATACGCATCTCTTTGGGCGTCAGGCGGTCGCGCACGCGCGCGCCAACCATGTCCTCTTCCGGCGATTCCGGCGGCGCCGCCTGCGTGGGCAACCAGCTATCGCCGGCGGCAACGCGACGCACGCATTCGATCAGCCCCGGGCTGGTCACGCTGCGAAACACCACGCCGCGAAAGCCCTGCTGCAGATAGGTCGCGGGATTGTCGTTGTTCTCCGCGATCACGATGCCGCGGCTGTTTGTGGTCTCGATCAGCATGGCCAGCCGAGGGAAATCCGGCAGCAGTGACGCCGCAAACAGGACGATGGAGCCGGGGAATGTGGTAATGGCATGGTACATCCGCTCAAGATCTGTGCATTGCGCGATGATGCGCAAGTCTTCGTCCATAGCCAGCACTTTGGCGGTGCCGGCCCGGAAGATCGCTTGTGAATCTGCCAGGATGACCTTGTTCATGGCGTGTGCTCTGTCTGCCCCTGTCCCTCTTGGGAAAAGCTCGACTTTTCCCCCTTCTTCGCCAAAATCCGAGCCGCGTGCCATGGCGCCTGCTGTTTCTGCCTCTTTTTCACTATCGGCAAAACCACGGATGATCTTGGCCATGTCTGCAATTGCTACATTGTGGGCCACTCCAATTGAATGCGCAAGCTCCTGCCCTCCCTTGAGACCGGTAGCCCCCGCAGCACTGCTACCACCGAGATTACAGCTTGCCGGCCAATTCGAGCACAAAAACCTCAAGCCGGAGTTGCGGAAACCATTAACTAAATTGGGACGCGCAGGCTCTACACTCATCGTATATGGCGCGGCCGATCCTATTGGCGGTAGACGACGATGTGAGCGTGCTTGAGGCCGTGGTCCAGGATCTGCGCCGCCAATATGGTGAAACCTACCGCGTCATGCGCGCCGCTGGCGGCCAGGCTGCCCTCGACGTGCTCGCGCAATTGAAAACCCGCGACGAGCCCGTGGCCCTGCTCGTCAGCGACCAGCGCATGCCCGGCATGAGCGGCGTGGAAATGCTCGAGCGGGCGCGCTCTCTCTACCCCGAAGCGCGCCGCGTCCTCCTCACCGCCTACGCGGACACCGAAGCGGCCATTCGCGCCATCAACTCCGCCCGCATCCACTACTACCTCAATAAGCCCTGGGACCCTCCGGAAGAAAAGCTCTACCCCGTTGTCACCGACCTCCTCGATGACTGGCAGGCCGGTTACCGGCCGCCCTTCGAGGGTCTGCGCGTCGTCGGCCACCGCTGGTCGCTCAACGATCATCGCCTGCGCAACTTCCTCTCCCGCAATCATGTTCCTTATCGCTGGCTCGACGTCTCCGCCGGCGATGAAGCACTCACCCTCCTCAAGGACCGAGAACTGGATCCCGAAAAGCTTCCCGTCGTCCTCTTCGCTGACGGCTCCGTGCTCGTCGATCCTCCGATCGATCTGCTCGCCAGCCGCGTCGGCCTGAGCGTTCAGGCGGCCCAGGACTTCTACGACCTCGTGGTGATTGGCGCCGGTCCCGCCGGCCTTGCCGCCGCCCTCTACGGCGCCAGCGAAGGCCTGCGCACTCTGGTCATCGAGCCCGAAGCGCCCGGCGGCCAGGCCGGCTCCAGCTCCCGCATCGAAAATTACCTCGGCTTTCCCTCCGGCGTCACCGGTGCCGAGCTCGGCCGCCGCGCCTACGCCCAGGCCTCCCGCTTCGGCGCCGAATTCCTCACCCAGCGCGCCACCGGCATGCGCATCGACGGTCAATACCGCTTCGTCCAGCTCACCGGCGGCCGCGAAGTCTCCAGCTATTGCGTCCTGCTTGCCCCCGGCGTCCAATACCGCAAGCTTGAAATTCCAGGCGCGGAGCGCCTCACCGGCCGTGGCATCTATTACGGAGCGGCACTCGTTGAGGCCCTGGCCTGCAAAGGCGAGGAGGTATTCATCGTCGGTGGCGCCAACTCCGCCGGTCAGGCGGCCCTGCACTTCGCCAAGTACGCCGCCAAGGTGACCATGCTGGTCCGCGGCGAGGGCCTTTCCGCCACCATGTCGAAATATTTGATCGATGAGATTTCCCGCACATCCAATGTTGTGGTGGAGGCGCGCACACAGGTGCTGGAGGCCCTCGGCGATGAGCATCTCGATGCCTTGCGCCTGCGCGGCCCTTCAGGAGAAACCCAGGCGCCCGCGTCCTCGCTGTTTGTGTTTATCGGCGCCGCGCCCGTCACCGCGTGGCTGCCGGCGTGCATCCTGCGTGACGAAAACGGATTTCTGCTTGCCGGGCCGGATTTGCGCAAGGGCGGCAAGCTGTCCGAGGTCTGGCGCGAACCGCGTGAGCCGTTCCTGCTCGAAAGCAGCGTCCCCGGTGTCTTTGTCGCCGGCGACGTTCGCTCCGGCTCGGTCAAGCGCGTGGCCTCCGCCGTGGGCGAGGGGTCCATCGCGGTGCAGTTCGTCCACCAGTATCTGGCGGGGTTTTAGGGCCTGCTGACGAACATTGATGTACGTGGATTGAGCAAGATGAGCGAGAACGAACAACCCATTCACATCGAACCGATCCTTCTCCGGGATCTCGCCGCCGTCCTGCCCCAGACCCGCCCCTTTGCCGATACGCCCTTTGAAGCCGTTGCCGGCGCCGTTTCCGATGTCGCCCGTGTCGAGCGCGTCACTGTTAAGTCCGGCGCCGTGCTCGCCGGTCCCGGTGAGCCTTGGCGCTACTACTGGCTCGTTCTCGACGGCGAGATACGCGCCGAGCGCCCTGAATCGGACGGCTCATGGACGTTGGCGGGCGTCGCCCGCTCCGGCGAAGGCTTCGGCGAACTGCCTTTGCTCATCGGCAGATCTACGTCGATGTTTCGCGTCTCCGCTGCGCGGAATTCCATACTCGTCCGCTTTACCGAGCAGAACTTCTGGTCGCTCCTCGCCTGCTGCCCGGCCCTGCGCAATACCGTCCTCGCCGACAGTGCTCAACGCCTGCAGGCATTCCAGGTCGAAGCGCTCCATCGCGAGAAGCTCGTCTCTCTCGGTACTCTCGCCGCCGGACTCATGCACGAGCTCAACAACCCCGGCGCCGCCGCCAAGCGCGCCGCCTCGCAACTGCGCGAGAACCTGCTTCGCCTCCAGCAGCTCAGCCTGCGCTCCAGCGGCAAACCCAAAACGCCGGCCCAGCTTGACTGCATGAAAGATTTGCTGGAACGCGCTCTGAGCGGCTGCAGCCAGCCCGCCATGAGCAGCATCGAGCAGGCCGACGCCGAGGAAGCCATGAGCCAGTGGCTGGCCCAGGCCGGCGTCGAAAACGCCTTCACCATCGGTCCCGTCCTCGTCTCCATGGGCTTCGACCGCCAGGAAATCGCCTGCGCCCAGGAGCACTTCGATCCCGCCTCTTTCTCCGATGCCCTCAACTGGTTCGGCGCTTTGGTCTCAAGCGTCTCCCTCGTCTGCGCCATCGAAGAAAGCATCTCGCGCATCTCCGACCTTGTCGCGGCGGTCAAGAAATTCGCCTACGACGAGCGCTCGCCAGGCCAGGAGCTCGACGTCCACGACAGCCTGCAGAGCACCCTCACCATCCTCGGCCATAAGCTGCGCCTCAAGCAGCTCCAGGTTGAAAAACGCTTCGCCGCCTCGCCCTCTACCATCCGCACCCGCGGCTACGCCCTCAGCCAGGTCTGGACCAATCTCATCGACAACGCCGTGGATGCTTCGCCTGAGGGTGCGAAGGTCGAAATCGCCACGTGGTCCGAGCCCGAGTGGCTCGTCGTCTGCATCGGCGATCATGGTCCGGGCATCCCGCCCGACGTGCTTCCCCGCATCTTCGAGCCGTTCTTCACCACCAAGCCCCAGGGCTCCGGCACCGGCCTCGGCCTTGAGATTGTTCATCGCATCGTCACGCAAAAATTCGGCGGAACCGTCGAAGTCCAGTCCCGCCCCGGCGACACCCGCTTCATCGTTCGCCTGCCGCTGACCCCGCCAAAATAGAGCTTGATGCTAAGAACTTGGGCTACTTCACCCTCGTCAAATGCGCCAGCATCCCATCCGGCGGCCCGTTCAGCGAGCCGTCGCTCGCCAGCGTCAGTTGCTCGGTATCGCCTTCGCAAATGAGCGTGACGTCTTTGCCATTCTGTGTGTAGGTGCAGTTCGAGGTCATCGGACCCATGCTCGCATAGGCCTTGCCGCCGGACTGGAACTGAATGCTTACCAGTTGCCCGTTGCCTGCGTAAGTATGGCCCTTCACGCTGTTGCCACAGCCCGTCGCGCAAAAACACACCAGCGCAACGGCAGCCGCCGTCCATAACCTTCCAAAACTCGCTCTCACTTGACCTCCCAAGTTACGGCTGGATTTTGGCTGGGGATGCCATGCAAAGACTCTACCTAGACCAAGACTTCGCAGGCAAGCGGATTTTCCATCCGCGCGCGCCTGCCGGCCGGCCCGCCAACTCGCTGGCTTGCCGGCTCGCTGACTGGCTGCATTCAAACCGCTGGCGGTGCGCCCACAGTCCCAGTCCCGGATTGGCGATGAAGAAAATTTCTTCTCCATCCACCCGGTTCCACCCATGGCGCAGCTTTTTCGGATCGTAGCGCGCGGTCATCGCCTTCAGCTCGCCGTACGCGAATCCCACCCCTTCGATTTCTTCGCGGCTGAGATGGGCCGGGCACCAGGTGATCTTGAACCGCCCCTCCGGCGAGCCGTGAATCAGATGCGCAGCCGCGCTCAGGTCCGCGGCCAGGTCCGCATTCTCGCTCACCGCTTTCAGCGTGGCCGGCGTCCCGCGGTAGCCGTATTTGCGGATCAGCGTGTCGATCCCCTTGTCCTCGCCGAACTCGCCAACGCCCGGCGCCAGAATAATCAGCTCCGCCCCGTCGGCCAGCGCCATGCGCGTACGGTAGATGGATTTGTTGCCGATCCAGGCGCTGCGGAACTCGGCCGGGTCGAGATACACAACGGCTTTGTGCATCGGCTTGTCCAGCATCTCGAAGTTCACCTTCAGGCTCAGTTCCGCGGCCTTCAGGAAGCACTCCAGATCGTCGCCGATGTACAACCCGCGCACTGCCAGCCCGCCGTTCTTCCCGCGCCCCACAACCGTTAGCACGTACACGATCGGCACATGCCGCAGGAACAGCTCGCAGGCGCGGTTCAGCACGTTGCGCACTGGATTCACGGCCCGGCCCATGATCCGCTCCATCCCGTATACCGCGCCCAGGTAGTGGCTGCGGTTGATGCCTTCGCGCCCGCTTGTGCCGATCAGAATGTTCTTGGCATGATTCGCCATGCCGATCACTTCGTGCGGTACTACCTGCCCGATGGAGAGAATCAGGTCGAAGCCGCCCCGCGAGATGAGCTTGTTCACCTGCGCCGGCCAGGTGTAATTCAGCTTGCCCTCCGACTGCTCGCGGATAAACTCCGCCGGCAGCTCGCCCAGCGTCTCGATCTCGGTGCGCCAGTTGTGTACGCGGAACAGCTCCTGCGGCATGTTCCCGAACATGTGCGCGATCTGGCCGGGCTGCATCGGCGTGTGCGTCCCAATCGCGGGCAACACAGCCTTCAGCCGGTCACCGTAGTGCTCCCAGGCGTAGCGCGTCAGCTCGCCCGCGCGCGAGTGCTCGCGGCTCTGATCCGGCGGCGCCGCCAGCACGCTCGTCCGCTTGCCCAGCTTGCTCAGGCTCTCCGCCAGCAGCTCCTTCAACTGCTTCGGCGAGAGATCGGTCTCAGTGCTTCCCACGGAACAATACAGGCTCATACGGCAATCTCCGCTTTTTGGGCTCAGGAGCGAGCAACGCCACGACGTTCGCCCGCAGGAGCGATCGCAAGTCCGGTTCCGCTAAAGCCGGTACGCCTTCTTCGCCAGGCCGTAAGCCAAATCGTGCGCCACTTCGTGCGCTTCGTCCTCGTCCATCCGGTGTTCGGCCACCAGCCTGCCCAGAAACGCGCAATCCACGCGCCGCGCCATATCGTGCCGCGCCGGTATCGACACAAAAGCCCGCGTATCGTCGTTGAATCCCACCGTGTTATAGAACCCGGCCGTCTCCGTGGTTTGTTCGCGGAAGCGCCTCATGCCCTCCGGGCTGTCATGGAACCACCACGGAGGTCCGAGGCGCAAGCACGGATAGTGCCCGGCCAGCGGCGCCAGTTCCCGGCTGTACGCCGTCTCGTCCAGCGTGAAAAGGATGATGGTTAGTTTGCGCTCGTTGCCAAACCGGTCCAGCAGAGGCCGCAGCGCGTCCACGTAGTTCGTCGCCCTGGGAATATCGGCGCCCATGTCCCGTCCGTACCGCTCATACACTGAACGGTTGTGGTTGCGCATGCTCCCGGGATGGATTTGCATCACCAGCCCGTCCTCTACGCTCATCCGCGCCATCTCCGTCAGCATCTGCGCGCGGAACAGCTCCCGCTCGGCCGCGTCCGCCTTGCCCGCCATCACCTTCGCGAACAGCGCCGCTGCCTCGGCCTGCGGCAGGTCTGCCGTCTGCGCCGTGGGATGCCCGTGGTCCGTCGACGTGCACCCCAGCGATTTGAACCGCGCCCGCGCCTTCCTGAGCGCGCTCAAATAGCCTTTCCATGTCGTCGCGTCCTCGCCATTCTGTTCGCCCAATTGGGCCACCTGCGAGGCAAATCCCTTGAACTCCGGATCCACCACCGGGTCGGGACGAAACGCCGGCAGAATCCTCGCCTTCCAGCCCGAGGCCCGAATCGCCTCGTGATCCTTCAGCGGATTCAACGGCGACTCCGTCGTCGACAGCACTTCGATATTGAATTTCTCGTAGAGAGCCCGCGGCAGAAACTCCGGTCTGCGCAGCTTTTCCGCGATCGCGTCGAAATAGGCGTCCGCGGTCTTCGCGCTCAACCGCTCCGTCATCCCGAACAGCTCTTGAAAAGCGAAATCCAGCCACATGCGCGTGGGCGTGCCGCGGAACAGCGAGTAGTGGCTGGCAAAGATGCGCCACGCCTTCCGCGGTTCCCTCGCCGCCGGCTGCCCAATCTCCAGGTCGTCCAGCGAAACGCCCTGGCTGTAGAGCATGCGGAAGACATAGTGGTCGGGCTGCACAAACAGCGCCGCCGGATCGGGGAACGGCTCATTCGTGGCAAACCACGCCGCCTGCGTGTGCCCGTGCGGACTGATAATGGGAAGATTGCGTACCCCATCGTACAGCGATCTCGCCACGTTGCGGACGCTTGACTCGGCGGGAAACAGGCGGTCTTCGTGCAGGAGCATGGGGCCATTCTAACTCGCGCTTCGCACCGCCGCTTCCGCGCTTTGAGCCGCCCGATCCGCTGCCTGCTCAATCTGAAGTTAAAGCCTTGTCCAATCGATCTCCGCATAGGGTCGCGCGTAATTGGAGTACTCCCCTGTTCCATCGGGAAACTGGATTTCCCAGTCCTCATAGCCTGTCAGGTTCAGCAACTGCAACTCGACGCCCTCATCGAAACGAAGAAAAAGGTCGCCTATACGCAGATCCAATTCAGCGTCAACTACTCGTCTATTTCGTAATCGATCTTGAAGATGCGAGATTGAATCAATTGGTGCTGGCAATCCGTATTTTTGCCCGTGATCAAAGCTGCTCACGCCCGCCTTGTTATTTATCAAAAGCCTCCAATAATCTACGCGGACGAATGTACCGTCGCTGAGTTTTATTTGAGCAGAAGCAGCGCCCGACTCTGGGTACGCGCCGGAAGGCACGACTTCGGCCGTAGAACCTTTCAACTTTGAAAGCGATACCTCGAGGTTCTTCACTTGCCGCCCGTTCCTTCATTGGTGGGTTGAGTCGGTGAGTCCAAGCCGGTTTCGGTGGTTCCGGTGGCCGGATTCGCCAACCCAACGAGAACAAGCTGGCAGCTAAAAGCTAGAAGCTAGTAGCTGCATTCACGCGTTGTAAGTCGTCGACGAAACCCTTCCCCCGTGCCCCGTCCAGTTGGTGTGGAAGAACTGCCCGCGCGGCTGGTCCACGCGCTCATAGGTGTGCGCGCCAAAGTAATCGCGCTGCGCCTGCAGCAGATTCTGCGGCAGCCGTCCCGCGCGATAGCCGTCGAAGAACGCCAGCGCCGTCGAAAACGCCGGCGTGGGCACGCCCAGCTTGATCGCGTGCGTCAGCGCCTTGCGCCACGACGCCTGGTACTTGTTCACCAACCGCGCGAAATACTTGTCGAGCAGCAGATTGTCCAGCTTCTTGTTCTTCCGGAACGCGTCCTTGATCTTGCCCAGGAATTGGCTGCGGATGATGCATCCGCCGCGCCACATCAGCGCGATGCCGCCCATATTCAGGTTCCAGCCGTACTCCTTGGCCGCGGCCCGCAGTAGCATGTAGCCCTGCGCGTAGCTGATGATCTTCGAGCAGAACAGCGCCCTCCGCACGTCCTCGATGAACTTTGTGCGCTCGCCCACCTTGGCCGCCGCTTTCGGCCCGCGCAGAACCTTCGACGCTTCCACGCGTTCCTCTTTCAGCGCCGACAGGCACCGCGCGAACACGCTCTCGCCGATCAGCGTCACCGGCTGGCCCTCGTCGAGCGCGCTGATCACCGTCCACTTACCCGTTCCCTTCTGTCCCGCCGTGTCCAGTATCTTGTCCACCAGCGGCGAGCCGTCCTCATCCTTCTTGGCGAAGATCTGGCTTGTAATGTCGATCAGGTAGCTGTCCAGCTCGCCCTTGTTCCACTCCGCGAACACCTCGTGCAACTCGTCGGCCGTCAATCCCAGCCCGTGCTTCAGCAGGTCGTAGGCCTCACAGATCAACTGCATGTCGCCATATTCGATGCCGTTGTGCACCATCTTCACGTAGTGCCCTGCGCCTTCTTCGCCCACCCAGTCGCAGCACGGCGTTCCGTCTTCCACCTTGGCCGCGATCGCCTGGAAGATCGGCTTTACGTGCGGCCACGCCGCCGGATTTCCGCCCGGCATGATCGACGGTCCGTGCCGTGCGCCCTCTTCGCCGCCGGAAACGCCGGTACCGATAAACAGAATCCCCTTCTCCTTGAGCGCCCTCGTGCGCCGCGTCGAATCGCTGAACAGCGAATTGCCGCCATCGATAATGATGTCGCCTGCCTCCAGGTGCGGCGTCACCTCGTCGATCATGTGGTCCACGATGTCGCCCGCCTTCACCATCAGCATCACGCGGCGTGGCCGCTTCAGCAGGCTGGTCAGTTCCTCGATCGAGTGCGCTCCCACCACCTGCGTCCCCTTGGCCTCATTGGCCAGAAAGTCGTCCACCTTCGAGACTGTGCGGTTGAATACGGCCACTTTAAAGCCGTGGTCGTTCATGTTGAGGACAAGATTCTGTCCCATCACTGCAAGGCCAATCAGGCCAATATCACACGATGCATCAGGCATTTTTGTCTCCAAAAGCCTGATTTTATCATCGCGGCTGGCATAACTCTGCTCACCAAACCCCAGTGGCCGAGCCTCTCGAAGCGAGACTTTCCGCATATTCAGGAAGGCGCCCTTGACGACGCCATGCGGTTCCACGGCGCGCCTATAGCGGGTCTCCTGCAGGCGTAGACCAAGGCACAATCGCTAAGTGGCTTTTTCATCAAGAAAAAGCCACCTTGAATTCTGTCCGAAATGGCTCATAGTTGCAGGAGAACCGCCTTAGATGCAGCCCGGCCACTTTGAAATTTTTAGCTTGCGATCCCGGCAGAGCTATAGATCTGGGCGATGCATTGCATGTCGCGCAGGCCTTCCTCGCCCGGGCTCTTCGGCTCAAGGCCGTTTTGAACACAATGCGAGAAGTGCTCGGCCTCGGCCTGGAAATGCGAGGGATCCCGCGCCGGGTTCGGCTCGTCGAGTCTGGCGCCCTGCAACTCGGCGCGCAGGTGGAGACCCTCGCGGGCGAACGCCTGATCTACCTGCAGCCATCCCTTTGAGCCATACACTTTGAAGTATCCGGTTGTGTCGGCGCCGTAGCTGGTGGCGCAACTGGCCATAATGCCGGAAGGGAACTTCATGTTCCAGGTGACGTTCTCTTCCACCTCGTCAAAGCGGCCGTCGCGATCGATGGTCGAGGCAAAGGCCGCAATCTGCGAGGGCTCCTCGCCGGTCAGGCATCGGCATGCGTTGAGGCAGTAGATGCCGACGTCGTAAAGTGGGCCGCCGCCGGCGAGCTTCTTGTTCAGGCGCCACTCCCCGGCGACGATGTTGAAGCCTAAGGCGCTTTGGATGGCCTGCACCTGGCCGAGTGCGCCGTCACGGATGAGCTGGGCTGCCCTGAGGTTGGTGGGCTCATAGTAGCCGCGGTAGGCGATCATCAGCTTGACGTTCGCCTTCTTGCATTCGTCGATCATGGCGTCGGCGTCGTCCACGCTCGTACACATGGGTTTTTCGCAGAGCACATGCTTGCCCGCCCTTGCGGCGCGAATGGTGTACTCGGCGTGCATCGAGTTTGGCAGCGCCACATAGACCGCGTCGATTGCCGGATTGCGGACGATCTCGTCAAAGTTTTCGTAGTTGTAGATCGAGCCGGCGGGAACGCCGTACTGCGCCGCGATCCTGTCGGCCTTATCGCGGTGACCGCTCACCAGGCCGGTAATGCTGGAGTTGGTCGTCAGTTGCACACCGCGCATAAACTCGTCGGCGATGCGTCCCAGGCCGATGATGGCGTAGCCGGTTTTACGGCCGCTCCTTTGGGTTGCATCCTGCGCTTGCACTACCGGCACAAAGCGTGCCGCAATGCCCAGCGCGCCGAGCCGTCCAAACTCTCTACGTGTGAGTGTCATCATCAGGGTTTCTCCTCCACGGGAGTGCGTCTGCACGGGATTCTATACCCTGAAGCGAAAACTGCGTCACGGAACAGTGTCTCCGTCGGAGTCCGTCGCCTTTTCCGCGATACCGCGATGAAGCCGATCGAAGCGCACGGGTTGGAATACAAGAAACTCATTGCTGCATAGCGGGCGGCGAAGACCTCAATATGAAATCCGGCGTCGTCTGGACCTTTCCGCAATTCTTGCACGCATACGAAAATGAAGCGCCATATTGTCCCGCCGGAGCCGGAACCGGAGGTCTGAAGGAAACGGTAGTTTCTGGAACGCGTCCCCAGCGTGAATGTCGCCGATGAATCGGTTCCGCGTTTCCTCCGCCATCCTGGCCAACCTCTCAAAGCCTTGCGGCTCCTTGGCAAATGAACATCCCCTGCAAAGGTGAATCGAAATCTTAAGCTTCAGGGTCCGCTCCAGCGCCTGGCGGCTCACCGTCAATTCCACCTCACGGCCCATCTCCACACCGCCCAAAAGCACCAGGACTGTAGCAATTACCCGCCAGAATGCTGTCATACGAAGTTCGTGCCGCCCCGGCCCGCTCCCCTGCCAGCGCCTCGCCAGCAATCGCGCCGATCCGTCTCTGTGGGAATCGAAGAATAAACTAGCAAAACATTTTTATTCAATAACTTAAGTGACAGTCCAGCCTCCACCCAACCTCTGCTCCCGGCCCTCCCAACTCGCGCTTTCCTATTGATTTTTGAACAAAATATCCTTAAAATAAGAATCGTAGTACCTCGGGGCACTCAGTAACCCACTCCCCGTCCGAGGATGAACCACTCAAATCCTCCTTTCAAGGACACACAAATCGATGGCAAAACGTCGTGGTAATCCGAACTGGGGCAAGCCGGAGCCCATTGGCCCCGTTGTGCCCACTGTCACCTCCTTCGAGCAGATCACGAAGGAGTTCAAGCTGCCCCCGGACCAATACATCCGTTCCACCCGCCTCCGCGAGTGGGCGCGCCGTAATAAGAATTCCAAATATATTCCTGAGGCGCTGCTTGAGGCCTGGGGCTTTGAGATTGAATCGACGTTGTAGCACTTCCGCCAGTTTGCACAAAGACGCCGCCTTCGGGCGGCGTTTTTGCTGCACGTGAATCCCTCCCCCCAACACAGGAACTTGGGTGCCCCAGGTCCCTTGCATTTGGGGACCTGGGAACCGCCCAAGCAAGCTCGGTTTGAGATCACAGATTGTGATTGCAAACCCGGAGGCAGAATGGCCGCGAAAACACCTTGGTGCAATTCCCAAATCGGCGACCACTCGCCCACTACTCGCCCACAAACGTCCGTTACTACTTTTGCGCCTACCAAGTACGTCGAAACATGCACATCTGTTTAGAATTAATAACCGGAGAAAAGAAGCGTGAGCCTAAACGACGTTAATCGATCCCCAACGATCTCAATAGGGGGAGACAGTGAAGCAGAGGGCAATCCGAAGACATTCAAGGGGTGGGCTCTAGTCGCATTCATTGATCTGCTCGGGTTTTCTGCGGAGGTGGCATCGTCGTGGAACGACCCGAACAATTCTCCTCTTGACCGACTCCTCCGCATTAAGGAAGCCGCAGCTGATATTCGTAACGCTGGAGCGGCCTTCCGCACTTCCGGAACGCCATTATTCGATCCCAAAGTACACAAAGCGCGTGTCCATACAGTCTTCGACTCGATAGTCGTGTCTTACGCCCTGCCTTCCGCCGGAAACTTGCACCATGTAACGAAGGCAATGACTGTGGTGTCTCATGGCGTCCAAATGGCTTGGGCGGCGGCAATTCGGGAAGGTTTTACACTACGTGGCGCTATAGACCTCGGCGAAATCTATTGGTCGGAATCCGAAACAATCGGCCCCGCCCTTATCTCTTCATACTACCTTGAGTCCAAGATTGCCAAAACATCGCGTGTCATACTGGGGCCGGTGTTCTTAGAGAACCTTTTGTCGCGGATAAATGATGATTGGTCAAGCTGGCCTTCCTCGGAATGGTATTCGGTTTCGTACGACAATCTGATTGAAATCAGCCTTCTTCATTTACTGGAACATCGCAAAGAGAATCTGGACGGTTTAGGGAAGATAAAGGACAAGGCGGGAGCCCACGCTTCGCGCTACGATCACGCTTTAGAGATTCTCCGCATAGGTCAATTTCGTAAAGCAAACCGCAACGATTTCGCACGCGGAAAAGCCGCAATCGAGGCGCTGATCGCTGATCAGAAAAAGCGCGCTAGCGAACATTAGGGCTTGCAACTGGACCCGCTGCGCATCCGCGTTGCGAGCGAGTGACCGGCAAACCGGCAACTGCACCTTAAATAGCCGCCCCGGCCTTTCTGGCATTCCCTCCCCAGATAAGCGAAAATAAAGCTGCGTCACTCCGTATATGCCCCAACCTCCTCGCACTCCCGAGCCCCCCTTCACCGACGTTCCCGGCGCCGTAGCCGATTTCCGCTCGGGCCGCATGGTTGTCGTGGTCGACGACGAAGACCGCGAGAACGAGGGCGACCTCACCCTGGCCGCCGAGCACGTCACCCCCGAGGCCATCAACTTCATGGCCCGCTACGGTCGCGGCCTCATCTGCCTCACCCTCACCGAGGAGCGCGCCGAAACCCTGCGTCTCTTCCCCATGACCCAGCAGAACACCTCCCGCTTCGGCACCGCGTTTACCGAGTCCATCGAGGCCCGCGAGGGCGTCACCACCGGCATCTCGGCCTTCGACCGCGCGCATACCATCCGCACCGCCATCGATCCCCGCTCCACCGCGGCCGATCTGGCCCGTCCCGGCCACGTCTTTCCCCTCCGCGCCCGCCGCGGCGGCGTCCTCGTCCGCGCCGGCCAAACCGAAGCCTCCGTCGATCTCGCCCGCCTCGCCGGCCTCACTCCCGCCGGCGTGCTCTGCGAAATCATGCGCGACGACGGCGCCATGGCCCGCATCCCCGACCTCATCCCCTTCTGCCGCGAGCACGGGCTCAAAATCCTCACCGTCGCCGAGCTCATCCGCTACCGCCTCCGCCACGAGCGCACCATCGTCCGCGCCGGCGAAAGCCGCATCCAAACCCGCTACGGCGAGTTCCGCATGATCGCCTACGAAAGCGAGGTCAACGGCGGCGAGAGCCACATCGCGCTCATCCGCGGCGACCTCTGCCCCGACTGTCCCGCCTTCCACCTGGGACCTGCTCCCGCGCCGCCCGCGCCCTTTGCCAACGGCCTGTCCGGCAGTCCGGATCCCGCGTCGGCCGCCCAACCGGAATCCCGCCCTCCCTGCCCGCATCCCGTGCTCGTCCGCGTCCACACCCGCTGCACTGCCGGCGACGTCTTCTCCGCCGACTGCCACTGCCGCGAGATCCTCGATCAATCCATGCGCATGATCGCCGAGGAAGGCTGCGGCGTCATCCTCTACCTGCACAACACCTCGCGCGGATTCGAAATCGAGCGCGCGCCCGTGCCCGCCTTTGGCCCCGAGGGAACCGCCGCCCCCGCCGGCGTCTCACCCGCTGAAACCGGGCGCCTCATCCTGCACCAGGAACTGCGCTCCCGCGAAGGCTCGCAAGCCCGCACCGGCCGCATCCTCCGCGCCATCGGCCTCGGCGGCCAAATCCTCTCCGATCTGGGAATCCAGCGCATCCGCCTCCTCTCCAACACGCCCATGCACATCCCCGCCCTCGAAGGCTTCGGCCTCGAAATCGTCGAGCAGGTTCCCATCCCCGTCGAGGAATGTTCCCGCGTCGGCTGACGCGCAATGCTAAGTTCCCCCGCTTTTCCATGAATTTATCTTCATCCTGGCCGTTCCGCCCAAAAATCTCCCCACAATTCCGCCCAAAAGCTGTACCATTGACACAACTGTCCCGGGAAGCCAATCTCTCGGGAAATTCTGTGCGCCCACGAAGGCGCGCCGGATTTTCCTGGGTCCTCTTACCCGGTAACATACGCGTTCGCACGGTCAATATCTGGGCCAATTGCCGTGGTGCAACTTCAGCGTGGCATCTTCTTCATTTGGGTGCCGCTACCGATCATTACCCCCGCATTACGGCAACCCCGAAATTGCTGTGACGCCAACCGCACCTGTACGGCGAAAGGTTGGTCCGCGTGCGCGTTCATCTTGTCAATCCCAGCGACAATTCCTTTGGCACCGCGGTCATCACGCCGCGTTGGCTCTTCGTGCTTGCAGCCGCAACACCCCGATCCGTCGGAGATCCTATCCTCATCGATGAATCGCTCGAGCAGATCGTTCCCGAATCCATCCAGCCCGGCGACATCGTCGGCATCAGCGTGCACACCGGCAACGCCCTGCGCGGATATGCGGTTGGCCGCATGGCGCGCGCTCGCGGGGCTTGGGTCGTCTATGGCGGCATTCACGCCACCCTCTTTCCTGACGAGGCTCTCGAACGCGGCGAAGCGCACGCCGTAGTGAAAGGCGACGGAGACATTGCCTGGGCTCGGGTCGTCACCGATTGTCTCGCCGGCAAGCCCGAAAAAATCTACGAAGGCGGCCGCATCGAAGGCGGCGAATTCCTTTCCGCGCGCTGGGATCTGATGAATCCCCAAAAGTATATGTGGGCCTCGGTGCAAACCATTCGCGGCTGCCCCAAGCACTGTTCCTTTTGCAGCGTCTGGCGCACCGACGGTCAGAAGCCTCGACAGAGAAAATTTCAAAACGTCGTCGACGAAATCATCGCCCTGCGCCGTCTTGGCTTTCGCTTCATCGCTTTGGCCGACGACAACTTCTATCCCGTCACATTCACCGATCTGCGCCTCGCGCGCGAGCAAGGCAATACAGCCAAGCTCGACGAGCTCACTGCTATTCGCAACGAGCGCCTCATGTTAATGGAAGAGCTGGCCAAACTGCCCAAAGACATGGTGTTCTTTACGCAAATGACCATGGAGGCTGGCGAAGACGGCAGCTATCTCGACGCCATGCGCAAGGCCAACATCAAGGGAGCGCTCGTTGGCGTTGAAGCGGTCACTCCGGAAGGGCTCAAGGCCATCTATAAGGACTGGAACTACTCAGGAGAGGCTCTGGCCAAACAACTGCAAACCTTCAAGCAGCACGGAGTTCACGTCCTCGGCTCTTTCATCTTCGGCCTGCCCACCGACCGGCCAGCAACCTTCACCGCCACAGTCGAAATGGCGATCAAGGCCGGCGTAACCTTCGCCCAATTTGTCATGATGACTCCGTTTCCCGGCACCGTCGATTTCGGCCGATGGGAGAAAGAGCAGGCCGTCGATCCCATGATGGTGGGCGGCGTGCCCATCACGCGCTACTGGATGATTCCCACCGAAGTGCGGCCCAAAATGTTTACGCCCCATCCGACCATGAGCTCCGACGAGATTCGCGAGCGCACGCAAAAGGTGTGGGACAGGTTCTACACGTGGGGAGCCATCTGGGAGCGGTCAGCGTGTACTCCGACTTTGCGCGCCCGCCTCGGATTCATCTTCCTCTCCAAGCTCTACCGGCAGATGTATGCAGGTACGGGCATCTCCACTGACAGTGCGCGGCGAAAGAAGTCGAAGCGATGGGCCCGGTGGACCGCTCGGCAATGCAAGAAGCTCTTCCAGGCGCGCCCCTTGCCGGAACTCGAAGGACCCCAATGGGAGATTGGCTTGCCCTCATTGGGCCAGCCTGCGTTTGAAAGCGTGGACGGACAGGAAATGAACGGCCGGTTTGTGGTGCTGGCTGACAACTGAGCCTGAAGGATTTCGCTCATTGGCTACTCCAAGTCTGATTCCCCCGCAATCGGAGAATCTTGCTCGTCAGTGGGGAATCCACAGCCGCTAACTCAGCACGACGATCTGTACACTGAGCACTGATCACTGTCCTTCACCGCGAGTACGCGAACGTCCCGCACAGCGTTGTCGACTTCGAGATCGCATCGAACGTGAACACCGGCATGTCGTCGCCCGAGAAGAACGCTACCTCGAGCGTCTTTCCCGTTACATACGTCGCCATCCACTGCGTGTCCTCGTCCCCGCACAACGTGTTCTTGTGCTCGAAGCGCTGCATTGCCGGAACCCGCAGCCGGTAAAGCGTCCCATTGATGCCGGCGTTCACGTCCGCGTCGAACACCGCGCTCACCTCCACCGGCTTCAGCGCGCGAATCGGAGCCAGCGGATAGGCGATAAAGTCGATCGTCAACTTCTCCTTGCCAATCGTTATGTCGCTCGTAATCGACGTCGCTGCCGAACTTGCCGCCCGCCAGTACCCTTGATCCGGCTCCGCTCCCGCCGCCGCGCACGACAAAAGCAGTACGCTCGCCACCACACCATGCGCCAACGGCTTCCACATCCCGATCCTTGATCTCTGTTTTCCGATCTCTCGCTCCCTATGTCCCTAGTCCCTAGTCCCTAGCCCCTAGTTGTGTAGTGTCAACAGATTGTTCCGATCTGCGCCTGCTCTGCTGATGGGAGTGTAGTGGTTGAGACTGGCGTGAGGTCTGTGCCAGTTGTATTCGTGTATCCAGGGCAGAAGCTGGGCGCAGCGTTCATCGGAGTTCTGATAAATGCGGGCATAGGCCCATTCCTGTAGAGCAGTGCGGATGAAGCGTTCGGCTTTGCCGTTGGTGCGCGGGGTGTAGGGCCGGGTGAAACGATGTTTGATGCCGAGTTCCCTGCATACCTTTGCGAAGCGGCGCGAGCGATAGGCCGGTCCGTTGTCGGTGAGCAGGCCGCGGAAGCGGATGCCCAGCCGTGCGTAGTAGGCCACAGCCTGGCAGAGGAAAGCGACAGTTGAAGCCGCGGTTTCATCCGGGAAGATGGCCGAGAAGGCGATGCGGGAGTGGTCGTCGATGGCGACGTGGACGTACTCCCAGCCCACGCGCCGGGTGCGGTCGGCGAGGTTGCCGGTGACGCGATGGCCGGGCTTGGCGATACGGCCCAGCTTCTTGATGTCCAGATGCAGCAGGTCCCCGGGCGCGGCGTGCTCATAGCGCAGCACGGGTGGGCGTGGTTCCAGATCGCGTATGCGGCTGAGCTTGCGCCGGCGCAGGATACGGCTAACCGTGGCCCGGCTGAGGCCTGTGGCTTGCGCGATGCGCAACCCGGTCCAGCGTTGGCGACGCAGCAACTCGACCCGCTCCGCCAGCTCCGGCTTAGTGGGCCTGCGCAGGCGGAGCGGCCTGCAACTGCGGTCTGCGAGCCCGGCCAGGCCCAGCGCCCGATAGCGCGCCACCCATTTGGCAGCGGTCTTCGGGCTCACGTTGGCGGCGGCTGCAGCCGCCGCCAACGTGCTTCCCTGCTCGATCACCCGCTTCGCCATCTCTTCTCGACTCCAAACCATGGTTCGTGCATTCTGGTGATAGTCCATCTGGTCTCCTGAATCGCTGAGTCTTCGCAAACCCAGCTTTACAGGTTCAGATCAGATGGACAATCTATTGAAACCTCACACCTAGTCCCTGTTTCTTTCACCACCCCAGCACAACCGCAAACACCAGCGGCGCCACAATTGACGCGTCGCTCTCGATAATGAACTTCGGCGTCTTCTCTCCCAGTTTTCCCCACGTAATCTTCTCGTTCGGCACCGCGCCCGAGTACGACCCATAGCTCGTCGTCGAATCCGAAATCTGGCAGAAGTACGCCCACAGCGGCACATGTTCGCGCTGCAGGTCCTGGTGCAGCATGGGCACCACGCAAATCGGAAAGTCCCCCGCAATCCCGCCGCCGATCTGGAAAAATCCCAGCGGCGCCGTCTTCGTAGTCTCCGTGTACCACTCGGCGAGTTCCATCATGTACTCGATGCCCGTCCGCACCGTGTGCACCTTCTTCACGTCGCCCGTGATGCAGTGTCCCGCATACATGTTCCCCAGCGTGGCGTCCTCCCAGCCCGGCACGAACATCGGCAGATTCTTCTTCGCTGCCGCCAGCAGCCAACTGTCTTTGGCATCGACCTGGTAGCTCTTCTTGAGCACCCCCGACAGCAGTATCTTGTACATGAACTGATGCGGAAACCACCGTTCGCCGGCTTTGTCCGCCTTCACCCACTCCGCCAGCACCTCGTTCTCAATCCGCCGCATCGCCTCTTCTTCGGGGATGCACGTGTCCGTCACGCGATTCATGTGCCGCTTGAGCAGCGCCGCCTCGTCGGCCGGAGTCAGGTCGCGATAGTGTGGCACGCGCTCGTAATAGTCGTGCGCGACAAGGTTGAACACGTCTTCTTCCAGGTTCGCCCCCGTGCAGCAAATCCCGTGAATCTTGTCCTGCCGGATCATTTCGGCCAGCGACAGCCCCAGTTCCGCCGTGCTCATCGCGCCCGCGATGGTCACGAACATCTTCCCGCCCTCGGCCAGCAGCTTGTTGTAGGCCTCGGCCGCATCCACCAGCGCCGCAGCATTGAAATGACGGTAATGATGCTTGATGAACTCCGTGATCTGCCCCATAACTTTTCGCTCCAAATTCTCAACCTAACACAATGAAATCGGGGTCCTGTGAATCGCGAGGAATCACGCTTTAAATGCGTCCAAAGCACAATAAGGGGGTACCCCGCGCCTCGATTTTGAGACCCGGGATACCTCGACAGCACATTCCGCACAAATCGGGCTGGAAGCTAGGAGCGGGAAGCTGCCTCTCCGAGCAACTCGTTCACCTTCGCCATCACTTGAAACGCGTCCGCCACGTAAACCACGTCCGCCTTGCCGCGGGTCCATCCGCAGTTCGCGTCGAGCGACACGGCTCGCCGCTCGCCAATGAACCGCCAGCCCACGACGTGTGGCTCCTCGCCGTGGCAGCAGGTGGCCAGCCCCTTCGCGTGCCGCGGCGTCGATCCCGTCTGCCCCACCTGGTTGAGATGCGTCAAAAACGGCAGCACCGGCTGCCCTTCGCCCCCCTGATCCACCAGCGACTTCGAGCTGCCCAGCGACGCGCCGGAGAGATGAAGGAATCCGAGAATCAGATTTCCCGCCTCTTCCGCATGCACCTGTCCGTCCGGCTGCTTCTTCGTCCATCCCGCTCCTGCGACAAAGAGCAATTTTGCCTCGGGACGAATCGTTTGCTGATCGAACTTCGGGGCGCGGAAGCCCGTCACCTGCGTGCGCATCTCCGGCAGCTCGACGGCGATGGCAATTTCGTCCGGCTGAGCGTGCGGCCCCTCACCGGCGAAGGGCGCGTGCGTGCCGGCATCCAGAAGCAGAAACCACGGCCGCTTGTCGCGCGTGATGACCGCTTCGATCCGCTGGCGGTAGAACCATCGTGTCGCTTCCACGGCTTCCGCGCCGCCGATGGCCGTAATGTGCGTGGCGAGCGCAGCGATATGTGTGTCGATCGCGCCGCCCATACGCGCGGCCACCACGGCCATCACGCGCGCAAAGCGCGAGCTATCGGGTGCGACTACGATCGTCGGCATCGCCGCGCGGCAGATCTCCGTGCACGCGGCGGCATCCGATGCAAACCGCGCCTGCGCGAACGCCTCACCCTGAACGGCGAGGACTCGAGGCGCCGCGCCCGCCACCTGCGCCGCGGCGTGGTTTGCGTGTTTGGCGACGATACCGATCGCGAGCTCCGCGCCCAGCCGCGCGGCGAGATCGACGCCCGCGGTGACGGCTTCAAGCGAGGCCTTGGTGAGCGCGGAGCCGGATTCGTCGGCGTGCGTGAGTACGAGAATGGATTGCATTGTTTCTCCTGGGCTTTCAGCCTTCAGCTCTCAGCTTTTGTCTTGCGCGTTTTTAGCTGACGGCTGATAGCTGAAAGCTGATGGCTATCTGTTGTCTTTCTCGATCCACTCCACGATCTCGCGCGCAATCTCCTCCGCGCTCAGGTTCTTCTCGACGCGCGTCTCGCGCTGCTGCCTGGGCAGGTTCACTGCCACATACTTCAACCCGTTCGCCTCGAGCGCCACAGACTTCGCCTTCTGCAGCGCCGGCATGATCGTGCGCATATTGGCCATGCCCACCTGCGGATTGTTCCGCGGCTCGGGCAGATTCCCCGTCGCCCAGCCCAGCACCGCGGGCGCGCCCGCGCACACGCTCACCTGGTGCTTGCCGCCTTCCACGCGCTCCAGCACCTCAAACGATCCGTCCTCGCGCAAGTCGATCTGGTCAACTCCCTGAAACTGGTCCACGATGCCCAGCCGCTCGCCCACAAGCTGCAGCACGACGCCCGCGCCCCGCGTCGCCGACTCCCACCCGCCGAAGACGAGCAGCCGCGCCCGATCCAGCCCCGGAATCGCCTCAATCGCGTCCGCCAGCGCCGCCGCCGTGGCATGCGCATCCGGGAAGCCGCCGATCGGCCCGTCGACCGGAACCAGCTCGAAGGCGACCTTCTGCGCCACAGTCATCATCACTTGCTGCAGCTTTGCCTTTGGCCCCAGCGAAACCAGCCAGACCTTGCTGCCAGGATTCTTCGCAGCCAGGTTGGCCGCCTCATACAGCGCGCTCGCCGCCCACGGATCTAGCACAGCGGGCAACACCATCTCGTTCTTGATCCCCGGCCCCGACGGCCCTGTGGTTGGTTCCAGCGTCTGCAGCGGATCGGGCACAATCCCCGCGCAGACGACGATATGAAGACTCATGGCTTCTAGCTCCTAGCTTCTAGCTCCTAGCTTCTTCTTGCCAGCAGCTGAATTGAGAGTCTGAATGAAGGAAGCAAGCATCTTAGACACTTCGTTGCTAAGGAGCCCAGCTTCGGTGAGTGCATCCGCGCTCGCCAAGGTGAGCCTGTTGACAACGATGAGTTGAGTTTGAAGCTCATAGATTGATCCCTGCGCTAGCCCGAGAAACTGCCGGAACTCCGCGGAGCTCAAGCGTCCTCGTCCTTCTGCAATGTTGCTCGCAACGGATACACTGGCACGGCGCATCTGCGAAACCAAACCATACAATTCGTCTTTCGGAAAAGCTCGCGTGAGTTGGTAGATGCACACAGTTAAATCGATCGCTTTTTTCCAAACGACCAAATCGCGATAGTCTTGCGCCATTCTCGGGCCCTCTCCAATTTCGACTGCTTAGCCTTTTCTTGCGCCGGTCCGCACTACGTAGCTAGCAGCTAGAAGCTAGTAGCTAGAAGCTAGAAGCTTGTATTTCAATTCTCCGCCGAATGCAGCCCGCCACTGCCGGCCGTGAACTCAATATTGCTGTGTTCACCGTCGGGCGACTGCGCGCAGTTCCACAGGCACGCGCCGCAGTGCACGCACTTCTCGCGCTCGAACGCGGGCGCGCCGTCCTCGCCCAGCGTCAGGGCCTGGCCCGAGCACATCGCGATGCAAGTCTTCTCCCGGCACTGGATACAACGATTTCTGTCCAGAAAAAGTACGTGATCCGCGAAGCCCGGCATGGCCTGTACCTTGCCGCCCATCAACAGCGCATCCTGCTGCGTCACCAGCAGTCGTCCGTCGAACGGAATCTCCGGCCAGCCGCGCGCCGTCATCAGCGCATCGTGCAAAGGCCGGCCGTCGGCAACAGCGAGCGCCGCGGCCTCCCTCAGCTTGAGGCCTGCTTTTCCATACGCTCCTAACCGGCGAATCTGCTTTGGCGCCGGCGGAATGTGCGCCGCAAGCGAGAGCCGCCCACCGGTAAGCCCGGCGAGGCCCATTCCTACAAGCCCGCGCACAAATCCTCCATGAAATCCGTTGCGCGCATTCTCCGCTTCGCGCGCTCCGCGCTCCACCCAGCTTGCCCGTCGCCGCGTCTCGTAGGTTGCGGCCAGATTCTCCTGCGTGAACGGTTTGCCGGCGCGCAGCAGTTCCAGCACTGCCTCGCCCAGTTGCGCGCCCGTGGTCCACGCCTCGTCCACGCCCGAGCCGGTGAGCAGGTTGGTTGAGCCGGAGCCCTCGCCGATGCGAGCAAATCCGTCGCCGGCGAGGAATGGCTCGCCGTGCTTGCCCGACTCTTCGAGCGACTTGGCCCCCCACGAGCGCAGCGCGCCGCCCTTCAGGTGTTGCCACAGCAGCGGATGCTGGATGTAGTGCTGCAAATAGCGATAGACCGTGCGCCCCGGATCGCCCATCCACGAAGGCACGAAGATGCCGGCCGAAACCAGCCGCTCCGGGTGTACATACAGGAAGCCGAAGATCTCCGGCTCGGGGAACCCGAAGGTGTGCCACACCGTTCCGGCTTCGAGCGCCGTGTCTTCCGGCAACTCGATGACGAACTTCATGCCCAGCGCCCACTCGCGCCGCGCGTGTCCGGCAGGCAGGCCGAAAGCGCTCGTCGAGCCTTTGGCCGACCGCGCCTACGGGGCCATCACCGACGACAGTGAGCAGCGCGCGCACATTCATGCCGGGCATATAGCCCTCGGCCGGGATACCGTGCTTGTCCACTCCCTGATTTGCCAGGCGAAGTCCGGTGACCGCTCGTTTTGTCCCGCCGGGGTCCTCAGGGAAGATGGGACCGCTCACCGGCATTCCCGGCCAGATCTGGACGAGGCCGCTCGCCATCAGTTGCGAGCCCACCCACTGGTTGAACTGGCCGATCGACAGCACCAGCCCGCCGTGCTTGTGCAGGAAGGCCGGTGTCCAGGGCAGCTCGAAAGCGGAATCTTTGACCCACAGCGTTTTTCCAAGACCAAGGAAAAAATCTCCCATGCGCAACGTGAGCGAACGCCGGCTGGCGCCGATGGGATCGAGCAGGTAGAACACGCGCTCCTGCCGGATCGGAGCCGCCATGGGAACCTCGGCGGGATCCAGCGCGGGAAAGCTTGTGCGAATTCCCTCGGCGCGCGTAACCACGCCGCTGACGCCTGCGGCCAGGTCGTCGGCGCGCTCGTAGCAGAGCACCTGCAACGGCATGCCCGGCGCAACCTTGCTTTCGAATGCGGGATCGGCGGGGGTCTGGCTCCATGCCTGGGTCAGCGTAGTCAGAAAGCCGCCCGTGGCCGGGCCAAAGCCTGCGCAGACGATGTCCACGTCCATCGTCTGGCGGTCAACTTCGACTGTCTGGGCCGCCGAACTCATGCCGCTCCTGCCGCGGGATAATCCAGCGCTTCGGGAATCATCACTTTGCTCACGGTTTCGGCGGCGCGATCCTTGGCCAGCCGTGCGCCGCTCAGGCACATCGTCAATCTGCTTTGCAGCCGGAGAAACTCGCTCGACCCCGCGCAACTGGCGCACGGACCGGCCTTGGCAGGATGGCTGCCGTCGGCCGCCAGAACATCCACAGCCATCGCCATGATTCCTGGCATGGTCTCTTCCAGCTCTTCTAGCTCACTGGCGAGGAAGCAGTTGCGATGCTCTTCCTCGTCCCAGGCCGGATGCCGGTTATAGCCGAAGACCAGCTCGGCGCAGATGCGCGAAACTTCGCCTGCCGCCTGGGCGGCTTGCGTGTGGCAAAGGTCGCTGAGGAATTGCACCGTGCCGGCCAGTCCTTCCGCGGCCACCGCGTCGCCTGCTCCGCGCGTCTCCAGTTCCAGAACATCGAGAATCTGGCAGCGCGAGGCCATCAGCCAGCTCAGCGCGTCGGCCAGCGCAAAGGTCACGCCCTGCCGCTGCCCGTGATAGAGCTTGTTGCCCTTGGGATCGGTGGAGTGCTGCAGATAGTTCAGCGTCCACGCCCACAGGTTCATCGCCGAGGCCAGCGTGCATGCGCCGGTCCCGGGATGCGTCGATGCAATCCGCCGCATCTCCGCGGTCCACGCGGCGAACTCGGCCAGAAACACCTCGCTGGTCATCGTCACCGTCAACTGTCGCCGCTGTACCGCCTCCGGTCCCTCATAGGTCGCTTCCAGTTGCGCGTCCATCCACTTGTTGGCCAGGAAGCCCGGGCAATCTTCCGTAATACCGTAGCCGCCCATCAGGCTCACCGCCTCGCGCATCATGTTGGCGCCATGGCCGGTGTTCCATAGCTTGGTGGCTGGGCACAGCACGTTGGCCTCGGCGTCCATCAGCACGTACTGCACCAGCGGGTCGGCCTCCAGCTCCGCGCGGCGCGCGCTGTCCGCCTTGAGCCTCAGCAGTTCGATCGCCCGCTGCTCGCTCTCCCTCAGCGCCTTCATCTCCGCGCGCCCGCCCTGAACGCCGCGCTCCTTCAGAATCGCCGTCTTCTGCTTCTCCATGGGATCGAGCTCGTCGAACAACCGCGCCGCGGCAAAGCCCAGCGAAGCCGCCGCTTCGCCCGCGGCCCATACGTCCACCAGCCGGTGCAGCGCGTCTTCTCGCTGCTGGATGCCCTGCTCGTAGCGGACCGAGCCAGGCCTTGCCCCCTCGGCCCCGCGGAAGCGCTCGCGCTGGTAGCGGATCACCGGCTCAACCGCCGACAACAGCTTGGCCGCCGTCATCAAACCCACCGGCACGCGCGTGCGCCGGAAAACGGCGTCAATGATCTCCGTGTGGTTGAAGTTCGGCACAATCACGCCGTCCTTCACCGTGTAGCCGCCCACGATGCGGTTGGCCGGCGCCTTCAGGTTGAACACCGGGTCGCCGGTCGACGAAAGCTGGTGTACCAGCTTCTTGGTCGCGGTTCCGCGATCGAAGGTTCCTTCGTCGGTTTCTTCCAGGATCACCACGCAACTGCCCTTGATGCGTTCGTCGTCCGAGTTCACCGCCGCCGTGACGAAGTTGGCGAACGCAATCCCGGTGATGAACCGGCCGCGCTTGTCCACTTGCAGAATGGGCTCCTCGCCGTCCTTCCACTCGGCCACGCGCACCTTGCCGCTCAACATGCCGGTATCCACGCCCACGTAAGGAATCGGCTCGGTCAGCGCGAAAGCTCCGCGCCACGGCTTGCGATCCTCACCGGGCTGCGGCGGAGCAGAGAGCTTTTTGTAGCGGCTCACTTGTTCCCCGGTGCCGCGCTCGTGAATCGGAGAGAGCGCCAGAAATCCAGCCAGGCTCGCGGTCGCCGCGCCGCCGTCCACCCACGCCAGTTCAAACGCCGCCAGCCCCAGCGCCAGGTTCTTGGGCCCCACGATGAATCCCCCCTCCTCGGGCTCCATGAAGGCCGCGGTGATGCCGGAGCGGTCGAAGGCGTCGAACATGTCCTCCTTGCCCGCGGTCCATTCGTGCGTATTGCGTTCGCCGGCCGCGACCAGGCGGGCCACCGTACCCCTTGCCACGCCGCGCGCCGATGCAACCAGCATCTGTAAGTCATACCGGTCGGCAAATCGCCATAAAATCTGTCGCACCGCATCCCCAGGGAGGGTGAGCATGGTTCTTGTTTCAGGGGTCGCAACTGTACTCATCGAGTGGTTCCTCAGACAGCGCCCCTATTTTCTTCGACTGGGCTCCCGGCGGCATGTGACCCACATCACCCCGGCAGGCGCCGCCCTGCGGAAACCTGAGACGGATCAACCTCTCCGGCCGCCCGCACCGCGAACAGATTGATCTCGCCATCGACCGCCTCCAGCCAAAACCCGCAGTGCGAATCCGAAGTGACCTTCTTCTCCGCCTGGCAGGACGATCCCCCATCTTCGCAGCATGGCCGATGTGATCTGCATCGTGGGGGTTGTGATACCTGTCACTGCGAGAACCCTCCCCAAAAGGGTCATCTCAGAGTAGCGATCCTCGCATCCGGAACCATCTGGAAGCCGCAGTGGACTTGGTGAGATACGAGACCAGGAAAGGTGTGGGAACTCCTCTTTGGCCTGGGGAAGGAAGACGGCAGGATGAACCACGCCGCATGGATAAGAGTGCGATGCGGTACCCGCAGGGCGATGCTCCCGGCCGCCGCTGTTCTGGCTTTGGCGCTCGCGCCCGGCGCTCTTCGTGCGCAGGCTGACTGCCTGGCCTGCCACGGCGATGCCAGCATGACCGGCGCTTCCGGCCACAGCATCGCCGTTGACGGCCAGAAATTCAGCCAGAGCATTCATGGCAGCCTGCAATGCAACAACTGCCATACCGGCATCAAAGGCTACCCGCATCCCGACAAGATCGCGCCCGTCGAGTGCAAGACCTGCCACGACGACCAAGCCTCCGCTCTCGCCGGCAGCGTGCATGCCAACAGCAAGGAGCATCCGTGCACCAGTTGCCACGGCAACGCGCACCAGATCTTTCCCAAAACCGACGCGCGCTCCGCGGTGTATCCGCTCAACGTACCCAAAACGTGCGGCCAGTGTCACAGCAACGACGGCATGGCGGCCAAGCACGGATTGCCCAGTGTTTATCCGAACTACATCGACTCCATCCACGGCTTTGCCCTCAGCAACGAAGGCTTGCTGGTGGCGGCCAATTGCCAGAGCTGCCACGGCTCGCACCACATCCTCAGCCATACCAACCCGCGGAGCACGACCTACAAGACGAATATTCCAAAAACCTGCGGCAACTGCCACGCAAAAATCGAAATGGAGTACGATTCCGGCATTCACGGCGAGCAGATCGCCCGCGGCAACCTGAACGCTCCTGTCTGCACCGACTGCCATACTGCCCACGCGATTTTACGGCCCACTGAGGCGGCGTTCCGCATGCAGTCCACGCCCATCTGCGGCTCTTGCCACAAAGAGCAGCTATCTACCTACCGTGACACCTTCCATTCGCAGCTCGGCTCTCTCGGCGGATACGTCGAGACCGCCCGCTGCTGGGACTGCCACGGCGCGCATCAGGTGCTGCCGGCCAGCGGTCCGAATTCTCCTATCAATAAGGCCAACCTCGTTCAAACCTGCGGCAAGTGCCATGCGGGCGCCAACGAGAGTTTCGTTCAATATCAGCCCCACGCCGACCCGCGCAACCGCCGACTCAATCCCGGCCTTTACTTCGTCCGGTTGTTTATGAATCTACTGCTGATCGGTGTTCTCACCTTCTTCGTGATTCATACCCTTCTGTGGCTGATCCGCTCGCGCTACGCTCAGATCAAGAACAAGTCTGCGAATGGAGGAAAAGATGCCTGAGTCCGAGCTGGCCGAGCCCAAAACCGGAACCACCGCCAATGGCCGCTACTTCGTACGCTTCACTCGCAACCAGCGCTACATGCACGCGGTCCTGTTTACCACGTTTCTCGGACTGGCGGCCACGGGCCTGCCCATGCGTTTCAGCGAGAGCTTCTGGGCGCGCAAGTTGGCTGCCGGCGTCGGCGGCTTCGGAGCCATCCTCTTCTTTCATAAGTTCTGCGCCATCGTCCTCACCATCGCTTTCCTCATTCACGTCAAAGAGGTCTTCCAGCGCGGACTCTTCCATCGCGAGAAGGGAATCTTCTGGGGGCCGACGTCGATGGTGGCCGGATGGAAGGACGTCAAGGATCTCTTCGGCCACATGCGCTGGTTTCTCGGCCTCGGCCCCAAGCCGCAATTCGAGCGCTACGCCTATTGGGAGAAGTTCGATTACTGGGCCGTCTTTTGGGGCATGGTTGTCATCGGCTTCTCCGGCTACGCCATGTGGTTCGCGCCCTTTTTCGCCCGTTTCCTGCCCGGATGGGCGCTCAATGCCGTCCTCGTGATTCACAGCGAAGAAGGATTGCTCGCCATCCTCTTCATCTTTTCCATCCACTTCGTCAATACCCATCTGCGCCCCGACAGCTTCCCCATGGATATGGTGATCTTCACCGGCGTCGAGAGCGAGGAGGAGTTCAAGCTGAAGCGCCCGCTCGAGTATCAGCGGATGCTCTCCGAAGGCAAAGCGGAATCGCGCCTCGGCATTGCGCCGCCGCTTTGGCTGCTCAACTTCTCCAAAGTTGTCGGCTACACCGCTATCTTCATCGGCCTCACTCTGCTGGTCCTCACCCTCACCGCGTACTTCCATTAAAAGAGGCCGGGAAGCCTACCTGCGGAACTGCCGGAATCACTTGACGCGCGACGCGCCTCGCGCTACATTGAAGCAGTGATCAAGTCCTTCCGGCACGCCGGCGTGGAGGAGTTTTTCCTTACGGGCAGCAGGGCCGGGATTCAACCCGCGCATGCGAAGAAACTCCGCATTCAGCTCGGTGTGTTGAACACCGCGAAAAACGCGGCGCGCATGAAAGTCCCTGGCTGGGACCTTCATTCCCTCAAGGGAAATCTGGCCGGCCATTGGTCGGTGAAGGTCAACGCAAATTGGCGTTTGTCGTTCAAGTTCGAAGGTGAAGACGCCGTCCTCGTCGATTACCAGGACTATCACTAGGAGGAGAACCCGATGGCCCGCATGTTCAACCCTCCACATCCCGGAGAGCTGTTGCGCGAGTATCTGCGCGGCGTCGAGGTCGGCGAAGCTGCAAAGCGCCTTCGTGTCGCTCGATCCACGCTTTCGCGGCTTCTGAATGGCCGTGCGTCGTTTACTGCCCCAATGGCGCTTCGCCTCGCCGATGCCCTTGGAACAGAGCCGGAGGTTTGGCTCGACTTGCAGCAGCAGTACGATCTTTGGCGCGCCTCCCGGCGGAGGCGTCCCAAAGTCGAGCGCATTGTATTTCCCGCCTCCGCCCGAAGCGCCGCGGCGTGAGCCCCAACGCACGCCCTTCCCCTCGCCACCAAAACAGCTAATAGCTAACAGCTGATAGCTGCCCCTGTGACTCCTGTCACGGCGGCAATTCCCGCCAAAGCGTCTCCTCAAAGCGTGGACCTTGCTCGCCGGTTTGCGCTTTTTACGCTCGTTTTTCTCTGTTTTGCCTGGGCCTCCACCGCGCACGCCGCGCAAAAGCTCAAGGATGCGGACTGCCTCGCCTGCCACTCCGATCCCACGCTCACTGAGGACGTGAACGGCTCGACCGTCAACATCTCCGTCGACCCCGAAAAATTCAAACACTCCGTTCACGGTTCCATGTTCAAGTGCGTGGATTGCCATAAGGATGTAAAGAGCCTCGTGCATGAGTCGCGTCCGCAGAAGGTGACCTGCGCCCAGTGCCACGCCGGTGCCCAGGAGGCCTACTCCCACAGCATCCACGCCAAAGCCACAAAGGCTGGCAGCCCCGCCGCAACCTGCCAGGACTGCCACGGCGACGTCCACCAGATCGTGGCCGGAGACGATCCCAAGTCGCCCGTGAGTCACGCCAATATACCCGCCACCTGCGGCCGCTGCCACGGGCAAAAGTTTCTCATGGAGTCGAACGGCGAAACCGCCCAGCCATTCCTCTCATATCAATCGAGCGTGCACGGCCGCGCCGTCGCCAACGGCTCGCAGAAGGCCGCGGTCTGCACCGATTGCCACGGCGTCCACGAAATTCTCCCCGCCAGCGATCCCAAATCGCCCATCTCAAAAGTTGCCGTCGCGTCCACCTGCGGCAAGTGCCATACAGAAGTGGCCAACACCTTCACCGCCAGCATTCACGGCCAGGCGCTTGCGCGCGGCAATATGCTCGCCCCCACGTGCACCGACTGTCACGGCATCCATTCCATCAAACCGCACACCGATCCCAACTCGCCGGTCGCCGAGCAGAACGTCTCCCGCGACATCTGCGCCCGCTGCCACGAGGGCGTGCGCCTCTCGCAGGAGTTCGGCGTGCCCGGCAACCGCGTCACCAGCTACTTCGACAGCTATCACGGCCTTGCCTCTGAAGGCGGTTCCGTCGTCGCAGCCAACTGCTCCAGTTGCCACGGCGTGCACAACATTCTCCCCTCCAGCGATCCCCGCTCCACCATCAATCGCGCCAACCTCGACGCCACCTGCGGCCAATGCCACAAAGGCGTCACGCAAAAATTCACTCGCACTCCCGTCCATCTCCAGTCTGGCTCGCGCTCCGGCGACATCGACTCCGTCGCCGTGCGCTGGGTGCGCTGGATTTACATTCCCCTTATCCTGCTCGTCATCGGCGCCATGTTCCTGCACAACGCCGTCATCTGGCGCAGCAAAACCGTCGCCCGCCGCCGCCTGATGAACCCCTTCATGACGCGCATGACGGTGAACCAGCGCTGGCAACATCTCGTCTTGCTCTCGAGCTTCATTGTTCTCGTCATCACCGGCTTCGCGCTCAAGTTCCCCGAAACCTGGTTCGCCCACACCCTGGGCATGGGCGAGAACCTGCGCGGCATCATCCATCGCGTCGCCGGAGTCATCCTCATCGGCGCGGGCATCTATCACGTCTTCTATCTCGCTATCGCGCGCGAGGGCCGCCGCCTGCTGCGCGACATCACGCCCCGCCCGCGTGACGCCTTCGACGCTCTCGCTGCCATGCGCTACTATCTGGGCCTGAGCACGGAGAAACCAAAGTACGGCCGCTTCAGCTACGCGGAGAAGGCCGAGTACTGGGCGCTGGTCTGGGGCACGGCCCTCATGGGCCTCACCGGCGTCATGATCTGGGCCAAGGTCTGGGTTGGCGACATGCTCGCGCGCTGGTGGGTCGACGTCGCCACCGCCGTGCACTTCTACGAGGCCATCCTGGCCACGCTCGCCATCCTCGTCTGGCACTTCTACCAGGTCTTCTTCGATCCCGATGTCTACCCCATGAATTGGGCCTGGTGGGACGGCAAAATGCCCGTCGAGCAATACCGCCATGAACACGAGCTCGACCACGAGCTCAGCGCGGAGCCTTCGGCGGATGCCGATGACCCCGGCCCAAAACCCTCACCCGGGAAGTAGCGCCGCCTTGTCCGGTTCAAAGCGTTCACCGATATTATGAGTGCTCCCAACGAACAGACCGGCTGTCTTCGCCCTTACTCGTTATCCTTTGAATCTCTTATCTCCTACCCAGGCCCCCGGCGACCGGGGAGCGTGCTTCCCTGTCGCCCGGCCTCGCAGATCCCATCGAGTTCTTTCGATCGGCGCTATAGCGTTTTCGGAATTGCTGTAGACCGAAGGAAAACACTCAAGTGGCTTTTTCCTCAAGAAAAAGCCACCTTTCACAACCCTGAAAAAGTCTAAGTGTATTCCGAAAACGCTCTAGTTGTGGAGGCTCAAGAGGTTGTTCCGATTCAGGCCGGAGCGGGAAGCGGGTGAGTTCAGTTTAAGGCTGACGTGAGGTCTGTGGAAGTTGTAATCGTGCATCCACAGTTCGAGCTGCTCGGTTCGTTGTTCTGAGTTCTGGTAGGAGCGTGCGTAGGCCCACTCGCGCAAGGCAGTCTGGATGAAGCGTTCGGCTTTGCCGTTGGTGCGTGGCGTGTAGGGTCTTGTGAGGCGATGCTTGATGTGTTGGCGGTGGAGCAGTTTGCGAAACAGCCAGTGTTTATAGCAGGAGCCGTTGTCGGTGAGCACGCGGCGGATAGCGATGCCGAAGCGCGCGTAATGGGCCCTGGCCATGAGGAAGAAGCGCATGGCAGAGTGGTGCGTCTGATCGGGCAGGATGGCGGAGAAGGCGATGCGGCTGTGATCGTCGATGGCAATGTGCAGGTACTCGTAGCCGGCGCCCCGTGACTCTCCGCGACGCTGACCGGTGACACGATGCCCGGGCCTGCGGATGCGCGCCAGGCGCTTGATATCGAAGTGGATCAGGTCGCCAGGATGCTTGTGTTCGTAGCGAATTATGGGCGGGGGCGGGTCAAGCGAGCGGAGCCGATTCATTCCGGCGCGACGCAGGACTCGGCTTACGGTGGCTCGACTGAGTTTGAGTTCGTGGGCGATGCGCCAGCCGTTCCAACGCTGCCGGCGAAGAACCAAAACCCTTTCTAATAATGAAGCCGAAGTTTGCCGGGGCGAGCGATGCGGCTTTGAGCTGCGGTCCTTCATTTCGGCCCGCCCACGCTCTCGATACCGGCGCACCCATTTGGCCGCAGTCTTATCGCTCACGTTGAAGGCCGCTGCAGCGGCCTTCAACGTACTGCCCTGCTCAAGCACATATCTGGCTAACCGCTCTCGACTATGAACGGTCAGTCGGGCATTCTGGTGATAGTCCATTCGATCCCTCCGGGAAATCTGATTCGTCGCAGAACCAGCTTCTCGCAGTCAGATCGAATGGACAACCTGTTGAAACTTCACAGCTAGTGTCCTGTCTCCAAAGGCCGCATCATAAATCCAGTTGTCATCCTGAGCGGAGTCCGCCGCGGCGGACGGAGTGAAGGATCTGCGGTTGTTCTTCGCTCGTTGTGTCACGAAATTCGCGGACACCACGCTAGGTCACGGTCACGGTGAAAGTGACCGTGGGCGCCGGAGTTACCGCGGGATTACCGGTTCCCGTAACGGTGAACGTATACGTCCCCGGAGTCGTCCCAGGATTTCCGCCTCCGCCTCCGCCTCCACCACCGCCGCCACCACCACCGCCACCTCCGCCGCCGCCGGAGTTTGAGCCTCCACAGGAGGAGAGCCCGCCAAACGCCGCCAGCAGCACGAGGACGCCGAGCATCGAGCGCCAACCGCGCCGCCGCGCGGGAATCCCCAGCAGCACAAGAAGAGCGAGAGCGATTCCGCCAGCTCCCTTCCACTTACGGTCACTGCCGGGCAAATCTGGGCGGGCGAGATTCGCCGTCGCTGTAGTAGTAGAAACAGATACGTACATGATCCCGGTCGGATTGCTTGGCGACAACGGCTCGAGTACGTTCGCCAGCCCGTAACAAACCGGTAAATCGGTGGCGCCACTTGGTTGCGAAGTCAATGCACAGGCTGCTGAGACCGTGCCCGAATAGCCTATGGAGCTAAGCGTAATCGTCGACTGGAAAACTCCTCCCGGCGCCTGAGCCGGCGCAGTCGATGCGGAGATGGTAAACGTCTGATTCTCCACGGTGACATTCGCCGAACCGCTGCCTGGCAGATAGGTTGGGTCGCCGCTATAGCTTGCGTTGAGGGTCGCTGTTCCCAGGCTGCTGAACGTATTTGCCGGCACGGTAATGTCGATGCTGCTGCCGGGGAGCGCCCAGGCGCCGGAACTGTAGCTGCCGGTCGTCAATGTTACTGTCCCGGTTGGCACGCCGTCAGTTCCCGTCACGGCGATGGTCACGTCCAACGAACCATTCAAGCCGACCACGCTTGAAGCCGGAGTGACGGTGACCGTGGGCGCGACCTGTACCCATTGCGTGACAGCGACGGTGGTTGAAGCAGATGAAGGTGAGTAGTAAGTGCTGCCGTCATAGGTTACCGTGAGCGTGTCGGTTCCGGGGCTCAGGCTTCCCGCTGGAACGAGTACTGAGTATTGACCGGGGAACGGCGTTCCTGCAATGTACGCGGTCTCGCTGAAGGCGCCTGATGAAATCGTCAAATTCCCCGTCGGCGTCCCTCCGGCGACGATGATCTGGCCATTCAGCGTAAGCGAATTATTGGTATATAAGCTGGTTGCCGAGGGCGTTACCGTCACGCTTGACGGCGCTAGCGTGACCGTCACGGGGAACGTGGTGCTCCCCGGCCGGTATGTGCTGTCCCCGTAATAGTACGCCGTCAAGGTATCCGTTCCCGAAGACAAGGAAGCGGGAGGAATCGTGAAGGTGTAACTGCCGTCGGAAAGCACACCATAGATGAAGAGTCCGGCGAGAGCGGTAGAGCTCAAATTCACTTTGCCGGTAGGAGTGGGGCCTGTCCCGGTGACGTTCAATGTCACCTGCATGCTCTGGGCGGCGTTCAAGGTGGTCGTCGAGGGAATCGCCTGCAACGTGGGAGCGAGAATGGTGACGGTATTGGTGCCCGTTGCCGCGTTGTACTCGTTGTCGCCGCTGTAATTGGCGGTGATAGTGTTCGTACCATTGACCAGGTAGTCGAAGTTTATGGTGATGACGCAACTTCCGGAAATTAGGAAGCACGCAGGCGTCACATTGGAATTGACTGTGATGGTGACGGAGCCTGTTGGAGTTGGGCCTCCGCCGGAAACGATGACTTCGACAGTCTGAGAGACAACGCCGTCGGTCTGCGTCACGCCTGGCTGCACAGTGACGGTGGGAGTGGCTTTCGCCACCGAGACGCTTGCTGTCCCACTGGCCCTGGCGTAGGTGGCATCGCCGCTATAGTGCGCGGTGAGCGTGTCGTTCCCGGCCGCCAGGCTGTAAGCCGGAATGGTGAAACTTGCCGTTCCGCTGGAGAGCGATCCCGCAGTGCTGTAGCCGCCTCCGACGATGGACACGTTTCCGGTTGGCGTCCCGCTGGAGCCGCTCACCGCAACGGTCACGTTCAGGCTCTGGCCCGCGGGCAGGCTGTTCGTGGACGGCGTCACCGTCACCGTTGCTTTAGCTGTCCCGATGGTCGAGGTCCACGTGTTCACCACGTTGGCCACATTCAATGAACCCAGCCCGGTGGCCCGGTCAAAGCCCGCGCCTGCACTGTAGCCGGAAAGTATCCCGATGGAATCGCCGGAATGGATCACCGTGCAGTTGGGAAAGCCGGGCGCGCAAGCCATCGCGTTGGTCCCTGTATTGGGGTCGTTGAAGTAGCAGCCGTCGTTCGTCTTGGCCGTTTCCGCCGAACAGTTCGCGTAGTTCTGCTTTGCGGCCAGCGTGTAGAGCTCCGCGTTCGGATTCCCCTGCGGCGCTCCCGCCTTCTGGTTGATCAGAGCCATCACCCCGGCCATGGCCGGAGTACGCCACCGAGGTTCCACCCACCTCCTCACCTTCCGGCTCGCTGGTTGAGGTGTAGGAGCACTCCCCTTCAGCGGAGACACAGATGAGGTATGCGCTACCGAGAAAGCCATTTCCGGCAAAAAACGATACGTCCGGCAGGTCACGCGCTCCGTCGCTGGGAATCCCCGCGATGCCCGCCTGCCAACTCGGCTTTGCGTACCCGCCTGCGCAACTGGCCACGGTGGATCCGTCGCTGGTGGTGCAGTTGCTCGCGCCCCCGCCACCGCCGACCGTATCGAGAAATCCGGAAAGATTCACCTGGGGGTTGGTGTCGTTCATAGATCGTAGTCCACCAGTAGTTCACAAAATTGCAGGCGCTTTCGGCATCGGTTGGAGTGGTTGCTCCGTAGCCCACCTTTTCGAGCGCCACCGCCCATTCCTGCAGATAGTTCAACGCCAGGGGATTCGTGCACGTATCGTTCCATGGGACCTCCGGGACATAATTGAGAGCGCTTGACCCAGTGCTCGGGCTGTTGGTTGCACCCCAGTACGGCGAAGCCGTAGAACCCCAGTTGAAATCCGTGCCCCCGACGGCGGTGTTGTAGGGCGTGGACGCCATCCCGCTCACCGTAAGACCGTATTCCGCGGGATGCGGCGGGTTTTGCCCCTGGTCGCAGGTTGCCGATCCCGCGTCTCCCGATGCTACAAAGACCGCGATGCCCTCGGTTGCTGCGGTCTCCCACAAGTTCTTGTACGCGGCATTTCCGCTGGTCCCCATGCCCAGTTCGCAGATCCCGTAGCTCACGCTCAGAATATTGGCCGTGCTGTTCTGGATCACGTAATTCGCGGAGGAATACACCGTGTCGGTTGTGGCTGAATTGGAACCCGACACCACCAGCACAATGCCGGCCCCCTTGGCCACGGCGCCTGACCATTCCACGTCTAGTGTGTTCTCGATCAGATCGTCGATGGTGCAAGGCGAGCTGGTGCTTGTGCTCGTGCATTGCCCGGGGTCGGTGCCGTTGGCGACAATCGTTTGCGGCGTGGTTCCGGCAGGCAGCCCAAACGCGGCGCGGAAGGCGGCTACATCGCTGGTGTTGATGTCGCTGGTTCCCGCAATGGCGATGGTTTGTCCTGTCCCGTGATGCCCGAGTTCCAAAGCGGCAGCACATTGTAAATGGTTGCGAAATCGTATGGCGCCACGTCCTCAATGGTGTACCCGCTGCTTCCCGACCCGATGGTGATGCCAAACTCGGGGCTGGCTGTCACCGTGGCGGCCAGGTCATCCGGGTTTGCGGCCTTCCCTGCCGCGTCCGTGGCCCTTCGCCACGTGCCTGTCTCCCTGCTGTAGATAGCCCGGCCCCCCATCCGGTGTTGAGGCCGCGGAAAGAAGTTGTGCAGTGCTTTCACGCCTCCCACAACCGGCGCCAGGGCCGTGGGAATCTGCGGGTCGCTCATGTTTCCGATATGCGCTTCCCCGTTGACCGAGAGATGGTCGATCGCCGTGTGAAATGTGCTCTCCACCTGCGCCGCGGTTCCGCTAAACCGGATCGACATCTGGTCTTTCGCGATTTCATTGATCAGAAAGCCGTGCCCGGCGAGCCAGCTTGAGATGGCGGCGATGTCGGCCGAAGAGGGCCCGTAGGTTTCAGCGATTTCTGCGGGTGATAGCCACTGATGAAAATTCGGCGAGGAGGGGTCGTATTGGCTGGCTACAAACTCGTCGAAGGCGGCCTGTTGTTCCGGGCTGCGGCGCAGAACCAGCAACAGATCGGTCATTGCAAGGCTGGGGCTGACCGGCCCCCGGTCGTTCTGGGCAGTCGCGGCCGGAGGCGTGTTGCCCGTGAGAACGGCCAATTGGCTTTCGTCAATTCGCTCGACGATTCTTACCGCGGGCGTTGAGGGTTGGGCGAAGCCGGATGTTCCAGGAATCAAGGCGCCGGCGAATAACAAAGAATAAGGAAGAAGATTTCGTGACATGCGGACACTACCCGTAACCTTTCTACGGAGGCAATCCCCTATAGCGGGTCTCCTGCACGTGTAGGCCAAGGCACAATCGCTAAGCGGCTTGTTCATCAGGAAAAAGCCACCGTGAATTCTGTCCGAAATGGCTCATCGTTGCAGGAAAACCGCCCTAACCCAGCCAGAGCAATCGGACGCGAACCTGCCGCGTCCCAACAAACTGGAGAGAACCAGCGCTACTGTTCCGATTTTGCTCCAGATCATACACCGCTCATCGGAGCATCGCAAATCTGTGTAGTGGGCCAGTTTGGATGTGTTTTGAACGGACGCGGCTTCAGAAATTGCTGAAAACTCCGCGGTTTCCGTTGTCTTGATAGGGCACGAGCGGGGCGCCCACCCAGTGGGTGGGTCGCGTGCCGCAGATACCGCAAGATGAACGCGGGCTTTATTGAGGACTGCATAGTAACGTCCGTGCAAACGCGCCGGAGGCGCAGCGCTTGTTAGCCCCGCGCTTCAGCGTGGGGAAAGGGATTTCACGAAATTGTTCGACAGTCCCGTAGGGACGGCGCGAGGACATTTTTTATGCAGGAACCAATAGCCCCTGAGGGATGCTTTCCGCGACGTCGATTGCGAATCTCGCTTTCTTCAGACGCCTCCCCGCTTGCCATCAACTCAGCTCCCATAGGGACCGGAAGAAACGACCCCAGCCTCGTCAAACGATCGGCCGGCTCGCCTCCCGGCTCGAAGGCTGCTCGTGAGCGGTAGCGATGGACACTACGGCGTTTCAAAGGAGTAATCCCAAAGACAGCACGTAAGCCGACTACGCGGGCAAGGGGTCAAGCCGGTCTTGATTGACGAATTGTCCGCTCTCCCACCGGTAGTCGAAGTACAGTCCTACAGAGCCATAGGGCGCTGTGATGTGTCCTCTCTCGAAGACGTGAAAAAGAAATTGCCCCCCAAGAGTTGCGAGTTCAGAAAATGACCCGTCTTTCATGCCATATACGCCCAACATCGCCGAAGCGGGGGTCCCGCTCGCAGCTATCAACAGCTCCGCGACCCCGTCGTTGGTCACGTCCTTGAGTCCGAGATGTATTTTTCTTGACTCGTTCAGGCAGTCCACAAAATTTTGACTCATGGGAATCTCATATCCCCTATCGTTTTTCATGAACGTGAGCCAGTGTCGTGTCTGCTGGAACTTGAACCTCACCGTCTCCTCGTTGTCGTCTCCGTCAAAATCGAAATTGATTTCCAATATCCCAGAATGTCCATACAAAACTTGCCAATAAAACTGGCCGTCCATCACTTTGCCCGAGGGCGCGATACGCTGAACCGCCGTTTCCAAATCGGTTCGCTTGCGACCATTCAGGAAACCGATCAGGTGCTCAGTGAGTAATTCTTCCCATTCCGATTCCTGAGAATACTGGCGGTACAAAAGCTTTTTGCTTTCCTCAATCGTCTTCCGAAATTCACGGACTTTTGCAGCGGGCTCGGTATCGGGTTCGGTTTGTTCGCGGAAATAGACGTACAGCATTGGCCGGTTATCTTCTGGCGCGAAATAAGGGTCGATGTCTCCGTACCGCTGCGCTGCAATTTGGAACTCTTCCAAGGTACCTGTAAGCTCTCCCTTCACATCGGATGGAGCGCCGATCTTGTTCCAGAACACCACGACCGTGAGGTGTGCCGTTTTCAATTCCTTGTTTATAAGCTCCTGCGGCCTTCCGAACGAGGGAACGACTCGTTCCCATCCAACTGCCTCTAAATGGAAGCCCATGCTGTGCGCCCGTAACACATTCACGGTTTCAAGGATTCGAAGGAAGCGGGACCGTTCGGCCACGAGGTCACCAGGGCATGCGAGAAAAACGCGGAGGGTTTCGTAGTACCGATAATGTCGCTGTTCCATTGCTCAGAGCGTATCACTGTGCGTGCATTCGACCCTTTACAATCAATTTGCCCCATAGGCCGACTTCGCGAGCAAGTGATGAAAAGCGCGCCCACCAAAGGGAGAATTGGTCCTCAAATGTCGGCCCCTCGCCACCCACCACCGCCGCCGACCAACGTCTCAGATGTCACGTCAAGGGTGCCAACCCACCCGGCCCAGCCCATCCCGCTGATTCCATGCCGATTATTTCTCCGCGCAACTTTGCCGATTATTTCCTCCCATTCGCTACACTTGAAGTTGTATGGGGATTCATCCGGAACATTTCGAATCGAGAGTCGCGCCGCGATCTGCGCTATACCCGCCAACCCCACTGTCTTCTCAGGAGGAGAAATTAAATAAAGAAAAAAATTGTAGCCCTCGGTGGCACAAAACTCTACTTAACTACTTTAGAATCAACAAATATACCCGAAAAAACCGTGGTCAAATTTAGTCGAATTTGTGCGCCAAACAGGCCTTTTTCCGCCCCAAATCGGCCCTCAATCACGGCTTTCGCGCCCAGTCGCAACAACCCGCTGCACACGCAGGAAAGCACTGCTCGCCTGTCGTTCGCTGTTAGCTGAAAGCTGAGAGCTGAAAGCTGTCTCTAAACCCGCCAGTTGTCCGCGCGCCAATCCTTGATCTGCTCTTTGATCTGTTTGCGGTTCAGATTGTGCTCGGGTGCCTGCTTCGCCAACTCGACGACCTCGTCGTCGGCCGCAAACGTCGCAGACACCGTCGAGAAGCTCGCGCGTCACCGGCTGCGCGGCTCTCCCGTCGGCAGAAAGGCCATTCCGGAAATTGCATCTCCCGACGCCAACACATCCCTGAGCCGCTCCGGGTTGGTTCCGCTGCGGAGCGTGGCGGTCTCCAGCAGGCGCAGCGCGGCAGCCGGCGGGGTCCGCGCCGGCATGCGGAAGATCCACGGAACATTGGTTGAGGTGAGCGTTTTGTCGTCGGCCAGGGCAATCACGGGCACAAAGCCTTTCAGCGCCAGTTGTTCGGCCAGGTGCGCGGCGTCGCGGTTCAGGGCCAGGATGGCGAGCGGGTGTTCGTCCATCACCGCGTGCACCAGTTGCGTGGAAGCAGCCCACACCGGCCAGTCCGCCGAGCTCCAGTTCACGTCGCTGCCCACGGGCAGCAGCTCCCACTCCCGCCCCGCAGCCTTGCCTTCCGCCAACGCCGCCTGCACCTCGACCGACTGCGCCACCTTGTCTGCCTCTGGCCCGAACAAAACCAATTTCAACGGTCCCGCGGGCACGTCGGGCCGCTGCGGGCCATAGTAATTCACCCCATCCTCGCCCACGCGCGCGTAGGGTGCCTGTTGCGCCAAAGATTTCTGCTCTGAAGACGGCGTCTGCCCTGCCGCGAGCGGTTGTGACGCGGACAACGACACCTGACTTGGCGCGCTCGGCGCTGTGGGCTGCTTGTTCATCGTCGCAACCCGATAGGTAATCGTTCCGTTGTGCACCGTTCCCAGGTACATGGGGGCCACATTCTTCTGGTTGGGATCGAAGATCATGTGCCCGGTTACGCCGTCGTACTGCTCGATGTCGGCGAGCGCATCGTGAATGCGCGCCCGGTTCAGCCCGGCCTTGCAAATGGAGTCGAGCAGCATATTCATGTCGTCGTAGGCCAGCGAAGCAAACTGTTCTGGCTGCTCGTGGAAGCGGGCCTCGAAGCGGCGGTTGAAGTCCAGCCAGCGCGGGTCGTTGCGTGTCGGGTCGTAAGGAAACACGGCCTCGAACCCCTCCGCGGCCTGACCGGCCTGCGCCAGCAGATCGGGCCCCAGCGTGCGGTACGAGCCGAAGACGCGCTGCTTCATGCCCATGGCGCGCATCTGTTTCAGGATATTCGCCGTCTCCGTTTCATCCGCCCAGAGCACGATCCCGTCGGCGCGCGAGTCGCGGATGATCCGCAGCGCGCGCGAAAAATCCGTGTCGCCGGGCATGAACTTCTGCTCGATTACAACAGGGTGGCCCAGACGAATCGACGCATTCCGGAACTTCGGCGCGGCCATTCGGCCATACCGGTTATTCAACCGGAGCAGGGCAACACGCTTGAGGCCAAGATCGGTATAGACATGGCGAGCCAGAGTATAGGCCTGCACGCGGTCGTCCTGCAGATCGGTAAAGTACCAGGGAATGTAGGTCTCGGGAATCGTCGGATCGGTTGACGCCGAATTGACAATCGGGATCTCGGCCTTGAGCGCCACGCGTAGAATGATGTGCGTGCTTTCCGAGCTGATTGACCCGAAGATGGCCCAGTCCTTGTCGTCGTAAATCATTTTCACGGCTTCGTCCCCGGCCGAGCCCCAGATTCCCGCGTCGGTTGGGCGAGTCGAGCCATAGACCGCTTTGGCCTGCCAGTTGTTGTAGTCGTTATGCACCATCAGCTTGAATGGCTTGCCGCCATAGCCGCCGCGCGCGTTGGCCTCATCCACGGCCAACTGCGCACCGTGCAGCATGTGCTCGCCATCCGCTTTGTCCGGACTGGGATCGAGAGGGCCGAAGAAGCCGATCCTCACCTCTACGATGCCCTTGGGGTCGGGAATGTCGCGGCCGGAGCCGGTGTAGATGTTCGGTTCCAGATAGTTCTCGTAATACGGCTTTTCAAACCTGGCGTAAGGCCTCAGGTCCTGCGGCTCGCCGGCGTACGGCGAGACCACCCGGTCCCGCGGCGGTCCCGGCGGATGCTTGCCGCACTCGCACGCGCCGGCGCTCTGCGCCCACAGCGGCGCTGCGGCTCCCGCTGCCAGCACGCAGGCCGCAATCGACAGGATTCCTTTTCGCATGACGCCTACTCCTTGCCGCCGGCCGCCTTTTCCGTGCGGAACATGGCGATGGCTTCGATCTCGATGAGCAGCTCCGGCCGGCAAAGAATCGCCTGAATGCCGGTCGACGCGGGCAGGGGATCAAGCCCCTGTTCCTTGTAGAACGCAGTCCGCTCCTCGTTGAATGCCTCGTAGTCGCGATCAATATCGCGCAGGTAGCACGTGGTCCGCACGATGTCGTGCCAGGTGCATCCTTCGCTGGCCAGCAATCCCGTGATATTGGCCAGTGTGCGCCGCATTTGCGCGCGAAAGTCGCCCACGTGCAAGCTCTGCCCGTGTTCGTCTATCGACGCCGTGCCGGAGATCAGAAGAATCGTCACTCCGTTCAGATCGATCCTCATCCCGCGCGAGAACGAACTCGGCTTGGCATAGGCATAAGCCTCGTTCAGCACTCCATGGTTCGTCATCGCGCGTTTCTCGATCGGTTTGTTTGCAATGTTTTCCAGCATTTCAGCAAATCCGCTCATAGCGTTAGCTCCTTTATCCTTATCGTTGCAGAATTCCGTGGCTCAGCCCCTCAGCCGTCGCGACCCATATGTCGTCCCCCTGAAAGTCGATGCCAAGCATGTAGTTGTGGGCCGGCCCCGTAGTCACGGGAATCTCCGTTACTTTGCCTTTCGCGTCGCGCACCGTCATCACAGGTTTGTGCGTAGTGAGCGAGCGCGTATAGACAGCCCAGTTGGTTCCGTCGTAGTAAGCCAGGCCCTTGTCGGTGCAGAACCAGGCTCGATGGCTGTCCACGCCCTTCACAAAGTTGGTGAAGTTCGAGGGCAGCCCGCTGTCCTTCGTCAGAAAGTTGTGCCAGTAACGGCCGTCGTACCGGCTGTCGCCGAAATACGTAGCCACCCACGCAATATTGTCCACATAACTGACCGAAGAAACAATGTCGTGGATCAGGCCCTGATTCTTGAAAAGCACCAGTTCGGTCTCCTCGTCGGGATCGCCGTACATGTCCCAGCGATCCGTCTTCTGGGTGTACTCCAGCAGTCCGCTGCCCCAGACGGCGTAGTAGACTTTATCCGCCTTGGCTGAAACCCCGTACACCCAGATCTCTTTCATTGGAGTGTTGCGCTCGTTGTAGAGCGACCACTCGCCGCTATGCAGATTTAGACGGCAAGCGCCGGCGGCCGTCGCTATCCACACGTTTTCGCCTTCCACTGAGACGCCATACACGATGTCGTTGCTCAAACCTGAGTTCAATTGCGTGTAGCTGGTAATGCGGCCGCCGGAAACGCGGCTCAGCCCGCCCATGGTGCCGGCCCACACGTCGCCCGTGCGCTTGTCCAGCGCCAGCGAGAGCACGGCCTGTTGCGCCAGGCCGTCTTTCGTCGTATAGGTCTTCCACTTCCCGTCTTCGTAAAGCCCCAGCCCGTTGTCGGTGCCGGCCCAAATCCGGTCACCGTCCACAAGCACGGAGTACACATGATTGTCGGGCAGGCCATCGGCTGTGGTGTAGTTCACAAAGCGATAACGCGGCATCGGCGGGACAGCCGCTGCCGCAGACGAGCCATGAGGCTGGCGTGCAGTCACCTGCGCCAATCCCCGCGGCGCTGCGGCCGCCACGGCCGCGGCCGCCAGTAGCGCTCCGGCAACCCAATTCATTTTGGCTGACTTCATCATCGCGTCCTCAGGTACTCAATCAAATCGTTGAGCTCGTCTTTGGTCAGGTCGTTGGTACGGCCGTGTTTGTCCTCGGGGTTGTAGATGGTCCAGATCTCTTCCAGCGTACGCGCCGAGCCGTCGTGCAAAAAGGGCCCCGTCAGCGCGATGTTGGTCAGTTGCGGCGTCTTGAAGACCCCGGTGGTGTCGGTCGGCTTGCGCGTCCCTACGTCAAATAGTTTTCGGTCGGTTCCCTGTGGACCGCTGTGGCAGTAGGAGCAGCGGTTTTCCAGCGGAATCGGCTTGCCGAACTTGTCCACCGTGCGCTCGAAGACGGCCTCGCCGCGCTCCTCTGCCGGAGTGAGTTCATGGCCAGGAATCCGCCAGCGGTTAGGCCGGGCTGGAAGGCTGCGAATATAGAGAACCAGATCGGCCAATTGCAGGTCGCCGTAATTCTCCGAGCGCCAAAAGTATTTTTCCGTTCTCGGACCGCACTCGGTGGGCAGATTGGGGTTGCCTCCGTTCCACTTATAGGGCGCAATGTCCTTGACGTCCTCGAGCATCTTGTTGTCCACGATGTCGATTCCAAAACCGTCCGGCTCCAGATCCCACTGCAGCCCGTCGAAGGTGGAATCGATGTGGCAGCTCGAGCAGCCGATCTGCCCCTGGAACGAGTAGTGCGCCGAATAGAACGTTTGTTCGCCGCGCCGCAGCACGCTGACCGTCTTTGGCCCCGCCAGAGCGATGGTTGTAGCGACGCGGAGCGTGCGTGTGTCGATCGCGCTGACCGTGTCGTCGAGACGGTTGGCCACGAACAGCCTGCTCCCGTCGCGGCTGATCGCCAGCCCGCGCGGGTTGTGGCCCACCGGAATTCGCGCGATCGCATAATTCCCGCTCGCCGAAAGATCGTCAGCAAACGATCCGGACGCGGGGCGCTGGCGTGTATGGATGAAGCGCAACAGCTTCGCCACGTCGATGGCGACCACGCACTCCGATCCGCCGGCAGTGACATACAGCCGCGACTTGTCTGGCGAAATGACCACGCCGAAGGGCTGCGATGTGTAGCGTTCCAGCTCGTCGAGCGGGATCTCCACGGGCTTGCCCACGTCCGCGCCAAAGAGCGTGAGTGTGTAGGCGAAGGCGCCGCCGTGTTCGAGATGCGCCAGGGGCACGAGGTTCTTGGGATGGTACTCCGCCACCGCGCCCAGACGGCCGTCGCCGGACAATGCCAGGTGAAAAACGCCGGCAATCGAGTGCAGAGGAATGCGATCCACAACCTCCGCTTTCTGCGCATCGATCACCGTGATCTCCGATTCGGGAGGGGTGCGGTTTTCGAGGCCTGTGCGCAGCGGATCTGGGTTGGGATAAATATGGGTTGCGTAAATCCGCTTGCCATCCGGAGAAAGCGTAAGGTAACTCGACCCGCGCCCCGCCAGCAGCCGCTTTTGCTCCACTCCTGTTTGCGCATCGAGCACAGCCACGTTGTCGGATATGCGGTTGGCGACAAAGACATACTTCCCTGCCGGGTCTTCCACCACGCCGGATGGTTCCGCGCCCACATTCCACGTAGCGGTCACAGCCAGTGCGCGCGTATCGATGACCGAAAGCGTGTCGTCCCACGAGTTTGTGACTAAGAGCCGCTCGCCGCCGGCCGAGAGCGCCATGCCGCGCGGAACTCGGCCAACGGCGATCTTTCCGATCGCTCCGTAGCTGCCCGCGTCGAGTACGCGCACTTCCTCGCTCTGCTGGCAAAGCACGTAGAGCCGCGTGCCGTCGGGCGAAAGCAGAATCTCAAGCGGCGACGCGTATTCGGCGGCGTTGGCCGCCGGCGCCGTGCCCGCGTAGACCAGCCTCTGCAATCCCGGGCGCAGCGCAAGGCCGAGCAGAACCGCGGCGCAAGCGGCCAACGCCGCCGCTCCGCGTCTTGCCCCGTTCCAGGTCCTCGCTTTCACACCTGCTCCCGCGTTTCGCATCGCTTTCCTTCGCTTCTTTATTTAGGCTCTTCGACGGTCAGCACCTGGTCCACGCCGACCTTTTCGAGGGTTTGCTCGCGCCCGCTGGGCCAATGCACGATCAGTTTGTCGATGCTCGTTTCCGCGCCCAGCCCGAAGTGCAGGCGGCCGTCGTTCTGCGACAGGTAGCCAGAGCTGGCGACGCGCTCGGCGGTCCAGCGCTTGCCGCCGGCCAGCACTTCAATGCGTGCGCCGAGGCCGTCGCGATTGCTCTTTGCGCCGGGGCCGGGCGCGGTTCCTTTATCGCCGGCACGCATGGCGCCGGCCAGCTTCACATCGAGCCAGTGGCCCGTATTCGTGGATACGTTCCGCAGGAGCTTGCCATCGGCGCCCAGGTTCACCATGTAGGCATCGACCTTGCCGTCGTTCATGTAGTCGGCGAAGCAGGCGCCGCGCGCGACCGTGCGCGCTTCCATCACAGGACCGGCCTGGCGCGACACATCCTGGAACTTGCCGTCGGCCAGTCCGCGAAACAGCGTGTGCTCCTGCGGAATCAGATGGATCAGTCCGCCGTGAAACACGAGAATGTCAAGCAGTCCGTCGTTGTCGAAGTCGTACACCCCCGAACCCCAGCTCACATACTGCGCGTCGGTCTGCGAGATTCCGTTGGATGCGCCCTCGTCTTCAAAGCCTGTCTTGGCGGAATTCGGCTGCGCTGTGGACGATCCGTCCGCGGCGCCTTCCGTGTTCTGCATGAAACGGTTGTAGTTTCCGTCGCTCACCCAGAGATCGAGCACTCCCCGGCCACTGAAGTCTGCCGCCACAGGCCCCATGGAGGAAGTGGCCTCGCCGTTCTGCCCAAAGGCGGCGCCGGCATCGGTCGCGATCTCCTCAAATGTCCCATCGTGCTTGTTATGGAATAGGAAATTCTCCGTGCGATCGTTGGATACATAGATATCGTCCCAGCCGTCATTGTCGAAGTCAGCCGCAGTCACCCCCATGGTGCGGCCCACATACGCGCCGATCCCCGACTTGTCCGACACGTTGGTGAATGTTCCATCGCAGTTGTTATGGAACAGCACGTTGGTTTCGCCTTCGTAGTCGAGCGGCCCGGGGTAGTTATCCGCGGCGTAATAGTTGTGATATTTTGGATCGAACTTGACATAGCGGCCGACGAAGAGATCGGGGCAGCCGTCCCGGTCGTAGTCCAGCCAGGTGGAGCTGATCGACCAGCCGTCGACCTTGATGCCCGCTTTTTCCGTCACGTCGGTAAAGTGGCCGTTGCCGTCGTTGTGATAGAGAACCACCTTGCCGTAGCCGGTCACCAGCAGGTCTTCGTAGCCGTCATTGTCGTAGTCCGCCGCCGTCACCGCGATCGAATACATATCTGGATTCAAGCCCGATTGCTCGGTCACATCGGTAAAGTGCCCGTTGCCTTCGTTACGGTAGAGATGATTGTGCGGCGGCGGATTCGGCTTCACTTTCAGCGGATATGGGTGCATCGAGTCGTCGAGCGGACGCCCGCTGACAACGTAAAGAGAGGGACGGCCCGAGTTGTTGAAGTCTAACCAGACGCAGCCTCCGCCGGTGCCTTCCAGCAGCGAACCCAGCTTGGCCGATCCGAAACTATGCGTGAAGTGGATGCCCGACTCATCGGTCGCGTCCTCAAAGCGGATCGCCGGTTGCAGCGGCGTTTGCGCGCTTGCTGGAGCCGCTTGCGATGCGGCTGGCGCCGTTTGCGCGGCAGGGGAGGGCTGTGCCTCGTGGGAGGGCTGCGCGCCGCCGGTTTGCCCCATCGCAACCGGGACAGCGCCAAGAAGAATAAGCAAAGCGAACTTCATAATCATTTGCCTCCCGGCGCTCTAGCCTGCGTCGCCGCCACGGGTTTTGCGCCGGTCAAATCTACAGGTACGGTGGTCCGCATCAGCACGTCCGGCACGCGATTCTCCGAACCGCGCTCCGGCCCCGCGTGGCAGCCCACGCAAATGCGCTGTTCGCCGCCCCGGGCCCAGAACCACCCGTGCTCCTGCCGCAGAACCGCGCCTCTGAAATCGAGCAGCGAAAATCGAATGGGCCTGTCGCCCGGAACCTTCACGAAGAACGATCCGTCCTTTTCCACCGGCGCCGTTCCCATCGTCATTACGCGGCCCGTTGCGCCCTGCGCCTCCAGGCGCACCGACACGGGCGTTCCCTTCAAAGCGCCGTCGCGGGAAACTCGCGCGTCCAGCGCAAGCAGGTTCGAATAGTTCCATGGGTGCAGGCCCGAAGGATGCCGGTTGGGCCTCGTGCGCGGCGCAACCAATACGGGCTCGACGAGATCTTCTCCGCTCTCCGCCAGAACGTTACGCATCGCCGTCGCGCCCGGTTGCCAAATCTTGATCGCGTATCGCGTGTCTGCCGCCGTTTTCGCGCTCACCAGCCACGCTCCGGAAGCGGTTTCGGCAATCGCTCCGGCGTACGTGCCGCGCGGCGCTTGAACCGGCTCCTCGTGCGCCAGAGCCGATGTGAACCGCGCCAGCGTCGCCCCGTGCGTGAAGATTACGTCGCCCGAATCCACTTGCGTTCCACCCCAACGCGCCCGGCCGTGATCGCAACGGTAGGCCTCCACTCCCGAGCCGTCGGCATAAACCAGGTACAGTTCCGGCGTCGAACCGTGGCCCAATGGAAAGCCGGCTTCGAACAGAATCCGTCCGTCCCGCAGCACGTCCACCGGGAATGCGCTGGTCCCCATGTAGGTGAGCGGCAGTACGCCCGGTCCCGCCGTCGGATTCCACGGCGTGTACCCCATCGGATGCCCATCCTCGGCGGATTGCAATTGAAACCCCGCGGGTGTCCGTTGCGCCCACACCATCCGCCCGCCGGGCAGATAGAAGGGACGCTCCGCATCTGCGTCCGTCGCAATCACCTTGCGCACGGAGCGGTCCTTCAGCGTCAGTTCCCAAATCTGCCAGGGATCGCCCGCGGACTGCTTGCCGGCAAACAGCACGGTTTGCGCATCGAAAGATACGTTCGCGTCCGCCGCAGCCGCAAAGCCGGTCACCAGGGGCTCCGCCTTCCCCGCATGAACCAGCAGCAGTTGCGCGCCTTTGGGGAATCGTTCCTGCCCGCGCAGTTCCGCCGGCGGTTCGTAAACGGGTGCGGCCGTCACGATGAAATCGGGAACAGCGATCTGCTCCGCGCCAGTGGTGAGCCCGGAAACTGGAGTGAGCATCATGGCAACCGGCACGGCAACAGCCAGTGCGGCAAGCGGCAATCTCATCCCACCGCCTCCAGGGTTCGGAGGCCGGCAAGTTCGCGCTGTCCCAGCATCTCTTCGTGCAGCGTCATTCCGCGCAGTGCGATCCAGGGCTCGAGCGCGGCCATCATGGCGTCAAACTCCGCAAAGTCCAGCGACTGCTCGCCGTCGCTCCAGGCCTTTTCGGGGTTGGGATGCACCTCCACCAGCAGGCCGTCTGCGCCGGCGGCGATGCCGATGCGCGCCAGCGCGGGAACCAGATCGTGATGTCCGGCTGCGTGGCTCGGATCGGCGATCACAGGCAGGTGCGTGACCTGTTTCAGCAGAGCAATGCCTGCGGCATCGAAGGTGTTGCGCATGGCCGTTTCAAACGTGCGGATGCCGCGTTCGCACAGAATGACGTTGGGGTTGCCGTTGTCCAGGATCACCTGCGCCGAGCGCAGAAAATCGGCGATGGTGGCCACCATCCCGCGCTTCAGCAGAACCGGCCGTCCGGAACGCGCCGCCGCTTCCAGCAGCGTGTAGTTTTCCATGCTGCGCGAGCCGATCTGCAAAATATCGGCATACTCGGCGACCAGCGGAACGTCGCACTCCGACATCGCCTCGGTGACGATGGCCAGGCCGGTTTCTTCGCGCGCCGCGGCGAGCAGTTTCAGGCCCTCCAGGCCCAGGCCTTGAAACGCATAGGGAGAGCTGCGCGGCTTGAATGCGCCGCCGCGCAGAACGCGCGCGCCCATCCTGCGCACGTGCTTGGCAGTGGCCATGATCTGGGACTCGGTTTCCACCGAGCACGGCCCAGCCATGGTGACGAACTCATCGCCGCCGACAGCAAAACCAAGCACCGGCACAATCGTCCGCCGGCGCCGCGCGTCTAGCAAAACATCGGGGGTCTCGGCGAACCTTTCCTGCCAGCTTTCACGCACCCTGAGCGCTCCATCCGGCCTCCAGTTCTCGGGGAAACGTCAGTGTACCGCTGTCATAGAAAAATGGCCTCCATCGAAAGGTGGACGCGCGCACGCCGGACGCGGCGCTTATTGCCCGATTCCGAGCCCATGCAAACCTCTTCTTTTGATGGATTTGGCCCACACGGCGCGGATCAGGCCAGCGCCATTGGCGGCGGGCGATAGCCAAACGCCGCGTCCACAACGGCCGCGATGCCCAACGCGATCTCATCCTCGAAGGGCCGCGCGGCAATCTGCACGCCAATCGGCAACCCCTCGGGCGACCGGCCTACGGGAACCACCGCCGCCGGGCAAGCGAGCGCGTTGAACCATTGCGTGTAGCGGACGGCGTCGAGGTAATTCACAGATGCGCCGTCGATCGTCCATGTGCGCTCGTCGTGGCGGAATGCGGGAATTGCCGCCGCCGGGCAGAGCAACACGGAAAATTCGCTCATTTCCTCGAGCGTTCTTGCACGCAGCACGTCCAGCTCGGCCCACGCGTTCAGCAGCTCCGTCGCGTTGATTGGCCCGGAGGCCTCCGCAATCGAAAGAAACTCTTTGAAGATGGGGCTCAGCCGTTCCTGCTTGCCGCGAATCTCCGGCTCGTAGAACATGGCCCCGCACTGCACAAAAAACGTCCGCCACAACTTCCGCAACTGCTCCAGCGTGCGCGGCCGGAACGGCTCCACGCGAAACCCCGCCTCGCGCAGCGCGTGCGCGGCATCGTTCACCGCGGCGCGCGTTTCGCGCGTCACGGGAACCAGGCCATCGTCCTCAAAATACCCGATCGCCCTCGCGCGCAACTCATCCGGCCCAGGGTCTCTCAGCGCCACTGGCGGACTGACCGGATCGAGCGGATCCTGGCCGCTGAGAGCGCGGAACAGCAAGGCAACGTCGCCCATGGTGCGCGCCATGGGCCCGATGGCGCCCAGAATCGCGAACGGCCCCACGCATGGCGGCAGATGTCCGCGCCCGGGAATCCGCCCCGGCGTGGGTTTCATCGAGCAAATCCCCGTGAAGTGCGCGGGCACTCGCACCGATCCGCCGCTATCGCTGCCCAATCCCGCCGCGGACATCCCCGCCGCAATCGCCGCCGACTCGCCGCCGCTCGATCCGCCGGGCGAGCGCTCAAGGTCCCACGGGTTCCGTGTGCGCCCGTGGAGCAGGTTCGCGGTCTCATACGCCATCAGGAACTCCGGGCAGTTGGTCGTGCCCAGAATCAACGCTCCCGCCGCGCGAAGCCGCGCCACCACAACGGCATCTTCATTCGCAGTCTCGCCCTTGTGCAGCAGGCTCCCGATTTCGCAGCGGTAACCCGCGGTCGCAATCGAAGACTTGACGGTAACCGGAAGGCCATGCAACGGGCCGCGCGGTTCCGCGCGCCGCATCGAGCCGCCGCGCCTGCGCGCGCACGCGCTCCGCGTCGAAGTCGGCGAACGCGTTGAGTTCCGGATTCAGCCGCTCGATCTGCCGGATGTGCGCCTCGGCCAACTCCGTCACTGAGAGCTGGCCCGTGCGCACCAGCTCAAGCTGTCTCGCCGCCGGGGCCAGCACAACATCGTTCACGGCTGCGTTCCCGGTGACGATTGCGGCGCCCGATCCTCCCGCGGCGTGGACGGCAAATACTGATAGTGGAACCGGTAAGACCGCACCGGCTCGCCCGAGTCGAACCGGTCGTTCCAGTTCAACTGGTAGTCGAGCCGGCTCGCATCGTCAGCCGGTTTCTCGCTCGCCGGATAGGGATACGCGCTCATGCCATGAAACGGCATTTGCGCCACGGTGAATGGCGACGCATCCCACCAATCCATGTCTTTCACGAATCCGTTGGCATAGAAAAAGTAATCGCGCTTCCAATGCGCGGGCAGAGCGGGCAGACCCGACGCATCGAACTCCGCCGCAATCTCCTCGCCGCTGCCGAAGACCACAAACCGGTCGCCAATGCTTTTGACGAGTGGAGTTACGTCGCCCATGTGCGTGTAGCTGCCGCGCTCGCGCTGGAACGGCCCGGTCAGGCTCACCAGATTGTAGTCGTAGTTCAGGTCGCCGGGACTGGCGCCCTCTATCTGCTTCGGGTAACCCCGGAAGTGCAGCGTCGCGCTGTCCAGCGGAACTTCCGTTGTCCGCGCCTCCGCGCCCGTGCTCTGGTCGATCAGCACCTGGTCCCAGTAAATCTGCAGGTTCGTCATCAGCCGGATGCGCCGCGTGCCCGCGGGCAGCTTGCCCGTCAGGTCCACTACGATCGTCCGCTCCAGTCCGGCAGGAAATCCCGCATCGCCGGCGATCCGCCGCCACGTACCGTCAGGCAACTCCGCCTCCACGTATGGCGGAATCTCCTTCAACCCCGCTTGCCACGCCGCATAGAGCGAGGTCGCGCTGAAGTAGTTCACGTAGCCGGTCATCAGCAGCCGCAGCGGAGCGTTTGCCTCGATCTCACCCAGATCGAGCGTGAGCGCGTGCAGATTCGCAAATCCGTCGTAGGGCAGCGCCTTGAATCCGCTCGCAAACACGTGATCGCGCCGGCTCAGCCGGTCGAGCACGTCGCGCCCTTCGCCGTCCCACGCTCCCTGGGGCAAGCGCGTGTCCGCGCTCGCCACCACGCGGCCCGAGGCAAACGGCGGATTGTCGAGGAACCGCTCGTCGGGATTCACCTCCACGCCCTCGGGATGATCCACCGCAACCATCCGCAACTGGTCGATGTAATTCACTTCCTCCATCGGCTCCATAAAGCGCGCGCTGATCTTGCCGTCCACCAGCGCCACATTCGCGCCGTCGATCTTCACCCACTCGCCGGGATTCGGCGTATTGCGCCGCGTGGGCGTAAACCAGTGCCCCACCACGGCCGCGCCAATCACGTCGGTCACGAATTTGTAGCCATGCCCATCCCACACGAACAGCACCGGGCACGAGCTTCCGCGCCGGTCCACTTCCTTCATCTCGATCACCTGTTGCTGTGGCAAATTGATCTCGTCCTGCATCACGCCCGTGGGCCACAGCATGCGCAGCACGTCAATGCCCGGCGCATCGCCAAGACCCACAAGAATCTGCGGCGCAGCCTGCGTCTGGTAACCGGATGCGCCCGCCAGCTCCCACTTCTGCCAGAGTCCGTTCGCAAACACCTCCACCTTCACGCCCAACGCGGTTTTGTTGTCCGCCAGACCGCTTAGGTCGAGGCGCACGAAGTGGTTCTTGTTCGCGCCCACGTTGCGCAGCAGCACCGGCGGAGCATTCTCCTGGGTGACGATCAGGTCCGGCGCGCCGTCGCCAAATACGTCCGCCGCAATCAGCCCACGCGGCGCGGTGAGGCGAATGTCGTCCAGGCCCAGCGCGTGGCTCACGTCCTCAAAGCCGCCGTCGCCCTTGTTGCGGAAGACTCGTACGCTTGGGCCCGCCTTTGTCTCCACGATCGCCGCCAGATCGACCCAGCCGTCGTTGTCGATGTCCATGGGCGTCAGGCCCCACCCGCGCACAGCCCCATGCAGCGGCAATGCGACGCGCTCAAAGCGCCGGCCGATGCGATCGGGCGCCTCGACGTTCCGCCACAATGTAAGCCCCGGCGCGCCGGCGTGCGTCACCGCAATGTCCATCCAGCCGTCCTTGTTGTAGTCGAGCACTGCGATGCCCACCGTGGGCGGCAGCTTCTCGCCTTCATACAACGGCTGCGTAGGATACTTGCCCTCGCGCGGATTCACGTAAATCAGCGGCGAAGGCCCGTCGCCGGTCACCGCCAGATCCACGGCGCGATCGTTATTGAAATCGGTCAGAATCACTGCCGCCGTCTTGCCGCTCCCACCCAATCCCGTCTGCTCGGTTTGCTCGGTAAAGGTTCCGTTGCCGTTGTTGCGCCACAGCACGTTCGACTCGCCGCCCCGAGCCGCCGGCGCGCCCGTCAAGAGCAGGTCCAGATCGCCATCGTGGTCATAATCCACGAACGTAATGCCCGTGGGCCGGTTGCGCGGCGCAAGGCCGGATCCAGCCGTCACATCCTTGAATTGCCCGTGGCCGAGGTTGTGAAACAGCAGCACGCGGTCGTCCAGAGCCACAGCCAGGTCGTTCAACCCGTCGCTGTCGTAATCACCAACGGCGCACGCCACGCCGTGGCCGCTTGCTTTCAGCCCTGCCGCCGCCGCATCAACCTCTGCAAAATTCCCGCCGCCCCGATTGTGCAGTACGCGAATGGCCTGAGTGCCCGCTTGCATCAGCACCAGATCCATCTGCCCCGCGCCGGTCACATCCATCATGCAGGCCCCGCCGGTGGTCTTCCACGACGAAGCGCCGCCAGGGCCGGGCGCGGCAATCGGCTGCGCCACAAGCCGAACCGGAATCATCGCGTGTTGGATGCTCTCCGGCTCTTCAACCGCGGTTGCCGTCGAATAGTGTCCCTGCTCGCCGTAAGACAGACCCAGCGGCGAGGAAATCTTCGCGTTTGCCAAATGCTGGAAATGCGCAAAGTGCTCCCTCGCCTCCGCGGTGCGGCCCATGCGCTGCAGCGACCGCGCCAGGGCGAACTCTGCCGACACGTGCAACGGGTTGATCGTCAGCGCCTTCTCAAAGGCCGTTGCGGCCTTGTCGAACTGCTTCATGTCCTGGTAGCAGGCGCCTTCGTAATACCATGAGTCCGCGTCCACGGGATCGAGCTTCACCGCCTGCTGAAAGCTGGCCAGCGCGTCGGCCAGATCGTTGCCCGCATGTTGCGCCAGTCCCAGGTTGTACCACGCCTGCGCGCTGTTCGGGTCGATGGCAATGGCCTGCTCGAGCGCTTTCTTGGCCTCGTCCAGCTTCTGCAGCGCCAGCAGCGCAATCCCTTCGTTGATGGCGGCCTGGGCCAGCTTCGGATCTTTCTTGAAAGCTTCGGCAAAACTCCCCGCGGCGCGCTCGGTAAGCTGCTCGCCCATCAGCGCCACGCCGCGATTGTTCAGGCGGATCGCCTCTACGTCGTAGCGATTCTGCGCCCTGCAAAGCAACGGCGCCGCCGCCAGGAACGCCAGCGCCCAGTAACCAACTCCTCGCATCGCTTTCAAATTCATGAATGCAACTCTCCCCTCTGTCGCGGAACCCTCCAGTTTACGCGAGCAAGGCGCCAAACGGCAGAGCGGCTACGGGTTGCAAAGACAGTCCCGGCGCAACCGCAATTTATACTTCTCCTGTGCAAAAGCCCCTGAATGCAACGGACGGGCGCGGATCTCCCGCGCGCCGCCGCATCGGCGTCGTCACCACCTCGCGCGCCGACTACAGCCATCTCTACTGGCCCTTGCGCGAGCTGGCAACTCACCCTGAAATCGAACTCGGCATCTTCGCTCTCGGGCCCCATCTCGCGCCCCAGTTCGGCAACACGCTCAAGGAAATCGAGCGCGACGGCTTTCCCATCCAGGCGCGCATCGAGTGCCTGCTCAACTCCGATACCGACACCGGTATGGCCAAGACGATCGGCCTGGCCATTCTGGGCCTGGCCGATGCCCTCACCGCGTGGCGGCCCGATCTGCTTCTGCTCATCGCCGATCGCTACGAGATGCTGGCCCCTGCCTCGACGGCGCTCGCTCTGCGCATCCCCGTCGCCCACATCGAAGGCGGCGAGGTCAGCCAGGGCGCCATCGACGACGCGGTGCGCAACGCTCTCACCAAGCTGGCGCACGTCCACTTCACCTCGACGGAAACAGCGCGGCAGCGCGTGATCGCCATGGGCGAAGAGCCGTGGCGCGTGCATCGCGCCGGAGCGCCCTCGCTCGATCATCTGCGCCGCTCCGCTCTGCTCGATCGCCACGCGTTGGAAGCCCGGCTGGGCCTGCCGCTCGCGCCGCCCACGCTGATCGCCGCGTGGCATCCCGTCACCATCCTGCGCGACACCAACGCCGAGGCCGATGCTTTCTTCGCCGCGCTCGCCCAGGCGCCGGGCCAAATCGTTTTCGTTTACCCCAACGCCGACGCCGGCAGCCACGCGCTCATCGGGCGCGCCCGATCTCTGGCCGCGACGCGCCCCCACACTCACATCTTCGTCAACCTCGACGCTGTTACCTATTGGAGCCTGCTCGGCCAGGCCGACGCGCTCGCCGGCAACTCCTCCAGCGGCATCATGGAAGCGGCGTCTTTTGCCCTGCCTGTCGTCAACGTGGGCATTCGGCAGCAAGGCCGCGAGCGGGCGCGGAATGTGATTGACGCTCCCGCCGAAGCTGCCGCTATTCGCGCCGCGCTCGATCGCGCCCTCCACCCTGCGTTCCGCAACCAACCTCGCCGGAATGGCAAATCCCTATGGCGACGGCACTGCGGCCGAAACCATCGCCCGCGTGCTGGCCTCCGTTCCGCTCGACCGCCTGCTCGTCAAGCAGCCTGCCCCGCTGCCGGACGCTGCCGAAGCACAACGGGAGCGCTCATGACCGCGCGCATCCCGCTTTCCGCGCCGGCCATTACGGAAGCCGATATCGCGGCCGTCACCGCCGTCCTGCGTACGCCGACCCTCAGTCTGGGTCCGGAACTCACGGCCTTCGAGTCGGAACTGGCCGCGTATCACGGCATGGAGCACGCCGTAGCCGTCAGCTCCGGCACGGCTGCTCTGCATCTGGCGCTTGCTGACGCTGGGCGTCGGCGAAGGCGGCGAAGTGATCCTTCCTTCCTTTGCCTTCGCCGGCGTGGTCAACGCGGTATTCCAGGTGCGCGCCACGCCGGTCCTTGCCGAGATCGATTCGCTCACGCTCAATCTCGACCCCGCCGCCGTAGAATGCGCCATCACTCCGCGCACGCGAGCCATCCTGGCCATTCACACCTTCGGCGTTCCTGCGGAGATGGACGCGCTCGGCAGTCTCGCCCGGCGCCACGGCCTGGCTCTCGTCGAAGACGCTTGCGAAGCCATTGGCGCGCGCTTCTGCGGATGCCGCGCCGGCAGCTTTGGCGATCTATCCGTGCTCGGCTTCTATCCCAACAAGCAGATGACGACCGGCGAGGGCGGTGCGGTGCTGGCTCGCGATCCGGCGTACGCCGCGCGCCTTCGCCGGCTCAGGAATCAGGGCCGCGACCCGGCCGCCGGTTGGCTTGACCTGCTCGAACCGGGCTACAACTACAGGCTCTCGGAGTTGGCCTGCGCGCTCGGCCGCGCGCAGTTGCAGCGGATGGAGGAGGTGCTCGTCGAACGCCGTCGGGCCGCTGAGCGGTACGATGCGCTGCTCGCGGGAATCCCCGGCCTGGAACGTCCGCCGCTTCAGCTCCCTCGCCGCGAGCTCAGTTGGTTTGTCTACGTGGTTCGTCTGCCGGAGGGCGTGGATCGCGATGGCGTGCGAGCCGCGCTTGCCCGCCAGGGCATCGCCACCGGCCGTTACTTCGCGCCCATCCACTTGCAACCGGCTTGGCGCGCGTGCGGCGGCCGTACCGCGGGCTCTCTGGCTCTCACGGAGTCCATCGCCCGCCGCACGCTGGCTCTGCCATTCTTCAGCAGGATTACGGCCGGCCAGCAGGAGCAGGTGGCCGAAGCGCTGCACGCGGCGCTCTCCTGAACCGCAGCTGCGGACTAACTCGTTCCTTAATTGGCATTGAAAGCGCACTCTGCCCTTGACGGTTTCTCGCGGCACGATCGCGGGTAGGCAATCGGGCCGTTCAGCTCTCCCCGTGCAAGAACGGTTTCCCTTCGGCCGGCGATCTCTGCGCGCCCGTCAGCGGTTGGAGTCCCGCCTCCACCGAAAGTTGGTTGTCCATGGCCGCCGCGGCCTGTCATCCTCCATTAGTTTCTTCCCCGATCGGTTAGCGAGGTCACAGTGCAGCGTACATCCCTTCTCCTGTTAACTCTTCTTGTATCTTCACCACTCCTTCTGGCCCAGGACGGATTCATCGGCCACTGGGAGCAGCGCGCCAGCGCCACCCAGTCCAGGCAGCCGGCGTGGCCTCCGCCCCTCATCACCACGTATGTCGGCCTCATCCAGGTGGCGCGGACCGATTTTATCCGCCAAACCGCTCCAAACCTGGCGGAAACATGGAACCTGGACGGCGGCAAGGGCCTTAACCTCATCCCGCTTGCGAATACGGAGCTGGACATCAATCTCCCGCCCTATCTCGTCCACAGTGTTCCCACGGTGATCAACGGCGCGGGCGATATGTCTTTCGTCTTGAAGTATCGCTACCTGAGCGGAAGCGCCAATCACGGGAACTACGACTTGAGCGCCTTCCTTTCCTCGACGATTCCCACCGGCAGTTACAAGAACGGCAGTACGGATGCAACCGTCTCTCCGAATGTAGGGATCGGCAAAGGCATCGGGATCTTCGACGTGCAGAGCACGCTGGGCGCGAGCCTGCCCGTCGAGGACACCGCGAAACTGGGACGGACGGTCCTGTGGAACACGGCCATCCAGGCGCACATTGCCAAGTATTTCTGGCCGGAGGTCGAGTTCAACGCCACATATTTCAAGGGCGGGCCGAATGACGGCAGGAATCAGGTCTTCGCCACTCCCGGATTACTGCTCGCTCGTAAGTTCCACCCCAAGGAGACGGGGAGCCGCCTCGGAATCTGCGTGGGCGCCGGAGAGCAGATCGCGGCCAGCGCCTTCCACAGCTACAACCACGAAATTGCGATCACCACGCGTCTGTTGTTCTAAGGCATTTCTCCCAATCCTGTAGAGTGCCCCATTGCGTCGAAGGTTGCCGCTCACTGGGGTTCGCGTCAGCTTTGCGGCCTTCAATCCCTATACACCATTGGGAGAAATGCGTTAGCGCGCGGCAGCGCCCGCCTCGGTTCCTGTCCGGGCGGGTTGCTGCTCCCCGTCCTCTCCGTGAGGGATGGCGGGCGGCGAAAAAACCTGGGTCCGCCGGCCTGCGTTTTGCTGTTATTCGTCGCCTAACTTGTAGGCAATTCCAAACCGCCCGATCTGTATCAGCGCCTTTTCTTCCGGCGGCCAGATGTGCAGGCTCTCTACGCGCGTCGAGCCCGCAATCCAGTGTGCATCGGTAGTTCCCACCAGCGCCCCTGTCGCCGCACGGTTGAAATGAACACGCAGCGCATCTCCCCCGTTTTCGCGGGTCCATCCAAAGGCATACTCGCCCGGCTTCAGGAAGACGCTTCCAACCTGCACCGGCGCCTGCACAATCAGATAGTGCGAGTACTTGCCTTCCGCCGAGTAGCCGGCCGTAATCAGCACCACTCCCGCAATGAAGCGTCCATGCTCATCCACAATTCCCGACGCCGTTCGCATCTCCGTCTCGATATGCTCGTTCTCTACCGGAGCCCGCGATGGCAACACCGACGCTAGTTCCGCCTGCGTGGCCTGCCGCCACGCCGTCTTTTGCCCCTGCGCCCGAAGCGCCGGCAACGCTAGACAGACTGCGCACAAAGCCGCGCATTGGATTGTTTTTCTGGTCATGGTTTTGGCTTTCTTAACGATTCGAGTGGAACAATGCCCCGCTGAATGGCCGCTGTAGTCGCCTGTGTCCGGTCCGTCACTCCCAGCTTGCCCAGCAGGCTGTTGATGTGTGTCTTCACGGTCGCCTCTGTAACCTCCAGCTCGGTTGCTATCTCCTTGTTGCTCTTGCCGTGTACGATCTGCTCCAGCACGTCGAACTCCCGCGGAGTCAGCTCCTCGGCTCCCATGCGCTCGGCCAGCCTTTCGGCGATCGCCGGCGGAATATGCGATTTGCCCGCATGTACCGCGCGAATGGTTCGGATAAGATCCTCGCTGGTCATTCCTTTGAGCAAATACGCCCGGGCGCCTGCCTTCAGCGCGCGGTAGATGTCTTCGTCGCCGTCGTACGTGGTGAGCACGATGAACCGCGCCTGAGGCGTCTCCATGCGGATGCGCTCGATCACGTCCACGCCGCTCATCCTCGGCAACCGCAAGTCGACCAGGGTAATATCGGGCTGGAGCTTGCGAAACTGCGCGATGGCCTCTACGCCGTCGGCGGCTTCGCCCACCACCTCCAGGCCGCCTGCCACATTCAGCAGCGCCGCCAGCCCCTGGCGAACCACGTTGTGGTCCTCCACAATCAGCACTCGGATTGATTCCGCGCTCACAGGCGTGCCTCCATCTGTTCGCTCATTTCACCTCGCGCCGGTGCGCTTAACCGGACCGTGGTGCCCGCGCCCGCCGCACTGCTCACTTCCAGCGCCCCACCGATAGCCGCCGCGCGCTCTCTCATTCCGGTCAGCCCAAAGTGCCCCGGCGAAAGCTCTGCCGCCGCCTCCAGGGCGCCTCCTCTTCCATTATCGCGAACCTCGAGCGCGATCGTCTCCGGGCCATACTCCAGTTGCACCCAAAGTTCGCTCGCCCCGGCGTGCTTCTTCACATTATGGATGGCCTCCTGCGCCACGCGCAGCAACTCCCGCTCGGTTTCCGCCGGTAGCGGGCGATAAGCCCCAAAAAGACTGAACCGGGCGGCCAGCCCCTCGCCTCCTGCCGCTTCCGCCATGCGCCGCAGTTTCACCGGCAGCGTGGTCTCGTTCGCATCCTGCGTACGCAGAGCCCAGATGGACTGCCGCGCGTCGGCGAGCCCATGGCGCACATACTCGCGTGTCTGGTCGAGTTGTTTGGCCGCATCTTCCATCTTGTGCCGGCGCAACAACTCCGACACAACCTCTAACTGGACCGATACGCCCACGTAGCCCTGCGCCAGCGTGTCGTGAATCTCGCGCGCGATCCGGCCGCGCTCGCCCAGCACCACGCGGAACTCCCGCTCCGCCCGGCGCAGCCGCAGCCTCAACAGCAGCACAACTGCTCCCGCTGCGGCTGCCAGCAGCAGCACGAAGAACCACGCGGTCTGATAAAAATGCGGCCGCAAATCGAAGCTGAGCGCCGCGCCGGCCGTGTTCCAAAGGCCGTCGTTGTTGGCCGCCTGCACGCGGAAGGTGTACCGCCCTGGCGGAATATTCGTGTAATAGGCGGCGCGCCGCGTCCCGGCCTCGGTCCAGCCGTGGTCGAAGCCCTCGAGCATATAACGGTAGCGCACCTTCTGCGGCGCCACAAAACTCAATCCGGCGTAGTCGAACTCGAAGTGGACATGCCCGGCCTGTACCTTCAGCCAGGAGCCCGGCGCCTGCAACGGTTGAGCCGCGTCGTCCACCTGGAACCGCTCCAGCGCCACCGGAGGGGGCAGCATGTTCACGGGGAAATGCGCCGGGTCCACCTCCACCAATCCCTTCGGTGTCGCAAACCACAAATGCCCATCGCGCGATCGCCAAGCCGAAGGGTGGCTGTTGGTCGCCGTCTCCCGGCTGCGCAGTCCGTCGGCGGTCCCAAACTCCATCCAGTGCGAGCAGCCCGGCGCGGGGTCCGTTCCCCCCATCTCATTGCAGTCGCAGCGCGCAATGCCATCGCCCGTCGCAAACCACAGATGTCCCACACCATCGTCCAGAATGGCGCGAATCGTAGTCTGCTCGAGGCCGCTATGGATTCCCGCGGAGAATTTGCGCCCGTCCCATGCGTCCCAGCCATGGTCCTGCGTCCCGATCAGCAGCGTCCCATCGGCGCGAGGCAGCAGCGCCGTCACTACATTGCTCGAAAGCCCGTTTGCCGTGGTGAAGTTCGAGATTGTGCCGCTGTGCAGCCGCGACAATCCGGCCAGTGTCGCCACCCACAGGTCGCCCTTCACGTCTCGAGCCATCGCGCCCGCCAGGTCGCTGCCCAACCCGCTCGCCTGCGTGTACGTCTTCATCCGTGCGCCGGATTGCGCGGCGCTCAATCCGCCGTCTTCCACCGTCCAGTGCGTCAACCCGCGCCTGGTGCCGATCCACAGCGACCCGTCGGCGTCCACCAGCAGCGAGCGGATAAAATCGTCGGGCAGCCCATCGGCTGAAGTAAATGTGTCCACCCGGTTTCCGTGAATCCGGTTCAGCCCATCGGGCGTGCCCACCCACAGGTCACCATGGGGCGCCGCGGCCAGCGACAGAATCACATTGCTGGCCAGGCCATTGGCCACCGAAAGAGAGCGCGCGGCGCGCCGGCCCTCTACATCCGCCACGCGGCGCAAGGCGTTTAGGCCGTCCCCCTGGGTTCCCACCCACAGCGTTCCGCTCCCGTCTTCCACCACGGTGGTGATGCGGTCGCTTGACAACCCCTCCCGTGTGTCCAAAGTCCTGAAGCGCTGATCGCGCAGGATGTCCAGTCCGTCGGTTTCCGTGCCCACCCACAGGTTGCCTTCGCGGTCTTCCATCAGCGCGAGAATCGAAGCGGTGGCAAGGGGATCGGTAATCGGAAAGCGTTCGGCCTTGCCGCTCTCCCACCGCACCAGCCCGGCGTTAGTGCCAATCCACAGCGCATTCTCCCGGTCGGCGAGTACGGCCTGGATCCGGCTGCCGGGAAGTTCCCTGCCAACCGCGAGGCGTGTCGGACTCCCTGCGGACATCTTGCCGGGGATGACATTCAGGGTTCGTCTCCCGCCCCAAACAACAATGCCATTGGGCATCTGCGTTTCGAACGGGGTGGGACCCGGATTCTCTCCAGTCGACGAGAGCAATTCGAGGACGTAAGTGTTGACATTCTCAACCGGCTTGAACTTTTCACCCGATAGCGAAGCAGGCCCCTGCTCTGTCCACACCCAAAGCACCCCATTCGGTCCCTCATCCAGCTTTAAGACGCCGTCGGCAGGCAGACCGTCCTGCGTCGTAAACGTCCTGACCGCGCCATCTTTCCACCGCGCCAGCCCCGCGTTGGTTCCAATCCATAGCGCCCCGTCCCGGCTTTCCAGCAGGCAGCGAATATCGTTGCCAGGCAAGGCCGGACTGGAATTGCGGTCATATGTTTGGAATTCAACGCCGTCAAACCGCACCAGGCCCGCTTCGGTCCCCAGCCAGAGAAACCCATCCCGTGTCTGCGCCAGCGCCTGGACAGTATTCTGCGGAAGACCATTCTCCATGGCCCAAGCCTGCCGGCTGTAATTTGCAAGCGGTGTGGAGGGCTCAGGCAGCTGCTGCGGCGGCTGCGCAGCCCGCAAGCAAGACGGCGGCCGCGCACTTGAGGATTCCCGAGAGCAGGCCCCTCATCCGTGCGGGCCGCAAGGAACCTCTCTCGCGGAAGCTTGGCCGCCTGAAGCCCACAGCCATTCGCCTTACCGATCAAACTGCACGTAGTTGCGCCCGGAATAAAGGCGAAAGCCGCCGGCAGGATTTACGGTCACCCGCAACGGACGCGGCCGCTGCAAGGTGGCATCCGGCGCCGAGTGCGCCGTAAGCACCTCGTTGCCGCCCAGGTCTGTAACCAGAAATTTATCGCCCGGCAGGAAGCCGAAGCCGTAGGCGCCCGCAGGCAAATGCTTCCCGTCGATCTCGATCGGAACTTCGGCGATCAGGTATCCCTGGTACTTCGCTGCCACTCCCGTCGAGTAACCGCTGGTGTCCACCAGGCTGGCCAGTACGTAATGGCCATCGGCAAACTTCACGCCGCCGGAGTTGCGCAACTGCGCCGGCGCGCTTTGCCCGAAGTAATACACAGAAGCCGGAAACAGCTTCACAAGGTCGGCCGCTTTCAGCACGGTATTCACGCCGGTCTGTGCCGTCAACCAGCCTGAGGCTCCCAGCGCCGCCATGATCGCCGCGCCGGCCACAACCTTCGCCATCGCCTGCAAACGCATCGTCATCCTCCTCTTTCAGACTGCCCCTGGAGTATAGCGCATCCCTGCGGCCTTGACGACAGGCATTCGCGATCGAGAACTGCTGCCCGTACTGCGCTCAGCACCACCGGCGAACTGCCGTCGAATTGCGTTACTGCCGGCGGCGTGCCATTGACGAGCGACGCAGTCGTCGGCCGGTTCGTCGCGGGCGCCTGCTGATATATCCCGTGCTCCCAAGCCGCTCCATCGATGTTCCCCCCTCGGCGGAATCGTTCGTCGCCCAAGACCATTGCTCTCAAATCCGTTCTTCCCGCCGCGCCTCGCTCCAGCCAAACGCGTTTTCAAAGTGCGTGATCTCGCGCTTTTGCCCTGGCACAAGATACACGCTGACGACATCGAAACGCGCCTGCGGGGTGCATTCATTGGGCAGCTGGCGCATGTACTGGCGGGCCAGCCGGCGCAGAATGTTCCGCTTGTGGAAGTCGATCGCGGTTTCCGCCGGCGTCATGTCGTGGGCCGTGCGGGTCTTCACTTCAAAAAAACACAGCAGCGGTCCCTTCCACGCGATCAGATCCAGGTCGCCGGGAAGATTCCCGGCCGACCACCGCCAGGCAACGATCGTGTAGCCCTTGCGGCGCAGATAGGAACGCGCCGCTTCCTCGCCTTTCAAGCCGGTAACCAGGTGTGCGGCCTGAGCTGGCGCGCGCCGCGCACCAAGCCAGTCGAGACCGGCCAGCACTCGGTCCAGAAATTCCGCCCGCAATTGCGCTCTCCGTCTCATTGCCAACCATTCTCGGTCCAGATGGGGAAACGGCGCAAATCGCGCCGCGCTACTTGAGAAAAAAGGCCGACACGCCCGCGGCCACGCCGATGGCTGAGGATGACATCCCCAGGTACCAGTAAATGCGGCTCCGCGTCAGCAGCGTGACCGACGTGATTACCAGGCCGATCTCCAGTAACACTTCGCTCAGATCGAAGCGGTCCGAGCGCGCTTCTCCCTGGTCCACGCTGGCCTGCAGCGCCACGGCAGTTGCCTGATCCTGCTTCAGCTCCTCTGCCCATTTCTTCTCGTGATCGGTGTAGGCCTTGGTCATCTTGGCGGTTGCGTCTTTGTTGTCGAGCGCAACCACGCTCAGCAGATCGGTGGCCAATTGGGTGTCGTAGTCGCGGATCTTCTGCGCCTGGTATTCATTCCACTGATCGGTGGCCTTGTTCTGGTTGATGATCGCGTCCGCGTGCGTGCGCTCGCCCATCACCGTTGTTACCGCCAGTAGCACGGCCAGCACACTCATCGTAAAGGCGACGGGCCGCAGTTGCTCTTCCTGCGCTCCTTGCTCCAAATTCTCCTTGAAGTCCTGCAGTTCGCTCGCATCCATAGGGTTGCGCCTCTTCATCTTGAATTGGGGGCTTCGGGGAAGGCCTTGTGGTACAAAACTGAACTTATCATACGATCCCGCACGCCGGCAGGGAACGCCGGCAGTGCAGCGGAATCGTATAAACCCAGGTAAACGCCGGATTCGCCTGTCGGGAGGGGGTACCACCCTCACCCACCACAAATTCGGGCTGAAAGCTAAGAGCTAACAGCTAATAGCTGCTCCTTCACTTCCGCTTCCACCGCACTCCGTCCTTCGAGTCCTCCAGAACCACGCCCTTCTCCGCCAGCTCTTTACGAATCTCGTCCGCGCGGGCAAAGTTGCGCGCCTGTTTCGCCGTGGCGCGTTCGGCCACCAGAGCCTCGATCGCCTCATCCGTCACCGACTGCGCGGCCTTGAGCTCGGGAGCCACGTCGCCCATGCGCCCGGCCTGCTCCGCCCATGCCATCGCGCGCCGCGTCGGCTCGGCGTCGCTGTCCTCTATTACGTCGAAGACCGCGTCGAAATCCCTCAGCACCGGCAGAATCGCGTCCCGGTCGGAGGCGAAAAACTGTCCCTGATCCATGGCCGTGTTCGCCGCGCGCGCCAGCTCGAAGATTGCCGCCAGCGCCTCGGCCGTGTTCAGATCGTTCCCCAGCGCGTTGTCGTATTTGATGCGCGCTTCGGCAGCCGCTTCCTGCATCTCCTTGCTCTCGCCCGCCGCAAACTTCCCCGCGTTCAGTCGCGCTTCAAACGTGCGCAGCCGGTCAATCGCGTTGGTCGCATCCACAAGGCTGTCGAAGGTGAAGTTGAACGGCCGCCGGTACGGCACTGAAACCAGCGCCAGGCGAATCGCCGAAGCCTTGTAGCCCTTCAGCAGCAGGTCGCGCGGCGTGTAGAAATTGCCTTCGCTCTTCGACATCTTGCGCCCATCCACGAGCAGGAACCGCACGTGCATCCAATGCCGCGCGAACGTCTTGTGCGTGGCCGTTTCGCTCTGCGCAATCTCATTCTCGTGGTGCGGAAACATCAGGTCCTCGCCGCCGCAGTGCAGGTCGAAGCTCTCCCCCAGGTACTCCATTGCCATCGCCGAGCACTCGATGTGCCAGCCCGGCCGTCCCCGCCCGATCGCCGTCTCCCACGAAGTTTCGCCCGGCTTGGCCGCCTTCCACAGCGCAAAGTCGCGCGCCGAGTCCTTTTCGTACTCGTCCACGTCCACCCGCGCGCCGTCTTCCATGCCGCTCAGGTCCTTCTTGCTCAGCTTGCCGTACTCGGGAAACGCCTTGAGCCGGAAGTACCACGATCCGTCCTCGGCCTTGTACGCCGCGCCTGCGCGCGCCAGCTTCTCCACCAGCACCGCCATCTGCGGAATGTGCTCCGTCGCCCTCGCAATCTGCTCCGGCCGCTCGATGCGCAACGCTTCCAGGTCCTCGAAGAAGGCCTCCACGTAGCGCGCCGTGTACTCGCCGATAGAAACCCCCGCCTCCGCCGAGTTGCGGATGATCTTGTCGTCTACGTCGGTAATGTTCATCACGTGGCGCACGGGCGTCCCGGTCAGCCGTAGAAACCGGCGCAGAACGTCAATTTGCAAAAAGGTGCGGAAGTTCCCGATATGGCCGTAGTCGTAAACCGTCGGCCCGCAGGCGTACATGCGCAGTGCCTTGCCGTCGGCAGGCTCCAGCGCATCCAGTTGTCCCGTCAGGGTGTTGAACAGGCGGAGGGTCATTGCGTCAGCGGCTCGTGCATCGCCCGGCTTGCGCATCGCGTGCCCAGGCGCCGCCTGGATCGCTCCTCGCGCGTCAACAATCTGCCGGATCGCAGCCTACTCGATTGTAGCAGCGCGGGTTCGCGCCCGAACTCGTGCGCGTCGGCCCATGCGATGCGCCTCGAGTACCGCCTCAGGTCACTCCTTATTTCGGCGGCTTCTCCTCCATCTTCTTGGCTCATTTAGGCAGCGTCCGCCCCTCAGCTAAAGAGCGCGCCCACTCCGGTCGTAACGAGCGTATAGAGAACCCACCATCCGAAGACAGCGATATAGCCGGACGACTCCTTCGTGCCCGCAACCTTCGCCAGCCCTTTGGAGAAAAGCGTAAGGGTCCAGATAAACGTGACGTCGAGCGCCACCAGCAGCCCCCACAGCATCATCGGCATCTCGGTCGGGCTGAAGTAGTACCCGATGTTCGTCCCCGCCGGATTCCCGGGCAGGAACGACTCCGGCGCCACGCCAACAAACAGTCCTATTATGCCCAGCGCCAGCTTGATCAGCCCTGGCAAACCCGCGTACCAACTCACCGAAAGCACCTGCCCAAACGTGGCCCTGCCTCCGAATCCGAAGTTGATCGTGCCCACCAGAATTCCCGCAGCGACCAGGTTGAACAAAAGAACCCAAACGGGCCCAAGACCCCAAATGACTTCCTGGCTGATGGCGCCGATCTTTGCTTGCATTTCTTGCTGCGCCGGCGGAAGTTGCTGCAGCCGCTCCGCCTGTTTCGGGGCCATGCGCAGTCCGTTCTCTACAACCTGCGGCCAACCTACCTTCACGGTCACGGTGCCCCAAAGCGCGGTGCCGACCGCAATGAACAGTACGAACGGCAACCACCAGCTCCGGTTGCCTCGCTTGATATCCTCAAACGTCTTCGACGGCGCGGCGAACGTGTTCGCCACGCGTTGCCACTGCGTCAACCCCGCGCCCGCTGGCGTGGATTCAGCCACAGGTTGAACTCCCATCTCGCTCATCATTCCGCCTTTCTGGTACAGCTTTGCAGACCACCCCCTGCATCCCTTGTACGCGAAACCCTGCCGTCGCCGGCCCCTGCGTCCATCGCGCAGGAGCGGCTTTTCGCGGAGATTTCACTCCGCCTGCGGCGGGTGATTTGCATTCGCCCGCGATTGTACCCTTGCCGGGCATTGGTAATCGAATGATTTCTTGAAAGATTTGAAGCCGCGCCGCGGATTGCGCGTGCGCCGCTACGCTCCCTGCGCCGCCGGTTCTTGCGCCGGTTCGTCCGTCTGCGGCCTGGCCGGGCGCGTTCCCGGCCTTGTCGGTGAAGTCCCGCCCGCCTTCCGCGCCGGCGCGTAGCTCTTGTACACCGTGATGTGGAAGCACGCCTGCTGGAACTCCTCCTCCACATCGATCTTGCCCGTCGCTTCGAGCGCCGCCAGCCGCGTCCGCATCCACGCAACCTCCGCCCGGCTCAGGCCGCTCTTGGCAATGTCAATGGTTGCGCCGGTCTCGTGCGGGCTCACCAGGTCCCCTTCGGCCGGGGCCGCATTGCCGTTCGTGCGCATCAGCCGCTTCTGGTACTCCACCGTCCGCACCGCCGAGCTCACCTCCAGCGGCCGGTGGAACGCCGCCTCGTGCGCCCGCGCCAGATCGCTCAGAAACCGCGCCGTCCAGGGCCGGCAGTAGCGGTGGTTCTCCGGCAAGTCGGCATTCACCTTGAGAGCGCTTGAAGCCGGCAGCGGTACCAGTAGCTTGTTGGCGATCCGCGCGGCCAGGTCGGCTTCGTCCTCAATCCGCTCCAGCCCCTCTGCATCCAGGCGCGCATTTTGCCGTTCCAGCGACGCGAGCGATCCGCGCAGCGGCGCCGGCATCCCGCCTCTCGGAACATACAGCAAAGCCTCCTCGCTCTCGTCAGTTCGGCTTGCGGGCCGCAACGCATCCGCCGCCTCGCCGGGCTGGCTCGCAGCGTTTGCAGGGGCCTCATCGCCGTCCTGCCCCGCTAAACCGTCTTCTTTCTCCGTTGCGGATTCGGCCGGCTCCGTCCCATCGGCTGGCGCTGTTTCCGTGTCCGCGCTTTCCTCGCGATCGCGCGGCTCAGCCGGCATCGCCCCGCGCGCTACACCGGCGCGTTGCGATTCCATGCTTTTCGTTTCGTCTGTCTCGGGCTGCTGGAGGTCGGTGCGTGGGTAAGCCGCTGCGGCCTCTCGCGATTCGTAAGCACGCGCGGCGCGAGTCTCTGCCCTGCGCAGGGCGGCTCTCTCCAGCCTCGGCCTCCGTGCATTGCGTGTACGCTCTGCGCGAACCGCTGCGGCCCGGCGTGCCTCCTGTTTTCGCGCAAGCTGGCGCCGGATCGCCAGCCCCGCCATACGCCCCACCTCGTCGGGGGTGCGCTTGCGCGCCGCGTTGGCTTGGGTGTGGCTAGGAGTGTGCGTGGCCGTTACGCGATGGACGCCGTGCGCTGGCGCCGTGCGATGGACCCTATGCGCGGCGGTCGCAGCCGGTCTCCGGTGCGTCTTTCCCGCCTGGGAAATCTGGGCGCCGCGAGCGCCGGCCAGCGTCAGCGTTGCCAGCGCAACCACGATGATTGCGGACCGCCACATGAGGGAGAGTGCGGACAATCGAGAGCTACTCCAGTCTACGTCGATCCGCGTCCTCCTCCGAGTGCCTTCGCGGATTCGGATTCGTCTGATAATTGGACGCGCCTGGCGTCTCTTGGGATTGCTCTGCGCTGCGGGATTCAGCCTACGCGGCTGGCGGTGTTGGCTCTGCTTCACCCATCGGCACGATCGGTTTCGCCGGCGGCTTCAGTTGAAAGCCCTTGCGAATCAGCGCAAACCCCTCCTGGGGCAGCTCCGCTTGCAGCAACTGGTTTTCCGGCCCGGAGAACAACTCCGTGTTGGCCCCGGCGATAGTAGCTACCAAATGGTGTACGGTGATGGGTTTGCCATCGAGTGTTCCCTGCTGATCGGGGTACGTTGCCAACTGCGCCGGCTCGACGGACACCGAGTTCTTCGGCAGGATGGCCCAGAGCTCGCGGTTATTCTGCGCCACTGCAAGAGCCAGCAGCGTTTCCAGCGCGCCGGGATCGAAGTCTGCCAGAAAGACGGCGCCGGGATGCGCCGCCAGCCGCGTGGTCGAACTCTTTCCGTCCGCGGAAATGTTCACGAGAAACTGCGCCGAATCGGGCGCCGCCACCACGTTCACCGCTTCACCGTTCACGGTGGCGCTCAACAGCACGTGTTCGAGCTGATTGGCCGCGCTGAGCTGCTCGGTCTTCGACAACTCATAGTCAAGGCCCTGCATCGCGACTTTGACCAGCGCGGTCGAGTCGTAACCCTCCTTCGTCGCTGTGAACTGGAAACTGGCCGTACCCACCGCCTGACCGTTCTGCGCGATCTCAAAACTGCCGGATTGCGCCGGCGCGGCAGGTGGCAGAGCCGCCGGCATCAAGGCAAGAAATCCCGCAAGCGGGAAGAAACACAATCGGCTCATGGGTCTATTCATCCCCCGTCGCAATTAGACACCAATTCGCCCAAAGGGTTACGGAAGGCCGAGAACTCTCGTCTCTGTTCTCTGTCCCTAGCCCCTAGCGTCCTGTCCCCTAAGTTCGCATCAAAAACAAAGCAGTCATCCCGAGCGAAGTTTGGCCCATATTTGGGCCAAACGGAGTCGAAGGACCTGCATTTGGGATGCACGATTTATGCGACAAACTTTAAAGACACCACCCTAGCTCTTCTTCACCGCGTGCCCGCCAAACTCGTTGCGCATGATGGCCAGCATGCGGTCGGTGAAGTTGTTCTCCTCGCGCGAACGGATGCGCCGGATCACCGACTCCGTTATCACCGGCGCGGAGACGTTCAGGTCGAAAGCCTCAAACACCGTCCACCGTCCCTCGCCGGAATCCACCACGTAAGCCTGCAACCCGTCGAGCGTCGGGTTTCCGGCCAGCGCATCGGCCGTCAAATCCAGCAGCCAGCTTCGAATCACGCTGCCATAGCGCCATATCTGCGCAATCTGGGGCAGGTTCAGGTGCATCTCCTCCTTCTTCTCCAGCACCGTAAACCCTTCGGCGTACGCCTGCATCAGGCCGTACTCGATGCCGTTGTGCACCATCTTCACAAAGTGCCCCGCGCCTCCCGGGCCTACGTGTCCCCATCCTTTATCGGCCGCCGGTGCCAACGCTTCGAAGATCGGCCGCAGATACTCGACGGGCTCCCGGTCCCCGCCGATCATCATGCTGTATCCCTCTTTCAGGCCCCACACGCCGCCCGACGTGCCCACGTCCACAAACTGCAATCCCTTTGCGGTCACTTCCTTGTGCCGCCGCATCGAGTCTTTGTACATCGAGTTGCCGCCATCGATCAGTATGTCGCCGGGTTTCAGCAGCGGCTCCAGCTTCCCGATTGTCTCGTCTACTGGATCGCCCTGCGGCACCATGATCCAGATGGCTCGCCGTCCCTTCAGGTTTTTCACCAGATCCTCAAGGCTCGAAACGCCCACATTGCCCGCCTTCGTCAGCCGCGCCACGGCATCGGCATTGAAGTCGAACCCCACCACCTGGTGCCCAGCCAGCTTCAGCCGCTCCGCCATATTTCCGCCCATCTTGCCCAGGCCGATCATTCCCAGTTGCATAATCCCTCCATTTTTCCGCTCTAAGGGGAACCTTGAATGAAACTCTGAACCGCATTCCAGCACACTAGAGCTAGAGGCTAGAAGCTAGAAGCTGCTCCTCAAACCACGCCCAACCTCTCGAGCTCGCTGCGCAGCGCATCCGCGCCCCGGAACAGAATCGCCTTCATCCCCGCTTCTTCCCCGCCAGCCACGTTCTTTTCCCGGTCGTCGATAAACAAAACCCGGTACGGCGGGCAGCCCAGAATGTCCAGCGCTCGCTGGTACATCGCCGGCTCCGGTTTGCGTACCCCCATGTAGCACGAGCTGAACGCCACCTTGAAATACCGCCGCAGCTCGTATTTGCCGAAGCGGAATTCGTTCATCTCCCGCGGCTCGTTGTTCAGCGCGCCGACCAGGAACCGGTTCGAGGCCGCAACCTCGCGCAGAATCTCGAGCGCCCCGTCCGGCAGCAGCCGCGACTGGCTCAGCATGGATTCGAAGAACTCATCCTGCGAAAAACTGCGCGGCTCGTAGAATACGGTCGCATCGAGGTACTGGTTGCGATTGATCTCGCTGCGATCCCAGGCCGCCATGACCTCTGCATTCCGCGTCTCAAGGGCCTCCAAATCCAGCCCGAAGTGCTCAGCGACGGCGGCGCGCTCGCCGCGGTCCCAACCGTTGCTCAACAAAACACCGCCTACGTCGAACAGAATTACATCGAATGGGGGCACAGTCGTTTCTTTCCTGCGCGATGCTAGCTCCTGCACGGCATGGCGCGTTATTTCTCTTGAGGCATCTGGGAAGAACCAAGGGGCATGGCGCAGGCGGTCTTGCAACACGCCGGCCCGAGGATGCAGCTAGTTCAACTCTTGACTTCTTACGCTTATTTTATCGGATGCACCTGGATCTCAATGACTTGGGAGCGAAGGGTCGCGCAATCGCCGCCAGGTCTGTGCCCGCTTGCAGCCGTCTTATCGCTGATACTTGGCTTCGATCGCCAGTACCTTCTTGTATCGCCGTTCAAAGCGCCGTTCCTGCTCCTGAAACCTGGCCGCCAGGTACGCGTGCGCCAACTCGAAGGCCAGCGCCGGCCCGATAATCCGCGCGCCCAGCACCAGCACGTTCATGTTGTCGTGCTCCACGCCCTGGTGAGCCGAGTAGGTATCGTGGCAAATCCCGGCGCGGATTCCCGGAATCTTGTTCGCCGCCACGCACACGCCCACGCCGCTGCCGCAGATCAGAATGCCGCGCGGAGCCACGCCCGCCTTCACGGCCTTGCCCACCTTCTCGGCAAAGTCGGGATAGTCGTCCTCCGGCTCGCACTGGTACGCGCCCAGATCGATCACTTCGTGCCCCGCTGCGCCCAGATCGGCGCGCAACTCTTCCTTCAAAGCGAATCCCGCGTGATCCGAAGCAATCACGAGCTTCACGTTCCACTCCTTTGGAATGAGCTTCCAGCTTCTATCCGTTCACCACCAACCCCACCTGTCTGCACAAATCACAACACAGCACGTAAAGCTAGCAGCTAGAAGCTAGCGGCTAGAAGCTGCCTTTACCAGCTTCTTCGCCCTCGCCGCCACATTCTCCGCCGTAAATCCCAGTTCCTTCATCACCACCGGCCCCGGAGCCGATGCGCCAAAGCGGTCCAGCCCAATCACGTCGCCATCGCTACCTACATACTTCCACCAGCCCAGCGTCGCGCCCGCCTCGACCGCCAATTTCGGCACGCCTGCCGGCATCACGCTGGCCTTGTACTCGGCCGGTTGCTCCTCGAAGATTCTCCAGCTCGGGAAGCTCACCACGCTCGCCCTGATTCCATCGGCAGCCAGCAGCTTTGCCGCATCCAGCGCCAGCCAAACCTCTGAACCCGTCCCGATTAGCACCACCTGCGGATTCGCCGCTTCCTCCAGCACGTACGCGCCCTTGCTCACGCTCGCATACAGATCGTGCGCCGTCGCGTCGATCACCGGCACATCCTGCCGCGTCAGCGTAAAGAAACACGGCCCCTTGCGCTCCAGAGCCAGCCGCCACGCCGCGGCCGTCTCGTTCGCGTCGGCCGGTCGAAAGTCCGTCATGTGTGGAACCGCGCGCAGCGCCATCAGGTGCTCGATCGGTTCGTGGGTCGGCCCGTCCTCGCCCACCCCAACCGAGTCGTGAGTGAAGACAAACAGCGACGCAGCCTCCATGATGGCTGCGATGCGCAGAGCCGGCTTGGCATAATCCGAGAACACAAAGAACGTCGACCCAAACGGCCGCACGCCCCCGTGAACCGCCATTCCGTTCACCGCCGCGCACATGCCCAGCTCGCGCACGCCGAAAAACACATTGCGGCCCGCGGGATCGTCGGCAAAGTGCGGGCTATTCTTGAAAATCGTCTTCGTCGAAGCCGTCAGATCCGCCGCGCCGCCAAACAACTCCGGCACATCCGCATAGATCGCGTTCATCACTTGCTGCCCCGCATTGCGCGTGGCCACAGGCTTATCCGCCGGGAAACTGGGAATCGCCTTCTCCCATCCCGCCTTCAGCTTGCCTGCCTGCGTGCGCTCGAACTCCGCCGCCAATTCGGGAAATGCGGCCTTGTACCCGGCAAAAAGTTGGTTCCACTCCGCCTCGAGTCCCGCGCCGCGCTTCACCGCCTCGCGCCAGTTGGTCAACGCGTCTTCCGGTACGTAAAAACTCTGGTCCTCGGGGAACCCGAAAAACTTCTTGGTCGCCGCTGTGTCCGCCGGCCCCAGGGCCTCGCCATGCACCTTGTTCGTGCCCGCCTTTGGGCTGCCATATCCGATCACCGTGCGCACCGCGATCAGCGAGGGTCTGTCGGTCTCGTTCTTCGCCTCTTCAATCGCCTTTTCGATCCCGTCCAGATCGTTGCCATCCGTCACTCGCTGCAAATGCCAGTTGTAGGCCTTGAAGCGCTTGTACACATCTTCCGTGAAGCTCCACTTCGTCGGCCCGTCCAGCGAGATCAGATTGTCGTCGTAAAGGACGATTAGTTTGCCCAGCCTCAGCGTTCCCGCCAGCGACGCGGCCTCGTGCGAGATGCCCTCCATCAGGTCGCCGTCGCCGCACAGCACAAACGTGTGATGGCCCACCACGTCGAATCCGGGGCGGTTGTACACCGCCGCCAAGTGCTTCTCTGCAATGGCCATGCCCACCGCCATCGCGAATCCCTGCCCCAGCGGCCCGGTCGTCGCCTCTACGCCGTCGGTCAACCCGTACTCCGGATGCCCCGGCGTCCGCGATCCCCACTGCCGAAAGCTCTTCAGATCGTCCAGCGTCAGCTTGTAGCCGGAAAGATACAGCGACCCGTAAAGCAGCGCCGAGGCGTGCCCGTTCGAGAGCACGAACCGGTCCCGGTCGGCCCACTTCGAGTGCCCGGGGTTATGCTTCATCAGCTTGTGAAACAGCAGATACGCGATGGGCGCGCAGCCCAGCGGCGCCCCCGGATGGCCGCTCTTGGCCTTTTCCACCGTGTCCACGGCAAGCAACCGCAATGTATCGATCAAAAGCTGGTCGAGAGAGAGGGAGGCAATACTGGAAGCCATAAGTTTTTTAAGAATTTCCTTTCCGTGAGGTGCAGCCCCTGCCGGCTGGCGCCGCGCCAGAAACCACCACCTTGACCTTCCATTGTATCCAAGCCTGCCGTTCTCTCCCGCTCACTCCAGGGTTCCGCTGACCTGCTCGCCCACCGCCTTGCCAACTCGCCGCCTCGCTGCTTGCTAACCTGCTAACTTGCCAACCTGCGCTTCAGCGCACGCGAACTCGCCGGGTGCCCCACCCTAAAGCTAGAAGCTAGCAGCTAGAAGCTGGAAGCCGTCCTCCCCCTCACCAGCATGTACTTCACCGCCGCCTCCAGCTCCGTCGGCGTCACGTCCTCCACCACGCCCGCGTCGCCAATCCCCACCGGCAGCACGAACCGCCTCACTCCGCCCACATTCTTCTTGTCGCTGCCCGTCGCAGCCATCACCCTGGCCGCCTGCGCCTTCAGCTTCGGCAGCGGCCCATAGCGATAGATCAGCTTCTCCAGCCGTTCCATCTGGCTGCCGCTGATCGTTCCCCGCCGCCGCGCCACAGCCAGCGCCGCCACCATGCCCCAGCCCACCGCCTCGCCGTGCAGCATCGCCTTGTAGCGCGTCGCCTGCTCCAGCGCGTGGCCCACCGTGTGCCCAAAGTTCAAAATCATGCGCAGCCCGCTCTCGCGCTCGTCCCTCCGCACCACCTCGGCCTTCATCCGCACCGATGCGGCAATCACCCGCTCCAGCGCCCTCGGCTCCCGCTTCAGAATCTCCTCCGCATGTTCCTCCATGAACCGCACCAGTGCCCGGTCGCGGATGATCCCCGCCTTCACGCTCTCCATCAACCCCGCGCGCAACTCGCGGTCGGGCAGCGTCCCCAGCACGCCCGTGTCGGCAAACACCGCCCGCGGCTGCAGGAAGTTCCCCACCAGGTTCTTGCCCTCCGGCAGGTTCACGCCCACCTTACCGCCCACGCTCGAATCCACCTGCGCCAAAAACGTCGTCGGAACCTGGACATAGTTGATCCCGCGCATGAACACCGCGGCAACAAATCCGCCCACGTCGCCCACAATCCCGCCGCCAAAGGCAACCAGCAGGCTCCCGCGGTCGCCCCCGGCGCGCACCATCTCGCGCGTCAGCCGCTCCACGCTCCTGATCGTCTTGTATTGCTCTCCGGACGGCAAAAACAGCGTCACCGGCGGCTCCCCCCCGTTTCCTCGAACGACCGCACAAACGCCTTCCCCCACAGCGCCCAGATCTCCGGCGACGTCAGCACAAAAACCCGCCGGGGCATTCTGCCCACAGCTCTCTCGATGCGCGGCGTCAGCGTCTCCAGCAGCCCGCTGCCCGTCACCACGTCGTACTTCGCCGATGCCGTCTCTACCCGTATCGTCTGCACAATGACTTCAATGATAGAAGACCCGCGCACCGGTCCCAGCGCTGGAGACGGTTGCACAAACAGGGTTTTGAAAGGGCACGACTTCAGTCGTGCCGAAAGAAGAGTCAAAAACAGTGGGCTTTAGCCCCTGAGGGCGATTCCTTGTCGTCGCTATTCGATTGATCAAACCGGTGCTAGACTTTTCCCACCAACCCAGGAGAACCCCCATGCGCCGCGAATTCGCATCCGCTTTCGCTGCACTGCTTTGTGCCGGCTTCGCTGCCGGACAACAAGCCGCGCCGCCAGAGCCGTCTGCGGCTGAACATACCTTTTATTACAACGTCCCCGGAGTCACCGCGCCCGAGCTGTTTCCCGTCACGCTAGTTGATGCAGCGACCGCGTCATGCAAGAAGGAGGACGGCATTGCCGTCCTGGCGGCCATCGTCGATGCCGAGGGCTTCACACACAGCATTCAATTCACGCGTCGGCCTGGTAAGGATCTCGATGACATCGCCTTCAACGTGGTGAAATCCGATCGCTTCAAGCCCGGCGCATTTAACGGCGCCCCAGCCGCGGTGGCTGTACTCGTTGAAGTCGATCTCTCGGCGTGCAAAGAAAAAATGAAAGATGAAACTGGCAAGGAGATATCCGCACTTCAACTCGAGTCCGCACCCACTCAGACAGTCGAAGCCTTGCCGGCTCCGGGGATGGACTCGATTCGCGCCTATGACAGATCTATTCAGCCCCCTTCTGTCATCCCGGCACCTCCTAGCGCTCCTGTTGTTCTTCATAGTGTAGAGGCTGAGTACACGAACGAGGCGCGAAAGGCGAAGCTTACCGGAACCTGCCTCGTGTCAGTCACTATCGACGCGAACGGTATGCCGCAAAACGTGCGGGTGGCCAGAAGCTTCATACCCAGCCTCGATGTGAAGGCTGTCGAGGCTATAAATCAGTATCGCTTCAAGCCAGCCATGAAAGACGGCAAACCGGTCCCGGTCATGATCACGGTCGAGGTTGACTTCCGGTTGTATTAACTTCGCTGAGGAGGATTGTGTTCACCCCACCATCAGCCGGGTGCCCCAGGTCTCGCTTCTGAGACCTGGGAGGAGAAGTGATGAGTACTCTCCTCACTCCACCGCCCGCATCTCCTCCCGCACCATCTCCCACCGCGCGCCGGATTCGGTGCTAGACTTTTCCCACCAACCCAGGAGAATCCCCATGCGCCGCGAATTCATATTCGCTCTCATCGCGCTTCTGACTGCTGCCTTCGCCGCCGCCCAGCAATCCGCCCCGCCCACTCCGCCTCCAGGCGCAACAGCCCCGATCCAAGGCAACGGATCCGCGTTAAGCCCCGACAGCTCTCCCGGGCCTTACAAAATCGGAGGCCGCATCAGTGCTCCGGTTGTGCTCCACTCAGTTATGGCGGAGTACTCCGACGAAGCGCGGCGCGCCAATTATCAAGGTGTGTGCCTGATCTCGCTTATCGTCGATGCGCAAGGGAACCCACAGAATATCCGCGTTGTGCGTGCGCTCGGGATGGGGTTGGATGCGAAGGCGATCGAGGCGATCAGGCAATACAAGTTCAAGCCCGCCATGAAAGACGGGACCACTCCGGTTCCAGTCCAAATTACAATTGAGGTGGACTTCAGACTCTATGCCCAGAAGAAGCCTGTCCCCAGCACTGCTCCCAGTTTCGACACGGAGCCAGGCAATGTCAGTCCGCCCCTTCTGATCAACTATGTCAAGCCCAAATACTCTCGCTACGCGCGAAAGAACCGGGTCACCGGCGTGTGTGTCATTGGCCTCACCGTCGACACCAACGGCATACCGCGGAATGTGCACGTTGTCACGAGCCTCGAGCTAAGCCTTGACGCCAATGCCGTCAAATCAGTCAAGCATTGGCGCTACAAGCCCGCCACAAACATGAAAAACGGGACCGCCATTCCATTCGAGGGCACAGTAAAAATCGAATTCAAGCTCCCCGAGTAGCCCCGCTGGCTCGCCGACTCGCTGACCCGCCGGGTGCCCCAGGTCTCGCTTCTGAGACCTGGGATTCGACCGCCCTCACCCCGCCCTCCGCACCTCTTCCCGCACAATCCGCCGCAGCGTCTCTTCGAGCTTCGGAGCCTTCCCTTCCACGTGCCGCCGCAAGGCTTCGTTGATGAGCGTCTGATACCCCATCGCCCCGCCCGAGGCATCGGCCTCTTTCAGAAAGTGATCCACCAGATCCTCATCCAGCCGGATTGTGATCCGCGTCTTGCCGCGTGGCTCAGGTGCCGGAGGCGCAATACGCCCCCGCTTTCCCTGGCTGAAATCGTATCTCTGCTTCATCTAAACTCCTCGTATTGGCTACGCTCATGCGGCTCGGCGGTTCGCGCCGAAATGATGCGAATGTTCTTGCCGCGGCAGCAGTAAACCACCACCAGAACCCGTTCCTTCGTCCCCATTCCGATTGAAACGAACCTCACCTCATGCGGGTCCGAACCATCGTCCGTAATGGTGATGGCCTCGTCGTCTTCAAACACCGGCAATGACTCGGAAAACCAGACCCCATGCTTTCTGTAATTCGCTTCCGCCTTCCCAACGTCCCATTCGTAGGCCAAATCACACCTCATTATATGCACATTTTGTGCATACACTCAAGCGATGGTCGCAAAGTCGCGTATATACCCGGGTCCCTGCCGGGTGCCCGGCGCCCCATCCTTCCGGCGCTCTTTTGTCGCAACGGTGGGATACCTCGAACCCAACTTGCTGACTTGCTGACTCCGCTAACCCGGCTAGCTCCGCTAACTCCGCTAGCTCCGCCAACCCCGCAGCTCTTTCAGCCCCTGCCCCGCCCTCGTCAAGCCCCCGCCTGCGCCCGTCCGCCGGAAGTGCCTGAAAAGAAATCGCAAAGAAATTTCGTCAACCTTGCAGATTATTTCCATCGCTTCGCGCACAATGTATCCAGTAAAGGGCAAAGCGGCCTACGGGCTACCGGCTCCCGGCTCCCGGCTACTGGCTACCGGCTGATCCCTGACCCCTGATCCCTGACGTTAACTCCTTTGCTGTCTAGACTCTGCAAATAAGTGGCTCGGAATCAATAGGTTATAGCGCCATACATGCGCCAACCTCATGAATACAGGGAAGTTATTTTCAGAGATAGGGGAGGGGGGGGGGAGGGACGTTACTTTTTTGATAACATCGGCGGCTTGCATTCCAGCCCACTCACTCCTTCTTTGCAGGTAATTTCGGCCTTCCAGCGCATACTCATTCCATGGCCTTCAACCAGTTCTCCTCACCGGCTATTGGCTACCGGCTACTGGCTACTGGCTATTGGCTAGTGGCTAGTGGCTGCTTTATTTCACCCGCACCTTCGGCTCGACCGACAATCCCGGCCTAAGCTGTTGGCTCGGATCCTCTTTTGTCAGGTCCGTGAAGTCGATGCGCACCGGTATGCGCTGCACCACCTTCACGTAGTTGCCCGTGGCGTTCTCCGGCGGAAAGAGCGAAAGCACCGACCCGGTCGCTCCTCCGATCTGCGTCACGTGGCCGCTATAGTCTTTGCCGGTAGCGTCGACGTGAACCTGGACGGACTGGCCGGCTTGCATGTGCTTGAGTTGCGTCTCCTTGAAGTTTGCCGTCACCCACAGATCCTCGAGTGAAACCAGCGTCAGCAGATTCTGCCCGGCAGCCACGTTCTGGTCGATCTCCACGCTCTTGCGGGTGATGATGCCGTCAGCCGGCGCTACGATCTTCGTGTAGCTCAAATTGAGTTTCGCCTGATCGAGCTGCGCCTGGGCCTGCTCCACCTGGGCCTCGGCCTGCTTGGCGCGCGCGCTCTGCGCTTCCACCTGCTGCGGAGCCGTCTGCGCGTACTTCAACATCGCCTGCGCCTGCAATTCCCGCTCGCGGGCAACGCGCACGGCGTCCCCGGCGGCCTGCTCGTTGGCGCGCGCGTCGGCCAGCGCGGCCTTGGCGGCGTCGGCTGCGGCCACAGCGGCGTCCCACTGCAGCTTGCTAATAACGTCCTTCTCCACCAGCGGCTTGTAGCGCTCCATATCCGCCTGCGCTTTGGTGTTGTTGGCCGCTGCCTGGGCCACCATGGCATGCGCCGCCTCCAGTTGCTTTTCCGCCTGCGCCACTCCTGCCTGCGTGCCGCTCACATCGTGGCCTGCAGAGCTCAGATTGCTTCCCGTATTCACCGTGACAATGGGCACATTGACGCGTGCCGCCGCGGCATTGGCCTTGGCGCTGGACAGCGCGGCTTCGGCATTCTCCACGGCCACCTGGTAATCGCTGGGGTCAAGCTCGGCGATCGCGTCTCCCGCCTTCACTACCTGGTTCTCTTCCACATCGACTTTGATGACCTGGCCCGCGATGCGCGCGCTCACCTGAATCAGGTGGCCGTTCACCTGCGCGTCGTCGGTATCTTCGCTGAAGGTGGAGTGCCACCAGACGCCGAGGGCGACGAGTGCCGCCACGACGATCGCGGCAATGAGAATGCCCCTGCGGCGGGACTGCGGCGCCTCGATCTCTGTCTCTGCGGCCGATTCGTTGGGTTCCGGTGTTGGGATTGGATCCGCCACGTTCACTTCCCTCCTAGGTACCTCTTGTAGTCCTGCCCGTCTCCCAGCGCGCGCGCCAGGCTGAGCTTGGCCACGTTATGCCGGTAGAGGCTCACCACGTACTGGCTATCGGCCTGGGCCACGGATTGCTGCGCCTGGCTCACCGCCAGGTTATCGCTGACGCCGTTGGCATAGCGTTCCTGCGCCTCTTTGAGAGCCTCATTGGCCAGCTCAACGCTCGACTGCGCCACCTCAACCAGCTTTTGCGCCGAGGCGATGTCGAGCAGCGCGTCGCGCACGTCGGCTTCCACTTGCGCGTTCTTGTCGCTCAGTTGCGCCTGCGCCGTATCCAGTTGCGCCTGCGCCTGCTGCGCCAGGCCGCGCAGGGCGAATTCTTCAAAAACCGGCACGCTCAACGACGCCGTCGCATCCACCGTGCCGTGCGAGTGGGCCAGCGTGGCGCCGATGTCGCCGTAATCGGCGTTTGCCTCAACGGCTGGCAGCCGCGCCGCTGTCGCCGCCTTGCGTTGTTCGGCCGCTGCCGCGGTTTCCTCCACCAGCGCCGCCAGGTCCTTGCGATTGGCCTTGGCCTGTTGCATCAGCTTTTCCGCATCCAGATCGTCGAAGGGCGCATAGGGCGCCTTGTCCGTCAAATGGAAGCTTTGCGCCAGCGGCAGCCCGATGGTGCGCGCCAACGCCAGCTTGTCCTTTTCCTGCGCGTTGCGCGCCGCAATCAGTTGCTGCTCCAGCGATTGGTAGTCCACGCGGGCACGCAGCTCGTCGAGCAGCGGCGCCGTGCCGGCCTGATGGTTGGCCACAGCCTGATCCAGCGAAACCTTCGCCGTCGCCACCTGCGCCTCCACGCTGCTCACCTGGGTCTCGTCGGCCAGCACCAGCAGATAGGCGTTGCCCACCGTCAGCACCACCAGGTCGCGCGCATCTTCAGCCGACAACCGCGCCGCGGCAAAGTTATGCCGCGCGGCCAGATAGTTGCGCAGTGAGGTTACATTGATCAGCGACCAGGTGAGCGAGGCGCGCACGTCAGTAAAGCCGAACGGCCCGATAATCGTGGGAAAGCCCGGTATGCGCAGCCCCTGGGCGGGCAGATCGGTCTGCATCGCCGCTTCCTTAGCAGTGAAATCCACCGCGGGCAGCAGCGACTGCAACTGGCTCATCCGTTCCGCGCGCGCCCCTGCCTCCAGCGTTCCGCTTAAAATGATGCCCAGGTTCGCCTGTAGGCCCCTCTGCATGGCCTCATCGAGCGAGAGGTCGATTATTTGCGCCGACGCCTCGCCCCTGGTCACGCTGCCTTGAAAACTCGCCGCAGCCGGAGGCGATGGCATAATCGGCGGCGGAATCGCTGCCGTCTGCGCAGACGCCGCGTCGCCTGTAAGACCAAGGCCCAGCAGAAAAATTGCGGCGCAAGGACGCAACATGCTTTTGATGGAATGCTTTGGCAATTTCAACCTTGCTCAAGAACAACGGACACGCTCACCCACAATGGCTGTACACAAATGGATGCGCAAAAAGTGTCACGCGGTTCTTCTTTCTAGTGTATCGAATAGGCGGCCTGCCTGCGCTTCTTTTCGAATCCGCGTTTCTCCTCTGCGTTGAATAACTTAGAGCGACAGCTTTCCGTGTTTGCGGGTTTGCCGGGCTTTCGGGGTTTTGGGGGCTTTACCTTCGACAGAGTGAACTTGGATCCCTTAGCAGGAACGTTGTAGGCGGGGGCAGCAAAGCTGTAATGATCTGGCCGGCCAAAACGCTGTAGACTGCCATCACGGCGCATGAGAACGGGAAATGGTTAGAAGTGCACAAAGAATCAAGCTGTTCAACGGCCGGGACTACTCCTGGATGCAGTTCAACCGCCGTGTCCTCGAGGAGGCCGAAGACCCGGCTAACCCGCTTTTGGAGCGCGTCAAATTCCTGGCTATTACGGGCTCCAACCTCGACGAATACGTGGAGATCCGTCAAGCCGGCCTCATGCAGCGCATCGAGGATGGCTATCGCGAACCCGGCTACGACGGCCTGCGCCCCGAAGAGTCCCTTGCCGTTCTCACTGCCGAGATTCACGGCTTTGTGGCTGCTCAGTACCGCTGCTGGAACGAGCTGCTGCTGCCCGAGCTGCGCAAGCAGGGCATTCGCCTGCTCGACTGGCGTGAGCTCGGCGACGATGCCTACGACTTCGCCCGCGGTTATTTCCAGCGCGAGGTCGATCCGCTGCTCACCCCCATCTCCATTGATCCAGCCCATCCCTTTCCGCGCGTGCTGAACAAGGCCCTCTGCCTGGCTCTGCTGCTCCGCGCCAAGCGCCGCAGCTCCGGCCCGCGCGTGTTGGGCGTCGTCACGGTGCCGCGGGCCCTGCCGCGCTTTGTCCGCCTGCCGTCCAACCATGGCCACTATGACTACCTGCTGCTCCAGGACCTGATTGAACAGCACCTTGCTGGGATGTACCGCGGCTATGAGGTGCTCGCCGATGCGTCCTTCCGCGTGACCCGAAATTCCAACCTCTACTTTGAGGAGGAAGAAGCGCGTTCCCTGCTCGAAACTATCCGTGTGGAGCTGCACAACCGCCGCAAGGGCGACGCCGTGCGCCTCGAGATCGAAGCCGATGCCGATCCTGAAATAGTCGAGCGCCTGCGCGTCAACTTCGAGGTGGAAGAGGACCAGGTCTTCCGCGGCGACGGCCCGGTGAATCTCTCGCGCCTTATGTTTCTCTACGGCGACGTGCAACGGCCGGACCTGAAGTTCCAGCCCTTCACGCCCAAGCCGCTATTGTTGAGCCGCAAGTCCACCGGCATCTTCGACGAGCTGCGGCATCGCGATATCCTTCTCCACCATCCTTACGACTCGTACGGCCCGGTGGTCGATTTCATTCAGCAGGGCGCGCAGGACCCAGCCGTCGTGACCATGAAGCAGACGCTTTACCGCACTAGCCACGACTCGCCCGTCTTCCAGGCGCTGACTGAGGCCGGCGCCAGCAAAGAGGCCACGGTGGTCGTCGAGCTGATGGCCCGCTTTGACGAGGCCTCGAACATCCGCTGGGCGCGCAGCATGGAAGATGCCGGCGTGCAGGTCTTTCACGGCGTTGTCGGCCTCAAGACGCATTGCAAGCTGGCCATGCTCGTTCGCCACGACGAGGATGGCGCGATTCGCCGCTACTGCCATCTCGGCACCGGCAACTACAACCCCGATACTGCGCGCTTCTACACCGACCTGAGCCTGCTCACCAGCGACCCGCAGATTGCCGAACGCGTGCACATGGTCTTCAACTATCTCACTGCACACGCCGAAATCGACGACTACAGCCCGCTGTTCGTCGCCCCGCTCACCATGGCCGAGAGCTTTCTGCGCCTTATCCGCCGCGAGCAGGAGCATGCCCAGGCCGGCCGCCCGGCCCACATCGTCGCCAAAATGAACTCGCTGCTCGAGCCCTCCATCATCCAGGCGCTTTACCAGGCCGCCCAAGCTGGCGTCGAGATTGACCTCATCATCCGCGGGCTGTGCATCCTGCGGCCCGGCGTCAAGGGCCTGTCGGAACGGATCCGCGTGCGTTCCATCGTCGGCCGCTTCCTCGAGCACTCGCGCATCTTTCACTTCGCCAACGGCGGAAATGACGAAATCTACCTCGGTTCGGCGGATTGGATGCCGCGCAACCTCTTCGAACGTTGCGAGGTCATTTTCCCCGTTCGCGATCCGGCGGCGCTGGCCCGCATCCACGATGAAATTCTGCCCGCGTATATGGCCGACACCGTGAAGGCGCGCATCCAGCAGCCCGACGGAAGCTATCTGCGCGCCGGCAAGCCGATGAAAGACGCGCCGCCGTTTTCCAGCCAGGACTTTTTGATGCGCCTGGCCGAAGGGAAAACCGATCTGGGCGCGATTCCCGCTCCCTACGCCAAGCGCTCGGCCAAGCCCGCGCAAACAACTGCCAACGCAGCCGACTGAGGCCCGGGAATACGTGTTGATTTGAACCGGCAATGGGTGGCGAAGAGCCTGCCGGCCCATTTGGACTTCTCGAATAGGTTTTTCGCGGTGGTGATTACGGCGCCGTCTCCGTGGGAGTGACGTCGATTCCACTTTGCGTGAATTGAAAGTGCAGGAGCCATGCGCTTGGGACGGCCCGGCCTTCAGACTGCGCAGGCTTGAACTTCCACTGCCGTGCTGCATCGAGAGCCTTGTTTGCGAAATACTTGCTCGGCCCCGCCGATTCGAATGCAGCGCCGGTCACATTGCCGTTCTCGTCAACTGCCAGCCGAATCGTCACGTTGATCTTGCCAACGATCGTCATCATTGCGCTCGCTGGCACATCGGGTTGAACTTCGCGCGCTGCTGTACTCTTCCTCGCCGCGCCGCTGGATGCAGGGTTCTCCACGGCCCGCCTTTGAGGCGGAGCCGGAGCTGCTGCCGCGGTTGGGTTGGGCGCCGGAGCCGGAACCGGACTTGCGGCCGGCAGATTTTGTTCTTCCGTGGCAGGCGATGGCGGCTGCGCCCGACGGGAAAGAACATTCCAGATTCCGATGCCGGCAAGCAAAATAGCCAGTGCGCCAAGCAGCACGCCCACCCGGCCCTTTGCGTGCGCTGCTTTGCCGGCTTTCCCTGCGGGGCGCTTAAGAGCCGCGCCCAGCTCCAGACGAGTTCTGATCTCTTCCATCGTGCATCGGAGGGCAGGGTCCGTGCGGAGACACTCACGCGCCACGGCGGCGAAGGGCTGCGGCACTGTTTCCGGCACTACCGGCTCCGTGTTTGCCGTGCCATCCCAATCCGGCGGGCGCTGGGTCAGGACTTCCACCAGCGTAGCTCCTATCGACCACACATCCGCTGCCGGTCCGACCGGCCCGTGCGCGGCTTCCGGTGCGTCGTACACCGTTCGTTCCGGTAAGGGTCTGCCGATCGCGCCTGGCAACGACAGACCGTCCGTGGAAAGCTTCAAATGGTCGCCGGAGGCCATGATATTCGACGGCTTCAGTCGGCTATGGACAAGACCTTTGCTATGCAAATAGGAGAGCGCGTCCATAGCTGGGCCGAGCATTTCGCGCGCCTCGGGCAAGGATAGCGGCCGCTCCTTAAGAATCTCCGCGAGAACCTCGTCGGCAAACTCCGACACTACGTAAAGCAGCGGCACGGAGTCTATCTCACAACGCCCGTGAGCATGCACCTGCGCGAGGTTGGGATGGGAAAGAGCCGATGCCGCGTCCCAAGCGGTTATGCGGGTACTGGCGTCTTCAGCGTCAGCGGGGATGAGCTTGATGACGGCCTTCTGCGATCCCTCGCTCAGCTCCGTCAGAAAGACAGCGGCCGCCGTGGAGCCGCCGAGCCATCGAAGGAGGGGGAACCTGCCGTCGATGACTCGTCCTACCCAATCGCCGCGAATTTCCGCTGCGTTCATGGTTTTAGCCATTCTATCCGAAGATTGGAACCATTCGAAGAGGCAACACCCTTTCTTACGCAATGAACTCCGCGTCAGCCAGAATATTACAAATCTGTTAAAATCGGGGCGCGAGGAGCTCGGCTGGCCACTGAAACCCCAGCGAATCGATCCCCATGATCCTCTTCCTCATGCGCCATGCCGATGCCGGAACCGTCCGCGAGAACCCCGTCCTCGACGCCAAACGGGGCCTCGTGAAGGATGGCAAGGAGCAGTGCATGTTGATGGCGCGGGTGCTGGGGGCGGTGAAGGCGCCGATCGACGCCATCGTTTCGAGCCCGCTGAAGCGCGCTCGCCAAACCGCGCAGCTTGTCGGCACGGAGCTCGGTTTCGAGGGAACGGTGGAGGTTAGCCCGGCCCTGGGAATGGACGCGAGCTACGCCGATTTCCAGGAGCTGCTGGCGAAGTATGCCGACCGGGAGGGGATCCTGGCCGTGGGGCACAATCCCAATCTCTTTCAGTTTCTCGGCCGCATGATTACGGGCAACGGAGGCGCGGCGATCCGCATGCGCAAGGGGTCCATTGCCCGGGTAGACATGGAGCGCCATCCGCCGCGGCTGCAATGGCTGCTCGATCCGCGCACGGCGCGGGCCATCTACGCCAGCGTAACGAAGAGCTCGCGGCCCAAGACCTCGCGGAAGTAAGCAGCTTCTTTGCGCAGCGACCACAGCTCCAGCTCCGCCCCGGTGCGCCCCGCACGCAACTCCAGATAGACCCGCTTGGGATAGATTCTTGTCCCGACACGAAGGACGTCGGAGGCGCGGTCCTGGTTCAATGCCACCGCCAAACGCAGCAAGACCACGGCGCGGTGCACGTTCTTGTGCTCCTCGGCAGGGATGTTGCGCAGGGCGCGATCGCCGGGCTGGGGGCGGCTCTTGCCCAGGTAGCGGGCGATGGCCGAAACCAGCGTGCGCTGCAACTGCGTGTAGCCGTAAATCTCAGAGCTGGAGACGATGTACTGCGTGTGCCGGTGATGGCCCTGGTGGTTGATGAACTTGCCGGTTTCGGAGAGGACGGCGGCGGCGGCCAGCCAGTTCTCATACTCGGGCCGAGCTGGTGCACGGGCTTGAGCTCGCGGAAGAGCTGCACCACATGGGTGCGCACTGGTTCGGCATGGCGGGGATCGACGCCATAACGCCGCGCCGTGGCCAGCACGCTCTCCCAGCGCTCGTGCTCGAATTCGCGGTGCGCCTTGGCGCGGGCATCCTGCTCGGCCAGCATCTGGGCCAGAATGCCGTCGCGCAGGCCGAGCGGGGAATAGCGGAAGCCGCGGAGCGCGAAGGCCTCAAGGATTTCGGCATAGACCTGAGCTCCGGCAACAATGATCTCGGCGCGGCGCGGGCCGATGCCGGGCACGGCCTCGCGCTCGGGGAGCGGCATTTTGGCGAGCCTGGCGGCCAGTTTGCGCACGGCGCGCGTCGGCACCATTCCGGCAAGAATGGCGGCGCGATCTTCGGCGCGGTCGCCCGCGGAGGCTGATTTGGCGGTTATCTTAGCGGCTTTCCTGGCGCCGGGTTTGCCGTTTTTTGCTCCTAAAGCGCAGGCTGCGGAGAGCGCGGCAGCTGTGCCCGACGTGGCAATGACCAGCGGGGCGAGGCCGGGCTGAATTCTGCGATGGGCGCGGCGCAATTCGCGCGCAATCAACCGCCTCATGCGCGCCAGCCCGTCGGGCGGAGGAGGGTCTTCGGCGAGGAACTGCTCGGTCAGGCGCACCGCGCCCAGCGGCAGGCTCACCGTCTCCCGGATGTGCTTGTGCTCGGAGAGCGTGATCTCGCAGCTTCCGCCGCCCAGGTCGAGCAGGAGCACGCGGCCGCCTGTTCCCGGCTCGGCGCCGGTAACGCCCAGGTGAATCAGACGGCCTTCTTCCAGGCCGGAGATGATCTCCATGTTCCAGCCGGTTTCGGCCTTGATCCACGCCTGAAAGACCGAGGCGTTGCGCGCGTCGCGCATGGCCGCGGTGGCCACCACGCGAATGCGGTCCACGCCGCGGGCCTGCACGGCGCGCTGAAAGCGCTTGAGAGCGCGCAGAGTGGCCGCCATGGCCTCGGGAGAGATGAGGCCGGTATCGAAGACGCTGCCGCCCAGGCGCGTCACCTCGCGGTCTTCGGCAAGAGTCTTGAGCTGGTGCGCCTGCACCCTGGCGATCTTCAACCTGCAGGAGTTGGAGCCGATGTCAATGGCGGCGAAGGTGGGCATGATTTTTTTGGGCGCGCTCCGTGAAGAAAGAATCGACCCATCGCCAAGATACACGACAGGGAGGATGGGAAGATGCGCGGGGTTCCACAGGGCGCAGAACCGGCGACCTGGAGGTGCAGGAAATCGATGCGTGCGGCGAAGTGAAAAATCGTCGCATCGCGAGCTCGCGGAAAACTCCACCTGCAGGTGGAGCAATCCCTGGAAAATATGATCCGCAGGTGGTTGGAAATGGCGGAAATCGTCGAAATGATGGTTGCGGAGCGGTGTTTTTCTCAGTTTGTAGGCGGGGTTTCGGAGGGGCGGTCTGGAAAGGTCAGGGCGCAGGGGGTCTTGCGGCGATCCCGCCCTAGCAGAGCCAGGACGGGGCACCGCAATGTTTGGTTGGGAGGGCCACCTCGCCCACAGGCGAGGTGAAAGCGGGAGAAGCGACGATTCGCTCCTCCCGCTCTCCTTCAGGTCTACTAATTATTAGTAAGCGTAAAGCTGTTCACCGCAAATGTCAGGCTTGTCCCGCCCGTGGTGCTGATTTCGAAGCCGTAATCAATCGCGCCCAACCCGGTTGACGACGACCACTCGATGCCATTGTTGATCAGGTACTCGAGCATGGCTTCGATATCCACGCTCCCAGAACTAAAGCCAAAGTAGGAGCCGCCGCTATTGGTGGGCTGGTAAACGAGCTCCGAAGTATTAGAACTACCGTTCTTGCATAGGTTCCAGGTCTTTACCGGGACGCCGTTCGTCCCGCCGAAGCTGAGGTTGCTGGCCAGCAGCGTCATATAGTTCTGGCACGGCCCCTCACCCGCGACCTGGTGCTGGATCATGACTTCCAAACCGTTATTGCTCCATATGTCGTAGCCGTAGTCTCCGACAGTAGGGGAGCTTGAGGGTGCGCTCTCGGAGAACGACGAGTAGAGGGCGCTGAAGCTGCCAACTGTCTCGCTATTGTACAGCTGATTCGTATCCGGATAAGAGTGGATAGCCCCTGTATTGTCCGTCGGGAAGTTGACCAGCACGTACCAGTCCCCGGGGTTGGTCGAGTACAGCGTCTGACTCCAGGATCCTGAGGGGGGATCCCACACGTCTTGCGTCACGTAGGTGTTGTAACCGTTGCTTTCGGTGATTTCCTGCGGGACGTCGTACGCACCGCCAACTGGGCAGGTGCCATTGGTAGAGGTCTGGGTGCACACCGATCCCGAGCTCACGGTAAACGCAACCGTATAGCTCTGCGGCGAGTTGCTCGCTCCCGAACTGGAGACGTTCACCGTCGCGTTGTAGGTTCCAGCCGCGAGGCTCCCGGTAGCCGGCTGGGTGGAACACGTATAGGGGGCCGAGCTGCCCGTGCAGTTCACGCTGAGCCAGCCGCTTCCCTGGCTATAGTTGATCGAGGTGGTCGGAGACGCCAGCGCGCCGCCGCCGGAGTTGCTCACGGTGACATTCTGCGCGGATGGATTCCCTCCTCCCGCCGTTGCGCTAAAGATGAGGCCGGTTGGAGAATACGAGATGGTCGGCGGGGAAGGCGAGGAAGGCGAGGTGGCCGGCGTCGGCGACCTACAGGCGGTCAGCACGAGAATGACCAGCGGAAGCAGATAAAAGAAAACGCGTATGTTTTTCATAGTCAACTTGCTTTAACCGGAATTTCCGTTTTGCCTTTCGGCTATGAACCAATATATCCTCGTTTGCCTCCGCTCACGATCTCTCTTGCAACTCAGAATGGAAAAGCGGGCTTCTTATACATGCCAACATGGCGCGAATGTTTTCCGGAGGCGTATCGGACGGAAGCGCGCAGCCGCTATTGAGCACAAACCGCGGACTATCCGAAAACGTATTAATAAGTTCTTCCGTTTTGAGCCTGACCAATTCAGGAGTTCCGCGAGCAAGAACTTCGGAAGGATCGATGTTGCCAACGAAGGTAACCTTATCTTTCAAGACATCGTGCGCCAATTGAAGGCTGGTCTTGAAGTCTATCTCCAGGGCATCGGCTCCGACTTCCGCCATTTGGTCGAGGATACGGTCGGTTTTCCCGCAGATATGCAGGAGATAGGGCAGTCCCTCTTTATGTGAGCACTCGGCAACCCGCCGTTCATACGGCAGGGCATAGATTTTATAAAGGCGCGGCGATAACATGTCCGGTCCTGCCGGGCTATCGCCATTGGAAAGCATATGCGCACCCGTCTTTGCCATGAGCCTGAGAAACTGGCAGGTTATATCCGTACAGTACCCGAGTAAGCTGTGGACGAGCTCATCGTCTTCCTGGGATGCGACATCCATGAGCCACTGATCGAGGCCACGCATGGACCCTGCCAGCGAAAATGGGGATTGATCGCAGTTGCCGCGTATGAAGATTTCGCGCCCATAATCGCGCACCAGGATTGCAACCGCTTCGGCCCATATTTGTATTCTTGGATCGCGCGATACGTCGATAGGCTCCAAGTCCCGCACGGCCTCCAGCGCCGGCAGGCGTGAGCCGTGGCAACGGGCTGGGCTGTCTTCCGGGAAGTCGATTGGAACGCCGACCGCACCGGCGAGAGTCGCGGTATCGATATCGACAAAGATACCGTCGAGTTGATAGCGCTCGGCAGCCTCTCCAAAGCATCTGGCAATCAGCCTTGGATCTTCACGAAACCGGCGCATCGTGACGCCGGCTTCCCGCGCCGCCATCATGAAATTATGCAGCATAACCGGCGTGCGGTCGGGCCAGTTACCATGCAGCGCCGCATCGATCCTTTGCCGTCCATTCATTTCTTTCGCCGTCGTTTCATGGGCGCGAACCTGACAGAGGCTCTGAGGGTTGCAGCCCCATTCTGCTACAGGCCGTAGCTCGGCTTATCGTAGAGGGCGCCGTACTGCTCTTCAAGCGCGGCGATAAGCGAGGCTTCGTCGCCCGGCAATTCGTCCAGCGAGGCTTCCATGCGATCTAGCCACTGCAGTTCCTTGCGCGAGAGGCGCAGTTTTTGCGCGGCAAGACCCTCCTTGAGGAGGGCGAGGGCCGCGCGGCCGGCGGCGACCGTTTGCCGGTAGGGCGACTCCTGCTCCACAATCGCGGAGGCGATGCGGATGGTTGCGGCGGGCGAGAGCACCGCGGCCTGCGGGCTGAGCCATTCGTCCGACGCGGTCATCCAGTCGCGCAGGTTGAGCGCGCCGCCGCGGGCGGCAGCGGCGTTCATCAGGCGGCAATCGTAGGCCAGCAGCTCAGTGAAAGCCTCGGGCGCATTGCCCGAGAGCAGACGCACGTTTTGCACAGACTCGTTGCTCCACAGGTCGCACATGGCGGCGGCAATGTTGCCCACGGGGCTGAAGTGGGCGCAACTGGCGGATTTGCCTTCCATGGAGATCGGGCGGCCGGTAATGGCCTTCATCACCGGGCCTTCGTAGGCGCAATCTTTCGAGGGGCCCAGCGCGCCCTGCTCGAATGCGGCCAGGCTGCGGACGGCGCTCATGGCGCGCACCACGGCGGCGAGCACCTCGGGCAGCATCTTCTGGTGGGCGAGCTGCATGGCGGTGTTGGCGAATCCGCAGGCGGAGTCGGCGCCGGGGACGACGCCCGGGTGCGCCTGGCAAATGGAAACAATCTGGCCCCAGAGCCAGGACATGTCGCGCGGGGCGAGCACGCCGAGCGCGAAAACGATGCCTGGAAAATCTCCATACATCAGCGCCTGGTCGTGGACTTCCTTGCCGCCCACCGATTCGATGGAAAGAATGTCCGCGCCGGCTTCGGCGCACAGTTCGAACGAGCGCCGGAGCCGCTGCCATGGTTCGCCAGCGCGCATGAGGGGCGGCTTGACTTGGTCGCGGATGTCGGTCGGCGTGACGCGTAGCGCGCAGGGTAGATGGTGCTTTTCGTGACAGGCGAGCAGATGGCGCTTCAAAATCGCGGTGATCTCCGCGCCCCACTCCGGCCTCTCGGTCATAGCGGGGAGAAGCTCGAACTCGAGGACGATTCCCGGCGCCGCGAGCGCGACGGCGCGGCGCAGAATCTGCGCGGCCATCTCTTCATAGTGGGCCTTTATTTCGTCCCACGTGCCGTCGCAGATGGTGATCGGGGGGAGGGTAAAGTTGACTTCAGGAAAGACCGTTCCCGCGCCGATCGTGAGACCGAGGCCGCACTCCAGCGGCTGGGGACTGACCCCATACAGCAGGCGATCCTGACTTGGAATGGCAAGTGTGGAGAATTGCCGGACCCGATTTTCCAACGCCGTTTCCCCTTTCACACAGAATGAGCCGGTACGCAAGACAGCATCGCGTCCACTTTCATTCGGATCGCGTCCGCCGCCTGGGGCACGAACAGTACATCGCACTCCGAGCCCAGGATGTGGGGATGGCCGCACTGCCGCATTCCGGCAACCAGTTCTTCGGTGCGGCGAACCACCTCTTCCACCGGCATCACGCTATCCGAATAGAACAATTTGGTGGGAAGGTTGCCGTAGAGAACCACGTCGCGCGGCACAAGACGCGCGTCATCCCAGAGCCGGCGAGAACTCCCCAGGCTGAGAATCACGGGATGAAGCCGGTTCGCGAAAGCCTCGACCATGGGGTCGATCAGTTCTCCGCAATCGTGGAAGATAAGGTCGCAGCCAGCCTCTTCGAGCACGGCCTTCAGCCGCAGGTTAGGCTCCATCACCAGCCGTTCGAAAAGGTTTGCGCCCGCCCTGAGCTGGCGGGGCGAGATAAATGCCGTGCACGCCGTTGGCTCGCAAATCATGATGGCCCTGGCGCCATGGCGGATCTGGCTGCGCACCGACCGTAAGACCGCTGCCTCGGAGATGCGCAGGCATTGCCACAGCAGCTTGACCTCGGGGGCGTCGTCCATGCCCGATCCGGCCATGGCCGCTGCGGTAATCGGGTCGGCCATCAAGCGCGTAGTGAGCGAAAACGGCCCGATGGCCATGCCTACCGGAACCAGGCCGTCCTTGGAGCGATTCAAATCGAGCGCCGCATCGCGCGCGCGGGCTCCGGGACAGCGCGGGCCGATCTCCTTGCCGCACAATGTCTCCAGGACGGCGTCGTCCAATGGTTGCGTAAAATGATAGGTCTCTGCGCCGGTCGCGGATACCCCAAGCAGCGACAGCAGATCGATCTTCTCCAGCCGCAGATCCATCAGCGGGATGGCAAGAGGCGTTCCCCAGCGGCGCGCTGCCCGCTCAATCACACGGCCCAGCGCCGCGCCGTCGTTGCGAACCTGCTCCGGATCGCTTTCCTCGTGCATTACCAGATCGGTGCCGACCGGCATGCTCAAGCCCCGCGCAGCCAGATCGAGATAAAAACGCCGGTCCATCGGCTTTCTCCCTCCGCAAAAGCGGACGTGCAGGCCAAAGCGGTCTTGCGGCCGCTGCCGGCGCCCTCGAACCGGCCTTCATTTTTCCAGAGACTAAGCCGCGGCGAGCAACTGCTTCACCATGCCCACGGCGCCGCTGGCGTTCTCGCTGTACCCGTCGGCGCCGATCTCTTTGGCGTACTGGCTCGTCACCGGCGCGCCGCCGATGAGCACCTTCACCTGGGTGCGAAGGCCTGCGGCCTTGAGCGCGTCAATGGTGAGCTTCATGGCGGGCATGGTCACCGTCAGCAACGCGGACATGCAGACAACCTGGGGCTTGCGCTCTTCCACAGCCGTAACGAACATTTCCGGCGAGACGTCGGCCCCAAGATCGATGACTTCGAACCCGCTGCCTTCGAGCATGGAGGCGACGATGTTCTTGCCGATGTCGTGCAGGTCACCCTTGACGGTGCCGATGATCACTCGGACAGCCATTTTCTGGCCGGCGGCGGTGAGCAGGGGCTTGAGCAGCTCCATGGCGCTCTTCATGGCGCGGCCGGATAGGAGGAGCTCGGGAACAAAGTATTCTTCGCACTCGAAGAAGCGGCCCACTTGGTCCATAGCCGGCACCATGGACCCCTGAATGAGGTCCATGGGCGCGTCGCCCGCCGCCAGCGCCGCTTCCGTTGCTGCGTGCGCTTTCTTCGCGTCGCCGTTCAAAATTGCATCGTAAAGGTCCGTCCGTTGCGCCATAATTCACCCACCTATTCCGCACAGCATGCAAGACGATACCGGCCACGACCGCCTCATCGCGGTCCAGTGAAGCGGCCGCCGCGCTTCCTGCGCTGCTTCGCACCGGCTTGCGCTTCCGCCAACCGGTTGCGCCGTTCCGCCGATTCAGGGCTGTGAGATAACAATAAATTGATTTCCCACAGGGCGCAACCTCGCGGTTGAGGGCGATTCCAGGGCTCAGAACCGGCATTCCGGCGTGGAGCAAAAAGGGGACCGGCTCCGGCCGATGCCAAGGTACGAACGAAGTTCTGGAAAGATGTGCGGCAATAGGTCTAGAATGACTGCCAATCACGGGTAGCGTGAGGCCGATCCCTTCCCCGGCCAAGCTCGATCGAAGGATTTGTCTATGCCGGTTCCCCTGAGAGCGGCGGGCATTGTATTGCTGGCTGCGGCAGCCGCGGCGGTGTACGCGCAGCAGGGTGCGGGCGGGGCGCAGCGCGGCATCCAGCCGGAAAGCACCGATGAGACGGCGGTGAAGAACGGCCACCAGTACATCGTGGCCATCGGCATCGATCGCTACCAGAACTGGCCCATCCTGAGCACGGCGGTGAGCGACGCGACGGAATTCGCCAAGCTGCTGACGGGCAAGTTCGGATTTGAATATGCCGCGGAGCCGTTGACCGAGAAAGGCGCGACGCGCGAGGCGATCGTTTCGCTGATTGAAGACGATCTGTCGGCACGTTTGAAACCCGAAGACTCGCTGATCATCTTCTTCGCCGGCCACGGGACCACGCATGACTACAAGATCGGCGAAGAGGCGCGATCGGACGGATTCATCGTTCCGGTGGATGCGCGCGCGCCGGGAAAGGACGAGCACTGGAGCGACTACCTGAAGATTGAGGATCTTTTGCACGCCATCGACTCGCTGCCCGCGTCGCACATCCTGGTGATCCTGGACAGTTGCCACAGCGGCATGGCGCTGGGCAGCAAGTTCATGACCAGCCGCGCCGATACGCGGTTCGAGCGGGACATGCTGGTGAAGGTGAGCCGGAAGGTGATCGCCAGCGCGCAGGGCGACCAGCTTGCCGCCGACAGCGGCCCGCTGCCCCATCACTCGTTGTTTACCGGGCTGATGATTCTGGGGCTGTCCACGGGGAAAGCGGACAGCTTTGGGGAGGGGTTTGTCACGTCGAGCCAACTGGGCGCCTATGCGCAACACGAGGTCGGGGTTGCGGCGGGATCGAAACAGACTCCGCTGTTCGGGGCGTTCGACGACGATCAGGGGGGCGAGCTGGTGATCCACATGGGCGCGGGAGCCCAGCCGGCGACGGCGAACGGCGCGAACCCGGCCATCACGATGACGAAGTACGAAGCACTTGAGCTGGACCGGCTGAAGAAAGCCGGGAACCACTACTGGCAGGAAGACGATCCGCTGAAGAATTTTCCGGCGGCGCGAAGCGCGGCGCTGAAGCTGTGCGACAGCGGCGACGACAGCGTCAAATATTGGGGATGCGAACAGGCGGCGAGGAGCTTTCGCACCGGGCTGGGCGGAGAGACAGACTACACACGCGCGGCGAGCCTGGCGCAGCGGGCTTGCGACGCCAAAGTTTCGGATGCATGCGTGCTGCTGGGGGCCATTTATCAATCGGGCGAGAGCATTGAGCCGGACATGGAAAGCGCCGTCCGCCTTTACCAGAATGCTTGCACCCAGGGAAATCTGCGTGGATGTTTCGGACTCGGCAGGCTCTATCTGGAGGGGCATGGCGTAACCCGCGATTACGCGCAGGCCAAGGCGCTGTTTACTAAGGCTTGCGACGGGGGCGTGATGGCGGGCTGCAATGGCCTTGGCGTGCTGTATGGCAGCGGCCTGGGCGTGACCCTGGATTTGCCGCAGGCGCAGAGCTTTTGGCAGAAGTCGTGTGACGGAGGGTTTGCGAAGGCCTGCGAAAACATCGGACAGATGTACTGGTTTGGCGAGGGCGTGGCAAAAGATCCGGCGCAGACGGTGAACTTCTACCGTAAAGGCTGCTCGGGAGGAGAAATGGAAAGCTGCGCCGAACTGGGATGGATGTACGAATTCGGCCAGGGCGTAAACAAGGATCAGGCGCAGGCCATGACGCTCTACAACAAGTCTTGCGACGGCAGATCGGCTACAGGGTGCAACGAGCTGGGCAACCACTACTTGAGTGGCGATGGCGCGACGAAGGACGTGGCGCTGGCAGCCGTGAATTTTCGCAAGGCGTGCGACGCCAGCACCGGCCGGTGGGGTTGCAACAACCTGGCGTTGATGTACGAACGGGGCCAGGGGGTGACGCGAGACCCAACCGAGGCGTTGCGGCTCTATCGCAAAGCCTGCGACGCCGGCCAGATGATCGGCTGCAACAACGCCGCCAACATGTACCTGAATGGGAGCGGTGAGTCGAAGGATGAGGCAGAAGCCGTGCACATGTACCGTACTGCGTGCAACGGTGGTTATCTGAACGGATGTGTGCAGCTGGGATACATGGTGGCGAGCGGACAGGGCACAACCAAGAATGAGCCGCAGGCGATCGGGTTTTTCCGCAAGGCCTGCGAAGGCGGCGAGACGATGGGCTGCGTCGGTCTGGGCGCGATGTTTGAGACTGGCCAGGGCGTAGCCAAGAACGAGACGGAGGCGGCGAGTTTATATGGCAAGGCGTGCGATGCCGGCTCGGCGGTGGGCTGCACCGATCTGGGCAACCTGACGTTGAGCGGGCGCGGCGTGGCCAAGGACGAGGCAGCGGGGTTCGCGCTGTACAAGAAGGGCTGCGACGGCGGCGACATGAATGGCTGCGTGAACTACGCGCTGGCCTATGAAACGGGACAGGGCGTGGCCAAGGATGAAGCGGAAGCGGCGCGGCTGTTCCATCGCAACTGCGACGCAGGAGAGCTGCGGAGCTGCACGCAGCTGGGCTACATGTATTACAACGGGATCGGCGTGGCCAAGGATGAGACGCAGGTATTTCAACTGACGCGCAAGTCCTGCGCCGGCGGCGTGATGCTGGCCTGCTCGAATCTCGGGGCTACCTACTACCTGGGCATTGGAACAGCGAAAGATGAATCCAAGGCCATTGCGTTGAGCCGTCAGGCTTGCGACGGCGGCGAACCGCGAGGCTGCTCGGGCATCTCCGTCATCCACTTCATGGATCAGGAGGGATTCAGCACAGGGAAGAGTTACGGCGACCTTTTGAGCGGCTATCAAAAGGCGTGCGGCGGCGGCGACATGAAGGGATGCGCGGCCCAGGCTTACATGCTGCGCAACGGCCTCGGCGTAACCAGCGATTTCGGCGCTGCCGCCAATCTGGCCCACAAAGTCTGCGATGGCGGAGAGATGATGGGCTGCATGGCATACGGCGCATTCCTGTACACCGGCGAAGGCGTGACGCAAGACCTGGCTCAGGCTGTAAGCTTCGAGCGCAAGGCGTGCGACGGCGGCTCGATGCCGGGCTGCATCTATGTTGGATTCTTCTATCAAAATGGCATTGGCGCGGCGCGAGACGCAGTGCAAGCCGCGAACTTCTACCGCAAGGCCTGCGAGGGCGGCGAGCCAACCGGCTGCCGCGTTGTCGGCTGGCTTTACCGGAACGGCCTGGGCGTTGCGCTGGACGAAACCGTGGCCCTGAGCTTCTACCACAAGGCATGCGACGGCGGCGATGAGACCTCCTGCGCGGAATTGAAGAGCGACCCCTAGAACGGGTCTCCTGCAGGTGTAGACCAAGGCACAATCGCTAAGTGGCTTTTTCATCAAGAAAAAGCCACCTTGAATTCTGTCCGAAATGACCCATAGTTGCAGGAGAACCGCCGTAATACAGTGAGCAGTGACCAGAGAACGGTAGCGACGCGCACGGAGTCCCTGCGGGTAGTATTCTTCTCCAAACCGTGAAAGTGGCGATCATTGGCGGCGGGATCGTGGGGCTGGCGACGGCGCACCAGCTTCTGGAGCGCTATGGTTCGGCGCAGGTGCTCTTGCTGGAGAAGGAGAGCGGACCCGGACAGCATCAGACCGGTCACAACAGCGGGGTACTGCACTGCGGCCTGTACTATAAGCCGGGCTCGGCGAAGGCGCGGCTGGCCGTGGAGGGAATTCGCAGGATGACGGCGTTCTGCGAGCAGCACGGCGTGCCTTACGAGTTGTGCGGCAAGACGGTGGTGGCCACGGAGCCGGAGGAGATTCCACGGCTGCACGCGCTGCTGGAGCGCGGCGCGGCCAATGGCGTGAAAGGCTTGCAACTGCTCGGCCCCGAGCAGATTCGCGAGTTTGAGCCACACGCGGCCGGGTTGGCCGGGATTCGCGTTCCCCAGGAAGGGATCGTTGACTACGCAGCAGTTTGCAAGGAGATGGTGAAGCAGATTCGCGCCAAAGGCGGCGAGCTCGAGTTCGATTCCGAGGTGACGCAACTGCGAAGAAAGAGCCGCTGGACGATCTGCACCAGGAGCGGAGATTACGAAGCGGACTTTTTGATCAATTGTGCCGGATTGCACTGCGACCGGGTGGGCCGAAAAGCAGGAAGCCGCGATGAAGCGAAGATTGTGCCCTTCCGCGGCGAGTATTACACGCTCCGGCCGGAGCGGCAGCATTTGGTGAAGAATCTGATCTACCCGGTCCCGGATCCGAAGTTTCCGTTTCTGGGGGTGCACTTCACGCGGCTGATTCATGGCGGTGTGGAGTGCGGGCCCAACGCGGTGCTGGCCTTTGCGCGCGAGGGGTACCGGCGCACGGATTTCTCGCTGCGCGACACGGTGGAGACGCTCACCTACCGCGGGTTCTGGAGATTTTTTGCGCGCTATCCCCGAATGTGCTGGGAGGAGTTCAAGCGGTCGTACAGCAAGAAGCTGTTTTGCCGGTCGCTGCAGCGGCTCGTGCCCGGAGCTCAAGATGGAAGATCTGGCGCCGGGAGGGTCGGGTGTACGAGCGCAGGCGCTTTCGCCCTCGGGCGAATTGATGCAGGACTTTTATTTCGCGCGGCAGCAGGGGGCGTTGCACGTGTTGAACGCGCCCAGCCCGGCCGCAACGGCTGCGCTGGCCATTGCCGATGAGATCTTGAATTCTGCTCGGGAGGCGATTGGGACTTGATGCAATGGGAATGCGCACAGGTGTAAACTAGCAGTGACCCCAAAAGCCGGTCGGCCGCGACGGACCGGCTCCATTATGTCGGGACGTGGCTCAGCCTGGTAGAGCACTCGCTTGGGGTGCGAGGGGTCGGCAGTTCAAATCTGCCCGTCCCGACCATTTATTTCCCTCTGTCAATTCCGCTCGCAATAGCACTTCCGTCGACAACTGCCGACCGCGAGCGCCCCAACCCGGCATTCGCCGCAGCGAATGCCGCCAATCTCGACGCGAGGGGTGCGAGGCGTAAGCCGAGCTATCGGCAGTTCAAATCTGCCCGTCCCGACCATCTATTTTCCTCAGTCAATTCCGCTCGCAATAGCACTTCCGTTCGACAACTGCCGACGCCGAGCGTCCCAACCCGGCATCGGACGCAGCCGGTGCCGCCAATTTCGACGCGAGGGGTCCGCGAGGCGCAAGCCGAGCGTGCGGCAGTTCAAATCTGCCCGTCCCGACCATATTTAAAATCAATAAGTTACAGAATATGTCCCCCGTGACAAATATCCTAAGCGAGGGGTCTTTTTCTTGCAAGGATTTTCGCCTTTTTCCCCTCGGTTCAACGTGCAGTTTTTCCCGGCGCGAATTGGCGTGCTCACCCGCGCCTGAATCGCCCCAAATTGGGAAGATTGATTGAGACGATACCGATACGCGATTTGCACAGGAATCTGGATTTGTTGGAGGCTAATCTTCCCTGTGAGAACCTATTCATAATAGGCAGAAGCGTCAAAGAGGCAAAAGATGGTGCATCACTCAATCGCATTTCAACTGTGCAAGAACGTTTAGGAAGGTGCAGTACCCTTGGCAGCCTCATCTCACACATCGTATTCGCACGCGATTCACGCGATACTTGCCGCAAGCGGACTCTCCCATATCGATGTCGCCCGATATTTGGGTAGCTCGCACTTCTCAGTTGTCCGATGGGAGCGCGGTGATGCACAAGTCCCCGTACATCTTCATAACAGGATTTTGGAATTGCTCTCCCGCGTTGAGAGGGGGGAATCTTTTATCGAAGAGGCTGAAGCCAAGAATGCTTTTGCGTCACACGGTGCCAGAGATAACAAAGAGCTGCCTTTATTTGATGAAGCGCCCCCAATAATTCATCTGAGCGAATCAGAGTTGCGCCCGATTCTCTCTCGGCTCCGTCCGGAGGGGTTGCCAATCGGCGGTCACAAACTGCTCGCTGATGTCCTTGTTGATCATGAATCGGCTGCCCCGACAATCGAAAACCCTGCCGCCGAAGGGATATCAGCGGGCAAGAACACTTACACATACGACGCTCACACATACCACACAAAAGTGCCTCCGCAGGGAATTGCTGAAGTCATAAGGCAATACCTTCCAGAGCGCGGTCTGGTGTTGGACCCATTTGCTGGAAGTGGTATGACTGGGGTCGCTGCGCTCACCCTGGGCAATGATGTGGTCCTGAATGAGCTTTCGCCAGCCGCCAGCTTCATTGGAGACCGATTTACTCGGAGCTTTGATGGAGCAACATTCGATGCGGGCGTCAAAGCTGTCTGTGCTTCGCTGGCAGATATTCGTAAGAAGCTCTACACGACTTCTTGCAGGACCTGTGGACGGGACACCGAGATTCTGTTCACAGTGTGGTCATATCGAGTTTGCTGCACTGCATGTAACCACGAGTTTCTTCTTTGGGACCACTGCCGAAAGTATGGTGCAAGTGTTCGAGAACACAAGATTCTTTCTACCTTTTCTTGTCCGCAGTGCTCAAAGGTGATTCACAAATCGCAGTTGCGCCGGACCATCGCGGAGCCTGTTTTTGTAGGCTACAAATGCTGTTCAAGCCGCCAAGAGGAGCACCCGCTAATTCAAGAAGATTGGGTTCGCCTTCGGGACATCGAGACAACACCGCTGCTTGCGGAGGGGTTTTACCCTACAAATCCCCTCCCGGACGGAGTAAATCTCAACCAACCCAAGCGGCAAGGTCTCAATTCGATTGACCTGTTCTATACCGCACGGAACCTCTCCGCCATGAGTCACATCTGGCGCGTCATTCATCGGATTGAGAACCTGGAGCTTTCGGCCTATTTGGCGTTCGCGTTCACTTCCTTGTATCAACGAGTCACTCGACTCTCCGAGTTTCGCTTTTGGGGTGGTAGCGGCAACACGGCTCATTTCAATGTCCCGTACATCTTCAATGAGGCAAACGTCTTCGTAACCTTCGAGCGTAAGGCCAAGACGATTCGTGACCATCTTTCAACAACCGCACGCCTCTATTCGGGACGCGCCCTCGTGCGGACTGGGTCCGCTACTGACTTGAGCTTTTTGCCTGATGATTCGGTGGACTTCATTTTCACCGATCCACCATTCGGTGCAAATATCAACTACAGCGATATGAATTTTCTCTGGGAGTCGTGGTTGAAGACCTTCACGGACACCACTGACGAGGCCATCGTCAACCGCTTCCAACATAAGGAAATTTCCGACTACGCCGATCTGATGACCAATAGCCTAAAAGAATGCTATCGCGTATTGCGACCGGACCACTGGATGGTGTTGGTGTTTATGAACTCCTCAGAACGAGTGTGGGAGGCACTACGTTCGGCAATTCTCCGTGCTGGATTTACACTGCATCGCGCAGACATTTTCGACAAGCAGCATGGGACATTCAAGCAATATGTCAGCGACAATACCGCAGGATGCGATTTGCTTCTGCATTGCCGGAAGTGCTCAACCCCTGAAAAGGCTGTATCGGCTTCTTCAAACGGGGGCAGAGCGCATTCGGTTGGGAGTTTTCTAGCCAGTCGCAAAGGCGATTTGCCGAAGCTACCCTTTCTCCATGTTCAAAGACAACAGGAAATTGACTATCGAATGCTTTACAGCGAGTTCATTGGTGAGCATTTGCTCAGCGAGGCAAGATTACTCGACTTTGCCGCGTTTCGTGCGCTTGCAAGTTCGCTCATCGAGAAAGCACCCCATAGGGAGTAAGACTGCTCACCATGCCAACCATGAAAGCATTCACCGCTGAGGAAGTTAAGAGCGCCAAAGTATTTCTAGCCACCCGAGTTGCGTCCATGATGGGCCGCAAGCTCGAAGAAGGCGATTGGACCTCAATCTATTGCCGCGCCAAAAACCTACCCGACGTTGGCTGGAGCAATCTTCATATTGACGTTAACTTTGAAGGCTTGGGGTTGGAGCTAAAACTACTCCGAATTGCGGGGTTGGCGGGCAAGCCGTTGAAGTCCGTCTGTGGCACCACGTTGATGCACCCCGCATTGACGCGCTCGATTCGCATTAACAATACTTCGCGTCCCGCCAATAAGGTAATGCGTGACGTTTTTGAGCAGTACGCTGCACTCCTAGAAGAGCGAACGAATGCCGTTCGCGCTGCTGCACCTCGCTCCAAACCAGATATGAGAATCGGATGGCTCATTTGGGAGGACCTCTTAGCCGAGTTCCTTTACTTCGAAGAGCCGATGCGCGCCCCTACTGCCAAAGATTATTATGCCGTTTGGAACGAGACCAAAGCGCGTGGTGTGCGGAAGTCCAGCATGAGCCTTTGGATTTACGAGAAGAGCACAAAGCAAAAGCGTTACTCAGTCACCACCAGTGCAGGAATCAAAATCCAGCCGTATTTCGATGTTCCCCCTCCAAACGACCCGAATCTCTACTATTTCCGAGTGCAGAGTGAGCCAATTGACGCGGATACAATCCTCCTTTGGGTTGCCGCATCAACAGCGAAAGAACTTAAGCAACATATTGGCTCTCTCGAAAAAGAGGCTGTAAGCCGGACAATCATTCAAGTCACCACCAGCGGGAAGCGGGCTGCTGTTCCCGCTGATCCAAATGAAGACCTCGCCGTTGCAATACCAATTTCTTCCGCAGCCTATACGGCGTTGCTTGCCGCCTGGGAAGCCGTCAGTGACGAGCACAGAGTCCAACTCTTGGTGAAGGCATTGGTGGACGGCTAATCAGTCGCGCAGGAACGAGAATCTGAAGGTTAGTGTGCGGGTGGAACGTACTCCGAAGGCAAGGCAGAGCCGGAGCCAAAGAAGAATTCCTCCATCTGCTCGACGAGGAACTGCTGCGCCTGCGGCTGCCAGGGTTGAAGGCGGTACTCGTTGAGCAGCATCTTCTGGCGGTTGACCCACTCGTCCCAAGCCGCTTTGGAGACGTTTTTATAAATCTTCTGGCCAAATTCCGAGTCGAAGGGCGGCTCGTCGAGACCTTCCATTTCTTTCTTGTAACGAACGCAAAAGACGGTGTGCGCCATGCAGGTTGCTCCCAGAAGCCATTGTAACGAAACAGCGGGAGAGCGCGGCCTCGGGATCTGCAATGTTCGAAAGGAATGGTGGCCAGGGACGGGCCCCTATCGGTATTGCCCCGCCGACGCCGGCCTTTCGGAGGGCAGCGGGCGGCACCACTTCGCTACGCTCAACGGCGAAAGCGCGGCCTTGGGATGTGCAGTATTCGCAAGGAATGGTGGCCAGGGACGGGATTGAACCGCCGACGCCGGCCTTTTCAGGGCCGCGCTCTACCACTGAGCTACCTGGCCTCAGTTGAGAACTGAAGTTGATTGTACCTGCGCGGATTCCGGCCGTGCCCAGAGCCGTTGCCGGAAGAGGTGGGTGTTTCCACTTGCCGTGCGCTCAAAACAACCTGAACCAGTATACCAACGCCGAATGTGGACGGCCAACCCGCGCGGCCCCGCCGTGGGGCGTGCGTCCTGCACTACACTGGAATGCAATGATGCGACGCTACACCCGTGTTTTCACATGCCTCGCTTTGGCGTTTATGGCCATCGTCCGCGCCCAGGCGCCTGCGCCGGCTGGACAGGGCAGTCCTTCAGCGAAGCAAGGGCCTGAGGCGCGCACCGCCCGCGCGTACCAGGCGGCAGTACAACAAGGCGCGCCGGCGCTGCGGGCTTTTCTCGAAGGAGTTCCCAAGGGCGCCGATCTGCACATGCACCTCTCTGGCGCGGTCTATGCCGAGACCTTCCTCCGCGAGGCCGGCGAGGACGGGTTGTGCGTGGATCCAGCAGAGCTGCGCTTAGCCCAGCCGCCCTGCACCGGACAACTGCTTCCGGCGGCGCAGCTTTCGGGGAATATCACCGCGGCCAACCAGGCGCTCTATAACCGGCTGATCGATGCGTTCTCGATGCGCGGCTTTGTGCCCTCATCGGGCTGGAGCGGTCACGACCAGTTTTTCGCCGCCTTTAGGCGCTTTAGCGGCCTGAGCAAGACCCATATACCCGAATGGGTGGATGAGATAGCGAGCCGGGCCGCGGCGCAAAACAACCAGTACCTGGAACTGATGGAAACGCCGCCGTTCGTTCATGCCGCGCTGCTCGCGCACGAGATCGGATGGAGCGCGGATCTTGAGCAGGCCGACCCGCAGGCGTTCGCAATGTTCCGCCGGCAATTGCTGGACAAGGGCTTGCGGGCCGAGGTAGCCGCCGGCCTGGACGATGCGCGCCAGGCCGAGGATGGACGCAAGCAAAGGGAGCACTGCGGAACGCCGCAGGCTGCACCCGCATGCCAGGTCGAGGTCCGCTATCTCTACCAGGTTTTGCGCGGCAACGCTCCGGAGAAGGTGTTTGCGCAGACGCTGCTGGCTTTCGAGACGGTCGAGGCAAGCATGGACGCGAAGGACGGCCTGTGGGTGGGCATCAATTTCGTGGCGCCCGAAGACGGGCTTGTCGCCATGCGCGATTACACGCTGCAAATGAAGATGATTGGCTTTCTCCACTCCGTGTATCCCAGCGTTCCCATCTCACTGCACGCCGGCGAATTGGCGTTCGGCCTCGTGCCCCCTGAGGGTTTGCGGTTTCACATCCGCCAGGCAGTCGAGCTGGGCCACGCGGAGCGCATCGGCCACGGCGTGGACCTGATGGAGGAGGACGATCCCAAGGGCTTGCTGAAAGAACTCGCGCAAAAGCACGTAATGATCGAGATCAACCTGAGCTCGAATGAGGCGATCCTGGGCGTGAAGGGCGCGGAGCATCCGTTCCCTGTCTATCGCGCGGCGAAGGTTCCGGTGGCGCTCTCAACCGACGACGAGGGAGTGAGCCGCATCGACCTGACGAACGAATACGTGCGCGCGGCGCTGGACTACGACCTGAGCTACGCGGACCTGAAGCAACTGGCGCGGACGGGCATGGAGCACGATTTTTTGCCCGGCGCGAGTTTGTGGGCCAGGCCGGACGATTTTGCGGCGCCGGCGAAGGCCTGCGAAGGAGTGGCGCTGGGCGGAGAGAAACCGTCAGCCGGGTGCAAGGCCTTCCTGGACGGCAGCGAGAAGGCTGCGGCGCAGTGGGAGCTGGAGCGCCGGTTCCGGGCGTTCGAGGCGAAGTTCTGACGGACAACGAGCGCGTTCGCGTGGCCGTGCGTTGCCTCGCGCTGGCCCGTCCCTTCAACTTTCTCGCGTAGATGCCGTGTGCCTTGCCTTATAGTGGCCCTAGGAAATCATTCGTACTTCACTCGTCCGCTTCAGTAAGCCGTGACCTCAGACGCTCAAATCGGATCACCGGAAGTGATGGCTGCTGCCCGTCCCACCGGGAGCCGTGGCAAGCTGTATCGCGCGGGTTGGCTGCTCATGGCGCTGTCGACAATCGCCATCGGCCTGGGTTGTTTCGTCCAGCCGTGGCTGGCGACGACGCTCAATCCCCACTTCCAGCCTTTTTCGTTTTATACGTTGATTTGCGTGGCTCTGGTGTTGGCCGGCGCGGCCATCGCCGCCGTCCCGAGGATTCGTGCGTGGTCTGCCCTGGCCTGTGCAGGGGCTCTCGTTGCCGCCACCGCTGGCGGTGCGCTTCCATATCGGGAAGTCGCGAACACGCGCGATGTCCTGATCCGCATCGCGCTCGTCGGTGGCCTGCTGATGCTCGCTGGTATTGAATTCGGCAGCCTCGCCAGGCGTCGTGAAGGCAAAATCGGCCGGTGGTTCCGCGTGGGGCGTTGGGTGTTTGCGGTGGGTGCGCTGCTCAGCATCCTGTCTCAGGAGGTGGAAAGCTACTGGCGACAGTCCGGCCTCGACATGTTCTATGCCAACTACGATGTGCAGACGCTTTTCAACTCGCTCTGGTCGTGGCGCTATCCGCTGGAACTCGTCTTTGGGCTGCCGGCGCTCGCCGCCGCGGCGGCCATATGCTTCCGGCGGCTGGCGCGGGCAGGGGCGCTTTCGCTGGCGTGCGTGAGCATCGTCTGCCTGCCGGTGCTGTTCCTCTATCGCGTCGATGATTTTTTCGGCGATCCGTCCGCGCTCGTCGAGATTCTCTACTCCTGGGCACTCGATCTGGGGCTGGCGGGAGGAGCGTTGATTGTGGGCGCTGGCTTGCGCGAGGCCGCGCCCGCAGTTGCCGCTGAGGCCCGGCCGGCCGCGGCCGTTTTGCGCCTGCTCTTCCGCCGCGGTTGGGTTCGGGTTGCGCTGTCCGTTGCAGCCTTTGTGGCCGTGGCCGCAATCGTTCTTCACGGCCTCATTCCGACCATCTTTTACGAGGCCAACACTCGCGGCGATCGGAAGCTCGGGGCACTGGCAACGCGGATCTATGCTGCAGCGTATCTTCCTGCCGACGGAAATTCGTACTGGATCGAGAAGCTGTCGGCAGGCTTCGTGAGCGCGGGCCCCGCGGGCCAGGCCTGCGCAGCGAACAACCCGCAAGGTTGCACGGACATGGCCAATTTTTACCGTATGATCGGCTGGAATTGGGGTCGCGCGTGGCTGCTCTCGGCCAAAGCCGCGGCTCTCGTCAGCGCGCCATGCAACGGCGGCGATATGGAGTCTTGTTTTGGCCTTGGAGAGCAATACGACCAGGGGCAAGGCGTGACGACGGATGCGGCCCGTGCGATGGCTCTTTACCAAAAGGCCTGCGACGGCCGCGTGGCCGCTGCATGCCAAAAGCTCGGGGATGACTACTGGTACGGCATCGGCGTTCCGGCGGACAAGCAGAAAGGCAAGACGTTGTTGAAAAAGGGCTGTGACCTGGGCTACCAGTGGGCATGTGAACGCCTGCAATTCGTGAACCAGTTTGAGAAATAGAGATTCTCGCAGGCCTGGACGGCAAGGTTGCGCCGGTGACCGGCGGGTCGCGGGGCTTTGGCGATGGTTCGCTGCGCCGGACCCCGCCGGGAGCAATTGCCGGCGGCGTGAAACGACTCTGCGCCAAAAGCGTCATTCTGTATAGAGATTCGATAGGGGAGGATTCATGCGCAGGATATTGCCTGTAGCCCTGGCGGTGATGATGCTGATGGCGCCGCATGGGACGCGCACGCAAACCACCGGCGACGCGGCGCAGAAGAACGCCCAGCAGGCGCGGGCTGCGCTGGACGCCATGGTGAAGGCGCTGGGCGGGCAAGCATGGCTCGACATCAAGAACCAGATGCGGCAGGGGCACATTGCCGCGTTCTTCCAGGGAAATCCTGACCTGGGCACCGAGGAGACCTTTGAATTTCGCCAGTGGCCCGACCATGACCGCATTGAAGTGACCAAGCACCGCGACGTAGTGGAGTTTTTTGTGGGCCGCGAGGGCTGGGAGGTGACCTATCGCGGCAAGAAGCCGTTGGACAAGGACATCGTGGACGACTTCCTGCGGCGGCGCGACCATTCGATCGAAGTGGCAATTAAGGTTTGGCTGAAGGATCCGAACACCATCCTCATCTACGAGGGGCAGCACATGGCCGAGCGCCACCTGGCGGAACAGGTGACGTTGATTTCGCCGCAGAACGAGGCCATCACCATCCTCATGGACGTGCAGACGCATCTGCCCCTGCAGCGTATCTTCGAGTGGCGCGATCCGGAGTACCACGACAAGAACACCGACACCGAGGAGTACGACGACTACCACACGATCGACGGCTTCCCGACCCCGTTTACCATCACGCGGCTCAAGAATGGCGACACCGTCCGCCAGTACTACGTGACGCACATGAGCTACAACCTGAATCTGCCCGCGGATTTCTGGGATCCGGACGCCGAGGCGCGCAAGGTGAAGCGGTAGCGGCGGGCGATCAATTCGCGAGTGTCCCGCCGCAGAGCCGGACGGCCTCGGTGACGGTTTTGGCGGCACGGTAAGCCGAGCCACTGTCCGTGAAGGGAAGCGGGTTGACCCAGCTCGGCGTGTGCACGACGAGCGTCGTTATCGCCGGAGCGGTCGAGGTGGCGACTATGTTGGGTTGGCCGCCGGCAGCGTTGTTCTGGGTCACGAACTGGCTCTGGGGCTCAACCACAACGCTCGTGACGTCACGCAACAGAAACCAGGCATCCTTGTCGATGACGGGCTGGGCCGCGCCGTTGCGCCACACCGTCCAGTGGTAGGAGACGCGGCATTGGGTAGGGTTGGCGACGATGTTTCTGAACTGCTGAGCAGCGGCGTATTGGCCTGCGACGCCGTTGGCCGTGTTCCGGCCGAAGACGGTAAAGTTCACGGTCCCGATGCTGCTCAGTTCGTTCTGAAGGGTCTCCATCGTATTCTCGAGCGATGGCGCTCTGCTCGCAGCCGCTTCCGGGGTGGCCGGGGGCGTAGCTGCGGGCGCCGCAGGGACCGCCCCGCCGGGTCCGGCGGTTCTTGTAACGCCCTGCCTTGGCGCTGGTGTGGGCGAAGGCGACGCAGTGGGTGCTGCCCCACCGGGTCCGCCAGTGAGGGGGCTGCCCTGCACAGGTTCAGGAGCGGCCTGAGGCGAACCAACCGGGGCCGAATGCGAAGTGAAATGCACGGCTGCAAAGACTGCGACGAGCAAAAGGGCCGCTACGACTCCCGCGCCCCACGCCCACGACGGAATTCTTCGCGGAGGAACTGCAGCGACAGCCCCACCACCGGGCTGCCATTCGCCAGAAATCCGCGTGCCTGACTCTTCCGGCCGCTCTAAAGGCTTGCCCATCACGGCCGGTTGCGGAATGTGTGGGATTTCAGTGGCTCCCGCTGCTGGACGGCTTTCCGCCAGGCGCGGGGATTCTGCGCTCGGCGCCGGTCCGGGCGCCCCGGGCTGCGGAGCCTGCGGTACAGTGAGCCGCTCCGCGCGGGCCAGCACAATTTTGATCGTCCCGGCGAGATTTCTGAGATGGGTATCGAGCGGCGGCTTCAGGGCGTCGAGCCAGTGCACGTTGCCGATGAAATACTCGAGCCCCTTGCCGGGAAGGACATCCTCGATGCGCACCGGCAGAATGGCGACGCCATGATTGACGGCCCGTTCGACCTCCCTGCGAATCTGCGGCGAGTCATTGGCGTTGGCCGTGAAGACGAGCACCATGATCCGGCATTCTTCAATGGCATCGATGATGGCTTCGCTCCATTCCATGCTGGGGAGCACGTCCCGGGGAGCGATCCAGCACCGGACTCCTTCCGACTCCAACATGGCGCAGACCGCATCGGCGGTGACCTTGTCTTTCGCGGAGTGGCTGATAAAGACGTCGTGGGCCATCTGTCCATCCAATTGATTTCGGGGATAGCAGCTAGCGATACTATAGCCCAGTTCACCCGATGAGCAGTGAATGCAGTCAAAGAGCGCGTGAGACCGCCGTTCCCGGGAAGCTCCCGCGCAGGCCTATTTATAATCCGAAGGGGCGTAAAGTACCCAATCCGACCGCTCTCTAGGAGCCGCAGAATGACGTTTTCCATCCAGGAAATCATGGATTTCCTGCCCCACCGCTACCCCTTTCTCCTGATCGACCGCGTGCTGGAGTTCGAGCCCCAGAAGCGGGTGGTCGCTATCAAAAACGTGACCATGAACGAGCCGTTCTTCGAGGGCCACTTCCCCGGCGCGCCGCTCATGCCCGGCGTACTGATCGTTGAAGCGATGGCGCAGGCCGGGGCGGTGCTGATGCTGTCGGAGATGGAGGACCGGCACTCGAAGCTGGCTGTCTTCACCGGCATCGACGGAGCCAAATTCCGCCGCTCGGTAACGCCGGGCGATCAGATTCGCATTGAAGTGGGCGTGGTGAGCTTCCGCCCGCGTTTCGGCAAGATGGAAGGCAAGGCATACGTGGACGGCAAGCTGGCCTGCGAGGCCACTCTGACCTGCATGATCGTACCGCGCGCCCAGGAATCGAAGGCGGAAGCGGGCTCTTCCGAGGCGGCCCGGTGAGCATCCATCCCAGCGCGATCGTCGCGGAAGGCGCGCGGATCCCGGCGTCGTGCGCCATCGGCCCCTATTGCACCATTGGGCCGGAGGTGGAGCTGGGCGAGGAGTGTACGCTCATTTCCCATGTGGTGATTGACGGCCGCACGCGCATCGGGGCGCGCAACACCTTCTATCCGTTTTGCTCCATCGGCGTGGCGCCGCAGGATCTGAAGTACAAGGGTGAGCCGACTGAGACCGTCATCGGCGACGGCAACACCATTCGCGAGTGCGTCACCATCAGCCGCGGGACGGCGGGCGGCGGCGGCGTGACGCGCCTGGGCTCCGGCAACCTGCTGATGGCCTACGCGCACGTGGGGCACGACAGCTTGGTGGGCAGCCGCTGCATCCTGGCCAATTGCGCCACGCTGGCCGGCCACGTAACCATCGAGGACGATGTGACGCTGGGCGCGTTTTGCCCGGTGCACCAGCACTGCGTTGTTGGAGCTTACTCTTTTGTCGGCGGCGGCACCATTGTGACCCAGGACGTTCTGCCCTTTTCGCTCACTTCGTGCCGGCGCGAGAACCGGGCCTTCGGGATCAACAAAATCGGCTTGGAGCGGCGTGGGTTTACGCCTGAGCGGTTGCAAAGGTTGCAAAAGGCCTACCGGCTGCTGCTGGCGGCCAAGCTGAACACCACGCAGGCCCTCGAAAAGATGCGCGAACTGGTTGGTACGGACGTAGCCGGCGACGATGTGGCCGTGCTGGTGAAGTTCATTGAGCGCAGCCGGCGCGGGGTGATCAAGTAGGCGCTCGTGCGCTCTGGGAACGGAAGCTGGGACCATCAACGAACCGTGGCCGCAAAAGGAGGCCAATGACAATGAAACTCGGCCTCATCGCCGGCAATGGCCGCTTTCCGTTCCTGCTCCTCGATGCGGCGCGGGCCGAGGGGCTCGAGGTCGTCGTCGCGGCCATCCGGGAGGAAACCGACCCGGAGATCGACCAGCGCGCCGTAGTGGACGCGGGCATCACGGTCCATTGGCTCTCGCTCGGCGAGCTTTCGCGACTCATCGAGACCTTCCAGACGGCAGGCGTCGCCAAAGCCGTGATGGCGGGTCAGGTGAAACATAAGCAAATCTTCAGTAGCATCCGGCCCGACTGGCGGCTGGCCAAGTTGCTCCTGAACCTGAGAACGCGCTCGACCGACGCGCTGCTGGGCGCGGTGGCCAAGGTATTGAGTGATGAAGGGATCGAACTGATCGGCTCGACGGCATTTTTGGAGCCGCTGCTGGCCGGGGAGGGCGTGCTGACCGCGCGCGCGCCCGACGAAGAGGAGTGCCGCAACATCGAGTACGGGCTGAAGGTGGCGCAGGCTCTGGCGGGCTTCGACATCGGGCAGACCGTCGTGGTGGCGGCCCAGGCCTGCGTGGCTGTGGAGGCGATGGAGGGCACCGACGCGACGATCGAGCGGGCCGGGCGGCTGATGCGCTCACTCGATGAGTCTCCGTATAGCGGAGCCGCAGCGGAGCCGCCGATTCTTACCCGGCGGCTGACCGTAGTGAAGGTGGCCAAGCCCAACCAGGACTTGCGGTTCGACGTGCCGGTTGTCGGGCTCTCCACCGTGGAGACCATGATTCCCGCCGGGGCGAGCTGCCTCTCGATCGAGGCCGGGCGGACGTTGCTCTTCGACCGCGACGCGCTGCTCGAACGCGCGACCGCGGCCGGCATTGCCATTGTGGCCGCGCGGCGGTGATATACAGTTGTCAGGGTTCAGCTGTCAGGGATCAGTAACGGCTTCCCTGTAGCAACGTTTTATCTGACCCCTGATCCCTGTCTTTAGGAGGTTCCTCGTGAAAAAGTTCCTTCTTTTCGGTTTCGCAGCGGCGCTTGCCGCCGTACTGCCGTTCGTGGCCGCCCGCGCTGCTGACGACGCTATGCCCGCCGCAGGCCAACCGGCGCCCACCTTTACACTGCCCTCGCAAACCGGCGAGCCGATCTCGCTCGAGAGCTATCGCGGCAAGTGGGTGGTGCTCTACTTCTATCCCAGGGACATGACCACGGGCTGCACGATCGAGGCGCACAAGTTCCAGGATGCTCTGGGCCAATTCGAGGCCAAAAATGCCGTGATTCTGGGCGTGAGCGTGGACTCGACAGACAGCCATCAGCAGTTCTGCACCAGGGACGGGCTGACGTTCCATCTGCTCTCAGACCCCAATCACACCGTGGTGAGCGCCTATGGGTCGCTGGGCGGGTATAACGGCGTGATCATCGCCAACCGTAACACCTTCTTGATCGATCCCAAGGGCAAGATCGCCAAGGTGTGGACGAAGGTGAATCCCCAGACCGCCGCATCGGATGTGCTGGCGGCGATTCCGTAGCCGGCGAAGATTGCCGGTGCGAATAGCTGTGAGGGGCTTGGGAGCGAATGCCGGGGCAGTTGTGTGCGCAAAGGCCCGGCTTATCGCCGGGCCTTTGCGCTGATTGGCACTACTCCAGATTGGCGGCGCAAGCCCCGCCGTCCGCTCGGCACAAGACAAATGTTGCGCTGCGCTGCCCGCTTTGAGCGCCGGAGCGGAAGCGCCGAAGTTACTTCTTGGCCTTTTTCTTCGCGGCCTTCTTTGCAGCCTTCTTGGCGGCTTTCTTTTGAACCTTCTTCGCCGCTTTTTTGGCCGGAGCTTTCTTCTTCGCTACCTTCTTGGCGGCCTTCTTCTTGGCTACCTTCTTGGCGGCCTTCTTGACGATTTTCTTTGCGGCTTTCTTGGCCGGAGCCTCCTTCTTGGCCGGAGCCTTTTTGGCTGCTTTTTTCGCGGCTTTCTTGGCCGGAGCCTTCTTGGCCGCCTTTTTGGCCGGGGCCTTTTTTACAGGCGGCTTTGCGGGCGCCATTGTTGCGATGATCACCATCTCTTCGGCGATCACCTCGTCGTCATCTGAGGAGGTAAGGATGCCGGCGGTTTCCAACTCATCTTCCTCGTCGGCAAAGGCCTCGACCTGACCGGCGTCCAGGTCACCCGGCTTCCCCGTGGGGTCGCCGCCACTCATTGCGTACATCCTGAACACATCATCCATCCCATTGCCTCCAGCGGATTGCCGCTGACCACTTTTGGATCAATTTTTCAAGAGAGCAGACGAAACTGCACTGCTCGCGCAAGCGATTGTAGCCTTAGCTTGCACACAAAGACAAGCAAAACACAAGCATGAATGGCGGTTTGCGGCGGTTTTTCTTCTTAGGGCGAGGCATGGGTGTGGTGGGCAGACCTGTGAGCGGAGCTGCTCCTGGCCGCGGGGGCCTTCTTCGCGGCGCGGGATGGGCCCGATTTCGGCGCGGACGAGGCTGTTCTATGCGCAGGCGGGGCCGGGCCGGGCTTTGACGCTGTGGACTTCGCGTTGGCGCCCGAGCCGGCCTTAGCGCTGTCAAAGGAGGTTCTGCGGCGATGCGGCCTGGACGCGCGAACCGCCGCGGGTTCGGCCACACGCAGGCGGCGGCCCGGTTGGACCCGGATACCGGAGGGGATAGCGTTCCAGCGCCGCAACTGGCTGAGGGAGACGCCGAAACGGTCCGCAATGGTTACTAAGGTATCGCCGCGGCGGACGGTGTAGAGACGGGTACGAGACAGAGGCTCGGCGGCCGGCGGGACGGGCACAACCAGCGCCTCAAGGCCCGCGATGCTCTCGCTTTCGCTCAGCTGGTTGGCAGAGGCCAGATCGGCTGCCGCCACACGATACTCCTGCGCCACGGACTTAAGGGTGTCTCCCGCGGCCACGGCGTGGTAGCGCCACGAACTGCGCCGCGCTTCGGGGATAAGGGCCGCGCGCTGCCCGAACAGCGTGGCCGTGCCGGCGGGGAGGTGCAGATCGAAGGAGGCTTCGGGCGGGGTGGCCATGCGAAGAAGGCTGGGATTGAGGGCCTCGATCTCATCCACGGGCGCGCCTACCAGGTCGGAGACGAGGCGCAGGTCGATGGAGTAGTTGATGGTCACTGTGTCAGTGAGCACCGGGGGATCGAGGGTGATATCGTCAAAGCCGTATTGCGCGGGGTGGTTGGCGATGATGATGGCTGCCAGGATTTCCGGAACGTAGTTGCGAGTTTCGCCCGGAAGCTCGTTGCGCCGGTAGAGCTCCCAGAAGTCGGCGTAGCCGGTCTTGGCTACTTCGTGCTGGATGTTGCCGGCGCCATGGTCGTAGGCAGCCATTGCCAGGTACCAGTCGCCGAGCTCGCCGTAGAGGAACTTCATGTAGCGGGCGTAGGCGCGGGTGGATTTTTCGGGGTCGAAACGTTCATCCAAGTACGAGTCGCGCTTAAGGCCATAATATGGACCGGGCATGAATTGCCACATTCCACCGGCCCGCGACCTGCGATTGACGGCCCTGGGATTGAAGCCGGACTCGGCAACCGCGAGATAGATCAGGTCCTGCGGCACGCCCTCTTCCGCTAAAATCCGCTGAATCATCGGCTTATAGTGGCCGGCGCGCTCAAACGAATGGAGCAGCGTGTTGTGGCCCTTCTGCGTATTGGCGAAGAAGTTGATGTAGGAGGCAACGTAGTCGTTGACCATCAGGGGCAGGTCGGACTTGGTGGTAGCCAGCTCGGCCGTGGCCTTGGCTACCAGATTCGGATCGGCAGCGAATGTGACGTCGCTTGCGGCCTCTGATGGCGTGATCTCTTCCTTGGGTTCAAAGCCGTTGCCCTGCTTGAGAGCTTCCATCTCAAGGGCGCTCACCTGATCGACGATCTTGTCGAACTCGTCCTGCAACTGCGGAATGGCGCGGATGTCGAGGCCGCTCGACAGCATGAGATCGACGGCGCGATCGAACTCGACCTTGGCTTCGGCGAGCATTCCTCTGCGGTAGTCGGCGTCACCGCGGGCATAGGCGGCTTCAACCTGCGCGATGAGCAGGCGGACGTGCTGCTCCTCGGCCGTCGGCGGCGGTGGCGTTGTGGGAGCAGCAGCCTGCGTTGCTTGAGCTGCGGGCAACGGGGGAGCGCCGGCCTCCTTCGGCTGTCCGGCTGAGGCCCCGGCAGTTTTCGAGGGCGCGCATCCGGTGAGAGTCAATGCCAGCAGGCTGGCTCCCGCCATTAGGCAGGGCGTCAGCAAACGATTGCGGCGCAACCGCGGAAAATGACGCATCGAGCCGGACGAATGTGAGACCGCAGAGAGCACTATGCCGATGATAAGCGATAAGCCGGAGCCGCCACGCTCGTCGGCTGTATCCTGGCTGTCCGCGCTGTTCAAAGTCTCGATGATCGCGGCGGAGCTGAAGATGCCGGGCCGGGCGGCGGCTACCTGCGCGCTCTGGTGCTCTGGTGACTTCCCTGACGCGCGCTGAAAGCCGCACGGGTGAGCGCCTGACCGCGCGACGGGCCGCACATTGACATGTGCATGACATGCGAGTATGCTCGTCGCATGGACCGCATGATTCAGGTTCGCAATGTCCCGGAGGCTCTTCATCGCGGCCTGAAGGCCAGGGCCGCGATGGCGGGGATGTCGCTTTCCGACTATCTACTCGGGGAACTCCGGGAGATCGCGGAGCGCCCGACGCTCGCCGAGTTCCGCGCGCGCCTGCATAAGCGCAGACGGCTTTCCGCCGCTCTGGACACCGCTGGTCTCCTGCGCGAGGAACGCGCCGCGCGATGATCGTGCTCGACGCTTCGGCAGCCGTGGACTGGCTGCTCCAGACCCCAGCCGGACAGCGCATCGAGCAGCGCATCTATGCGCGCAGTGAGACCCTGCACACCGTACACCTGCTCGATGTGGAATTTGCTCAGGTTCTACGGCGCCTGGTGCGCGCCGGGACATTGGCGTCCAGGCGGGCCGAGGAGGCAATTGAGGACCTCGCGGCTCTTCGCATCGCGCGCTATGCTCCCGTACTGTTGATCCGCCGGATCTGGCGGCTGAGGCAGAATCTGAGCGCCTACGATGCGGCATACGTGGCGCTCGCCGAAGAGTTGAGGGCCCCCTTGCTCACGCGAGACCGGAAGCTTGCCGCCGCCCCCGGCCATGCGGCCGCGGTCGAGGTCTTCTGATTCTTAATTCCACAAACTTGTCATCCTGAGGCGCAGCCGAAGGATCTGCGGTTGTCTTCCACGATGTTCAATGAAGCTTCGATTAGGTATCGAGTTGATTAAAACGGAGAATGAAACGCAGTGGTCTCCTAGGTCTCCATCTTTCGCTCGTGCCCAAGGGCGAGACCCGGGGCACCCCTCTGTCATGTGGAATAAGTTGCTCTGAAATCAAGCCACCCGCCCATCAGCACGAAGGAGGTATAGCTCGTGAAAATCCTTGCGAAGTTTGCTCTGTCCAGTGTCTTTGTCTTCTTGCCCGCCGTCGTCTGTGCCCAGGGGCCTTGCGGGTGGGCATCCAGCGCGACAGACATTTTTGGAAGGGTAAGCCCGGAGAAAGTCGATCGTCTGGTGGACAACCAAAACTGTCTTAACGACAACCTGGGTAAGCTAGAGGACAAGCTTGACAACCTGACGAAGCTAAAGGATAAGGTTGAATTCCTTGATACCCTAGTGGGATCGGACGCCGGCGATACCACGGCCCTATTGGACGAACTTCGTCAAACCAAAGACGATCTCCAGACCGCCGAAACAAAGATTGAAACCCTAGAAGACAGGCTGAGCAAAGCGGAAGATGAAATCCAAGAGCTACAGTTAGACTTCCCGATACCGCCTCGTCGAGCGATTAAGAAGTCTGACACTACCGAGCCCAAGGCTCCGGTTAACAAGCCCAAAGCTCCGGTTAACAACCCGACGCCCGGCAAGCCAAAGGCCCCGGCTAGTAAACCCACGGCTCCGGTTAACAAGCCGACGACGCGATAACATAGCCGGATAGGTGCTGGCCGATCACCAGCGGCGATAAGGCGGGAAGCCTTCCCTTCCCGCTTTCCTGCAACCTCAAATGGGAAGGTCACGGAAGAGTGACATGGTTTCCAGCAAGGACATCCAAGAGGCGAAGGAATTCTGCGCGCGCTTTCGCAGGTTTAGTAAGGAATTGCTTGACCATCTCTGTGCGCAAGCAGCCGAAACCGGTCGCTACCTAACGCCGGATAGAGCGATTGATCAACTTTACCTACTCGTCAAGGTGGCAATACTAGGGGACCTGCCGCCAGAGCCGCCGGACTTGCGAGACCAAGACGTGACCGATTTGGAGGCTGCGCTAGGTTCCAGGCTTTTCCGAGACACATACCATGATGCAGTCGATGCATACTTCAGGCACAGGCCGGGACTTGAGATCAAGAAAGGGAAACCAGGACGAAGGCCGAACGTGGAACAGCTCGAACGCATCTTGAAACTCTATCCAAGCAAGTCATACCGCGAGATTGCGAAGGAAGAACTGCAAGCAGAACCGGAAGGCGAGGCGAAGAACCTGCTGATCGAGAAAGAACGCGAACGCATCCGTGCTGTGGTGAGAAGGGTACGCAGACGCCGGAGTAAAACGTAGTTGCCCGCCTGGGTACGCAATTCAATCGAGTAATTTGTCCCCCCGTACACATCCCAATTTGGATTTTTGTCCATCTTTTCAGACTCCTCAGTTGGCCTCAAGGTTGATTCAGCAGCGCTTTTATGCGATACGGGCGCTCAATGAGGAGCAGCAGCCATGATGGAACTGCCGCGAATACCAAGCGCCGATCTCGACTTGTCGACTGAAGTCCGTTTGAGCGGCGGGTGGCGCAAGTCTGGCCATAAAATCTGGGTCCAGGCCTCGATTTTGAGCATTAAACCGGCTTTGGCCGTTAGAGATGGGAAGGCACACCGATGCGCGCGCCGCCGCTTCCCGCCAATCGCCCGATGATAAGCTATGCCATGGGAGGAGGAGGCGAGGCAGCGCGCTAACCTCTTTGATTTGAAGGAAAAATGGACGCCCGGTTTCTACGCAATTTCGCCATCATCGCGCACATCGACCACGGCAAGTCGACGCTCAGCGACCGGCTGCTGGAGCTGACGGGCGCGGTGACCGGCCGCGAGATGCAGGCCCAGATCCTCGACGATATGGACCTGGAGCGGGAGCGCGGCATCACCATCAAGGCGCACGCAGTGCGCATGATGTACAAGGCGCGCGACGGCAACACCTACCAGCTCAATCTCATCGACACACCCGGCCACGTGGACTTCAGCTACGAGGTTTCGCGCTCGCTGGCTTCGTGCGAGGGCGCGCTGCTGGTCGTGGACGCCAGCCAGGGCGTGGAGGCGCAAACCCTGGCCAATGCCTACCTGGCCATCCATCACGGACTCGAAATCGTCCCCGTGATCAACAAGATCGACCTGCCATCGGCCGACGTTCTGGCCACGCAGGAGGCTATCGAGAAGGCGGTCGGCCTGGATGCTACCGATGCCATCCCCGTCAGCGCCAAAACCGGCCAGGGCGTGGACGAAGTGCTGGAAGCCATCGTGCACCGGCTTCCGCCTCCAACGGGCGATCCCGATGCGCCGCTGCAGGCGCTCATCTTCGACTCCTGGTTCGATGCCTACCGCGGCGTCATCGTGCTGGCGCGCGTCATGCAGGGAACGATGCGCAAAGGGCAGCGCATCCGGATGATGTACAACGCGAAATCATTCGAGATTGAATCCATGGGCGTGCTTTGCCCCAAGCCGGTGGAGATCGGCGAGCTTACGGCGGGCGAGGTGGGGTTCTTCGCGGCCACCATCAAGAACGTGGGCGACACCAAGATCGGCGACACCATTACGGACGACGCGCACCCCGCCGCGCACGCCCTGCCCGGCTTTGAAGACATCAAGCCCATGGTCTTTTCCGGGCTCTACACCGTGGACGCGCACGAGCACACGCTGTTGCGCGATGCTCTCGAAAAGCTCCGGCTCAACGATTCGTCGTTCTTCTTCGAGCCGGAGAGTTCGGTGGCGCTGGGCTTCGGCTTCCGCTGCGGATTCCTGGGACTGCTGCACATGGAGATCATTCAGGAGCGGCTGGAACGCGAGTACGAACTGGACCTGATCACCACCGCGCCGGGCGTTCGCTACCACATCACCCTCACCGACGGAAAAGAAATCGAGGTCGACAACCCCTCGCGCTGGCCCGAGCCGCAGAGCATCGCCAGCATTCGCGAGCCGGTGATCACGGCCAAAATCCTTACCAACGAGGAGTATGTCGGCGGCATCTTCAAGCTCGTCGAGGAGAAGCGCGGCAAGCAGATCAACTTTGAATACGTGACGCCCACGCGCGTGATGCTCACCTACGAGCTGCCGTTAAACGAGATCGTGCTGGACTTCTACGACCGGCTGAAGTCGATCTCGCGCGGGTACGCATCGCTCGATTATCAGCTCGCTGGCGAGTGGGAGTCGCCCATGGTGAAGCTCGACATTCTGGTCTCCGGTGAACCCGTTGACGCGCTCTCCATCATCGTGCACCACGACCACGCATACGAGCGCGGACGGGCTTTGGTCTCAAAGATGCGCGAGCTGATCCCGCGGCAGCAGTTCGAGGTGGCCATTCAGGCGGCGATTGGAGCCAAAGTTATCTCCCGCGAAACCGTGAGCCCGCTGCGCAAGAACGTGCTGGCCAAGTGCTATGGCGGCGACATCACGCGCAAGCGCAAGCTGCTGGAAAAACAAAAAGAGGGCAAGAAACGCATGAAGCGGATCGGGAAGGTGGACATTCCGCAGGAGGCATTTCTGGCGGTTTTGCGCGTCGGCGAGGATCAGCAGAAGTAAGCGAGCGTTTTCTCGGTCCGAAGGGGTTGTTACAAATCCTTCATATCCGTTTGTGGAAACCGTGCCGGGCGGCCTGACCACGGCGGGCGCGCCAATCAATGCACTCGCGGAAAACCAGTCATGGATATTCCCCCTGATTAAAAAGGGATTATGCCCATTATCAGAGTGGGTTGAAGGTTGGCAAGAGAGAAATTTCGGCCTTTTCCTGTGGGTTTCCGGAAAAAATCCACAGATTTTTCCACAGGATCGGGAATTGGCTGCATTATGCAACTTTGTAACATAGCACGGCTTTATTCGTCCCAAAATTGGCAGAGATTATGGGGGTCTAAATCCCTGAGGCTGCCTTCTGTTACACGAACGCCATTTATGCAGCCAGTTCGAGGGAGGTAGAGGGCCGCCAGGGCAGCTCAGGCCTACCGCACCAGCAACGAAGACCGCGGCCATCGCCTTGCGAAAGCAAGGATCGCGGCCTGGGTGCTACTGACCGCTCGAGGCCCCGGCTGGCGCGGCCTCGAACGGCTGCATTCTTGCCTCAGTGCGTCCTGGTAGGACTGGGCGCTGTGGTAGTGGGCCTCGGCGCCCCAGTCTGTGGTTTGGGCGACTGCGCCGCAGGTTCGGCTGGCGGCGGAGGCACGCCCGATTTCAAATTGTAGGCGTCGATAACTGCCTTGGTGATGATGGAGCCGTTGTTGACATAGAGCACGGGTGTTTGCTGTTGCGAAACGTCAAGGACGAGAGTATATCCCTGCTGCTGGGCATAGGACTGAAGGACGTCATACACTTTGGAAGCCAGATTGTTGTAGAGATCCTGCATTTCCTGCTGCCCGTCGTTGCGCAGGTCCTCGGTCTCGCGGTCGAGTTGCTTCTTCTTGTCGTCGATGGTCTTGGCTCGGCTGTTCCGCTCAGCCTCGCTCAGGCTGGCGCCCTGGGCCTGCAACTGCTTGGTCAGGTTGTCGATCTCGTCGCTGAGGGCTTTGAGCGTTGCCTCTTTGGGCAGGTACTTCTTTTGCAGATCGCCAATGTCGCGCTGTCCCTCGTTGGTTTGGCCCACTGCCAACTGAAAATTAATCACGGCGATTTTGGCTGGAACTGCGGCGGCAGGCGCAGCCGGTGCGGCGTGCGCGGCAGGCGTTTGGGCGGCGGCGTTCAGGACCAACCCTGAGGCCAGAAGGACGACAAGTGCAAGCGAACGCTTCATTGGACTCGAAAACTCCTTCGCAATCCCTGTGCGGCTCACCCTTTAGTCGCATGAGCGAGCCTGACTCTTCTGACCAGCCTCACGACTTCTTTTCGGAAACTCTACGCCGGACGGCGCAGGGGCTGAAAAAGACGCGAACAGAAACGTCAGCAGGAACTAGACCGATTATATGGCGGCGAGGGGAGAGCGTCAAACCTCAGCGGGCCGCTGAAGGGGCGGAGTGCAGATGCGTGTCCGCCCCGGCGGGTGTTGAAGGAGATCAATGCGATGGCGCCGGCTGGGGCGCATCCACGGCTGGCTGGCCGGCTCCCTGGGCAGGTGGCGCCGGAACGCCCGACTTCTGATTGTAGGCTTCGATCACGGCCTTGGTGATATCGGTGGAGGGAACGGCGTAAAGGACGGTGGCGTTCTGCTGGTCGCCCGTGTCAAGGACCAGCGTGTAACCCTGCTTTCCCGCGTAGTCGCTCATCAGCGCGCCCACTTTGCCAGCCAGACTGCTGTACAACTGCTGTATGTCGTTCTGGAAGTCGCTCTGCGCGTCCTGCGAATCGCGGTCCAACCGCTTCTTCTTTTCGTTGAGGGTTTGCGTACGGGTGATGCGGTCGCTGTCGCTCAACTGCGCGCCCGGATCCTGCAACTGTTTGGTCAGGGTATCGATATCGTCGCTCAGGGTCTTGAGCTGCTGACGCCTGGGATCGTATTTCTTCTGCAGATCCGCGAAGTCACGCTGGAATTCGTTGGTCTGGCTGACCGCAGCCTGAAAGGCGATGACAGCGACCTTGGTGGGACCGCTGGCAGGGGCGGGCGCCTGGGCGGCAGCAGAGATGACTGACGCCAGGGCAAACGAAAGGGCAAACAAGGGCAGACGCTTCATGAGAATCAATAACTCCTTTGGAGTCCCCGCGTGCTTATCCCTGGAGCGCCGCAGTTGCGGGCCACGGCATTTTGTGGAATGCCCCAGAGGCTTCGTCCGGCGTAAAACCCGCACAGAGAAAAGGCGCATGAAGGCATCGCCGGGAACTAGAGGGAATTATAGGAGCCTGCTTCGGGAGCGTCAAACCGGCAGCGGATCGTGGACGGCGAACCGCTACCGGTGGGCAGTGAGCGGCGATTGCATCCTGCCGGGAGGCTTTTGTATTCAGGGCCTTACGGCAGCGAACGCACTGCGCTGGAGAGGCGCTGCCCGAGCGTCTGCATGACGGCCGGTTTCACCCGGAGCCGCGCGGGCGTCAAGCGGCCCGCCTTCTCTTCGCCGGCCGGGTAATTTTGCGCTGGAGAAAGCACAGGGCCGTTCCATGGCGCGGCCCCTTTGGCTTGCGCAGGCGGGCTGACTCAGAACGTTGTGGAAATGGTGAGGCGGAAGGTCTTGCGCGGCTCGTGGAAGATGTATTGCGAGCCGTAAGCCTCGAGGGCTTCCTGGTACGTGTAGTCGCCCGCGCCGCCCGCCGGGAACATGGCGCGGGTGATTAACTCGGCAGAGCAGCTTTTCTGCTTTTCACCCAGAATCACGTCGTTGCAATAAGGCGTTTCATAGAGCCGCAGCGGGTTATAGGCATAGTAGAGCCGGAAGGGAGCGTTGATAACCGGCATGAACACCGAAAGCTCGGTGCCGAGGGACATGCGAGGAACGAAGTTGGTGCCCGCCACCGGACGGATGTTCCTCCGGAACCCGACTTCCGAGCCCGGGATGCCACCCTGGCAGGATCCATTGTTGTAGACCGGGCAGCCATAGAGCGGCGCCGTGAGAGAAGCAAAGCCCTCGGGGCTCTGCATCAACTGCCCGTGGTTGACCGCCGCATTGATGCCAAAGTCGTCGAAGAATGCAAAAGTGAACGGTCCGACGACGGGAATGCGGTACTCGACGTTGGTGGAAAGGGTCGTATCGCCGCCGATAGAGGCGATCCCGTATATAGGCAGCGGCACCTGGATACACTGGTTGTCTTCGGGGTTGGTCGGGTCGCGGGGAACGCAACTGCCATCCGGATTGGTGAGCTGGAAGTTGACCCGCGTGGGCACGTAGCCGTAGGGCGTGGCGGCGCGCACGTCAAAGCCGCGCATATCCATTTCGCCGCCGGAGTAGAAGCGGTTGTTGGGCGGAGCCACGTTGCCGCCGAAGCCCTGGATGTAGGCCAACTGCGCGCGCACGCCCAGCACGTTGTGCCCTTCTCTCGACGGAATCAGGTAGTGCATGGGGATGTAGCGTTTGTATGCCACCGCGGTGTTCACGTAGCGCACGCTGCCCCAGATGCCGGCTGCCTGGACGAACGCGCTGTATTCCTTGCCATCCCGCGGACGCAGCGAGTTGCTCACGGTGTTGTACGAGTAGCTCAACCCGATCGAGCTGTTGATGATGCCGGCCAGCGGGTTCGACCCCTGCACGCCCGACCGGAAGGCGATGGTCTGGAAGAGGGTCTGCGAGGCCGCGCTGAAGGCCGTGATGTCGGATTTGCTCCACGAGTAGGTCATGCCTACGCGCTGGAACGCATGACGTTTCAACGGGTAGCTGATCGAAAAATTGATGCCGTCCGAGCCCGTGTTATAGTTCTGCGTGAGCGACTTCTCCGCATTGGACAGGTTCAGTGAAGCCCCTGTGGTGGCCTCGTAGTTCTTGGCCGGGTTGTAATCCTGCTTGTTGTTGAAGATCTGGAACCCCAGGTTGATGGGGCGGTTGCGGATATACGGCTGGGTAAAGCCGAACAGGAAGGTACGGCTGATGCTGCCCAGGTTGGCCTGGAGGCTGAGGGTTTCGCCCAGTCCAAGGAAGTTGTTCGTAGAGTAATTGACGCCCAGGAAGGCCCCCGAGAGTCCGCTCAAGCCGCCATTGAGGCCGATGGAGTTCTTACCCTTTTCTTTCACTTTCAGCAGCAGATCGACGGTGCCGGCGTCGGGATCCTGGTGAGCCTCGGAGTCCTGGTTGACCTTGAGCGGCGCGAAGTACTCCAGCTGATTGAGGCGGAGCAGGCTGTACTCCCACAACTGGGAGTTGTAGACCGAACCCTCGTCGAGCAACAGTTCGCGGCGGATGACGCGATCGCGGGTGATGGTGTTGCCCTGGAACTCGATGCGCGAGACGAAGAACTGCTTGCCCTCGTCGATGTCGATGTTCCAGGAGACGGTTTTCTTCTGCTCGTCGTATCGGGGCGTCGGCACAGCGCCGAAGTTGATGTAGCCCAGGCTGCTGTACGCCTTCTTCAGATCGTCGAGGCCCTTGCGGATCAGCGTGGCGCTGAACCAATCGCCGTCCTTGATGGGAAACGTGGCGCGCAGGGCCTTCACATTGGTGATTTGCTTGTTGCCTGTGAACGTGATCGTGCCCAGGCGGTAGCGTTCTCCCTCTTCAATCGTCATCTGGATGTCGATGCGCTTGCCCTTGCTCGGCCGGAAGGTGAACCAGTTCAGCCCACCCTCGTCGCGGACCTGGGTCTTGGGCTGCTCCACGGCGGCGTTGGCGTAACCCTTGTCGCGGTAGGCTTGGCGCACCCGCTCCGTGTCCTCTTCGAGCTTTGAAGAGTCATAGGTCTGGGGCAAGAGATCCTCGAAGATGAGCGAATAGGGAATGCCGATGGGCTTGAGGTTCTTCATGGAGCGGCGCAGGTAGAGCGCGCCGAGGTGCCGGTTGCCCACGAAGGTGATCTTGCCCACCCTCACCACCGGGCCTTCTTTGATGTTGAAGGTCACCTGAACCGAGGCCGGAGGAATCGTCTTGACGTCAGTCTTGACGGTGGCGAACTGGTGCCCGTGCTCTGCGAGGAGCTCCTTGATGACTGTCTCCGCGTGCTTGATCTTGGGGTAGTCAAACTGGCTCTCCACGGCAAGCCCCACCTTCTCCTTCTTGAAGGCGTCCAGGATGTCGGAGTTGGTGATCGAGTTGTTGCCCTTATAAACGATCTCGCGGATCCTGGGCTTCTCGCGCACAAAGACGTTGAGAATAATTCCCTTCTCGGTGTCCTCGCGCTCGATGCGCAGATCCTCGAAGTAGCCGGTATTCCACAGGGAGTTGAAGTCGCGCTCGATGGAGACGGCGTCGAATGTGTCGCCCGGATGAGTGAACATGCGAGCGACGATGGTTTCTTTGGGGATGCGCCGGTTGCCGATGACGCGAATCTCCGAGATGGTATCCGGCGTTTGCGCGAGGGCCGCCGCGGCGCTCGACACCAAAGCCAGCAACATGAGCACGCGCCCCAGGCGCCTGGCGGCAGATGCGGCGCGGTGGATGGAAGTGTGCTTGATCTTCACCGGGTTCGGGCCCTGCGGCGAGCACAAAAATTTCTTCGTTCCATATTTCGGCTTCACAGGAAGAATATGCACACCCTCAATCGCTGAAAATCCGGTCTTCCCTTGGCAATCCGGTCCAACCTTTAGGAAAGATCGATTCTACAAGACCACGCCCACCCTGCCCAAACTGCACGGGGTTCCCAGCGGCGGGGGCCCCGGGAAACCATCTTTGTTCCCCCGGGGCGGCAGCAAAAGTTCCCCACCGTTGGGCTGAAACCTACCGGGCTGCATTTAGCCTCGCCATCGCGTTTTTGCCACAGCTTCCCTCCCTTGCTCGCCGCCGCTCTCAGGGATGAATCCCTTCTACTGGAATCTACCTCACAGTCTACCGGAACGGAACGGGCCGCGAAGCCTGTGCACTTCTCCGCACTGGGCGCTATGCGTCCTTAGACGCGCTTCTTCGGCTCTGGACACCCATGCCGGTGAGGAATTCCGCTGGATGGAGGGGCACCCGCAAGCGGGTTACGCCCGTGAGCGGATGCCTCAGCCAGGCGAAACCGGCGCTGGCTCGCCGCGGATGCGGTGCATGTAGATTTCCGGGCGTCCTCATCCTGTGTTTTTCTCTTCGCCTTTGCTTTTCAGCTACCATGGTATGTTCAACGCAATACTTGGCCGGAGTTGCGCTTCTGGGCGATCCGGCCCGGTATGCGAGGGCCGGCGCGGAGCGAAGTAAAGCTCAAAACCGGCCCGGGTTTTGGCCGGGGTTGATGGCAGTGCAGTCGCAGGCCTTAACACCATCGGGGCGCCGGCCGAGGAGCAAATACCAGCCATATGATGTGGATTGTCCGGCTTGCGCTGAGGCGGCCTTATACCTTTGTCGTCTTCGCGCTGCTGATTTTGATCCTTGGCGTCTTCAGCATCGAGTCGATGCCGACGGACATCTTTCCCAACATCGATATTCCGGTGGTAACCGTAGTGTGGTTCTTCAACGGTCTCTCGGCGGATCAGATGGCCAACCGCATTGCGACCAACGCCGAGCGGGGCTTGACGACGACGGTGAACGACATCGACCACATCGAGTCGCAGTCGTTGGTAGGCACCAGCATTATCAAGATTTTCTTCCATCCCAACGTGAATATCGGCCAGGCGATCGCCCAGGTGACCGCGATCAGCCAGGTGCAATTGCGCGCCCTGCCGCCGGGCTCTACGCCGCCGTTCATCATCCAGTACAACGCTTCCAGCGTTCCCATCCTGCAATTGGGCCTCTCCGGGCCGGGTTTGAACGAACAGCAGTTGAATGACCTGGCCACCAACACCATCCGCACCCAACTCGCCACTGTCGAGGGCGCGCAAACGCCGTTCCCTTACGGAGGCAAGCAGCGCCAGATCATGGTGGATCTGAACCCGAACGCGCTCCAGGCCAAGGGGCTTTCCCCTTCCGACGTCGTCAACGCCATTACCGCTCAGAACGTGATCGCGCCCTCGGGAACCATCAAGCTCGACCGCTTTGAATACCAGGTGGAGACCAACTCTGCGCCGTCCCTGCTGGAAGCTCTGAACAATTTGCCGATCAAGACGGTCAACGGCGCGGTGATTTATATCCGCGATGTAGCCCACGTACGCGACGGCAATCCGCCGCAGACCAACATTGTCCGCGTGGACGGCCGCCGCGCCATCATGATGAACGTCCTCAAGACCGGCTCGGCCTCAACTCTGGACATTATCGAGAACGTACGCAAAATCGTTTCCAGCCCGAGTCTGAAGGGCCAACTGCCTCCTCAGTTGAAGATCGCGGCCTTGTCCGACCAGTCGATCTTTGTCCGCGGCGCCGTCAGCGGCGTGGTGCGCGAAGCCATCATCGCCGCCTGCCTCACCGCGACCATGATCCTGATCTTTCTCGGCAGTTGGCGCTCCACCATCATCATCGCCGTCTCCATTCCGCTCTCCATCCTCTGTTCCCTCATCCTGCTTTACGCGCTCCACGAAACCATCAACATCATGACTCTGGGCGGCATGGCGCTGGCCGTGGGCATTCTGGTGGACGACGCCACCGTAGCCATCGAAAACATCAACCGCTACCTGGAAACAGGCCGGGAGCTGGAGCAGGCCATCCTCGACGGCTCCGCGCAAATTGCCACGCCGGCTCTTGTCTCCACCCTCGCCATCTGTATCGTCTTCGTGCCCATGTTCTTCCTCAACGGAGTGGCGCGTTATCTGTTTGTGCCCATGGCCGAGGCAGTGGTCTTTGCCATGCTGGCTAGCTACTTCTTATCCCGCACCCTTGTGCCCACCATGGCCAAGTACCTGCTCAGGGAGCACGACGATGCGGAGGCGGCGAGAAAACAAGCCAGCCGCAATCCGTTTACGCGTTTCCAACTCGGCTTCGAACGCGGCTTCGATCGCTTTCGCCGCGGCTATCTGGGCCTGCTCACCCTTTGCGTCGATCGCGCGGGAATCTTCCTCATCCTTTTCCTGGTGTTTTCCATAGCGTCGTTGGGATTGGCCCCGTGGCTCGGCCAGGACTTCTTCCCCTCAGTCGATTCCGGCCAATTTACGATTCATCTCCGCGCCCACACCGGCACGCGCATCGAGGAAACGGCCGCTCTTTGCGACCACGTCGAGGCAACCATCCGCCGGGAGATTCCAGCCAACGAGCTGGTTACGATCCTCGATAACATCGGCCTGCCCTACTCGGCGCTCAATCTTTCCTACTCCACGTCGGCCCCGGTGGGTCCCTCCGATGCGGACATCCAGGTTCAATTGAGCCGCAACCATCATCCCAGCGAGGCATACATTGAGCGTCTGCGAGAGGTACTGGCGCGCGGCTACCCGGGCGTGACGTTTTACGTTGTGCCGGTGGATATCGTGACCCAAATCCTTAACTTCGGCCTGGCTGCGCCCATCGACATTCAGATCGTCGGCCCCAATCTCTACGCGAACCGCGCGCTCGCCGATCGCATGTTGAATGAGATTCGCTACGTCCCCGGCGCGGCCGACGCGCGCATCCAGCAGCCCTTCAACTATCCAAATCTCACCGTAAACGTGGACCGCACCCGCGCCGCTGAGACTGGCCTGACCCAGCAGAATGTGGCCCAAAGCCTGTTGGTGGCGCTCAGCGGTAGTTTCCAGACCAGCCCGAACTTTTACCTCGATCCCCGGAACGGCGTTTCCTACAACATTGCCATCCAGGCGCCGCAGTACCGGCTCGGCACAATGGCGGACCTCAAAAGCCTGCCGATCACGAGTTCGGTCACGAACGCGGCCATGACCCAGCCCTCGGGCAGCATGTCGACAACCGCGCCCGGCGCTTCGCCGCTTGGCAGCGTAGCCCCCGCGCAGACCCCCGGCGCCCCACGGCCGCCCCAGGTGCTCCCAGGCCGGTGCAGGTGTTGAGCAACGTTGCTTCCATCGTCCCCGGCGCCGAGCAGGGCTTAATCAGCCATTACGACGTGCAGCCGGTGATCGATATTTACGCCAGCGTGGAAGGAACGGATTTGGGCAGCGTGACCCGCGCCATGCAGAAGATTGTGGCCCGCCACCAAAAGGACCTGCCCCGCGGCTCCGAATTCATCTTTCGCGGCCAAAGCGAAACCATGTACAGGTCCTACCTTGGCCTCTTGAGCGGCCTGGCCTTCTCCATTCTGCTGGTCTACCTGCTCATTGTGGTCAACTTCCAGTCATGGCTGGATCCGTTCCTCATCATTTCGGCGCTGCCGGCGGCGCTGGCCGGAATCGTCTGGTTTCTCTTCCTCACCGGAACGCGCCTGAGCGTGCCCGCGCTCACCGGAGCCATCATGTGCATGGGCGTGGCCACGGCCAACTCCATTCTGGTGGTGAGCTTTGCGCGCGAGCAGATGGAAATCCTGGTGGGCGATGCGCGGCGCGCCGCGCTGAGTGCAGGCTTCGTCCGCCTGCGCCCGGTGCTGATGACGGCCCTGGCCATGATCATCGGTATGGTGCCCATGGCGCTGGGTCTCGGCGATGGCGGCGAGCAAAATGCGCCGCTGGGCCGCGCCGTGATCGGCGGGTTGTTGCTGGCCACCGTGGCCACGCTGTTTTTTGTACCAGCGTTCTTCTCTCTCATTCATGGCCGCATCGAGCGCCGGCGCGAGCGAGACCGTGATACCGCTTCCACCAGTTTCGATGAGTTCGACGCCAGACCGGAGTAGCTGCTTATGACCCAGGAACCGAACCCGCACTCTCAACCCGCCGCGGTTAGCCACGAAGCCGCTCCCGAGCAAGCTCCCATCTCACCGCGCAAGGTCCTGACGGTTGTCGCCTTCATTGTGCTCATTCTGGGCGTGCTAGCGGCCATCGGCATCCTTCGTCGCATGCATGACGGCACGGTTCTGGCCGAGCGCACAGATGCTCTGGCCGCGCCCACGGTAGCCGTTGCGCCACCCAGGCCCGGAGCGCCCGTAGAAACGCTTGTGCTCCCCGGCAACGTGACTGCATTTACCGACTCGCCCATCTACGCACGCACCGACGGCTACCTGGACCGCTGGTACTACGACATCGGCTCCAAGGTGAAGAAGGGCGCGCTGTTGGCCGTCATCTCCACCCCCGAGCTGGACAAGCAGGTTACGCAGGCCGAGTCGGACCTGGCAACCGCCCAGGCCAACGCCAACATCGCGCGTATCCAGGCGGAGCGATATTCGGGACTGGTCAAATCCGACGCCGTCTCGCAGCAGGACACCGATACCTATGTGAGCCAGGCCGCCGCCACTGCGGCAGCGGTCAAGTCGGCCCAGGCCAACCTGCAGCGCCTGCGCGAGCTGCAATCCTTTGAGAAGGTCTATGCGCCCTTCGACGGCGTGGTGACGGCCCGCGCGGTCGACACCGGCCAGCTCATCGGTTCAGGTTCCGGACAGACCGCCGGAACCGAGCTCTTCCACATGCAGGCCCTCCAGACGCTGCGCGTTTACACCAATGTGCCGCAGCTCTACTCGCAGACGCTGAAGCGCGGCATGAAGATTGACCTCACCTTTCCCGAGTATCCGGAAAAGACCTTTGAGGGCACGCTGGTGCGCACCGCCGACGCCATCGATCCCGTGAGCCGCACCCTGCTGGTTGAAGTTGACCTTGACAACCGCTCCGGCGAGCTCATGCCCGGCGCGCTGGCGCAGGTTCACTTCAAGGTTTCGCCAGTCGGTCCCACGTTTGTCGTGCCCACGGCGGCTCTGATCTTTCGGCGTCAGGGGATGCAGGTCGCAACTGTGACCGAAAGCAGCCAGGGGACAGTCGCGCGCCTCGTACCGGTGGTGATCGGCGAGGACGACGGCGCCACCGTGCAGATCGTCAGCGGCCTGAACCCCGGCGACCAGGTCGTCCAGGACCCGCCCGACTCGCTGATCGACGGCGAAAAAGTGACGGTTGAGAAGCCGGGCAACGGATCGAACGCGGGAGGTTTCTAGCCATGCCCGCGCACCCGCCCTCCGATCAGGCATCTTCAACGCAGCTCTGTCATCCTGGTGCAAATTCAACACAACACTGTCATCCTGAGCGGAGCCGCTCGCGTTCTTGGCGAGCGGCGAAGTCGAAGGACCTGCTTTTCGTCGCTCTTTCCAGTGCAGCCCTTCTCCTCGCCGGCTGCAAGCCCGTCGGCCCCAACTACAATCGCCCCGGCTACAGCGCGCCCTCCGTCTACAAAGAGACTGGCGCGTCTGCGGTGGTTGTCCCTCCTCCCAATCCGCAGGGCGGCGCATGGCAGCCGGCGAACCCCTCCGACGGCATGTTGAAGGGCAAGTGGTGGGAAATCTACCAGGACCCGCGGCTCAACCGGCTCGAAGAGCGCATCGACTCGAACAACGTGCAGCTCCGCCAGGCAGTGGAACTCTACCTGGCATCCGAGGACCAGGTGCGTGCGGTCCGCGCCAATCTTTATCCCACGCTTTCCGCCGGTCCGTCCATCAGCCGGGACCGAGTGTCGGCTAACCGTCCACTCGGCACGCCTGGTGGCGCCACCACCTATGGCGACTTCGTCATCGCCGGACAGGCCAGTTGGGAGCCGGACTTCTGGGGCCGCATCCGCCGCACCGTGGAGCAGGCGCGCGAGAATGCCCAGGCCGGCGCAGCCGATGAGGCCAACGTAGCTCTCACGCTGCACGCGGAGATGGCCACCGACTACTTTGCCCTCCGCGGACTCGATTCCCAGATCAAGCTGCTGACCGCCACGGTGGCCGACCTCGAGCACCAGCTCGACCTCACGCAGCGGCGCTTTTCCGGCGGCGTGGCCACCGCGGTGGACGTGGCCCAGGCGCAAACGCAGCTTGAAACCGTACACGCCCAGCTTGTTGACCTGGGCGTGGCGCGCGCGCAGTACGAGCACGCCATCGGAACCCTCGCCAACTTGAACCTGCCCGGCTTCAGCATTCCGCCCTCGCCGCTCGATCTCGCGCTGCCGAAGGTTCCCTTGGGCGTGCCTTCGCAACTGCTGGAGCGGCGTCCCGACATCGCCGAAGCGGAGCGACTCACCGCCGCGGCCAACGCGCAAATCGGCATCGCGGTCAGCGCGTTTTATCCCACCATCACCCTCGGCGGATCGGGCGGCTTTGAAAGCACCAGCCCCGGCACGTGGATTCAGGGCCCGAGCTCGCTTTGGAGTTTGGGCGCGCAGGCAACGGAGCTCCTCTTCGACGCCGGCCAGCGCCACGCGCTCACCGATGCGGCCCGACACAGCTACGAAGCGCAGGCCGACGGTTATCGCAACACCGTCTTCCAGGCCTTCAACGACGTAGAGGATCAGCTCTCCTCGTTGCGCATCCTTGAGCAGGAAGCGGGCGCGGAACAGCGCGCCGTCGACGCCGCGCAGCACTCCTTCGATCTCTCCAACGCCCGCTACAAAGGCGGAGTGACCAGCTATCTCGAGGTGCTCACCGCCGAGCAGACGCTGCTGCAAGACCAGGTGTCCGCCATCGACATCGAGAGCCGGCAATTCGCGGCCAGCGTCAGCCTCATCCGCGCCCTCGGCGGCGGCTGGGACGTGACGCAACTGCCTTAATCGCAGCGCTTTAGCGGCGCAGCGTCAAAATGCCGTTAATCCCCAAAACCTGAACAACGCGCCCTGCTCCGGGCGCATCGTAGTCAGGGAGGTGTACTCAATGAAAAAGCTGCACACCGTTTTAGCGCTCGCGTTCCTTTCCACGAGTCTTATGGGAGGTGTCGCCCTTGCCCAGGACCATCATGACAACACCCAGGACCGGGACCATCACGACAATCATGGTTACGTCGAACACAAGGATTGGAGGAAAGGCAGACGCATCGATCACGATGACTGGAATCGCGGCGACAGAGTTGACTACCGCCAGTATCGCCTGAGCGCCCCGCCACGGGGTTACGAATGGCGCATGGTTGATGGCTACTATGTTCTCGCCAACATTTCGAACTTCCAGATCCGCACTGTCATCCGCATACCGTAACCCGCCCTCCCGCCTCCGAATTGTCGAACTGCTCTGGGGCCACCGGATAAGTTTCAGCCGACGGCCTTGGCATATTTTGATGCCCACCCACGCCCCACAATCCCTGCGCAAAATAGTCACGAATCTCCGGCGTCGCTCCCCTGCGGTTGACGAATCTTTCCCTGCTATCCGTTAAGCACTTCTACTCTCCAACGCTAATCGGGAGATTCCACTGGCGGGCGAAAGGAGAGGAGTTTACGCTCCCAACGCCAACGGCAGGCACGCCGTGGCGTCTCGTTCTGAGTACAGAAGACCTTGATGATCCGTTTCCTAACATCGAAGTCGGCGACAAGGTGATCGTCGGCGGCCGATCTCTGCGAGTCTTCTCTGACGGCCTGACGTAGCGGCCCGGCGGAAAGTCAAGCCCTGGCTGCGGTCGATTTGCCCGTAAACCATTGGGGAAAAAGCTCAAAAATCGCGCGCCATGTTTGCGGATTAATTCCGTTGTCCTGCTAACCTGATCTCAGAATCACGGGAAATCAATTCTGGGGTTGCACAGCGGTACACCAAAGGACCGAACGTCGCCAGAGCGGCTAACTCCGCTAGCGCCGCTAACACCGCTAGCTCCGCTTTTCGCTGCGTCTCGTAAGTGCTTTGTTATCAAATATGGAGGTATGTCGAGGTACGGATGAAGGTATAGATAGCCCCGTAAGTTCTTTGTTATCAAATATGGAGGTATGCCATACCGGGGGAGGGGGGCATAGTTACCCAAAAGTCAACATCCCGGCCTCGCCGCAGTCTTGGGACGAGGAAAATGGGGTAGTGGCATCGGCAGCGGGGCTCCGCGTTACCTACTGAGACTGATGCGAGAATGCCGCCGCCGGCACATCCGTAAGCACCACACCCGGCCCCTCCCACAACAGCCGCGGCGCGCCTTCGCTGGCGGTGTTCAGCGCCTCGACGTGAATCGTGTGCAAGCCCGCGCGCAGGCCGAGCGAGCCGCGGTCGTAGCGCAGCGCGTTGCCGGGCGAACCGCACACCTGCGCGAACGGCGGTCCGGTCCTTGCGACTTCCATGCCGTCGATCGCCAATCGCGCGCCGTCGCGGTCGATGACGTGAAACGTGTAGCCGCCGTCGGCGGGAATCGCAATGAATCCGTCCCAGACCGTGGCGTAGTGCGTCAATCCCTGTGCGTTGGCTGCGAGATTGGGTGACTGGCCGGTCAGTGCAGGTTGCAGCGTGGCGAATTCCGGCAGCGCCGTCCACGCGCCGGAGTAAATCTTCCACGTCAGGCCCGGCGCGGTCGCCCCCGCAGACTTCACCGCATCGTGCCCCCCCGCTGCGTCGTGCCATTGGTCGACGGCCACGATTCCCTGCGCCGCCCAATCCTGATGGCCGGCTTTATCGGTCACGTGGAGCAGCACGCGGAATCGGCCCGCGCCATTCCTGCCGTCGAGATCGGTTCCCAGCGCATCCGGGAAGCGATGGCGCACGCGGCGGTGGTGCGACGTGGTTCCATCGCCAAACAGCCACGTGTAGCTTGCCCCTGGCACGGCCTGCGCGGTGAGCGTGATCTTCTCATGCGGCGCGAAGACCGGCGGATCGACTTTGAAGGCCGCCACCAATGCGGGCGCCGGCGCGAATGCCGGCTGCGCCGCGCCGCCCGAAACCACGAGCGGCATCTGTGCGTCGCCGGTCACTCGCGTCTGGCCGTACTTCACGTTGTCGAAGGTCACATCGCTCACGTCGCCGGTAATCGTCGATTCGGCGAGCGGCGGCTGATCGAGCGCCCAGATGTTGCGGAATGTGAATCCGTGCAGGCTGGGCTGCTCCTGCTCCATCTGCGCCAGCGAGTACCAGTTGTCGAGGAAGAGATTCTCGAAGGTCACGCCCAAGTGGTCACCGCTCGCGCCGTTCGCGCCCCATAAGCCGAGCAGCCCGAAGGTTTGGCCGCAGGCGCCGATGCCGGCGTGCAGAATATCCGAGTCGCGGAGGGTGAAGTTGCGCGAGTTGAAGATTTTTTGCGGCCAACCCATGCGCACCACGTTCGAAATGCTGGTCGAGAATTCGCTGTTCTCAACCAGAATGTTGCTGACATCGGCGCCCGGCCGCACCATGTCGGCCTCGTCGTACCCATCCCAGTTGCCCAGCATCGCCAGATCGTCGTCCGAGGCGCGGAAGAACGCGTGATTGACCACGGTATCGCCGCCGCCCAGCCAGTCCATCCCGTCCTGGTTGGCGTTGCCGGGGTTGCCGCCGATGACGCGCAGATCGTCATAGCGGAATCCCGTCGAGTCCTTCATCTGGATGGACCAGGTGCGCGAGCGAACGATGCAGGTGAGCCCGTCGATCTCCACGTTGTGCGCGTCGTAGCCGGCGATACAGTGCCAGTCGGGCTTCTGCATCCAGCCGGTGTCGCTATTCGGGTCCTGGGGGCCGTCATAGACAATGGTTCCGCGGCCCAGCACTTTCACGTTCTCCACCTGCCACAGATTCAGGCTGCCGAAGATGTACGCTCCCGGCTCGAGGTAGATGGTGTCGCCACTCTTGGGATTCAGGCTCTCCCGATGTACGCCCGCGGGGACAACGGTCACGTTTGGCCCGGCCGGCGGTGGCGGGGGTGGCGACCCGGCGAAGAGGAACAGCATCCGTGCGTTGTTCAGGAAGTCGCCGGGGCGCGAGATGGAGAGTTTGGCGGGGCCGGGCAAGCGAAAACGGATGGTTTGCGGCTCTCCCTTCGGGTGCGTGGCGCGCAGGCCCAGCCGCCACGGCTCAATGTCCACGCCGCGATCCCAGAAATTCGGGTCGGCCGCGGTGATCGAAATCTCGACCGGCCCCGTTGTGTCGAAGCTCACGAACTCGTAGTTCGAAGAGGCGTGCGCCACGTCGACGGGCCGGCCATTCACCGTAACGGTAAAAGCGGTGGAACGCATCTCCGCGGGCGCCGCCGCTGCCTGAACCCGGGAGGCGGCATGAGCGGCGGCGGGAAGAGCGAGAACGGTTACGAGCAGCAGACGATTACCCAGCAAGACGCGTGACCCCGGGCAAGAAAGTGAGAACGAAACTACTGTAGCACCGGGGCTGAATGATAGTCGTCGCGCATGCCATTACGGCGGTTCTCCTGCAGCTATGAGCCATTTCGGGCATAATTCAAGGTGGCTTTTTCTTGATGAAAAAGCCACTTAGCGATTGTGCCTTGGTCTACACCTGCAGGAGACCCGCTATAGTAGCGGCAAACGCCCAAGCCGCTAAGTTATATTGGGGGTCTCGGCAAAGGCCCACAATGTATTGAAGGTCCGGATGTATCCGTCCAGCTCAGAACTGCCGTAAACCTCATAGCCGCGATTTGTTGTTGCCATCCGCCCGTTCTCTTCGACCGCCAACTCTACGATGCCAATCTCCTGCGCGGCGTAAACCGCAAAACCCACAAACAGGCCATCCTCGATTCTGCGTAGATGCTGAGCCGCCTTTTCCCTGGCGAGCACGCGAACAACTATACCCTTGCTCTTGTGGTCCCGGATAACCTTCGTCAATGCATCGTTTATCGGCTTTGAGTCGAAAAGAAATATTCTTTTAACCTGCGCGCCGGCCGCGATTCGTATTTTCTCCGCATCCAGAATCCGCATGGCCCCGGAATTCTCTCGAGCGTTATAGCGCTCGGGAAACAGATCCACGCTGTATTTGTCCCCATCGAGTTTCAAGGTATCTTCGATTGATAATTCTTCCAGTTCCGCGAGACTGCCCCGCCTTTGCCAGCCGTTCACGCGCGGAATCTCCAGCAACGGTATGATGACCGGTTTCACGCTTGGAACATTTTCTTTCTTAAGGTAATCCTGTATCGATTTGACCGCCTCCATAACCTTCTTTACCGGAGCGCGTCCCACCGTCATGGCAAAAGGAAGATATTTCCATTCCTCCCCTGGCATGATAGTTAAATCTGTATATTGAAGAAACTCCCGTATCTCTTCTCCTGAGTGCTCAAGCTGCAAGACCTCTTGTATGCCAATCTTCTTATCGCCGAATATTTTCGCGATCCCTCCGACAAGACCGGGCTGATCCTTCACCACAAAACGGAGATAATAGCCGCCAAACCACACATCCTCAAATTTTCTCATCGTCAAGCTGGAGTTGGAGGCGCGTTGCGCGGCGCCCGCGGCCAGGCCGGTTGCCGCGGGATGCATTGCACGTTCACGAAGCAGGTAAAGCAGATCGGAGATGATGGCGTTGGCAGTAGGAGAAGGTCCCGCTCCAGGTCCCACGCAGAAACTGGCGCCCGTGAAGTCCGACGCAATAAGCAGAGCGTTATTTTCCCCCTTTACCTGGCACAGCTCATGCTCGGCCGGCAGCATCGCCGGACTATAAAAGACGTCCGGGCTTTGCTCTCTGGCGGAATCCGTTCTTTGGCGGGCGATGCCCACGAACCTGATAGCGGACTTGAGCTTCTCTTTTGCGTAACGAATATCGCCACGCCGAATGTAACCGGCCGGTAGACCGCGGCTCTTTATATCCGCCGCCCCCTTGTAGGCTGTGCATCCCCACGCAAGTCTGGCCAGCAAGGAGATTTTCGAGTAAGTATCCGCCCCGTTTAAATCCATATCGTTCTCCGGCTTCCACTCGCCCTTGCTTGGTTCCGCGAGATGCCGCGCGCAAGCCTTCTCGCGGGCCTCCTCGAATCCAATGCCTTTCTCCATCGCCGAGAGAATAAAGTTAGTGGTTCCGTTCAATATTCCCGCCATCTGCCGGATTCTGTCGCTGCCGAGCATATCCCGAAGCAACTTGATGGTGGGCATTCCCCCGCCCACGGCCGCTTCAAAGAGCAGCGGAACATTCCCCTTCATGAAGTTGTCCATAAGATACATATTCCCGGCCAGAAACGCCTTGTTCGGCGTAATAACCGGGACATTATTGGCAAGGCAGCAAGCGAATAACTCGACAAGTTCCATGCTGCCTGTGCATTCGATCACAATGGCAGATTGACCTTTGGCCTTCGACTCCGCAAAATCCTTTTTAAGCTTCGCAATCGCGGCCTCGCCGACGCCGTCAAAAGAAAGACCGGCCGATTCAAAATACCCGGCTAAAAACTCTCTCTTTTCTTTTTGCGCATCCTCATTGTTCACGCAGTCGATGACCGAGTGAAGCGTTATCTTCATGCCTTTTGGGAAAGGCGAGGCGTCTTCGTCTTTAAAGGAGTAAAGATGGCGCACAACGCCTTTGCCGATTGCGCCCATGCCAATCAGAATTACGTTAACGGTCGATTCTACCGGCATCATTAAAATCACTCCTCCATCAAGGATGAACCCATGGGTATATTTGAACGCAGATACGATTAGCCGGTTGATTCAGACACCGGCAGTGAAGCGACTAGAACCGCCCGTGTTGAAATGATTTGGCGATCGGCTGGTATTGACGGTACTATACACCGGCGAGAATCGGCGCGCCAACGCTGAACGAGCCGCGCCGCAGCGCGATCTATGGCTTCAGATCCCTTCGCCCATCGACACGTAAACGCGCAGACGCTCCAGCTCCACGCGGTAGGCGCTGCGCTCGGCCTCTTCGTCGGCGAAGGGCTTGGCCCAGTGCTCGTGCGCGCCCAGGCGTTCTTCCAGCTCCTCCACGCGGGCTGAGAGCGCAATCAGCGCGTCAGAGAGCGGGTCCTTGATGTCGTGCGGATCGGTGATGAGCACACGCTGGCCATTGTGGTAGACGATATGCGCGGGAACGCCGACCACTGTGGAGTTGGGCGGCACATCCGAGAGCACCACCGAGCCCGCGCCCACGCGCGAGTTTTCGCCCACGGTGATGTTCCCCAGCAGATTGGCGTTGTTGCCGATAAAGACGCCATCGCAGACCGTGGGGTGGCGTTTGCCGTGCTGTTTGCCGGTGCCGCCCAGCGTGACGCCCTGGTACATGGTCACGTCGCTGCCCACGATGGCGGTCTCGCCAATCACCACGCCTGTAGCGTGGTCGATGAAAAGCCGCCGCCCGATGAGCGCGCCAGGATGGATATCGACGCCCGTGAAGAAACGGCCCACCTGCGAGAGCATGCGCGCTGGCAGGCGCAGCTTGCGACGCCACAGCCAGTGCGAGATGCGATGTATCCACACCGCCCAGAGCCCGGGGTAGCAGAGTAGAACCTCCAGGCGAGTGCGCGCAGCCGGATCGCGCTCCATGATGGAGTCGATGTCGTCGCGAATTCGGCCCAACCAGGACATGACTTTCAAGGGACCCCAGGGACACAGGAACCCAGGAACTTCATTCGGCGCTCGCCTGAGTACCCAGTCCCGGTTCTCTGCTCTCTATTCCCTGTTCGCTACTTCCTATTCTTACGCCGTCACCGCGATCGGCTCGGGTTGCAAAGCCAGCGCCTGCTGGCGCAGCGGTTCAAAAAGCACGCTCGACAGATAGCGCTCGCCGAAGTCGGGTAGCACAACCACAATCAGCTTACCTTGATTCTCAGGCCGCGCGGCCACCTTGAGCGCCGCGGCGACAGCAGCGCCGGAGCTGATACCGGCAAAGAGACCCTCCTCTTTGGCGAGCCGCCGCGCCATCTCGACCGATTCGTCGTTGGTCACCTGGACGACCTCGTCAATCAGCTTGGTATCGAGAATGCTGGGCACAAAACCCGCCCCAAGGCCCTGAATCTTGTGCGGACCGGGTTTGCCGCCGGAGAGCACCGCACTGTCGGCAGGTTCGACGGCGACGGCTTTGAACGACGCTTTCCTGGGCTTGATGTAATTCGAAACGCCCGTGATGGTGCCGCCGGTGCCTACGCCGGAGATGAGAATATCGACCTTTCCGTCGGTGTCGTCCCAGATTTCTGGGCCGGTAGTGTGCAGGTGAATGGCCGGGTTGGCGGGGTTATCGAACTGCTGTAGGACGTAGCCGTTGGGGGTCTTCTCCAAAATCTCGTTGGCCTTGGCGATTGCGCCCTTCATGCCGTTGGGGCCGGGGGTGAGCACAATCTCGGCGCCATAAGCGAGCAGCGTCACGCGGCGCTCCAGGCTCATGGTTTCTGGCATGGTGAGAATCAGCCGGTAGCCCTTGACCGCAGCCACAAACGCCAGTGCGATGCCGGTGTTGCCGCTGGTGGGCTCGATGAGCACGGTTTTACCGGGCGCGATCTTGCCCCTTCTTTCGGCGTCCTCGATCATGGCAAAGCCGATGCGGTCTTTGACGCTCGACGCGGGGTTCTGGCTTTCCAGTTTGGCGACCACGGTCGCCGGCAGTCCGGCCGCCACGCGGTTCAGCCGCACCAGAGGAGTGCGGCCAATCAATTCAGTCACATTCGCGGCAATGCGCGCCATATCGATCTCCTTTTTCCGGGACCATAAGCCCGGATCGCTCGTAAAGCAAATGGATGGGGAATGGTGCGAGCTGTCGGTTGGGGAAAAGCGCGCCCTTCAGGCGCACATCGGCATCGGAGCTGGCACCAGGACGGTGTTAGCGACATCGATGCATACAGATAGGGTAGACCCACCAGCACGTCGATGGCAAGAGCTTCTTTTCCGGTGCGTGCAGAGCACAGTGGCCGAGGCATGTGGGTAGAGTACCGGCAAAGCGCAGACAGCCCGCGAAACCGGACAAAATTCAAGCTCAGCCGGTGTTTCTCAGCCCCGCCGAAATGCCGTTGATCGTGGCGGCAATGGCACGGTTCACCTCGGGCGTGTCCTCGCCCTGGCGCTTGCGGCGCAGCATGTCGACCTGGATTAAATGCATGGGATCGACGTAGGGATTGCGCAGCTTGATCGAGTGCGCGAGCACCTGATTCGTCTCCAGCAACTCCGTCTGGCGCGTGACCGCCAGAACCGCGCGGACGGCGCGATGGAACTCGGCCTCGAACAGGTCGTAGACCCGCTCGCGCAGCGTCTCGTCCTTCACCAGGGTCGAGTACAGACGCGCGGTACCCAGGTCTGCCTTGGCCAGCGCCATCTCCACGTTGCGCAGCAGATCGATGAATAGCGGGAACTCCTTGGCCATGGTCTGCATCCGTTCGAGCGCGCCCGGCAGCGCCAGGTACCGGTCGATGGCGTAACCTACGCCGAACCACGCGGGCACGAGGAGCCGCGATTGCGTCCAGCCGAAGACCCAGGGGATGGCGCGCAGATCGGAGAGCCTGGGAGAATCGCCGCGCCGCGCCGGCCGCGAGCCGATCTTCGCGTTCTCAAGCTCGCCCACCGGCGTGCCCTGCTCGAAGTACGTCAAGACGCCGGGGTCCTCGAGGATGTGCTCGCGGTAAAATCCGTAGGCGAGATTCGACAGCTCGTCGAGCGCGGCCTCCCACTCCGGCTTGAGCACTCCGGTGAAGTGGCCTTGCGGATCGCGCGCGTTGGGCCGCGCCAGCGCATCCAGCGAAGCGGCAATCATCAGTTCCAGATTGCGTTCGGCCAGCACCTCGTCGGCGTATTTGAAGTTGAGCACCTCGCCCTGCTCGGTGATGCGCAACTGGCCGTCGAAGGCATCGAAGGGTTGCGCGAAGATGGCGCGATGCGTGGGCCCTCCGCCGCGGCCCACCGTCCCGCCACGCCCATGGAAGATGCGCAGCTTGACGCCGGCCTCGCGCGCTACCACGTGCAGATCGCGATGCGCGCGGAAGATCTCCCACGTCGAGGTCAACATGCCGCCGTCCTTATTCGAGTCGGAGTAGCCGAGCATCACCTCCTGCCAGTTTCCCCAGGATTCCAGGAGCCGGCGGTAGTCGGGCCGGCTCCAAAGCTCGCGGCAGATGGCCGGCGCGTTGCGCAGATCGTCGATCGACTCGAAGAGCGGCACAGGCATCAGGCCGGGGTCGCGGCCGGGCCCCTCGCTTGCGCCCTCCACCTTCACCCCGCCCAGCCGCGCCAGGCGAATCACCGCCAGCACGTCTTCCACCGACGACGCGCCGCTGATTACATATTGGCGAATGGCCTCGGGCGAGCATCTTTGTTTGGCCTCTGCTACCACGCGGAAGGTCTCAAGCACGCTCGCCGTCCCCGCGGAAAGACTGCTCTGCAGCGCGGGTGCGATGGTGTCGCCGATCGCCTCCTGCAATGCCGCGGCGTGAACCCGCGCGTGCTGCCGGATGTCGAGCGTGTGCAAATGCAGGCCGAAGGTGCGCACCTGCAGGATCAAGGGATCGATGAGCGTGCGCGCGATGCGCAGCCCTCCATTCCCGGCCAGCGAGGCGCGCAGCGTTTCCAGGTCGTCGAGAAAGTCCTGAACCGAACAATAGGCGGGCAGCGCCTGGATGAGCTTGTCCTGGGTGCGCGCCAGCGTGTAGGGCGTGACTGGCAGTGAACCGCCGACGCCCGCGTGCGCTTCCCCCGCCTGCTCCAGCGTGCGCTGCACCCGCGCCTTCAGGCAGATAACGAAGCGGCGATAATACTCGAACTCGTACTGCGCCCCGAAAACCTGCGCCTCTGGCGTGCGCACCTGCGCCACGTAGGCGCGCAGGCGCTCCAGCAGCGCCTCGCTCACCGGCCGCTGTTGCGCGCTGGAGGTGAGCAGATCGATGATCTCGTCGAGGCGGCGCTGATAATAAAACAGCAAATGCCCACGCGCCAACTGTAAAGCGGCGCGCGTCACTTCGGCTGTGACGAAAGGATTCCCGTCGCGGTCGCCGCCGATCCAGGAGCCGAAGCGCAAAACCAAAGGAAGATCGAGCGGCTCAATCTCAAGGCCGTAAGCCGCGCGCAGGGCCGCTGAGATCTCGCGGTAAAGCTCGGGCAGGGTCTCGAATATCGAGACGTCGTAGTAGTCGAGGCCCATCTTGACCTCGTCGTAGACCGTGGGCCGGCGCGAACGCACCTCATCGGTCTGCCACAACCCGGTGATCTCGGCCAGCACCAGTTCTTCGAGCCGTGCCATATCCTGTTCCGGAAGCGGAATGCGGTCCAGCGCCTCAAGAAACTCGCCGATGCGGCGGCGCTTGAACATCACGGTGCGCCTTGCCGCCTCAGTGGGGTGCGCTGTGAACACGGGCACGATCAGCACGCGGCGAAGCCAGTCGAGGGCCTCTTCCGCGCCAATACCTACGCGGCGCATCTCGCACAGAGTGCCTTCGAGCGAGCCGCGCTGCCGCCCCGCCAGCCCGCTCAGCCGCAGCGCAACGCGGCGGCGCTTGCGATGATTCGTTTCCGCGAGATTGATGAGCTCGAAGTAGAAGGCGAAGGCCCTCGTGAGCAGAATGGCGCGCCCCGCGGGCATCACGTGCACCAGCTCCATGGCCGCGGCGGCGTGGCGTGCGGCCTCTTCGCCGTGGCCTTGCGCTTCCGCGTCGCGCCGGCGGATTGTGCCCTGCCGCAGCGCCTCGACCTGCGCATAGAACTCCTCGCCAACCTGCTCGCGCAACACCGCGCCCAGCAGCGTGCCCAGCGAGCGTACGTCGCGGCGCAAGGGCGCCTCTTTCAGGTCGCCGCTTTGCGCTTCCAGCTCCGCCAGCCGCTGCGCCCAGCTCTCGGGATTCCAAAGTAGAGCCATCGTGTCTAAATTATGCATGATGGGGTGACACTGCCAGGATCGAACACTGGAGATCGCGTCCTTCTAGTCGCCCATCATCTAAGGCGATCGATCATAATCTGCGTTTGTACATCGTTGACCGCATCCCTGACAAGGCTGAGTTCGACAAAGTTAGCAATCGTTGCAACGAGCAGAAGAAACAGTAGAATTTGTGTCCATGGTAGAGCCTTCAGTCTGTTCATGACTTGATGATCTCACCGCATTTGCGTTCGAGCTATAAGTTAAGCTACCGTAGCAAAGGGGAGTTCCCCTTATCTAACTTATAGAAAGGAATTCATAAATGATATACAGATGCACCAAAATCAATTGCAAGCGCCCCCTTGGAGAGCTCAGAGCAGGAAGAAGACCCCCAAACAACCTGAGCAATTATCGCGAGGTTGAAGCGAAGCTAAAGAGAAACCATGGGATTGCCCTTCGCAGCCGCCTTGGGAGAAGGCCGCTCTGCCCGGGCCACCTTAACGACCTGTTATCGTTTCTCGAAGGCGAAGAGACACGAAAAAGTGTGCACTCCCAGCTTCAAGCCTCTCGCGGAGCAGATCAGAGGCCGACTTAGGTCTGGTTTTCCAGTTGCCCCATCAGCTCCTCCCACTCAACGCTCAGCCCTGCAAGTTGCACGCGAAGTTCCGCGGCGAGGGTAGTCAGCCGCTGCGTCTCGGCCGCTGATACATAAACAGCCAGTTGCTCCTCGGTGTGCGCGATGGCGCTTTCGACGCGCGGAATCTCCTCTTCGAGGAACGCGCAGCGGTCCTCCATCTGCTTCTGTTTGATTGGATTCAGGCGGCGAGGGCGAGGGCCCGGTGACATCGTGGCATTGCCGGATGATTCGGGACCACCCTCGATGACGATCGTGGTTCCGATCGACGCGGACCTTTCGCGTTGCGAGGCAGCCTTATGCGACGCGTTCGGGATGGCCTCCGCCACGGAAGGGCTGCTGCATGCAATGCCTTTGCGCCGCAGATAGTCTTCGTAATTCCCCTCGTACGCCGTGATTGCGCCATTCTCGATCTCGAGCACGCGCTTGGCCAGGCGGTCGATGAAGTACCGGTCATGGGAAACAAAGATTACCGTCCCGGCATACCCGTCAAGGGCTTCGAGCAGTACGTCCTTGGCGCGCATGTCCAGGTGATTCGTCGGTTCGTCGAGCAGCAGAAAGTTCGACGGCGACACCAGAATGCGCGACAGCGCGTAGCGGTTGCGCTCCCCGCCCGAGAGCACGCCCAGCGGTTTGAAAACGTCGTCGCCTGAAAAAAGGAAGCAGCCGAGCAGCGACCGCAGCTCACCTTCCGGTATGCGCCGGGCGGCGCGGCTCATGTCGTCCAGCATGCGCGCCTCAGGGTCGAGCACCTTGTATTGATCCTGCGCAAAATACTCGGCGATGACGTTGTGGCCGAGGCGGATCGAGCCTGCCGTGGGCGCCTCCGCGCCGGTGAGCAATTTGATGAGCGTCGATTTGCCCGCGCCGTTCACGCCCACCAGCGCCACGCGGTCGCCGCGCGAGAGGTTGAAGCGCGCGCCCGCAAACACCTGCTTTGGCCCGTAGCTCTTCGCCAGGCCCTCGGCTTCGGCCACCATGCGCCCCGAAGGCGGCGGCTGCGGAAACTTGAAGTGGATGACCGGCTCTTCCTCGGGAACCTCGATCCGCTCGATCTTATCGAGCTCCTTGATGCGCGACTGCACCTGCTTGGCCTTGGTCGCCTGGTAGCGAAAGCGGTTGATGAATGCCTCGAGGTGCTCGATGCGCTCGCGTTGGTTGCGGTAGGCAGCCATGATCTGCTCGCGCCGTTCGCCCTTCTGCTTCTGGTATTTTGTGTAGTTCCCCTGGTAGATCGTCAGACGCTTGTTCCAGATCTCCACGGTGCGATCGATCGTCACGTCGAGAAAGTAGCGGTCGTGCGAGATGAGAATGTAGCCGAATGGGTAATTCTTGAGATAGTCCTCTAGCCAGTTGCGCGACTCAAGGTCTAAATGGTTTGTGGGTTCGTCCAAAAGCAGAAGATTCGGCTTGGCCAGCAGCAGCTTGGCCAGCGCGATGCGCATCTGCCAGCCGCCCGAGAATTCCTCGGTCCGCCGCGTCCAATCCTCCTTGCCGAAGCCGAGGCCCGTGAGCACGCTGCCCACCTGCGCTTCGAGAGCGTAGGCATCGAGCGCGTGGAGCCGGTCCTGCATCAACGAGTAACGCTCCGCTGCGGCCTGGTATTCCGCGCTCTCGTGGTCCAGCTCGGCCATCTGTCCGGCGAGCCGCTCGGCCTCGCGCTCGATCTCGTGGACCTCGTCGAAGACGGTCAGGCACTCCTCGAATACCGTCCGGCCGGCAAGCTCGAGCCCCTCCTGCGGCAGATATCCGATGCTGAGGCCGCGCGTCTGCTCAAGCGAGCCGTATTCGAGCGTTTCCAGGCCGGCCAGAATCTTCATCAGCGTGGATTTGCCCGTGCCATTGGCTCCTACGAGCGCGGTTTTTTCGTCGTTGCGGATGAGCCAGTCGGCCTCGAGAAACAGCACACGCGGTCCAAACCGTTTGCAGGCATGTTGCAGCGCAAGCATGAAAGTCTATTTTCGCAGAGACCCTAAGTGCCTTCCTGAGCCTCGCGGCGAGACTCGCACATGCGAACCAGGGCCGTTATGATCGATCTGGCGATGGGGCCTTGCTGTTCTGCCTGACCTGTGGTTGCCGAATGAACTCATGATGCGGCTCGAATACGGAGGAAACATGACAACGAGTTTGACCGAGCGGCGAGAGTTTCTGAAGCAAGCCGGTCTGGTGGGTTCGCTGGGGTCGGCGGCCATGATGGCCGGACTTCCCGGGAGCGCGATGGCCTTCGGAGGCGAAACGGGGCGCGTTGTCGAAGACTCGGTCGTGCCCGCGCAGGCTGAAGAGGCGCCAAAATACCATATTAAGTTTGCCGTTTGCGGCATGAGCCATGACCACATCTACGGCATGATCGGCGCCGTCCAGCGCGGCGGCGGCGTGTTGGTGGCTGCATGGGGCGGCGAAGAAGACAAGCTGGCCCTGTTCCGCAAGCGCTTCCCCGATGTAAAGGTCGTCGCCACGCAGGACGAGATTCTCGACGATCCTGCGGTCCAACTGGCTCTCACCTCGCAGATTGCCAACGAACGCGCCGGGCTGGCCGTGCGCGCCATGAAGCGCGGCAAAGATTTTCTCTCCGACAAGCCGGGGATGACGACACTCGATCAACTTGCGGAAGTGCGCAAAACCATCGCCGAAACCAAGAGAATCTACGCGATTCTCTATAGCGAGCTGCTGGAGGTGAAAGCCGCCGTCTACGCGGGCGTGCTGGTGCGCCAGGGCGCCATCGGCAAGGTGATCCAGACCATCAACATCGCGCCGCACCAGATCGTCCAGGGCGGCGGCTATTCCGGCGGTGCAATGCCGCGGCCCGATTGGTTCTGGAACCCGGATCAGGCGGGCGGAATTCTTTGCGACATCGGCTCGCACCAGGTGGATCAGTTCCTGTTCTACACGGGATCGACGGAGGCGGAGGTCGTGGAGTCGCAGATCGCGAATGTGCGCCATCCCCAGCACCCGCGCTTCCAGGACTTTGGCGACATGGTGCTGCGCGGCAACCGCGGCCTGGGTTATGTGCGGCTCGATTGGTTCACGCCCGCCGGCGTGGGAACCTGGGGCGACGGCCGGCTCTTCATACTTGGCGCCGACGGATATATAGAGATGCGCAAGTACACGAACATTGCGGTGAGCCGCCAGGGCAACAACCTGTTCGTGGTGGACAGCAAGCAGGCGCGTTATATCGACTGCAACGCCATGCCCCTTCCCTTTGGACCGCAGTTTGTGGCCGACATTGTGAACCGCACTCACCTTGCGCAGAACCAGGACGAGGCCCTTCTGGCCGCGGAATTGGTAATCAAGGCGCAAAGCCATGCGAGATGGGTGAAGCTGAAGGACTGAAGGCCGGAGCACAAAGGCTGTCGGCTACTGCTTCACCGCTGGTGATCGGCGTTGGCGCGACGCTGCAATCGCCAGCCGCCAAGCTCATATGACCGTTCGTTTTACGATATGCCGGGCCGCACTTGTATTGCGTGCAGGCCCTAGTTATCTTCGAGTTAGTAACTGCCGATTACTTACTTTGGCCCATTGTCCTTTCGTAACTTCATTCTTCTGTCAGTAAGCTGCATTTCCCTTGACATTTGTGCAAATGGTGACGTATCGCCGTGTTGTAGCTAGAAGCTGACATGCTTCTATCGGCCGCAAAGCTTCTCTACGGCGGTTCCCCTGAAACTATGAGCCATTTCGGGCAGTATTCAAAGTGGCTTTTTCTTGATAAATAAGCCACTTAGCGATTGTACCCTGGCCTACGCCTGCAGGAGACCCGCTATAGCGCGCTTCTGCCGTTTATCTGCGGCCGTGGTGGAGTTGTGCGAAGGGGCTTTTTCTTGAGAAAAAGCCGCTTGGCGAGTGCGGCTTCGTCTTACAGCAGGTGGAGAGCCTCTGTAGCGCTGGCCGTGGGTATGACTAACCCAAATATGGGGGTAGCTATGAAATCGCTTCGAAACGCTTCACTTTCCCTGGTCGTCTCTCTCTCTTCCTCTTGAGTATGGCGCTAACGATGCCGGCGCATGCTCAAACGATCACCATGGGCCAAACTACGATTTTATCCACGGGCGACAGCGGCAATGCGAATAAGCTTGATGCCTTTAGCGCGACGCTTTCTGAGAGTGCCACGATCGATAGCATGTCGTTCTACACGACGAGTCCCGGCGGGTCGCTGTACCTGGGTGTTTACGATAACACCGGACCCAATGGAGGACCGGGCGCCTTGAAGGCGACCACCGCTGTATTTACTCCGGGGCAGGAAACCTGGAATACCGAGAACGTGACCAACCAGGTTGTTCTGGCGGCTGGAACTTACTGGCTGGCCTTTCTGCCGAGCAGCAGCAGCTTGGGGTTTAATAAAGAGACCACCTCCGGGTCATGCGTCCACTATACTTATACTTTCGGGGCGCTGCCGAGTACGTTCTCGACCTCGCCAACTAGTTGCGGCACCGTCAACTTTTCGCTCTACGCAACGCTAACGCCCACTTCGGGCTCGCCAACCATCTCGCTTTCCCCAACCAGCCTCAGCTTTAGCGCAACGGCGGGAGGAGGGAATCCATCCGCGCAGAATGTCACCGTGAGCAACTCCGGCGGCGGCACGCTGGCGTCCCCGACAACCTCGACCACCTACCACAGCGGAAGCGGCTGGCTCACTGTGAACTGTTCGGGCAGCTCGGCCCCCTATACGTGTTCCAACCAGCCGGCTACCGGGAGCCTCGCGGCCGGAACCTACACCGCCACGGTGAACGTCTCCAGTTCGGGAGCGAGCAACTCGCCGCAGAGCTATACGGTCGCGTTTACCGTGAATTCGAACTCAACCATTACCATCGGCCAAACCACGATTTTATCCACGGGCGACAGCGGCAATGCGAATAAGATTGACGCCTTTAGCGCAACGCTCTCGGAGAACGCCACGATCGATAGCATGTCGTTCTACGTGACCACGGCCGCCGGACAACTGGTGCTCGGCATTTACGATGCCACCGGACCCAGTGCCGGACCGGGCGCATTGAAAGCGTACACCAATGCGTTTACTCCCACGGCGGGCTGGAATACGCAGAACGTGGTCACCCCGGTTGCTCTGACGTCTGGAACTTACTGGCTGGCCTATCTACCGAGCAACAACAGCTTGGCGTTTGTAAAAGAGACCAGCTCTGGGTCATGCGTCCACTATACTTATACTTTCGGGGCGCTGCCCAGCACGTACTCGACCTCGCCAACTAGTTGTGGCACCGTCAACTTTTCCTTCTACGCGACGCTGACGCCCACCTCCGGCTCGCCAACCATCTCGCTTTCCCCCACCAGCCTCAGCTTCAGCGCAACGGCGGGAGGCGCGAATCCATCCGCGCAGAATGTCACCGTGAGCAACTCCGGCGGCGGCACGCTAGCGGCCCCGACAACCCAGATCAACTACAGCCAGGGAAGCGGCTGGCTCAGTGTGAACTGCACGGGCAGCCAGGCCCCCTATACGTGTTCCACCCAGCCGGCTACCGGGAGCCTCGCCGCCGGAACCTACAACGCCACAGTGCAAGTCTCCAGCTCGGGAGCGACCAACACGCCGCAGAGCTATACCGTCGCGTTTACCGTGAATTCGGGATCGGTGTGCACCATAACCACCGCAACCGGCACGTGCGGGCCGTATAGCGACACGTCGCTCAGCTTGACTTACCAAAGCGAGACAGAATCCGACGTCTGGAGCCCCCCTGCATCGTGGAGTCAGACGCTGGTCACGACCAACCCCGGTAACTGGTATGTGGTAGCCAACTCTCCTGCGGACAGCTCAGGAGCTATCCATACTGGCCCCGCAGCGGCTATTAATTACTGCTGCAGCGGTAGTGAGAATCCGACACTGGACAGCTACAGCTACATGTACTCGTCGTACTCGACGACCCCGGACACGTCGTCGACTACCGTCATGGATTCGGGCTTCGACAACTGGATGAACGATTGGGACAACGAGGTAATGTTCCAGGTCCAGGTAGTAAACGGTGCACCGTGCACTGGCTGGACAACCGTCATCGCCACCAACGTCCAATTCGGCGGGTCGTACGGCGTCCCGACGAATACCTGGAACCTATGTCAAAACGGCACCTTTGGCTCGTCGAATCCGGAGCTCGATCTGGCAACTCACAGATCCTGGCGGCAGCAAGAATTTTGGCATCAGCTCCGGGGGCGTTGACATCTACGCCATGCTCAAGTGGCTGGAGAACTCCACCGCGTGCTATAGCTCGAGTGGTACTGGTACGGCGTGCCTGCCGGCGGGTTCCACTTTCACCCAAACCACCTTTGGCTGGGAAATTACCGGCACGGGCTCGTTAAGCAAGACATTTACGGTTAACAACTGGACGGTTACTGCCTCCCATTAGACTAGACGTGAACGAGAGCGGGAGAAGCGAATCGCCGCTTCTCCCGCTTTCACCTCCCTGGCAAGTAGCAAGCGGCACAAAGAGGTATTCGAGGAAAAATTATCCTCTGGGCATGGCTGCTTCGCGCAGGATGGAAGAGTGAAGTAATCTCTCCGGCCGGCTTCCACAAGTGGAAATCGGTCGTGAAGATACTGTGGCTGGTCTGAGATACTTCATCGAGCCACACTATGCGCCTCAAAGCCATCGCCTGCCAGGTCTTCACCCGCGAGTTCGAGTACGTCCTCGCCCGCTCTCCGCGCACCGTCGACCTCGATCTCATCCCCATGGGTCTGCACTCGCTCGGCGTGGAAATGCGTCCTCACCTGCAGGAGCGCATCGATGCCGCCGATCCGCTCGGCTACGACGCCATCCTGCTCGGCTACGCTCTCTGCGGCCGCGGCACCGAGGGCCTTATCGCGCGCCGAACGCAGCTCGTTCTCCCCCGCGCCCACGACTGCATCGGCATTCTCATGGGCGACCGCCATCGCTACGCCGCCTACTTCGAGAACCATTCCGGCGTCTACTATCGCTCGCCCGGTTGGGTCGAGTTCCAAACTCCCGATCTCAAGCTCCAGCCCGCCTTCGCTTCTCAAAAAAACACTCTTGGCGAGCAGAGCACTCTCGAGGAATTCATCGCCAAGTACGGTGAGGATAACGGCCGCTATCTCTACGAGCAATTCTCTTCCTTCCGCAGCCACTACTCCGGCCTCACCTACATCTCCACCGGCATCGCATCCGACGAATCCTGCCGCGCCCGGGCGCGCGCCGAAGCCGAAAAACAAGGCTGGGCCTTCGAAGAGGTCGCTGGCTCGCTCTCGCTCCTCGAACGCCTCGTCAACGGCCCGTGGGACGCGGCCGATTTTCTCGTCGTTCCTCCCGGCGCAACCATCCGCGCGAATTTCGGCGACTCCATCGTGGAAGCCCAATGAATCCAGACCGCGTGCGCATTCGTCTCGAACCCCTCGCCGTCGAACTCGACGTCCCTCGCGGCGCCTCGCTCGTCGCCGGCCTCGCCGCGCACGGCGTCGAGTTTCCCTGCGGCGGCATGGGCGAGTGCGGCGGCTGCGGCGTGCGCGTGCTCTCGGGCTCGCTTCCCGTCACTGAAGCCGATACTGCCGCCTTCACGCCCGGCCAGCTCGCCGCCGGTTGGCGTCTCGCCTGCCAGGCTTGCGCAGAAGCGCCGCTCGTTCTCGAGTGCGCCCAGTGGCGCATGGAGATCCTCTCTGACGGCGCTGCATTGACCGCTGCCGGGTGCCCCATCCTAACCGAATCCGCGCCAGCGGATGCGGTTAGGGTGGGAACGCTAATCGCGGGCAGATCCGGCCTCGGCATCGCCATCGATCTCGGCACCACCACCATCGCCGCGCAGCTTCTCGATCTCGCCTCCGGCAGCGTCCTCGCCGTCGAAACGCTTTTCAATCCCCAGGCTGTCTTCGGCTCCGACGTCATGAGCCGCATTCGCGCCGTGCTCGAAGGCGAAGACCTCACCACGCCCATCCGCGCGGCCCTCGGCCAGCTCGTAGCGCGCCTCGCCGCCGGCCGCGAGTTGCAGATCGCCGAAGTCCTCCTCGTCGGCAACACCGTCATGCATCATCTCTTCTCCGGCCTCAGCGTCGAGCCGCTCGCGCACGTGCCCTTCCAATCGCCGCACCTCGGCGAGCAGCGCTTCACGCCCGCCGATCTCGCCTGGGACCTGCCCCCCGCTTGCGCCATCCGTTTTGCCCGCTGCATTGGCGGCTTTGTCGGCGCCGACATCCTCGCAGGAATCGTCGCCGCGGGCATCGCCAACGGCGCCGCTCTCCCACCCCAGCAAGCCAAAAGCGGGCTCGCCGGGGACCCCGCTCTCTCCGCGCTCGTCGACCTCGGCACCAACGGCGAAATCGCCATCGGCAATCGCAACGGCATCGTCTGCGCCTCCACCGCCGCCGGTCCCGCCTTCGAGGCCGGAGCCATCCGCATGGGCATGCGCGCCGTCACCGGCGCTGTCGCCTACGTCGCGCTCGACCACGGAGCACTCCGCGCCACCGTCATCGGCGATGTCGCCCCGCGCGGCATCTGCGGCAGCGGTGTGGTCGATGCCGTCGCCGCCGGCCTGCGCTCCGGCGCCATTCTCGCCAGCGGTCGCGTCGCCAACGGCAGCAAGCTCTTTCCCGTCGCGCCGCCGGTCGTCCTCTACCAGGCCGACATTCGCGAGCTGCAATTAGCCAAAGGCTGCCATCGCCGCGGGTTTTCGCCTGCTGCTCAAGCGCCTCGGCGTCAGCGCCCGCTCGCTCCAGAGCATTCACCTCGCCGGCGCCTTCGGCAACTACGTCCAGATCGAAAGCGCCATCGGGATCGGTCTCATCGAAGCTCCGCACGCGCTTGTCCACGCCGCCGGCAACACCGCCCTCCGCGGCGCAAAAATGCTGCTGCTCGCGGACCGCGAGCCGCAACTCCCGCCCATCGAGCACGTCAGCCTCGCCTCCGACCCCGCCTTTCAGGACGAGTTCGCCAACTGCATGGCCTTCCCCGAACAGCCAACGTCGTGAGTCCGCTCCGGCCCCCCGTGCGCAAGCCCCTCGCCTCCTGTTATCGTTGTCCTTTGCTTCGCAAGGAGACCGCAAGCCCCATGCCTCACCCCGTCATCAAGTTCGGCACCGACGGCTGGCGCGGCGTCATCGCCGACGACTTCACCTTCGCCAATGTGCGCATCGCCGCCGAGGCCATCGCCGCTTACGTCCTCGAACATGTAGACCCCGCCAGAGGCCTCTGCATTGGCTACGACACGCGCTTCGGGTCCAAGGCCTTCGCCCATGCCTGCGCCGAGGTCGTCTCGGCCACCGGCATTCCCGTCATGCTCGCCAACGCCGTCACGCCCACCCCCGCGCTCAGCTTTGGCGTGCGCGAGCGCGGCGCAGCCGGCGGCATCGTGATCACCTCTTCGCACAATCCCGCGGAGTGGAACGGCGTCAAGTACAAGGGCTGGTACGGCGGCTCGGGCCAGCCCTCCATGATTGCCGCCATCGAGTCCTATCTCGGCAAGCCCGTTCCCCGCGCGTCTCAGCCCGCGCTTATTACGGAAGTCGACTTCCTGCCCACCTATCTCAAATCCATCGAGGACTTCGCCGACCTCGACCTCATCGCCAAATCTGGGATGAAGTTTTGCATCGACTCCATGTACGGAGCCGGCGGCACCATTCTTGCCGATATCTTTGCCCGCATCGGCGTGGCCCACGTGCAGATTCGCTCCAACCCCGACCCGCTCTTTCCCGGAATCAATCCCGAACCCATCGAGCCGAACATCCGCGCCCTCGGCGAAGCCACGGTAGCCAACCACTGCCAGGCCGGCCTCTGCACCGACGGCGACGCCGACCGCATCGGGGCGACAGACGAGTTTGGTAACTTCGTCGACCCGCACAAAATCTACTCCGTGCTCCTCAGTTGGGTTTTGAAGTATAAGGACTGGCCCGGAGCCGTCACGCGCGCCTTCAACACCACCAAGATGCTCGACCGCATCTGCCTGAAATACGGCCGCGAGCTCATCGAGCACGGCATCGGCTTCAAATATGTCGTCGACCTCATGCTTGAGCGCGAGATCCTGATGGGCGGCGAGGAATCGGGCGGCATCGGCTTCCAGCGCCACCTGCCCGAGCGCGACGGCCTGCTCAATTCCCTGCTCCTCGCCAACGTCATGGCCCAGGAGAAGAAAACTCTTGGGGAACTTGTCGCCGATCTCCAGGCCGAGTACGGCGAGCACCAGTTCGGCCGCATCGATCTGCACATCCCCGAAGCGCAGAGGGACGCCGTCATCGCCCGCGCGCGCGCCCTCCAGCCCGGCGATCCCGTCTTCGCCGGCATGGGCATTTACTGCCAGGAGAATCTCGACGGAGTCAAGTTCTACCTCGACAACCCCGAAGCCACCTCCCACCCCAAGGCCGCCGAAACCTGGCTGCTGCTGCGCGCCAGCGGCACCGAACCCCTCCTGCGCATCTACACCGAATCCTGCTCCAAGGAATCCGTCGCGAAGCTGCTCGAATCCGCGCGGACGTTCGCGCTTGCCGGGTGATGGTCGGCTCGCCGTCGATCAGCTAACCGGGAGCGCAGCTACTCAGATCACCTTCGCTTGTAGTATGGATAGCAACGAGGAAGAGGATGGAGACGCTGTACGGCGCGGGAATTGCGCAAAGAATTCGCGCGCTCTCAGACAATGCATCTCGATCTATTTCAATCGTCTCGCCCTACATTGGGCGGTGGCCCGCAATTTGTCGGATTTTAGGCGGCAGCTGGTGGCTTGGCAGCCCGCTCATGCTGCGGACAATCACAGATATCTCCACCTCGTGCAACGTAAACGCTGGCACGTTGAAGAGGCTCATGGACAGAGGGCAGACGCGATCCCTGCCAGGCGTTCACGCAAAGGTGTACATATTCGACAATAAAGCCGTCGTGACATCCGCAAATCTGACGGAGACCGCATTCACGAAGAGGCATGAGATCGGTACATATTTCGATTCGACTGAAACCCATGAAGTGATCAAGAGATTTGACTTTTGGTGGGAAGTATCAGCCCCAGATCTTACAGCAGATATATTTAGTTCCTGGACGGCTCCGGAATCAGAGTTCGCTTCGGAGACGTTGGGATCGAATCTGAAGCCTTTGTGGTCGCTGCCGGAGAAGCCCAACGACGCACTCTTTGCGGAGCCGGAGCAAACTGTACATAAGAAATTCAAATCTTTTCAACAATTCCTTTCCTTCTATAAGGAACTCGCAGATTCCTACTCCAAACTGCAGCGATTATGGGAAGGAGCGCCATTATTTCTTGAGGTAGACTCATTCCTCAACTACTTGTTCCACGAGGCTCCGGGCAGGCCGTCCTTTCTTTTCTTTGAGGCAGATGCCCCGCGCACACTTTCGCCCGAGGGGCGGGAAGCAGAGATAGCAATGCACGCGGAAGGCTTTAAGCGATGGGCATTGTCACAGCCGAACGAACGGTGGCGCGAGGATTACTCCAGACTGATACAGAACCGTCTTGCAAAGGACCATATTGACTCCCTCACGATTGAAGAGGCCAAAGAGGTGGTCGATCGCTTGAACTGCATGAACGCCAGACAGTTGAACAAGTATAAATTTCTTCGGCCCCACAACAACGACATTCACACAATCCGCAATGCATGGAGGAACCTTCTCTTCGGCACGGGGACGTTACAAAAGAGAATGGAAATGTGCGACGCCTCGCTCCGTTCCTTTGGTCCGTCGAGTGTCCAAGAGCTGTTAGGCTGGTTCTTTCCGGACGACTACCCGATTCGGAATAACAACTCAGACGCCGGCCTCAGGTTTTTCGGCTTCACGGTCTAGACGAAAGATTGGACGCGGCCTTCGATTGCGCCATCGCTGGTGCATCATGTCTCAGTTCTGAGACATAGGAAACCACAAATCCCCACTCCCCGCCTCACCGAAACATCCTCGCATCAAACCGAAACGCCTGCGGCGGCTCGACCTTGATCTCTGCAATCGCCGGATGCAGGGGATTCACCAGCACATTCCACTCCGCGCGCAGCGCCGCCGAAGGAACCTCGATCGCCAGCGAGCTTTTCTCCCGAATCCACTTGTCGCCGAGCGCGCGCAGCGGCACAAAATCGTCCGTCCACCAGTCCGGCGGCAAATAGACCAGCTCCAGCCGCCGCGCAGGTTCTCCTGCGGGCAGCGTGGCCGCAACCGAAACCAGATCGTCCGGCTGCAGATTCGGTTCCAGGTGAACAAACAACTCGATGGCCGCAAGCGCCAGTGAGGTTGACGCGTAGACCATCGGGACGCCGGGCGAATTCCACCGCCCGCCAAAGCGCAGCGCTCCCAGGCCGGAGAACGCTTCGCCAGCAAACTTCGCCCGGCAAATCCGCCAGATTTGCATTAGCTGTAAACGCCGTACGCGATCCGGCCCAGCACGTCCTCGACCTCGCGCACGCCAGGATCGGTGTCCAACTGGTCCAGCGGACGCCCCCCGCGCAGCGCACGATTCGGCGTCTTGAGCCACGCCGCCGCCTTTTCCCCATTCCCCAGGGTATCGGCCGCCGTCGCGTACACCTGCGCCAGCCGCACCGCACGGTCGCTCTCGGCAGCCGTCAGCCGCGAGTGCTGCTGCAGCCGCCGGGTCAGTGTGCGCTTGGGAATGCCAATTTTTTCAGAGATTTCCGCCTGGCGCATGTCCAGCCGCTCGGCCAGCAGAAGCAGAGCCTTCACCGGCAGCCCCTTGCGCACCAGCTCCGCCAGGGCCCCGCCCTTGCTTACCGGCCTGCCCAGAACATGCTCGCCGCCAAGCACTTCGGGTACGGAATGGGCCGCCATAGAACGCCTCCATCCCCAGTATACGCCATTTGGCTAATTGCAAAACGCCAAATTTACGAAATCACAGCGATTTTCGCCCGCTTCCCCAGCCTTACCACCAGCCGCGCCGGAAGGTCAGGTAGCTTGACCCTTAGACCGCCAAACAGATCACCGTTCAACTTGACAGCCCCCTCGGCAATCTTCCGGTTGGCCTCGCTATTACTGGCCGCCAACCCGGCCTGCACCAGCAACTTTGGAATCACCAAGAAGCCCTGTGAATCTGTCACGCGAGCGAACGCGACCGCAACCTCTTCCAGGTCCTCGCTCTCGACCTTCTGCTGGAACATCCGCGCCCAGTTTTCGCCGGCGCTTTCGGCCGCATCCTCGCCGTGGAACCCCGCCGTAATCGTCCGCGCCAGTTTTTTCTTGGTCTCCATCGGGTGCAGCTTTCCCGACGCCACGTCCGCCCGCATCGCGTCGATTTCGCTCTGCCGCAAATCGGTCAGCAGCACCCAATACTTCCACATCAGCTCATCCGAGATGCTCATCAGCTTGCCGTACATTTCGCTCGCCGGCTCGTTGATCCCGATCGCATTCCCCAGCGATTTCGACATCTTCTGCACGCCGTCTGTGCCCTCCAGAATCGGCGTCATCAGCACAATCTGCGGCTTTTGCCCGTAGTGCCGCTGCAACTCGCGTCCGCACAGCAGATTGAACTTCTGGTCCGTCCCGCCCAGCTCGACGTCGCACTCCAGACACACGGAGTCGTACCCCTGCATCACCGGGTAGAGCAGCTCGTGCAAACTGATCGGCTGCTCGGCCTTGAAGCGCGTGTGAAACTCGTCGCGCTCCAGCATCTGGCTCACCGTAAAGTGCGCCGTCAGCCGGATCGTCTCTTCGTAGCCCAGCTTGTCCAGCCACTCGGAGTTGTAGCGCACTTCGGTCGCCTTCTCATCGAGAATCCGGAACACCTGCTGCTTATACGTCTCGGCATTCTTGTCGATCTCGGCGCGCGTCAACGGTTTCCGCGTCACATTCCGCCCCGTCGGGTCGCCGATAAGCGCCGTCGAGTCGCCGATGAGGAAAATCACCGTATGCCCCAGTTGCTGAAAGTGCCGCAGCTTGCGCATCAGCACGGTGTGGCCCAGGTGCAGGTCGGGCGCCGTCGGGTCGAATCCCGCCTTCACCCGCAGCGGCCGTCCGGTTTTGCGGCTCTCCTCAAGGCGTTCGCGAAGGTCGCTCACGCGGATGATCTCCGCTGCGCCCTTCTGGAGCAGGTCCATCTGTTCGTCAACAGGTAGAAACTTTTGGGCTAGGGATTCTTGCATGTCAGAACAAGTATAAAGTTTGTGGCCCGCCGCCGGCGCTCCGTTCCAGCGCCCCGTCGTCTTAGTCGCTGCCTGCCTTCTCCGGGAACTCCTCAGCCATCTCCATCGACCCCGCCCGCGTCGTCACCGCTTTATCCATCGCCTTCCCCAGCTTCCGCGTCATCACCTGGAAGTGATGTCCCATCACCGCCAGCGTCATCGCCGCGCCAAAGCAGCGCCGGTACTTGGTCGCCGCCGCGGCAAGAAACTTCCAGTAGCTCCACTGGTGCCGGCCAAAGACCCCCTGCCTCACAATCGAGTTGACCAACGCGCGCAGGTTGTTCCGCGTCATCCATGCCTCGCGCGGCTGCCTCTTCGCCCGCTCTCCCCCCGCCCGCTTCGCCGGCTTGGGATGCGCCCGATTCAGAAAGATCTTCACCCTCTCGTAGTAGGCCTCGCAGTTGTAAATCCTCTTCAGCACCTCGCGGTAGCCCTCCACCAGCTTGGCCGCATCCATGCGCGGCAAAAAGTTCAGCCGGTCGCAAAAGGTGTTGTTGCCGCCACCCGCGTCCACAATCCGGCCCTCGCTCCTCAACCGCCGGAACAGTTGCGTCCCCGGCATCGCCTGCAGCAGCCCCACCATGGCAATCGGAATCCCGCTCTTCTGGATGAAATCCACCATGCGGTCGAAGATGTCTTCCTTGTCCGTGTCGAAGCCCAGAATGAACCCGCCCATCACCTCCATCCCGTAGCTCTGAATCGTGGACACGCTCTCCAGCAAGCTTCTCCGCGTGTTCTGCAGCTTGTTGCTGGCGATCAGGCCCGACTCATCCGGCGTTTCCACGCCGAGAAACACCGATCGAAACCCCGCGTCCTTCATCAGTTGCATCAGCTCGGGATCGTCAGCCAGGTTCAATGACGCTTCGGTGATGAACTCGAATCTTCGAGCCGGTCTGCCTACGCCACTCCACCATCGCCCGCAGCAGCTCTTTGGCCCGCGCCTTGTTGCCGATGAAATTGTCGTCCACGATAAACACTGACTCGCGCCAGCCTGCCGCGCGCAACTGGTCCAGCTCCGCCAGCACCTGTGCTACGGCCTTGGTCCGCGGCCGCCGCCCATAAATCGCAATGATGTCGCAGAACTCGCAGTTGAACGGGCATCCGCGCGAGTACTGCACGGTCATCGTCGAGTAGCGCTTCATCTTAATCAGGCTCAGGTCGGGCAGCGGGCTCGCCGTCATCTCCGGCCGTTCCGCCGCCTGATACACGCGCTTCGCCGTTCCCGCTTCCAGCTCCCGCGCCAGCTCGCCAATCAGGCTCTCCGCCTCGCCGATCACTACGTGGTCCGCCTTCAGCTCGGCCGCCGGCACGCTGCTCGCAATCGGTCCGCCCACCACAGTGCGCAGCCCGCGCGCGCGGCAACGCTCTACAATTTCGACGAGCGACTCAAGCTGGATGTGCATGCCGCTCACGAAGACCACGTCGGCCCACTTCAGGTCGCGATCGCGCAACCGCTCCACGTTCGTATCCACCAGCCGCTTTTTCCAGCCAAGCGGCAGCAGCGCCGCCACCGTCATCAGCCCCAGCGGAGGCTGCGCCGCCCGCTTGCCCAAAAACTTCAGCGCGTGTTTGAAGCTCCAAAATGTCTCAGGAAATTCCGGATAGATCAGCAGTGCATTCATCGGCCATCTCTCAAACAGGAAGAGTGGCTGCGCGGGCGTGATCGGCAGATACAGGCCGTGCTCCCCCGGCTGAAAGCAATGCGGCCCCGCTCGGTGCGGCAAACAGGTCCTGCCTCTATTGTCCCACCGAATCGGCCCGCGCGCGCAAAAACCGCCGCCAACCCCGCCAACCCCGCTAGCTCCGCTAACTCCGCTGTCTTTCCGCTATAATCAAACCCATGCAGCACCTCGCCACTCGCCGCGCCCTCGCCATCGCCCACGCGGCCGCAGCTGCGGCGGCTCCCGCCGCCTAGACTCCCGCCTCACCTCAAAAACAGCCATCAGCTTTCAGCCGTCAGCTCTCAGCCTGCGTTGACCGGCTGCATTCCTCCGCTTCTAACCCCGCTAGCGCCGCTAACTCCGCGAACGCCACTGGCTTTACACTGGAGTCATCATGGAAGAGTTCTCCCGCATTCAGCGCCTGCCCGCCTACGTCTTCAACATCACCGGCGAAATGAAGTCCGCCGCCCGCCACCGCGGCGAAGACATCATCGACTTCGGCATGGGCAACCCCGACGGCGCCACGCCCAAACACATCGTCGACAAGCTCATCGAGGCGGTGCTCAAGCCGCCCACGCATCGCTACTCCGTCTCCCGCGGCCTGCCCCGCCTGCGCAAAGCCATCTGCCACTGGTACCAGACCCGCTACGGCGTCTCGCTCGACCCCGACTCCGAGGCCATCGTCACCATCGGCTCCAAGGAGGGCATCGCCCACCTCTGTCTCGCCATCCTCGACTCGCGCGACACCGTCCTCGTTCCCAACCCCAGCTATCCCATCCATATTTACGGGCCGGTCATCGCCGGCGCTCACATCGTCAGCGTCCCCGTCCACGACCAGGAACAGTTCCTCGCCCAGCTCGAAGAAATCATCCCGCGCATGACCCCGCGCCCCAAGGCCCTCATCGTCAACTTCCCCTCCAACCCCACCACCGAGTGCGTCAACCTGCCCTTCCTCGCGCGCCTGGTCGAGCTCGCCCGCGAGCACGGCTTCTGGCTCATCCAGGACCTCGCCTACGCCGACATCGCCTTCGACGGTTACCGCCCGCCCAGCGTCATGCAGGTCCCCGGCGCAAAAGACGTCGCCGTCGAGTTCTTCACGCTTTCCAAGTCCTACAACATGCCCGGCTGGCGCGTCGGCTTCATGGTCGGCAATCAGCGCCTCGTCAACGCCCTCGCCCGCCTCAAGAGCTACTTTGACTACGGCACCTTCACGCCCATCCAGGTCGCCGCCATCGCCGCCCTCGAGGGCCCCCAGGAGTGCGTCGCCCAGATCTGCGACATCTACCGCCGCCGCCGCGACGTTCTCGTCGAAGGCCTCAACAAGCTCGGCTGGGCCGTCGCCAAGCCCCGCGCCACCATGTTCGTCTGGGCGCAGATTCCCGAGGCCTACCGCGAGCTCAAGTCGCTCGAGTTCTCCAAGCTCCTGCTCACTGAAGCCAAAACCGCCGTGTCTCCGGGAATAGGATTTGGCGACTACGGCGACAACCACGTCCGCTTCGCCCTCATCGAGAACGAAGAGCGCACTCGCCAGGCCCTCCGCGGGATCAAAGCCATGCTCGCAAAAGGCGTCGTCCCCGCATAACCACAACTCTACCCCGTGTCATCCCGAGCGAAGCGCGCTTGGGGCCGCACGCAAGTGGGGTAGCGGCCCGACGCTGGGGGGAGCCGAGGGATCTGCTTTTCGCGATGCATCCGCAGCACACCTCACCGCACGGTCCCTCCAACTGTTCCTTCGTGTACCACCCTTCACTAAGATCAACCCACGTCGGATTACCCGCTTCAATCAACGCGATCTTCTTCGCCCGCCGCCATCTCTTCAGCTGCTTTTCCCGCTCAATCGCATGATCCACTTCACTAAAGCGCTCAAACCAAACGAGCCGGTCGCAGTTATATGTCGCTAAAAATCCCTCGAGCAGCTTCTGCTTGTGCTCGAAGACACGCTTGTTCAGATTGCCGGTCACGCCAACGTAAAGCGTCCTGCTCTGGCTGGCAACGATGTATGTGAAATAGAACCTTTCGTGCATGGCCCGCATTCTAACCGCATGACCTCAGGCCTGCCTCACCCTCATCCCAGTGTCATCCCGAACGGAGCGCACAGATTTGAGCTCTCTTTACCCCGTGTCATCCCGAGCGAAGCGCGCTTGGGGCCCCACGCCAGTGGGGTAGCGGCCCGACGCTGGGGGGAGCCGAGGGGCCTGCTTTTCGGGGTGCGCCAATCCGCGCCAACCACCTCCGCCTCGCCCTCATCGAGAACGAAGAACCGCACCCGCCAGGCCCTCCGTGGCAACAAGGCCATGCTGGCCAAAGGCGTAGTCCCCGCGTAACGCAAGAAGATCCCGTAGGGAGCGCGAGAGAATAGCCCAGGACAAGCCCGGCGCAAACTTGCGCGGGCGCAGTCCTGGGAACCGGGCCGTTCCATTCGAAAAACAAAGTACGCGCTTGAGCCGCGCCGTCTGTTTCTTTGTCGCCAGCGCGCGACTGATCCCTGACCCCTGATCCCTGACCACTGTTTTTGGCGTCGTCCCCGCGTAACGCTCAAAAAGCTCCCGTAGGGAGCGCAAGAAAATAGCCCAGGACAAGCCCTGCGCAAATTTGCGCGGGCGCAGTCCTGGGAACCGGGCCGCTCAATTCGAAAAACAAAGGTCGCGGCGCAGCCGCGCCGTCTCTGATCGCGTCGATAGTCACAGACTGATCCCTGACCACTGACCCCTGATCCCTGTGTTTTTGTGTCCGCAGCGGCATCAAAGCGATGCTCGCCAAGGGGCTTGGTCGTAACCTAGAAGGAGCAAAGCAGACCCCGACCCTTGAGCAGCCGGGCAGAGGCCTGAAAGGAGTAGGCCGATGTCGGACCAATTTGAAGAAGGGAACCATGAACCGACGAAAGTCGATACTGCAGCATCAGCAGCTTGTACGAAATCAGGGGCCTTCGCCCTCGCACTCTCTCTGGTTCTCTTATTCCTAATCCCTTACTGGGAACAACGTCCGGCTGAGCAAGCCTTAGGGGATTACATCACGTCCAGGACACTTCTAAGTATGAATCTTCGACCAACTGGACCAAAATCCAGCTTGGCGATGTTACATGGACTCCCATCCGGAAGCGGAGTCAACAAGTATCGGTCATCTCCCGGCGGCCATTACTTATACGCCAACTAAAGGGGGCGCTCCATCCAACTGCTCCGCCGTCTCAAATCCGTCACAAGATTCGAAACCCGATCCGACTCCGACTGGCACAGAGATCCAAAAGTCAACTTCCCTTATCTCGAGTGCAGCCCTTGCTCTTCCAAAGCTACCCGCCACTCAAGAAGTAGCCGCACAGGTTCCGCCCCCTTCAAATTCCCCTAACGCTCCCGCCCCTCCAGGCATGTTGACCGCCACCATCACCGTGCCAATGCTGGAGATCACTGAGATTGGACTTCTCACCAAGAAGCTCAACACCTCAGAGCTTCTCTCAAATGCCGGCAACTACTCGAATTACTACTTGTTTTCGATCGCGCGGTGGGTTCAAAAGAAGCGAATGCTCGCTTGGCGCAATGAGCTTCAATATCAATGTTCGAGCAAGCCCTTCGACCTGACCACGAGGTAGAGCACCACGCCTGAACCAAACCCAGACATGCTCTTCGATTGCTTAACCCTAGGGGACTGGAGAGAACTGGCCGCATATGAAATGCCCAGCACCGGGAGCCCGGACCAAATTGGGGGTGGAATCCGGAGAGAAATTGACGTGAGCGTTGGCGCGTTGCCACGCCGGGTTGACCAAGCAAGTTTCGCGGTGGCAGCACTCTTGATTTTCACGCTTCTGTATTTCGGGGCGTTCCTCCGAGAGGCAACCCACTCCGAACGCTTCCCGGCGGACGCGACACTGTTCGGCGCGTTCTTTCGTGCGTGCCCCGCGAATTTACTGATGCTATTCGCTCAGTTTTTTCCTTCCTTATCCTCGCTCGCGGTCGCGATCGCATCGAAGAGCTGGTTACTCTATGTTGAGTTTGTCCTGGTAGGCATAGCTACGGTATGGATACTTGTGGGTTTCCAGCAGAGGGCGTACTTTACAGGCTCCGCTAAATTGATCCGAACGAAACTGAAGCTTGGAGGGAGGTGAAAACCAGTATCAGAGAGTTCGCACCCGGATCCAAAATAGCCACCGGTTCACCGGGTGCCCCTTCTCGCCCCCCGCTACGGTGCGGTCGCTCCCTCACACTGCCGCCGCGTTTCCCTTCCTTCTCGACTCCGGTTGAAAAAATACTTCACCTTTTCCCTCCCGCGGTATAGCCTTAACCCCGTTCCCTTTGGCCCATGCCGAGCCTCACGGGTCAAGCAATCGCAACCAACAAAACCTTCCTGAGATGGAAAAAGTGTCAGGGATGTGCCCGGTCTAAAATGTCAGGGATCTCCCCGTCCGCACAGCTCCGTGTGTAACGCCGGCCTTCGAGTGGCTTGAGATTTGCCTTATCGGCGAGCTCCTTTTTGTTTCCCTCCGAGCCCAAGGTTGGTTTTGCGAGCCCGCTCTCCTGACGGCCAACCGCCGTCGCGAACGGGCATGAAGAGCATCCCGGCCGCGAACGAGCTCACGAGGCGTCTTTCCGGGTTTCGTCGTATCCTGTAGCTATTCGGGAATTCCGCCATGAGGATATTCACTCTCGACGAAGCGCAGTCCCTGCTCCCCGTGCTCGGATCGTTGCTCAAGCGCGCCATGGAGGGCAGGCGTTCTGCGCAATCGGTCGAGGCGGATCTTAACACCCTGGCGCAGCGCATTTATCTTTCGGGCGGCATGAGGGTGGATACTGCTGACATCGCCAAGCAGCGCGCTGAGATGGAAGCGCACCTCACGCAAGTCCGCGAGAGCATTGCTGAAATCGATGCCATCGGGGTTCAGGTGAAAGATCTCGACTCCGGACTGCTCGACTTCCCTTGCCGAGTGGACGATCAGGTCGTCCTGCTCTGCTGGCGCATGGGCGAGCCCGCCATCGAGCACTGGCATACACTAGAAGCCGGTTTTCAGGGCCGCCAGCCGGTCGATGAGAGCTTTCGCCGCCGCGCCGCCTCCGGCGGCCGTCCCAATTAGCGCCGCCGTGTGCGTGGCTCTGTCCCCTTGTGTTGAATCTGCTCAGATCCCGTTTGGAACTGTTTGTCAGGCACTGTGTTTGCGAAGACACGTGCCTGCGCCGAACGAAATCCCTCCTGACCGCGTCAATTTCACTGACGGTGGCTGAAGGCATTCCCCTGTCCGCGTGCATCGCATCCTGCGGCAGGACAAGACACGCGGTCAAGCGGTACCCTTTGAATTGAGCCCTTGATGAATTGCGCCTGGACCGATCAATTTTGGATTGGACCTGTGTGAGGAATGACGATGAAATGCAGAATTTTGGCGGGTCTTTGCGTGGCTTCCTTCGTGGTCCTGGCCGGATGCAAAGGCTTTTGGGACCCGCCGCCTTCGACATCGACAACGACCACCACCCCCACTACGCTTTCCAGCGGCGTCTTTTATGTGCTGAACCAGACGGCAGGCCAAATCGTCGCCTATGACATCTCGTCCGGTACGCTGAACAAGATCGGTGCTTATGCGATTACCGGACCTAACGCTATTGCCATCGCCCCGAACGGCAACTTTTTGTACGCGAGTACGCTGGCGAGCGGCATTTTTGTCTACGACATCGCCTCGGGAGGCGCGCTCGCTCTGGGGAACGGCGGGCAGGCCATTTCAGCCGATCCGGCTTTGGCCATGGAGGTGGACAAAACCGGCTCATGGCTCATCGACGCGTTCATCCCGGCCAACGGCGAAGTGCAGCTCGACGCCATTCCCATCAACTCGTCAACCGGGCTTAACGCGAGCGCTGGCGTCGCGCCGCCCTACCAGACGTTCATCGCCTCCAATGCGACGGTCAAGCAGATGGTTCTGTCACCCGACGCGGACAACCTGTTTGTTGCTCTTGGAGCCGGCGGCACTATCGTGGTTCCCTTCACCTCCGGTAATTCGAATCCGCTGGGTTCGACGGCTAACACAATTAACGTTGCAAACAGCGGAGGCTCCGCGTTTTCCGTAGCGGTCGATCCGAGCAGCACACCTCGCCTTTTCTATATTGGCGAGACGCTGGCAAACTCTTCAGCCAACTCGGGCGGATTGCGCGTCTTTAACTACAGTTCGCTCTCGAGCGGCACGTTGACCCAGGCAAGCGGCTCTCCCATTGCCAGCGGCGGGCTGGCCCCGAACGCCATTCTTCCCGTCTCCTCCGGCGACTATGTATACGTTGGGAACGGTGCAGGTAACACATCGTCCGGCAACGTCGCGTGGTTTTCGATTTCGGCCTCGGGAACCACCTACTCCATCGCCTCGGGCAGCACCATCGCATCGGGCATTGAGCCCATGGGCCTTGCCGAGGATAGCGACGATCACTTTGTGCTGGCGGTGGCGACCGGCGGTTCCACGTCGAGCGGCAACCCCGACCTCGATGCCTACACCATGAGCTCTGGCGCACTCACCTCGGCGATCGCTTCCACAACCGGTACCGATCCCGTGGGAGCGGTTGCAGTCGCGGCACTGCCGTAGAGAAAGTGCTATTCTCGAGGTAATCGTCACGAGCTGTGCTCATTCCACTCTCAATTCATTCTGTTCCTTTTCTCCGGCGCCTCTCACTCCTGTTTGCGCTGCCTTCGATAGCGTTGTGCGGTCTCGTCTTCTTGTCCGGATGCGGGCGATTCCGGCACCAACAGCATGAAACGGTGTACGTTTCCATCCGCGAAACCTACCTGCACGATCGCGTCGCGCCGGTTTCGAACCGCGTGTGCGAGGTGGTAAACGGGCAGGCGCTCGAAGTCCTGGAGCATAGCCGGCGCTTTCTTAAAGTCCAGACGGATAAGAACCAAATCGGCTGGATTGAGGACCGCGCGGTGATCGGCGCCAAGACCCACGACGCGTTTATCCGCCTTGCCCAGCAACACAAAGACGATCCCGTGGCGGCCACGGCTACTCTGCGCGACGACCTCGCCATGCACGTACTCCCCGGCCGCGAAACGGAGCGATTTTTCCTGCTGGCGGGAAATACGAAAGTCCAGCTTCTGGCGCGGGCGTCGGCTCCCAAAAAACCGGCGGAGATTGTCGGACCGCTGCCTGCGGCCAAACCCGTTGAAAAGGGCGGGAGCGCGCCATCGGCTTCGGGCGCCAAACCGGAAGCGCAAAAGAATCCGGCCGGCGGGGAAGAGGCGGAACCGCCCCTAATGGAAGATTGGTGGCTGGCGCGCGACGCGCAGGGCCGGGTTGGCTGGCTGCTGGGCAGCCGCCTGGATGTGGATGTACCGAACGATGTTGCACAGTACGGCGAAGATCAGCGCTTTATAGGCTGCTGGATGCTGGCCAAGGTCACCGATCCGGAAGCCAACACGCCGGATCGCCAGGTTCCCGAGTACCTGACCGTTCTCGCTCCGCTCAAGTCCGGGTTGCCCTTCGACTTCGATCAGGTACGCGTCTTCACCTGGAGCACGCGGCATCACCGCTACGAGACGGCCTTCCGGCTCCATCCCATCCAGGGCTATCTGCCGGTCCGGGTCTTTTCCGCGAACACAGCCAGTGGCGGCGTTCCCGCCTTCAGTTTCCTGATCGCGAACAACAACGACGTCACCACGGATTCCGCGACCGGCATCACGCGGCCCACGGCTCCCCGCACCATCCGCTACGAAATGATCGACACGCGAGTGCAGCGTATCGGCCCGGACCTTGCGTCGATTCCGGTGGGGCGCCTGCCGGGCGAAAAGGCGAACCCCGCCAGACCCGCGAAGAGGGCCAGGGGGCGTTAGGGCCTTTTCACCCTATTGGGGTGGATGGCGTTGCGAGCGAAAATTCGGTCAGGCGAGGCGACGGCCGAAGGCTGTGGCAGGCCCCACCGTCGAGGCCATGTCGGCCGCGGCGGCGCGGCTGGCGATTCTCAAAATCTCGGGGGCGATGGCGGCAAGCGGAAGTACCTTGTGCGTAAGGCCTGCCTGCGTTACCGCGCCGGGCATGCTCCAAACCGCGCTCGTGGCCTGATCCTGGGCCAGCACGCTGCCTCCCTGATCGCGAATGGCGCGGCAGCCGGCCAGCCCGTCGCAACCCATGCCGGTTAGCACGACGGCCAGCACACCGGATCCGTAGACTTTGGCCGCGCTGCGAAAGAGCACATCCACCGCAGGCTGGCAATGATTCTCCGGTGGGTTCTGGTTCAAGTGAATGGTGGCCGGTGCGCCGGGGCGAACGGCGGCCAGCGTTTCCATATGCCAGTTGCCGCGAGCGATATAGATCGTCCCCTTCGATGCCGGGGCGCCTTCCCACGCCTCGCACACCTGCAGACGGCAACGTCGGGCGAGCCGCTCGGCAAAGGGCTTGGTGAAGACCTCCGGCATATGCTGCACCACGAGAACCGGAAGCGGGAAGTTGGCGGGAAGCTCGGGAAGAAGCATGTCGAGCGCGGCCGGGCCGCCAGTGGAGACGCCGATGGCTACGACAGAAGGCGCTGCGCAAGACAACGACCGGGGTTGCGCGGTTGGCGCCGGAACCGAGGCCGGTGGAAAGCCGAAGCGCGGCGCGGCGGAATGAATAGGTGGGCGCTGCATTGCAACCGTGAGCGCATGGATTTTGGGAATCAGCTCCTGCGCCAGCGCGCGCAGAGCTTCCTCGCGGCTGGTATGGCCCGACGGTTTGGCGACATAATCGCTGGCGCCGCCGGCGAGGGCCTCGATGGTGACCTTGGCCCCGCGCTGCGTGAGCGAACTGCACATGATGACCGGCATCTTGTGGCCCTGTTTTCTTAATTGGCGCAGCGTAACGAGGCCGTCCATCACCGGCATCTCGACATCGAGAAGGACGAGGTCGGGGCACTGGAGGGCCACAGCGCTCAACGCCGATGCGCCATCGCCCACGGTTCCAGCCACTTCGAGGGTGGTGTCGGTGTTGACGACGGAGCGTAACAGGCTCCGCATCACGGCAGAGTCGTCGACAATCAGAATGCGTGTCCGGCCGCCGGCCGCCATCGGTCAGCCCTCCACCAGTTCAAGCATGGCCAGTTTTTCCAGGCGCTTGAAGCCTAGGAATCCCGTGGTTCCCTTGATGGTGTGTACAAAGCGAAAGATTTCGGCCAGCAGGGCCTTATCCCGTGGCTTCTCCTCCAGGTCGGTCAGGCACCGCTCCATGCGATCCAGTCCTTCCTGGCTCTCGATCAGGAACTCCCTTGTCAGATCGTCCATCGCTCACACTCATCCGGCCGGAATCTCTGTCCCGGTGCGGCAAGCACTCATGGGTTCTATCGGAAAAACGGCTCTCAACTTGAGGAAGGTGGTGACGAAGGGACATAGGGAGTAGGGAATTTGTGGGTAGGGAGTAGGTTCCGGGCTTGCGATGGGCGAAGGTTCGCGTGCGTGGTTCTGGAGCGTGGCGCCGGCCGCGGCGCGGGTGTACATGAGAGGTTAATATACATTAGCCTCTAATCTTCAGCCCATTTACGGATACGAGGAACGGATTGTCCATGACGAACTTGACTCAGACCGCGCTCGAAAAGCTGTTCGACCTCGCGCGGCAGGCCGCGCAGAACTCCTATTCCCCCTACTCGAAATTCCGTGTGGGCGCCGCGCTCCAGCTCACCAGCGGCGAAATCGTAACAGGGACCAATGTCGAAAATGTGAGTTTCGGACTCACCATCTGCGCGGAGCGCGCGGCGTTGGTGCGGGCGGTTTCCCAATTCGGGCCAGAGATTCGAATCGGCGCCGTAGCCATTGCGAATCGGAACGGGCTTGCCAGTCCTCCATGCGGCGCCTGCCGCCAGGTGCTGGCCGAGTTCATCCTGCCCGATGCGCCGATCATTTTTCCGGCCGCGGACGGCGTGCGGACGATGACATTCAGCGACCTGCTGCCGCTGGGGTCTGAGATGAAATTGAAGTAGCGCTTGACCCGGGCCCTCTATGCGGGCTTTGACTTGAATCCCTCATACGTCAGGTACGCGCCCAGCACCAGCAAAAATGCCGTCACTGAATACAAGCACGCCCCGCAGTTGAGCACCGATTGGAAGAATCCCTCCAGCCACTTCGCCGGCAGAAGCAAATAGAGAATGCCCTTGGTGAGCGTCAGCCATCCCAAAAGAGTAATGATGACCACCACCGGACATTTTGACCATACATTGTGGGCGAGAACCATCGCCAGCCCGGCGAGCGAAATGATCATCGCGCAACACCACATGGCCAATGGGCTGCCCGAAACTGTTGCGAGCGCATCCGTAAAGACCTGCCTGTGAACGATCATCGCCAGGCCGCAAATCAGGAAATAGATCCCAATCAGCCGGCTGAGGAACAATGTGCACAGTGACATAGCATCCTCCGTTTTGCATTAGGATTGTTGCGAGCATCTTACACCTCGGCGAGTTCCACAGATGCAGCTGCGCTCGCCCCACGCCAGGCGCGGCGTGATGCAAAACCAGCGCACTGCGGCGGGCCTTGTGCGATATTCTTATTGCCTTGCGCTCCAGAGCAAAGACCATGCAATCCGATTCCGTGACTCCGCTGCACATGATCGACATCCTCCGCAAGAAGCGCGACGGCGGAGAGCTGGACGCACGCGAGCTCGCGTTTGTGACGGCGGGCGCGGCCAATGGCTCGATTCAGGAGGCCGAGCTTGCAGCCTGGCTGATGGCGGCGTGGCTCAAGGGGCTCTCGCTCAACGAAACGCGCGCGCTCACGCTGGCCATGCGCGACTCGGGCGAGAAGTTCTCGCCCGCACGGCTGGGCAAGCTGGCCGTGGACAAGCACTCCACGGGCGGGGTGGGCGACAAGACCAGCCTTCTCGTTGCTCCTCTTGCCGCGGCCTGCGGCGTGGCTGTGCCCATGATCAGCGGGCGCGCGCTGGGCCACACCGGCGGGACGCTCGACAAATTGGAAGCAATTCCCGGCTACCGTACCGCGCTCACACTGACCGAGTTCGAGGCGGCCCTCGCGAAATGCGGCGCGTCGATCATCGGGCAGACAGACCAACTGGCGCCCGCCGACCGCAAGCTCTACGCGTTGCGCGACCGCACCGCAACCGTCGAGAATCCGGGGCTCATCTGCGCATCGATCCTGAGCAAGAAACTGGCGGCGGGGCTGAACGCCTTGGTGCTGGATGTGAAGACCGGCTCGGGAGCCTTCCTGCGCAAGCGGGAAGACTGCGAGTTTCTGGCCGCGCTGATGGTGGCCACGGCGGAAGCCGCGGGGACGCGCACCGTGGCGCTGCTCACCGACATGGGCCAGCCGTTGGGGCGCGCTGCGGGCAATTGGATCGAACTGGTTGAGTCCGTCGAGCTGTTGCGTGGCGAGCGGCCCGCGCGGAGTCCGGAAACGAATTTCGACTTGCGCGAACTGTCGCTCATTCTGGCCGGTTGGATGATCCATCTCGGCATGCAGGCGGAAACGCCCGAAGCCGGCTATGCGCGCGCCGAGAAGGCGCTGATGGATGGCTCCGCGCTGCGCGTGTTTCTCGCGATGATCGAGGCCCAGGGCGGCGACGTAAGCGTCTTCGACGATCCCGCCGCGTTTCACAAGCCCGGCGCGACGGAGATCGTTGCCGCGTGGGAGAGCGGGTACGTGGCCGAAATGGATTCGACCGCGCTGGGCTGGGCGGTGCAGCGCACCGGCGCGGGCCGCGAGAAAGCCGGGGAGCCGGTCGATCCGCACGCCGGCATTCTGTTCCATGCGCGGCGTGGCGCGCGCGTGGAGCGCGGGCAACCCTTCGCCACGTTGTACGCGACACGGCCCGAGCTGCTCACCGAGCCGGCGGCAATCCTGAAGCGGGCAATTCACTTTTCCAAAAGTCCGCCGACCGCAGTGCCGCTGGTGAGCCGCGTGTTCACGCGCGATGAGGCCGAGGAGTACCTGCGCGAGAAACAGCTTTCAGCTTCCAGCTCCTAGCTGCTAGCCTTCTCCTACTGAGCCGGACTTGGAATGCAATAAAATGCCTGGCCTGCGAGCCCAGGTTAAAGGCAAGAGGCTAGGGGCTAGAAGCTGCCTTCAGGGGGCAACTGCAATGGAGCGATTCACTGGATTGCTGGGAATTCTGGCTGTATTGCTGGCCGCGTACCTTTTCTCGACGGACCGCAGGCGCATCCGCTGGCGCACCATTGCCTGGGGGCTCGCCCTGCAGTTTCTCTTTGCTTATCTGGTGCTGCGGTTCAGCTTCGGACAGGAAGCAATGACGTGGGCGGGCGCCGTAGTCACCAAAATGCTTTCGGCCACGTTCGCGGGGACGCAGATATTGTTCGGCCAGCTCGGCCTGCCTAACTCCGGCGCTCTGGGCAACCTGCTGGGGGCCAACAAGGGCGCCATCTTCGCCTTCCAGGTGCTGCCAACCATCATCTTCATCTCCGCCTTCTTCGCGGTGATGTACCACATCGGGCTGATGCAGATCGTGATTCGCGGCATGGCGTGGCTCATGCTCAAGACCATGCGCATCTCCGGCGCCGAGAGCATGAATGTGGCGGCCTCGATCTTCATGGGCCAGACGGAGGCGCCGCTCACCATCCGGCCGTTTCTCTCCAAGGCCACGCGCAGCGAGCTGATGACCATTATGACCAGCGGCATGGCGCACGTCTCAGGCGGCATCATGGCCATGTATATCTCGCAGGGCGTGGAGGCGCGGCACCTGCTCTCGGCCGTGATCATGACCTCTCCGGGAACCATTCTGATGGCCAAGATGCTGGTTCCCGAGACCGAAGTGCCGGCCACCGAAGGCAAGGTCGTCATCCCCAAAGACGAGCTGCACGCCGAAGAGAATTTTGTCGGCGCCATTGCCCGCGGCACCATCGACGGCGGCAAGCTGGCCTTGAATGTGGCCATCATGCTGATCAGCTTTTTGGCGCTCGTGGCGCTGCTCGATATGCTGCTCGGCTGGGCGCACGGGCTGGCCTACATGCACTGGCTTCCCAGCAGCCTGGGGCAGATTCTGGGGTTCGTCGGAGCGCCGGTGGCATGGCTCATCGGCGTGCCCTGGCGCGACTGCCCGGCCATCGGCAACTTGCTGGGCACGCGCATGGCGCTCAACGAGGTGGTTGCGTACATCGGGCTGGGCGCGCAGAAAGCGACCCTGCTGCCGCGATCGTTTACCATCGCCACGTTCGCGCTGTGCGGCTTTGCGAATCTGGGATCGATCGGGATGCAGATCGGCGGCATCGGCGCGCTGGTGCCCGAGCGGCGCAACGACCTGGCGCGGCTGGGCGTGAGGGCCATGCTCGCCGGCACCATGGCCAACCTGATTTCCGCCTCGATTGCGGGGATCTTTCTGGGATAGAAAACCCGCGCGCCAAACTTGCGTCTCCCGGTCTATCCCGGGTACGCTCCCGTGATGTAGCCCTCGAGCTCCTGGATCTTATGCTCCTGGCCGGAGATCACCCACTTGACCATGTCTCCGATGGACACGATGCCCACCACCCTGTCGCCCTCCAGCACGGGGAGATGGCGGAAATGGCCCTCGGTCATCAGGTTCATGCAATCGTCCACGGTGTGCTGCGGAGTGACGGAAACCACCGGGCTGGTCATGATCTCGCGCACCTGGGTGTCTTTGGAGTGATGGCCCAGGAGGATCCCCTTGCGCGCGTAGTCGCGCTCCGATACGATGCCCACCAGCTTGGGCCCGGACATGACTATCAAGGAGCCGACATCGTACTCCGCCATCAGGCACAGGGCCTCGTGAACGCTTTGCTCGGGGGCAATGGGCAGAATCTTGTTGAATGTCTTGTTCCTGAGAACCTGATCGACCGTGTCCGTAATCTTCATCGAGACCTCCGTTGGCCTGAGCCAGGGAAATGCCGGGGCGCCTCCGCGGTCCCCAAGGGACTTCGCCGCTGTGGAACAGCAGTATACCCCGGCTTGCACACCCCTGTCGTACCGGTCCTTCCACAGCCCGCGATATGACGGAAATCGTATGCCGTTGTTCGATCCGGCACATTAGGCCGGCGGATGGGCGTCAAGGGCGCGCAAACGGCGGATACGGTAGACGATCGTGAGCAGGGTGACGGTTCCACAGGTGAGAAAGCTGGCGCCGAGGCCAACGATGAGGGAGTTGTCGTGCTCGTAGATGCCGTGAACCACCCCGATAACCTGCAGAATACAAAAGCCTCCGAAGGTGACCAGCGAAATGCCTCATCGCTTTTCTTGCGCCACACGGCAATGGCCTGGGGCACAAAAAGGGCCGCATTGCCCAGCAGAGCCAGCCCGAAGATAAACGCAACAATCTCCCTCATTCCTGATCGGCCTCCGCGCCGAAGACACACACTTTTAGAGATGATCGCAGACGAGGCGGCAGGCTCGCCGCCGGCAGCCATCTAAACTGTGTACGCATGCTTGAAACCACGGGACCGATGCGGCCGAGTGCGCGGAGTGGGAGAAACGGCGTTGCCGTACTGCTGTTGGCGGCGGCGGTTTGCATGGCTATGGCGCAGCGCACCGGGCACGAAAACTCGGATCGACGAGCGTCTTATGTGGGATTCGACAGGAACGGCTATCCGGGCGATGAAGCTGCTCGCTGCTCTTCGTAGGAGCTTTCGCTACACAAGCTACTGGCTCAATCCGCCGCCCGGCGAAAAGGTAAATAGCTGGGAAGGCAAACGCGCGATCCTTCGACGGTATGGATTCGGCTTCCTGGTTCTGTATGACGGGCGCACAGATGCCGAGCTAAAGCCACCGGCATTGAAGGGCCAGAATGTCGAGGATCTGGGCGCGGCAGACGGGAAGGCCGCCGCGGCTGCTGCGGTGCGCGAAGGGTTCCCGCGGAATGTGCTGATTTTTCTCGATCAGGAGGAAGGCGGCAGGCTTTTGCCGGAACAGGCTGCGTATGTGTTCGCGTGGATCGACGCGGTGCGCAGCGCGGGTGCGCGCGCGGGTGTTTACTGTTCCGGGGTCGGCGTACCTGGCGGCAACAGCACCATCAGCACGGCCGAGGACATTGCGCAGCGGGAGAGCAGGCTGGCGGCGGCAAGCGACTCGTCCAAACAGGGGAGCCGCCTGGCGCTGTGGATTGCAAACGATCAATGCCCGCCAGCGCCGGGGTGCACGCTTACAGCTCCGTCGCTGAGTGCGGCGCTCTCGCCCGAAATAGCGCCCTTCACAACCGTCTGGCAGTACGCGCTATCGCCGCGCCGGGCGCAGTTCAGCGCCAGTTGTCTCGCCAAACCGGCTGCCGACGGTAACTGCTATGCGCCCGGTTTGCCCCAGGCCGCAAACACGTTTGTGGATCTGGACACAGCGAACTCGCCGGATCCTTCTGAGTTGACGGAATCTGAATCGCGCGGGCGGGGAGAATGACCGAAGCCACTGACGGACATTTCCCCGCCGCCGCAAAGAGCATGGCCGGAACTGCAACTTCGCGCCCAACTGAAGCTGGCGCGAGGTGGTCGAAGTTGCCGTGACCGTGGATGGATCGGCCGTAGACGGCCGATCGAATCGCTGCGCTTTCTCAACAGGGCGAATATCATAGGGATAACCTCCGAGGAGATCTCCGAATGGCAAGCGAACTATCCGTTCATGCCGTCTATCAGGGCGGAATGCGTGTCCTCGCCGATAGCGGAAGCCACCAGGTTCTAACCGATTATCCGCTGCCGGCGGGCGCAGCAGTCGAGGGACTTACCAGCCTGGAACTGCTATTGGCCAGTCTTGCGACTTGTGCCGCAAACAGCGTGATCGCCCTCTTGAAGCGAAAGATGAATCAGCCAGTGGACGGCCTTGAAGTTTACGCTCGCGGCATGCGCCGCGACGAGCACCCAATGGTCCTTACCCGGATTTTTCTGGAATTTGTTGTGAAGGGTTCTGTCGATTCTGAGGCAGTCGCAAAGTCCCTTGCAGTTTCCGAGGAGCAACTGTGCCCGGTGTGGAACATGCTCAAGTCCGGGACGCCGATTACCACGTCGTTCCGCATCGCCCAAAATTCATAACTGGATTAGTAGCTTGCGGCGTGGCGAAAGGCGCAACCATGGATACTGCATTTCCGGGCCGTCTGCCCTGTCCAAGGTTCTGTCAGTTGGCCGGCTTGCCGATCCCGAAGATCTTCTGGAGGATGTTGCGGCGGTCTCCGCCCAGGCCTTTGTGGTCGCAGGTCTCGGTGGGTGCAGTCCCATCGAGGAACGCGGTGCTGAAGTCGTCGGGACAAGAGGCGTCGGCCAGCAGGTTGGTTGCCTTGTCGATGGTCTGGATCTGGACGCCATCCGGCGGCGTGAAGTCGTTGGTGTCGGAGTACTGCGGCAATTGCACGGCCTGCTTCATGAAACCAGCCCAGATGGGAGCTGCGACACGCGCGCCCTGGATGCGGCCGCGGTTTTCTGGGTCAAGCTCGGTGTAATCGTCGTTGCCTATCCACACGATGCACAGCAGGTTTGACGTGAATCCAGCAAACCATGCATCGTGGCTGGTGCCGGTTTTGCCCGCAGCTGGAGCGGTGAATCCCATGTTGCGGACGCCTGCGCCAGTTCCGCAGTAATCTCGTCCCCCAACCGTGCAGGGATCGCTCCCGTTGCCTCCGAGAACAGCTTCCATCATGTAGGTGGTGAGAAAGGCGGCGCGTGGATCAAGCACCTGCCGCGTGGTGGGAGTGTAGTCTTCAACGATGTCGCCGGTGGGCGTGCGCACGCTGGCCAGCATCCAGGGATCGATGTGGACGCCGCCGTTGGAAAAGATCGTATACGCGCCGGCCATGTCAAGCGGTGTGGCATCGTAAGAGCCGATAGCCATGGAAGGTGTGCCCTGCGCGCTTTTGATGCCGGCATCGCGCGCCAGCGCCGCCACGCGATCGAAGCCCACCATGCTCGCCAAGCTGATGGTTGCGTTGTTATCCGATCGCATCAGAGCCAGGCGGGCCGTCATCTCGCCGTAAAACTCGCTTTCGAAGTTGCGTGGCGTGTACTCGTAATCGGTGCCTGCGCCATAGGTTTGCTGCGCGTCGTCGAGCATGGTCACAGGCGAAAAAAGTTTGGTTTGCCCTGGCAGCATTGTGCCCTCAACGGCGGTCTGGAACGCGGCCGCATAGACGAATGGCTTGAAGATCGATCCTGTGGGCCGGTGCGCCACGGCGTGATTCACCTGCGATGCACCGTAGCTGCGCCCGCCCACCATGGCCAGCACCTGGCCGGTGTGGGGATCGAGTGCGATGAGCGCTACTTGCGGATAGACGTACGGCTTGCCCAGCTTCCGGTCGCGTGCGTGGACCGCGTCAATCTGCGTATCCACGACGTGGATTGTGGAGTTGACCGCCTGCGTTGCCAGGCGCTGCAGATCGGGATCGAGCGAGGTGTAGATGCGCAGTCCCTCGCGGTTGAAGTCGCGGTCGCCCAGCCGTTGCGTGAGCTGATCGTGAACCAGATCGACAAAGTAGGGCGCCTCGCTCTCGTCAACGCTTGCGGCTGCAAGGTGCAGAGGCTGAGCCTTCGCGGTTTCGGCCTCATCCTTGGTGATGGCGCCGGTTTCGACCATGGAGTCGAGCACCAGGTTGCGGCGATCGATCGCGCGATCGGGGTGACGGAAGGGATTGAGGTAATTGGGGCTCTGGATGAGCCCGGCGAGAAGCGCACATTCGGCCAGGTCGAGCTGGCTCACGTCCTTGCCGAAGTAGGCCTCGGCCGCCTCGCCGAAACCGTCGATGGAGAAGCTGCCGCGCTGCCCAAGATTGATCTCGTTGGCGTACATGGCGAAGATCTGCTGCTTGGAGAAGCGGTGTTCAAGCTGGAAGGTGATGAGGATCTCGATGATTTTGCGCTTGATGCGCCGCTCCGGCGTCAGGAAGAATCCGCGCGCAAGTTGCATGGTCAGCGTGGAGCCGCCCTCGGTCCAGCGGTGTCCCGGAGTCAAGTCATTGCGCAGCGCGCCCAGCAACCGGATGTAGTCCACGCCGCCGTGCTCAAAGAAACGCCGGTCCTCAATGGCGATGACTGCCTGCACGAGGTTCGGCGGAATCTCATCGTACGTGAGCAGGCGGCGTTTGGTTCGCTGGGCGCCCTCGCTCAGGCCGGTGATGAGCAGCGGCTCTAGTTCGTAGCTGGAGAGCGGCTGGCCATGCGCGTCAGTGATCGAGTCCACCACGCCGCCGCTCACGTGGATGGTGGCGCTGTCGGGCGCGTGATACGACTGCGGGCCGGGCCGCACCGTGATCCGCTGCACGCCTTCGCTGTAGGCCCCCAGCTGTGAAGGCTGCGGTGCGCCGTCGCCCGTGTAGCCGGCCTGCTGCAGCTCGTTGGCAATCCAGCGCACGGTGAGCTTTTGCCCTGGACGCACCTCGCGCGGCGCGGCGTAGATTTTCGCGGTGTTGGCGAAGATCGGCTGCTCGAGCCGGGCGTCGACAATGTGTTGGTACTTGACGTAGAAATACGCGAAAACCGAAACGCCGGTTGCAGCGGCGACTACAAGGATCGCGAGCAGGCTCAGCAGAATCCGCGTACGGAGACGATGGCCCGATGGGGACCTCGGGATTCGCACTCGTATTGCCATTGCCGCTCCTTGAATCCGCTAGAGGCTCGACGCCAGCAGCTTTTCTTCTTCGACGCGCTTCTTCACCAGCGCCGCCACTTCGCTCAAGGCTACATCCACGCTGGCGCACGTCGTGCGCGTCACCAGCTCCACCTGGCCTGCGGCAGCCTTCTTGCCCACGTTGATGCGGTAGGGGATGCCGACCAGGTCCGCATCCTTGAATTTGGCACCGGCGCGGTCGGCGCGGTCATCCAGCAGCACGTCGAGCCCCGCGGATTCGAGCTCGACGGCAAGCTTTTCGCCGGCCACACGCAGCGCGATGTCGGCAACGTTCGTAATGGTGACGACGGCCGTGAAGGGCGCAATGGAAGCCGGCAGCCAGAAGCCGTTGGCGTCGTTCGACTGCTCGATGGCCGCGGTCAGAATCCGTTCGATACCGATGCCGTAGCTGCCCATGATGGGCGTCACTTCCTTGCCGTTCTCGTCGAGTACGCGCGCACCCATCGACTCGGAGTACTTGTAGCCGAGCTTGAAGATGTGGCCGACCTCGACCGCCTTGCCGACTACGAGCTTGCCGCCGCAGTCCGGCCTCGGGCAGCCTTCGCCCTCGTTCACGCTGCGGATGTCGGCGGCGAGTGTCCAGCCGAAGTCGCGGCCGGGTGTCACGTTGCGCAGGTGGTAGTCGAGCTGGTTGGCTCCAGCGACCATGTTGCAGCGGCCTTCGAGCGCATGGTCGACGATCACGGCCAGATCTAGAGTCGGCAGACTTTTCGCGGGTTTCAGACCCACTGGCCCTAGAAACCCTCCCGGGCCGCCAAAAAACTGGAGGGTTTCGTCCGGACTCATCATGCGCAGTTCTGCCCCAGCGAAGAACGCCCCTAGCTTCGTTTCGTTGACCTGATGGTCACCCCGCAAAAAGACCGCAACTGGAGTAGTGAACCTAACCTGAGTCGGGCTTGGATTGCTCGCTCCCTTCGGTACGATCTGAGGAGGCCACGTTGCCATATAGCCAACGCACTTGATATCCGACGCCGGGGAGATCTCGAAGAACGCGGCTACGTCGGCGATGGCGGCGCAGCCGGGCGTGTGCACCAGCTCCGGGCTTCCGCCTCCGGTCGAAGTCATCTCCACAACAGGGTCGAGCCGCGACGTCGCCTTCTCGAGATTCGCCGCATAGCCGCAGGCCGGGCAGCTTGCGATCAGGTCCTCGCCGGCATCGGTGTAGACCATGAACTCCTGCGACTGCGAGCCGCCCATGGCGCCGGAGTCGGCCTCCACGGCGACGAACTTGAGCCCGCAGCGCGTGAAGATGGCGCGATAGACGCGGTCGTGCAGGTCGAAGCTGCGATCCAGGCCGGCCTTGTCGATGTCGAAGGAGTAGCTGTCCTTCATGATGAACTGGCGCACGCGCAGCAGGCCTGACTTGGGCCGCGGCTCGTCGCGGAACTTGGTCTGGATCTGGTACCAGATCTGCGGCAACTGCTTGTAACTTCGCAATTCGCCGCGCGCGATCGTGGTCATGATCTCTTCGTGTGTCATGCCCAGGCACAGGTCCGCGCCTTTGCGGTCCTTGAGGCGGAACATGTTGTCGCCCATGCCGGTCCAGCGGCCGCTCTGCTCCCAAGGCTCGCGCGGCAGAATGCCCGGCAGGTAGAACTCCTGCCCGATCCGGTCCATCTCCTCGCGCACAATGGCGACGATCTTGTTCAGCGAGCGCTGGCCGAGGAAAAGGTAGTTGTAGATTCCCGCTCCGAGCTGGCGAATGTAGCCCGCGCGGAGAAGAAACTTGTGGCTGGCCACTTCGGCATCCGCCGGGGCCTCGCGCAGAGTAGGGATAAAGAGCTTCGACCAACGGTGCATAGAAAGAGTGAGCGCACTTTCTCGTTCGCCGCGGCGAACGCAGGGCAAATGACAGCAGCTTTCATTCTAAATGTTTGGCAAGTGGGAGAGTCTCAGATGCGATACGTGGTGAATTCAGATCAGCTCCACGCCCCACAAATCATGCAGGTGCACCACGCCTTCAACCTTTAGCGCGGCGTCAACGACGATCAGCGAGGTGATCTTGCGCTCTTCGAGAATCGCCAGCGCCTTGGCCGCCAGCTCTTCCGCGGCAATGGTACGCGGATGCGGGTTCATCGCCTCGCCCGCCGTCTTGCCCAGCGCCGCGCCGCCTTCGTGTTCGAGCAGGCGGCGCAAATCGCCGTCCGAGATCACGCCGCAGAGGCGCCCGGCATCCTGCACGGTCGTCATGCCCAGCTTCTTTGACGACATCTCGAAGATCACATCGGCCATCGGCGTGTTGGGCGCAACAGTAGGAATGTCTTCGCCCGTATGCATCAGGTCGCGGACCTTAGCGAGCTGCTTGCCCAGCTTGCCGCCGGGGTGCAACTCCGCAAAATCCTCCGCCTGGAAGCCCTTGCGCAGGCTCACCGCAACGGCCAGCGCATCGCCAAGCGCCAGCATCGCCGTAGTCGAGGCCGTCGGCGCCAGGTTCAGCCCGCAGGCCTCGCGCTCGACCGAGCAATCGAGCGCCACGTCGCTGGCTGCGGCGAGAGTCGAACTGCAGATTGCAGCAGAAGCTGATGAGCGCGTCGCCTTTGCGCTTGAGCGTGGCCAGCAGGCGAAGAATCTCCTCGGTCTCGCCACTGGCCGAAAGCGCGATGACCACGTCGCCGGACATGAGCACGCCCAGGTCGCCATGCACAGCTTCGGCCGGATGCAGGAAAAGCGCGGGCGAGCCGGTGGAGCTGAGCGTGGCGGCGATCTTCTGCGCGATAATCCCGCTCTTGCCCATGCCCGTGACCACGACACGGCCGTTTTGTTCGCCGCAGCGCAGGATCATCTCCACGGCGCCGGCGAACGGCCCGGCCATGATCCCGTCGAGGCGCGCGGCCAGAGCTTCGAGCGCGGCGGCCTCTGTGCGCACCAGCTCCGCCGGCTGAAACGGATCGTCTTTCTGCATGGGACTCACTGGCTTTTGATGGTAACAGTTTAAAAGCAAGCTTTCAGCCTTTAGCTTTCAGCTCTCAACTTTCCGTTCGATTCGCGCCTCGCGGGGTATGGGGTTCGACCTTCCCAGACTCCAAAAAGGGTTTCATTTGGAACATTTGCATATTCTCGCCTGGTTGACTGTCCGCTACTGTCCGCCGCGCACTCACCCCCGACCCCTGCCCCCGATCTCCGATCTCTGCTCTTCCCGCTCGTACAATAGACTCATGAAGGCCTTCCCCATGCGGCGCAACACCATTGTTCTGACTGCAGTTCTCTTCATTCTTGCCATCTTTGCCTGGGCGGGGTGGGCCAACTGGGAGTATCGCCAGCAGGCTGCCGAAAAGCTGCTGGCCGGTGCCGCGCAGGGCGAGCTGGTGCCTGCTCCCGGCGGCGGCACTCTGGAATATGTTTCGCTGCTGGGCGGAAAGCCCGCGCCGAACTTCACGCTCGACGACCTGAGCGGCAAGAAGGTTTCGCTTGCGAGCTACCGGGGCAAGGCCGTCATGATCAACTTCTGGGCCACGTGGTGCGGCCCGTGCAAGATCGAAACGCCGTGGCTGGTCGAGCTGCGCAACAAGTACGCGGCACAGGGCTTCGAGGTGCTGGGCGTGGACACCGAAGGCGACGACCTCGTGGCAAGCGACAAAGCCGGATGGACCAAGGCCGAGGCCAACGCCGGCAAGTTCGTCGCCGAGATGAAAGTGCCCTACCCGGTGCTGCTCGACGGCGACTCGATCAGCCGCGACTACGGCGGGCTCGACGACTTGCCCGCGTCGTTCTTCGTCGATCGCAGCGGCAAAGTGGTGGCCGCAACCGTGGGCCTGACCTCGGAGAGCGACATCGAGGACAACATCAGGAAGGCGCTGGCGGAGTAAGAACAGCCTTCACCTTTAGCTGTCAGCTTTCAGCACGCTGCTTTCGCAGCGCGGGATTCGGTGGGTTTGAGGATTGGGATCGATGGCTCGAATGAATTGGAATCGGACTTGCGCGGTGGTTGTGCTCGCGGGACTCGCTGCGCTGGCGATTGGGCTTGTCGCCTTCGGAACGGCAGAGGCCTACGGGCAGTTCATCTCCAATTCGCCGCGGAACGGCTCTGTGGTTAAGACCGACGCGGTGCAGTACCTCTTTCCCGAGCAGGTCAGCGTTCCCGTAGGGAAGGCGAGTCCGGTCGCGCTGCACTTCCGCGTCGCGCAGGGGCTGCACATCAATTCGCACACGCCCATCGACGAATTCCTGATCCCGACCACGTTCTCGATTCCCGATGGCATGGGCGTGCGGCTCGACGCGGCCACCTACCCGGCGGGCGCCATCATTTCCCTCGCCTTCGATCCCAAAACCAAGGTGAGCGTATACACCGGCGAGTTCACGATTCACGCGCGCATCGTGGCCACGCAGGGCAATCACCTGGTCGAGGGCAAGCTGCGCTACCAGGCCTGCGACCAGAATCAGTGCATGCCGCCCAAGACGATCGACGTGCCGATTGATGTGATTGGGAAGTGAGAAGCAGTGGCCTACGCCCCCGCCTTCTTCTCAATCTTCGCCCACGTGTCTTTGAGCGCGAGCGTGCGATTGAACACCAGCTTCCCCGGAGCAGAGTCGGGATCGAGGCAGAAGTAGCCGACACGCTCGAACTGGAAGCGATCTTCGAGCTTGGCGCTGACGAGCGAAGGCTCAAGCTTCGCGCCGGCGAGAATCTCGAGCGAGTTGGGATTTAGATTCGAGAGGACGTCCTGACCTTCTTCCAGGTCGTAGGGATCGGCCTTGGTGAAGAGCTTGTCGTAGAGACGGATTTCGGCAGGGATGGCGTGCGCGGCCGAAACCCAGTGCATGGTGGACTTCACCTTGCGGCCGTCGGGCGAGTTGCCGCCGCGGCTGGCCGGATCATACGTGCAATGCACCTCGGTTACGTTGCCGGCTGCGTCCTTCTCGACGCTCTGCGCGGTCACGAAGTAGGCGTTGCGCAGGCGGACCTCTTTTCCTGGAGACAGGCGATAGTACTTCGGCGGAGGCGCCTCGCGGAAATCGTCCTGCTCGATATAGAGCTCGCGCGAGAAGGGCACCTGGCGCGTGCCGGCGGAGGGGTCCTCGGGGTTGTTGGCGACCTCGACAAACTCCTCTTGACCGGCCGGGTAGTTGTCGATGACCAGCTTGAGCGGGTGAAGCACGGCCATGGCGCGGCTGGCGCGGCGGTTCAGGTCGTCGCGCTGGAAGTGCTCCAGCATTTCAACATCCGTTGTCCCATTGGTGCGCGAGGCGCCGATCTGGGCGCAGAAGGCGCGGATGGCCTCCGGCGTAAAGCCGCGGCGCCGGAGCCCGGAGAGCGTGGGCATGCGCGGATCGTCCCAGCCGTTCACGCGCTTCTCTTGCACGAGCTCAAGTAGTTTGCGTTTAGAGAGCAGCGTGTAAGTGAGGTTGAGCCGATCGAATTCAATTTGCTGCGAGGGGAAGATGCCCAACTGCTCGATATACCAGCGGTAGAGCGGCTGGTGGTCGGCGAACTCGAGCGTGCACATGGAGTGGGTAACGCGCTCAATCGAATCCGACTGGCCGTGCGCGTAGTCGTACATGGGGTAAATGCACCACTCGTCGCCAGTGCGGTGGTGCGTGGCGTGGAGGATGCGGTACATGACCGGGTCGCGCATGTTGAGGTTGGGCGACGCCATGTCGATCTTGGCCCTGAGCACGCGGCTGCCGTCGGGGAATTCGCCCTGCTTCATGCGCATGAAAAGGTCCAGATTTTCTTCGACCGTCCGGGTGCGATAAGGGCTGTCCGTGCCGGGCTCAGTCAGTGTGCCGCGGTGCCGGCGAATTTCGTCGGCCGTGAGGTCGTCCACGTAGGCCTTGCCGGCTTTGACGAGCTCTAAAGCCCACTCGTAGAGCCGGCCGAAGTAGTCCGAGGCGTAGCAGAGGCGGTCCCACTCGAAGCCGAGCCAGCGCACGTCCTGCTTGATGGATTCAACGTACTCCGTCTCTTCCTTTTCGGGATTGGTGTCGTCGAAGCGCAGGTTGGTCTTGCCGCCGAACTCGTCGGCGAGGCCGAAGTTGATGCAGATGGCTTTGGCGTGGCCGATGTGGAGGTAGCCGTTGGGCTCGGGTGGAAAGCGCGTCTGCACGACTGCATCGCCGTACTTTTTGGTGCGCACATCCTCGGCGATGATGTCGCGGAGGAAGTTGGATGGCGTGTAAGCGTCTGGGCTTTCCGGATTTGGGTCGGTCATAGCTTTAATTCATTATTCCATGGGGCGGCGGTGCTCCCCGGTTCCGAGAATCCGGGCCTGGGGCACCCATTCAGCTTGAAATTGTCAGACCTGGGCCGCCCGCCGCCCGGACTTCCCCTCAATGTCTACGCATGCGGATATCCCTGGCATTTGGTCTGCCCATTCTGATAGGTGGCTGCTGTTGCTCTGGAGTTTCGTAGTACGGCCAATGGCAGTTAGGGCAGTCCCGATGACTTCCCCCACTGCCAACTTCTATTGGCCTCAAATACACCGGATTCGGGGGCTGCGACTGGAAACACTTCGGGCACAATGGTTGATCGGGCTTGTCCTTATAGAAGAAATAGCCATGTTCGCCGATTGGCCCTACAATCTCATCCCTTCGTGCAAGCTGATCCTTCAGGCTACGATTCTCAATCTCAAGCATTTTACGTCTGGAGACGAGCCCCTTCAGGGCTTTCCAAACTGATTTGAGAGCCGTGATTGCGTTGGCCACTAGCTGTCCTACTGATGCGATCCCACGCATGTCCATCATTTTTCGGTCCTCCAAGCGAGGCCAAGGTCTGCGAAGTCTGTCGGCCAACCAACCAATTCATCTTCCGGCGCGTGTTATTTCGTTTTGCTTAGATAGGCAATCAAATCCGGAGTTAACGCTTCTTGCAGATGCTGCGATACGCCGGCGAGGTCAAGCTCGATAAGTGCATCAACGATAAATTGGTGCGTAAATACAAATGATAGAGCTGATCTGGTCTCGCCGGGTAAGTTAGTGATGATTCGAGATGCGTGTTCAGGCACGCCCATGTAAGGGATTCCGGCATACTCAATCTCGCGTGTCTCAATGGCGTGGAGCATTTCTGCCTCGATTGCCTCACCGGAGTACCCAGCGAGGCCGAAGGCTTGCTTTTCTTGTAAGAGTTCCACGAAAAGGCCCATCTGATTCGAGCAATATCTTACTATGGGGCCGTACGCTAGCTCATTCAGACTATCTCCCTCAATGACCGGCAAGTTTCTTGAAAGATCATGCATGAAGCATGCGCAAACCTCGATGGATACGCTAACTATGTGGCTCGATTTACTGATCTCCGTGATCGCCTCAGATGTTTTCCAACTTTTTGAAACTATCCTGTCACCGATCTCCTGCAGGCGAAGAGCATAGAGACCTGCGGCGACTTCGAGGTGGGTTTCGTCTGTCACGTCCTGGCTCACCCGGCTCATGTGAATCGGTCTATTTCGCCCCGGAGGTAGGCCCGCTCAAATAGAGTTCTAATTCGTTGCGTTTTTCAATGCGCCTGATCTTCTCTTCAATTGTAAACATTCTGTAGTCGCAGATGGCCCGGCACCATTCTTGTCGTTGGTTCGGAAAGGCCTTGGTCAAGAATTCCAATACGTTCTCCGACAGGCGACGATACCAATCCCACCGCTCTTTGGTTCCTGCTTGACTGCGCGGAAACCTCTCGAGTTCCTCGTCAGCATGGCGATCACCGAAGGCAAAGATGGGAAACGCGCCGTCAATCCTGTTCACTATTTCGTCCAATGTCATTGAGAGACGTCCTCCCACCGAATGTTTGCTCGCTCGATCCCGGATGTCAAGGGCGGATGGCCCAGCGCTACGAGAGGGATCGTGCTCAACCGAGCGATTGAAGGTTCCTTTCGGCCTCGCGAATGCGTTCGAGGCACACCTCGCGGCCGAGGACAATCAGGGTTTCAAAGAGCGGCGGCGCGTTCTTGCGTCCGCAGACGGCGACGCGGATGGGCTGAAACATTGGCCCGGCCTTGAGGCCGAGCGAAGCAGCGGCTTCGCGCAGCGCCTTGTCGAGCGAATCGTGGTCGAAATTCGTTGTGCCCAGAACCTCCAGCGCGGTTTCGAGGACGCGGCGGGCCAGCGACGCATCGCCCGTCGATTCTCCTTTTTTTAGGGGAATCAGCTCGGCGGGGTCGTAGGGCGCGAGCCGATCGAGGAAGAAGAAGTCGGCGGCCGCCACGGCGTCGCGCAGCAGCTTGATGCGCTCGCGGATGAGCGGGGTGACGGCGAGAACTTTCTCTGGCGAGGCATGGAAGCCGGCCTGCTCGAGGAAAGGCTTCAGGTCGGCGCTGAGCTCTTCGACGGGTAATGCGCGAATGTGCTCAGCGTTGAGCCAGACGGCTTTGGCGTCAAATGGATCGTCGCCGGTGAAGTTGACCACGGCGTTGGCGCGGTTGACGCCCTCGAACGTAAATGCGGCGACGATCTCGTCCAGAGCCATGAACTCGCGGTCGTTTTTGGGCGACCAGCCGAGGAGGCAGAGGAAGTTAACGAAGGCCTGCGGCAGGAAGCCGGCATCGCGATAAGTGGTCACGCTGACGACGGGGCCGTGTTTGCGCTTGGAGAGCTTGGCGCCGTCGGGGGCCACGAGCAGAGGAAGGTGCGCGAACTGCGGCGTCAGGGCACCGAGGCCCTCGAAGATGAGCAGATGTTTGAAGGTGTTGGTCAGGTGATCCTGGCCGCGGATGATGTGGCTGATACGGAGATCGGCGTCGTCAACGCACGAGGCGAGATGATAGGTCGGCATGCCGTCTGAGCGGAGCAGGGCGAAGTCCTCGACCTCGTCGGCGAGCTTTTGCTGCTCACCGTAGACGCCGTCGACAAACCGCAGGATCCTGCCCTCGCCGCGCGGGACGCGATAACGCAGGGCAAACGGCTCGCCACTGGCGGCCCGCCGGTCGCTGGCTTCTCTCGATAATTCGCGCATACCGGGATTGAAAAGCCAGGCGCCCTGCGAGGAGGAATGTTCGTCATCGGACGCGTGCGCCGGGGTGAAGTCGCGATAGGCAAGGCCTTTCAAGAAGATGGCCTCGGCCGCCTGACGGTGCAGGGCCAGGCGCTCGGATTGCTTGACCTCTTCGTCCCAGTCGAGGCCCAGCCAGCGCAGCCCTTCAAAGATCGACTGCACGCTGGCCCCGGTGTTGCGCTCGACGTCGGTGTCGTCCAGGCGCAACACCATCGTCCCGTGGTTGTGGCGGGCATAGAGCCAATTGAAGATAAAGGTCCGGGCGCTGCCCACGTGCAGAAAGCCGGTGGGCGAAGGCGCAAAGCGAACACGCGGAGTTGCGGCGCCGGAGGAGTTTGGATCGGGCATCGTTGGAATTACTTTCTATTCACGATGCTAACGCACGGCTCCCCTCCGGGATGGTGTGCAACGGCTCACGCCTGTGGCGGCATCGGCGGCTGGGGCCAGCCCGGCTGCGGCGCAGGCACCACCTTCCACTCCGCAAAGGCCAGCACGTAGAGCAGGACGAGCGTGCCCAGCGAAGGCAGGATGCACAACAGCGCGAGCCACGGCGAAAAGCCAGCCTTCTTCAGGATGAACCAGCACGGCACCATCACAATGGCAATCGCCACGACGATGATGATCGGGATCAGGGTCAAGAAGACCACCGCGATGTGCCGCGCCGTTTCGGTGTCGATCTGGTTTTGCAGGAGGAGAATCGCTAATTCGTGCATAGGAAACGCTCCAGGGGTGTGATTACGGCGGTTCTCCTGCAACTATGAGCCATTTCGTACGGAATTCAAGGCGGCTTTTTCCTGACGAAAAAGCCACTGAGCGATTGTGCCCTGGTCTACACGTGCAGGAAACCCGCTATAGGGTTCGCAGCCAAGGTACAGCCAAAGCGCCTGAATCCGCAATGAAAAACTTTCAGAACGCCCCGGATGGGAAGAACCGCAGATGGCCCAGGCTCTGCGGCGGTTCTCCTGCAACTATGAGCCATTTCGGACGGAATTCAAGGTGGCTTTTTCTTGACGAAAAAGCCACTTAGCGATTGTGCCTTGGTCACCACCTGCAGGAGACCCGCTTTAGGTGATGTCTTCGGTATCGTAGACCGGGTCGACGACACGCTTCTTGGGCACGCCGTGTACGGAACTGAGTAGGTCATCGACCACGTCCTCAAGCTGGCGCTGGCTCTCGATCACTTCGCTCATGCTCTTGAGCTCTTCGGGCTCCTGCACGCGCTCCACCAGGGCCACGGCATGGCACTGGGCCACGTGCTCCAGTCCCAGGCCCTCGGGGGTCTTGGCCTTGATGCTCACCTGGTCGATCTCGACGCCGAGCAGGTCGGCGATATGGGCGCGTATTTCGCCTGCGATGGGCGCAATCTTCGGCGCGGCCAGGATCAGTGTGGTGTCGATGTTGACGACGCAGTAGCCGGCGTGCTGCAACTCTTCGAGAGCGAGATTGAGAAAGATGGCGGAGTCGGCGTCCTTCCAGCGCGGATCGCCGGGCGGGAAAAAACTGCCGATGTCTCCGGCGGCAACGGCGCCCAGCAGAGCATCGGTGATGGCGTGGAGCAGCACGTCGCCGTCGGAGTGGCCGGCCAGGCCTTCGGGGTGGTCCAGCGTCATGCCGCCCAGGCGCAGCGGCACGCCGGACTTGAACTCGTGCGAGTCATAGCCAAAACCGATGCGTGTATCCGTCATTCGTTTTTCCGTAGCGGCGGCCGCCGCCTCGCCCTATTCTCCCGCAGGAACCACGTCAGACCCGGCCTTTTGCGCCTGAAGTATTCCGAGGCTTCGCGCGATCACAAACTTGAGGTCCCGTACCTGGGCCAAATCCCTGATGAAGATACGCGACGCTCCAAACGCCTCCGGGGCTTGCTCAATTTCAAACCCCTTTGCAAGGGTGACCGCTTCGTCGACTGGAACCAATGTTGTGATGTTTTTGCGCTTCGAGTCTGCGAAAAGCCGCACGAACCAAAAAGTCGGCCTGCCGTATGACACGTTGAAGTAGTAGGTAGTATCCTTCGCGAGAATTGCCCCGGCTGGGGCACCAGCCTCGACACAGAAATCGCGGACCATTTGATGAAATTCAAGCTTTTCGCCAGCGATCTCGAGTGGCAAGTCCGTCCCGGCTTCCGAACGGCCCCCCGTGTCAATCTTGGGAGCGGGGCCTGCGCTTGGGGCCGGATGACTCGCGGACTTCTCTTTATCGCCATCCAGAGTTCGCTGGAGGCCCTCCCGTAGCCTTTCAATAAACTCGTTGCTCATGACCCTGAGAAGAGTGGGCTCAATCGAGTCGCGCGCGACCTCGCCCAAGCGCACCATCACGGCTACGGTTCGCTTTCCCTTGTACAAGTCAGCCGTAAGCCATTGCATGAACGCCTCATCGTCCTTTGGCGACTTCAGGGCCTTCACGAGCTTATCAATCATTTCCTGACGATAGCGCGCGTTCTCGGCCTCCGTTATCAGCGTCTCAGCGTTAAACGACTCCCGACTAAACTTGGTCAGAAACTTCGCGACCTTGTCCCAGTCGGTCTTGGGATCATCCAGGGAGAATGTGAAAAATGGCGCATCATCCATCTTGTTTTGGTTCTCGAGGTCGCCGAAAAACTGATAGTGGCAGCCGTCCGTAATAACCCCAAAGTGAAGCCCCGGCATCTGAGCGATGTATCGAGCTAGCTGGTTCGATCTCGACGCGAGGTCGGTTCCAAGTGCCTTCGTCTCGAACACCATAAGCGGCTTTGTGCCGGTGCTATCGAAAATAGCGTAGTCCATCCTGTCGGGCTGTCTCTTCCCGTCGCCCTGGACGAAGGGTGCGCAATACTCAGGGCGAACCTCCTTCGGCAAGTTCGGGTCATACCCAAGCAACCGAATAAAGGGGACGACGAGGCCCATCTTGGCCGCCTCTTCGTTCTCGATGTATCCCTTGTTGGTTTCATAGAATTTCGAAAGATTCTTGAGTTGGTTCGCGTCCATTCGGTTCATCCCCCTTGCGTTTAGGCTAATGTCGTTGCCGCAGGTAGAACTCGGCCAGCGCCAGGTCGCCGGGCTGCGTAATCTTCAGATTAACCTGAGAACCGTGCACCACGGCTACGGGAATTCCCGCGCGCTCGGCGAGCGAAGCCTCATCGGTGCCCACAAAGCCGTCGGCGATGGCCTCGGCGAAGGCGCGTTGCAGCAGGCCGTAGCGGAAGCCCTGCGGCGTCTGCGCCTGCACGACGAACTCGCGCGGAATGGTCGCGGTGATCAGCGCACCGTGAGCGGTGCGCTCCACCTGCTTGATGGTGTCCATGGCGGGCATCCCCACGATGGCCGCGCCGTATTCGGCCACCGCGTCGATGGTGCGCTCGATGGTAGCCGCATCGATGAGGGGCCGCACGGCGTCGTGGACCAGCACAATGTCGTCTGGCTCGGCAGGCAGGGCGTTGAGCGCGTTGGCCACCGATTCCTGGCGCTTTTCGCCGCCTTCGACCACATGGACGCGTCCGGTGAATCCGTACTCGGCCACCTGAGCCTCGGCGCGCTCCATCTCCGGCTTGCGCGCGGCCACGTACATCTCCGTGACGCGCGGCGCCGCGGCAAAGGCGCGCAGCGAGTGAATGAGGATGGGAACGCCATCCAGCGCAAGAAACTGCTTGGGCTGGGGGCCGGCCATGCGGGTGCCCAGTCCGGCAGCGGGAAGAATTACGAAGACTTGCATGGCTCTGCGAGTATACAACGGCGAGCGATTCGCTTCTAGCTCCTTGTTTGTGGCCTCTTTGTACCGATCCGATGGCCTATGACTTCGCGCAGTGGACGGAAAGCTGGGGGTTCGCATCCGCGGGTCCCGGTGCAGCAGAGCGCATGGACGCCGTATCATCCTCTCGTGCGCAAGCAGTCAAATCCCAAACCGGCCTCTGGCCTTCCGCTCGACACTTCCCTGCTCAAGCCCAGCCTGCGGCTGGCCGTGGGTCTCTCCGGCGGCGCGGATTCGGTGGCGCTGGCGCGTGTTTTGGCGGCACGAAGGGGGGAGCTGGGGCTCGTGCTCCACGCCGCTCATCTGCACCACGGCCTGCGCGGGGCCGAGGCGGACGGAGACCTGGCTTTTTGCCGCGAGCTGGCGGCGAGGCTGGGACTGCCCTTCCACGAGGCGCGTGTGGACGCGGCTCGGGAAGCGCGAGCCGACCCTAAGGCGGGCAAGGCGGCTGAAACTATAGAGGAGGCCGCGCGCAGGTTGCGCTACGCATGGTTCCGGCAACTCATGGCTTCGGACGAAGTGGATGCAGTCGTCACGGCGCATACGCTTGACGATCAGGCCGAGACGGTTCTGGCCAAGTTCCTGCGCGGAGCGTGGACGGAGGGGCTGGCCGGCATCCATCCCGTGCTGGAGTTTCCGGAGGGCCGGATTCTGCGCCCGATGCTGTCCGCGAGCCGCGGCGAGGTTGAGGCGTATCTGCGCGAACTGGGCCAGGACTGGCGCGAAGACACCTCGAACCGGCACCTCACGTTTACGCGCAATCGCATCCGGCACGAACTGCTGCCGCTGCTCGAGGGCTGGAATCCGCGGTTGAGGAAGCACCTGGCGCAGATGGCCGTTCTGGCACGTGAGGAGGAGACATGGTGGCAGGCTGAGCTGGCTCGGCTGGCGCCACAAATGCTGCTGCCGGGGCGCGCGGCGCGGGGAGGCGGACGCGCTGCCGGCGAGGGCCTTGGCGCGGGTTTGGCCATCGAGGTGAACCGGCTGGCCACGCTTGCGCCGGCGCTGCAAAGGCGGGTGGTGCGTTATGCGGCGGAGCAGTTTGGCGCCTCTCTGGACTTCGATGCAACCGAGGCGGTACGGTCGCTGGCGCTCGGCGGCCGGGCCGGGCAGAAGTTGATGCTGCCGCAGGGGTTGCGCGCCGAGAGGACGGCGCGAGAGCTGCGGCTGACGCCGGGGCCGGCATATGGGCGCATGCATGCGGAGGGAGCGCCGGGCGCCATACCGGAGTACAGCGTAGCGATTCCCGGGGAAATCGATGCGCCAGCCTTCGGACTTCGGGTTCGTATCGAGGTTTCCAGCCGCAGAGAAGTTGAAGGGAACACAGACGGGTTCGGCTGCCATTGGGGCAAGACGGCCACGTTGCGCAATTGGAAGCCCGGTGACCGGGTGAGGCTGCGTTACGCCGCCTGGCCTCGCAAAGTGAAGGAAGTGCTTGAACGCATGAAAGTTACAGGAACGGAAAGGGCGATCTGGCCGGTGCTGGAAATCGACGGGCGCATCGTTTGGATGCGGGGCGTGGAGTTGGAAAAGGAACCGAGTCTGGTGATTTCTGCGGCTTTTGCGGGAGAAAGCGGCGCGAACTCGCCTTCACAGGCAGGAGCCACGCACCGGTAATGCGGCGGATTCTGCCTCTTTCGTAGCAGCCGGATTCCTCCAACTTCGTCCGTCCAGGGAGTACAATCGGGGTACTGCTTCTCAGGCGGCACGGAGAGGGTGTCTGCCGGCGTTGTGACGTAGTTTTGCCACTTTGGGGGATGTCCAGGCGTCTAAGAGAGTGGCGGCCGGCCAGGGATCGAAGACGGAGGTCGTGGCAACTGTATTCGCCTTCGCCGCGAAAAGGAGACGTTGGTGAACTCGAGTGCAAAAACAATCATGTTCTGGGTCTTTATCCTAATCTGCCTCGTACTGCTGTGGGGCGTGGTGGAGAGAGGCACAAACATGGGCAAAGAGACGGAGTACGCCTACTCCGACCTCTACGACAAGGTGGTCAACAACCAGGTACAGGATGCCGCCATTCAGGGCGATGAATTAAAGGGTCACCTGAAGTCCTCGCCGAAAGACGAGTTCCACACCACGCTGCCGACGAACTACGAAGACCTGTTGAAGGCGATGATCGCCGCTAAGGTCAATTTCTCCATCAAGGAACCGCAGAACAACATTCTGATTCCCCTGCTGATCAATGCGGGCCCGTTCGTGCTGCTGATTGCTGTATGGTTCTTCATGCTGCGGCAGATGCAATCGGGAGGCAACAAAGCGTTGTCGTTCGGCAAGAGCCGCGCGCGCCTGCTCTCGATGCAGCAAAAGAAGGTTACGTTCAAAGACGTGGCCGGCGTGGACGAGGCCAAGGAAGAGCTGAAGGAGATCATCGAGTACCTGCGCGAGCCGCAAAAGTTCCAGAAGCTGGGCGGGCGCATTCCCAAGGGCGTGTTGCTGGTGGGTCCTCCGGGAACCGGCAAGACGCTGCTGGCGCGCGCGGTGGCCGGCGAAGCCAATGTTCCGTTCTTCTCCATCTCCGGCTCGGATTTCGTGGAGATGTTTGTGGGTGTAGGCGCGAGCCGCGTGCGCGACTTGTTCGAGCAGGGCAAGAAGAACGCTCCCTGCATCATCTTCATCGACGAGATCGACGCCGTGGGCCGGCATCGTGGCGCCGGACTGGGCGGCGGGCACGACGAGCGCGAGCAGACGCTGAACCAGTTGCTGGTGGAGATGGACGGCTTTGAGTCGAACGACGGCGTGATACTGGTGGCAGCTACCAACCGGCCCGACGTGCTCGATCCCGCGCTGCTGCGGCCCGGCCGCTTCGACCGCCGCGTGGTGGTGGGCCTGCCCGACATACGCGGGCGCGAGGAAGTCCTCAAAGTGCACGTCAAGAAGGTTCCCGTTTCGGATGACACGAATTTGAACGTACTCGCGCGGGGAACGCCTGGCTTCAGCGGAGCCGATCTGGCCAACATGGTGAACGAGGCGGCGCTGAACGCGGCGCGCGTGAACCGCAAGCAAGTGACCATGTACGACTTTGAGCTGGCCAAGGATAAAGTGCTGATGGGTGCCGAGCGCAAGTCGATGCTGCTGAGCGACGAGGAAAAGCGCGTGACGGCGTATCACGAGGCCGGCCACGCATTGGTTTCGATCATTCGCGAGCACTCCGATCCGGTGCACAAGGTGACGATTATTCCGCGCGGCATGGCGCTGGGCGTGACGGTTCAACTTCCCGACGACCGGCACAACTACACACGCGAGTACCTGGAGACGCGGCTGGCCATACTCTACGGCGGGCGCGTCGCCGAGGAGGTCTTCCTGAACCAGATGTCCACGGGCGCAGGGAACGACATCGAGCGGGCCACGGAGCTGGCGCGTTCGATGGTGTGCGAGTACGGCATGAGCCGGCTGGGCCCGCTGACCTTCGGAAAGAAGGAGGAACAGATCTTTCTGGGCCGCGAGATCGCGCAGCACAGAGACTTCAGCGAGGAGACGGCGCGCCAGATCGACCTGGAAGTGCGCCGCCTGATCGACGAGGCCTACCAATCCGCGCATACCATCCTGGAAACGAATCCGGATGTCATGCATCGCATCGCGGCGGCTCTACTGGAGCGCGAGACCATCGACGCCGAGGAACTGCAGCTGCTGCTCGAAGGCAAGGCGCTGCCTCCAGCGCGTTCGGCGCTGGCCGGGCCCGGCGATTCCGATGGCACTCCGCAGCAGGTACTCAAGCCTGAAAGCCACGGGCCAAGCAGCGGCCTGCCCGAGGGCTCGCCTTCGCCGGCGTAAAGAAAGCAGGGAATAGCCAATAGGGAGTAGGGAATAGAAAGGGCTGCTCGTCGGAGCAGCCCTTTTTTGCGTTGGGTGAATGTCTTTTCGATTCGGGGAGAGTCTCCCCTGAACCCACAGCGCCCGCGGCGCCGCCATACCCATGTCTGAGCCAGGGCAATCGCATTGGGAATTGCTTTGAACCGGCGGTGATACTTCCGCACAGGTGTCCCGGAGGCCGATTCTTGGCGGGGGTACTTGTGGATATCCAATCAAGAGCCTTTGGAACAAACACTGGAGCGTGGAAAACTGCCTGCACTGGCGGCTGGATATGGTCATGAACGAGGATCAGGACCGTACCCGGATGGGAACGGACCGCACCACCTGGCCGTGCTCAGATACATGGCTCTGAAAGCCATGCAGAAGGAAGGATCGAAAAGCTCGATGTGCGGAAAGTTCAAACGCCCCGCTTGGGACGGCGACTTCCTCACCCGTCTCTTGGAGATGTTTTGAAGTGCGATTGCCCTGCGTCTGTTGACCCTGTTCCCTGACCCCCGTTTCTGCTACACTCGCTGCACAGCCCTCCATCATGCTCTTTAAGGCTCTTAGCGCGGCCGTCTATGGCATCGACGCCAACCTCATCGAGGTCGAGGTGGACTATAGCGGCGTGGTTTCGAATGAAGACCACTTCCACACCGTCGGCCTGCCCGACGCCGCGGTGCGCGAAAGCCGCGACCGCGTACGCGCCGCCATCAAGAACTCCGGCTACACTATCCCGCCCACCTTCATCACCATCAATCTCGCCCCCGCCGATCTCAAAAAAGAAGGTTCCGGTTTCGACCTGCCCATCGCCGTCGGCATCCTGGGCGCCTATGGGGCCCTGCGCTCGAACGACCTCAGCCGCTTTCTCCTGGTGGGCGAGCTTGGTCTCGACGGCGGCGTGCGCCCCATTCCCGGTATGTTGCCCATCGCCGTTCTGGCCCGCGAGAAAGGCATCCCCAACCTCATCCTGCCCGCCGCCAATGCTGCTGAGGCCGCGGTCGTCGAGGGCGTCAACGTCTATCCCGTCTCCTCGCTTCTCGATGTCCTGGAGCTGCTGAACACCTCGGTCGTCGGTGTCATTCAACGCGAGCCCTATCGCATCGTCACCGGAGAACTGCTGGGCAAGCTGCAGCAGTTCTCGGTGGACTTTTGCGATGTGCGCGGCCAGCAGACCGCCAAGCGCGCTCTCGAAGTGGCCGCGGCCGGAAGCCACAACATTCTTATGATCGGCCCTCCCGGCTCCGGCAAGACCATGCTGGCCAAACGGCTGCCCTCGATCCTCGCGCCGCTCACCTTCGAGGAAGCGCTCGAAACCACCAAGATTCACTCCGTCGCCGGCGTGCTGGAATCCGGCGCCGGCCTCGTCACGCAGCGGCCCTTTCGCTCTCCCCACCACACCATCTCCGACGCCGGCCTCATCGGCGGCGGCATCGTCCCGCGCCCCGGCGAGGTTTCGCTCGCGCACAACGGCCTCCTCTTCCTCGACGAGCTGCCCGAGTTTCCACGCAATGTCCTCGAGGTCATGCGCCAGCCGCTTGAAGATCACACGGTGACCATCGCGCGCGCCTCCATGTCGCTCAGCTTTCCCGCGCGCTTCATGCTCGCTGCCGCCATGAACCCCTGCCCCTGCGGTTACTTCAACGACAAATCGCGCGAGTGCATGTGCACTCCGCCCATGATTCAGCGTTACGTGGCCAAAATCTCCGGCCCCTTGCTCGATCGCATCGATATCCACATCGAAGTTCCTGCCGTCCAGTACAAGGAGCTGCGCGGCGGCGCGGCTGCGGAGGGCTCTGCCCAGATTCGCACTCGGGTCATGGCCGCCCGCGAGCGCCAGCGCCAGCGCTTCAAGAAACACGGTGAGAAGATCTACGCCAACGCGCAGTTGAACACGCGCCAGATTCGCGCCCACTGCGAGCTGAGCCCCGAAGCCGAGCGCCTCCTCGAGCGCGCCATGCAGCAGCAGGGACTCACCGCCCGCGCCCACGACCGCATCCTCAAAGTCGCCCGCACCATCGCCGACCTTGAGGGCGCCGAGCACCTTACCGTTGCCCACTTGGCCGAAGCCATCCAATATAGGACGCTGGACAGGAGTTACTGGAGTTGAATACCCGAGGCCCCCATCGCGCCTGTTTTTGGCGCGATGGAGTGGAGGACCGCACCCTCGATCGCAGCGATTGGGCCTAACGCACGACTCCGCTCCGTCCCATCGCAAGAATCGGCATGATTTGGGTCCCGCTACAGCGGGTCTCCTGCAGGTGGTGACCAGGGCACAATCGCTAAGTGGCTTTTTCATCAAGAAAAAGCTGCCTTGAATTCTGCCCGAAATGGCTCATCGTTGCAGGAGCACCGCCGTAAGCCCCCGTAGCCCGCTCGCTCACCCATGCGAGGGATTACCTTGGATTTCGATTCGGCTCTAAATTTCAATTTGTAAGCCGATAATCCGGGTAAGATACACTTCGCGTCCGCATTGCAAAGCGGGGAGGTCCGCGTGCAGAATGTTGCCCTTCAATCCGGCTGGGAGTCCTTCCTGCTTGCCGCCCCACTCGTGGGTATGGTGCTCGTGGGCATCTTCCGCCTCGATGCCATTGCCGCCGCCCCAAAGTGTGAGCGAAGCCGGCAGCGTCCGCCGTCCGGCATCGACGAAAATGGCCGCTCGCTCCTGAGCGACCCGGACGGACGGCCCTGGGGCGACCCGCAATGTTCCAGTGACTGAGCAGGTTCATCCCTGCCGCCGGGGCGGTCTGCGCGGCGCCTTGGGATCTGGATCGGAACGCGGCCCACGCGGAATGATGCTTTCAATAAACTGAAAATAAATAGCTTATGGGGGCGACCCTCCGGGTTACGGATCGGCGCGGGAAGGGAAGTATTTTGGGCTACGAACGGCACTCCAGCTACCCCTAAATAACTATTGACCGGGCTGGCAGTTGGATATACTCTCAAGATAGCCATCCATAGAGGGAAGGTTGCGTATTGCGGCCAGGTGTGCCTCCCAGCCACTTCCAGCATCCCACTTAGAGCGAAAGCTCCGTTGAGGCTCTGGGTGCGTTACGTCGAGCGCTGGGAATATCCATTGAGGCACCGGGGTGTCCAACGCGCGAGCTGCAGATCCTGTTATGGCATGGCGTCCATTTCACAACGCGCAATGGCCCCCAAATGTTTTTGCACTCGGGGCGCAGTAGCTGCGTCTAAGAGATGGAAGTTGCAATTTGGGGAAGCCCTCGATTGTATTGGCTCCCCGTTGCTGCACGGGCGCCGCGTATTGGCTTCGTCCCGTGCGCAGGCATTTGAAAAAAAAGGAGATAAGCAATGCGCTCTGATCTTGTTTTTCGGGCACTTTCTCACGTGTCCAATCGCTACCAGCTCTGTCAACTGGCAAGCAAGGCAACTCGTAAGCTTCACAAGCCAAACACGCGGCTGCAGGACACCGCAAACGAAGTTTTATGCCGTTTTGAATCGGCCAATCCTGGAGCCTCGGCGCCCGTAGAGGCGCCCGCGGCTCAACCGGTAGAAAGGCGCCGTGCGGCCTAACGGCGTCTTTCGCCGCATGGGGAGTTCTTCACACAACGATTTCAAGGCAGCTTTCCGACGAAATGGTAACCTCTACCTGGGCTCCACTACTCCAGAATGAGATTGGGCGAAGGTTCAAGGCTGGTTTGCGCCGGCTGATTTTCTGAATGCCCGTCTGGCTGTTTCCTCTGGAGCACTTCCCCCTCCGCTTCCCACCCATCAAATCCCGCCTTCGTGCAGGTGAACATGACCATCGCAGAACTCAAAGAAAAAAACATAACTGAACTTAGCCGCATCGCCCGTACCCTGGAAATCCAGGGGACCAGCGGCCTGCGCAAGCAGGATCTGATCTTCAAGATCCTCCAGGCGCAAAGCGAAAAGGAAGGCCACATCTTCGCCGACGGAGTGCTTGAGATCCTCCCTGACGGCTACGGTTTCCTCCGCTCCCCCGATTACAACTATCTGCCCGGCCCCGACGACATCTACGTCTCGCCCTCGCAGATCCGCAAGTTCGATCTCAAAACAGGCGACTCCATCAGCGGCAACGTCCGCCCTCCTCACGAAGGCGAGAAATACTTCGCCCTGGTCAAAATCGAGGCCATCAACTTCGAGTCGCCCGAAGAGACGCGCAACAAAATCCTCTTCGACAACCTCACGCCTCTCTATCCCCAGGAACGCGTCAAGATGGAGACGGTGCGCGAAGGCGTCAGCGGCCGCGTCATGGATCTCCTGACGCCCGTGGGCAAGGGCCAGCGCGGATTGATCGTCGCTCCGCCCCGCACCGGCAAGACCATGCTGCTGCAGTCCATCGCCAACTCCGTCACCACCAACCACCCTGAAATCGTCCTCATCGTGCTGCTCATCGACGAGCGCCCTGAGGAAGTCACCGACATGCAGCGCTCGGTCAAGGGCGAAGTGATCAGTTCCACTTTCGACGAGCCCGCTGCCCGCCACGTGCAGGTGGCCGAGATGGTCATCGAGAAGGCCAAGCGCCTCGTCGAGCACAAACGCGACGTGGTCATTCTCCTCGACTCCATCACCCGTCTCGCCCGTGCCTACAACACCATCGTTCCGCCCTCAGGCAAAGTCCTCTCCGGCGGCGTTGACTCCAACGCCCTGCAGCGGCCCAAGCGCTTCTTTGGCGCGGCCCGCAACATCGAGGAAGGCGGCTCGCTAACCATCATCGCCACCGCCCTCGTCGATACCGGCTCGCGCATGGACGAAGTCATCTTCGAGGAGTTCAAGGGCACCGGCAACATGGAAATCATTCTCGACCGCAAGCTGGTCGACAAGCGCGTCTTCCCGGCCATCGACATCCAGCGCAGCGGAACCCGCAAGGAAGAGTTGCTCATTCCCAAGGAAGACCTGCAGCGTGTCTTCATCCTGCGCCGCGTGCTCAACCCGCTGTCGCCCGTCGAGGCCATGGAGCTGCTCATCAGTCGCCTCGAAAAGGTGCGCAACAACGCCGAGTTCCTGGCCAACATGAACCAGCTCTAAGTGGGTCTAGGTGGTCTAGCGCCATTAGAGCAGCCAAAGGCCGGGGCTTCGTCCCCGGCCATTGCATTGATGGCGCCGGTGGCCGTCCACCACGTCTGGCGTGCCTCGTCCTCATTCCCCAGACCGGGCTCTCGTTTTACGCTGTTTGGTGTTACGCCTTCTGGCGTATTTCGCCCCGCTCTTTCCCTCGTTGAATCAGGAAGAGGGGAGCCTGCCAGTCCGTGGTGAAATAGAACCTCGCCGAACGTACCCGCCCCGTTCGATTCCGGACACGGATTGCCGTAAGCGGACAGCGTAAACCTGCTTCTGTTCGATAACCCCTTTGTTCTCAAACTTCCCATGTGGTAACTCACGTGCAGGAACTGGAAGCGGGGAACCCACGTACAGAACAGAAGGGAAACAAATGTTCAACGATCTTAAATTTGCGCTTCGGCAGTTGCGGAAATCGCCCGGTTTCACGCTGACGGCCATCGTTACATTGGCGCTGGGAATTGGCGCGAATGCCGTCGTATTCAGCGTTCTGAACGCGCTCGTGCTGCGCCCGGTGAACGTGCCGAATGCGCAGAACCTCTACCAGATTCAGTACTTCCGGTCTCCCTCGCAGTCGTACCCCGACTATCTCGATCTGCGCGACCGGAATCGGAGCTTCGAGAGCCTGACGGCGGTGCTGATCCTGGGCGCCGTAGGGGTGGACAACGGCGAGAATCCCTCGACGGCGTGGCCCTACCTGGCGAGCGGCAACTACTTTGACGCACTGGGTATTCAGCCCTATCTCGGCCGGTTCTTTCATGCTTCCGACGAAAAGGGCATGAATAGCGCTCCATACGTTGTATTGAGCTACGCGTACTGGCGCAGCTATTTCGGTGGCGACCGGGGCGTGGTGGGACGGATGGTGGACATCAACAAGCACCCGTTCACGATCATTGGCGTGGCGCCGCCGGACTTTCGCGGCACGGAGCTGTTCCTCTCGCCGGCGTTGTGGATTCCCATTGTCGAAGAGCCGGTCGTGCAGGGCAGCAACTCGCTCCAGTCGCGCGGCAATCATTCGCCCTTCGTGCTCGGCCGGCTGAAGCCGGGCGTAACCCCGGATGAGGCAGCCGCCGACCTCAACGCAATCGGCGCGGGGCTGGCAAAGGCCTATCCGACCGATGACGAGGGGATCAAATTCACCCTGGCTCGTCCCGGACTGATCGGCGACATGCTGGGCGGCCCGGCGAGAGCATTCATGACCGGGTTAATGCTGCTGGCAGGTCTCATTCTGCTCGCCGCCTGCGCGAATCTGGGAAGCCTGTTTGCGGCGCGCGCCGCCGATCGCGCCAAGGAAGTGGCGCTGCGTCTGGCGCTGGGTTCGCGGCGCGTTCTGATTCTGCGCCAACTGCTCACCGAGGCATTGCTGCTCTCTCTGGCCGGAGGAGCCATCGGGCTCGCTGGCGGCGTGGCGATCCTGCACGGCCTCAGCGCCTGGCAGCCAATTCCCAATATCCCCATCAATGTGCCGGTGAATCCTGACGCGCGCACCTATGGCGTGGCGCTGCTGCTGGCGCTCGTCAGTGGTCTGCTTTTTGGAATGGTCCCGGTCCGCCAGGTGCTGCGTGCCGATCCGTGGCAGGTGATTCGCACGGGAATGAGCGGCACCGAGAGAGGCAGGCGGTTTACCCTGCGTGACGTGCTGCTGGTAACGCAGATCGCGATTTGCGCCGTGCTGGTCACCTCGTCGCTGGTCGCCGTGCGGGGACTGGCGCGATCTCTCCACAGCAACTTCGGGTTCCAGCCGCAGAATGCCCTACTCGTCGAAACCGATCTGCACATGGCCGGCTACACGGGTGACCGCGTGCCCGAGATGCAGCGGCGCATGTTGAGCGCGGCCGCGGCCATCCCGGGCGTGTCCTCCGTTGGGCTTGTCGACCAGTTTCCGCTGGGGCTCGCCGCGGGTGACTCCTACGTCTACACCGACACTACGACCGATTTCCGGCCCACCAACAATGCCGCCGACGCGATGAACTACACCATCTCGCCGGGTTACATCGACGCGGCCGGAACGCGGCTTTTGGCGGGCAGGGATCTGAGGCTCGATGACGACAAGAACGCCCCGATCGCAACTCTGGTGAACCGGCAGTTCGCGATCAAGGTCTTCGGATCGGTCGGCAAAGCGATCGGCGGACATTTCAAATTCTCGGGCGGCAACCGGGCTATCGTCGCCGGCGTGGTCGAAGACGGCAAATACCGGACGCTGACCGAAGATCAAAAGCCCGCAATGTTCTTTTCCTTCCAGCAGCATCAGTCAAGCAACATGTCGCTGGTGGTACGGACCAGGCGCGATTCACCCGGAGATGACGGCGGCGCTGGAGCGCACTTTGCACGGCCTGGATTCCAGCCTGCCTCTCAAGACAGAGACGTGGACCGGAGCGATGGATACCGCACTATTCGCCCCCCATATCGCGACAGTAGCCTTGGGGATCCTCGGCCTGCTCGGCGCCATGCTCGCGGTGACGGGCGTCTTCGGCATGGCCTCGTACGTGGTTAGCCGGCGGCTGCGCGAGCTGGGAATCCGTGTCGCGCTCGGCGCCAGCAAGCGGGAAGTCCTGCGCGTTTCGCTCGGCCGCGCCTTCCGCCTGCTGACCATCGGCTCGGCCGCGGGACTGTCGCTGGGCGTTTTGGCCACGCGCCTCCTGTCGTCTATCGTCTATCAGGCCACGCCAAAGGATCCGATGGTTCTCGGCGGGGTGGTCACAACCATGCTTTTGCTCGGCTTGGTGGCCTCGTGGATTCCGGCGCGCCGCGCGCTGACCGTCGATCCGCTGATCCTGCTGAGGGAAGAGTAGCAATCCGCTGCAGGAAAGGATGGTGGGCTGCGCCCACCCCGCTGCGCCCTTTCCCCAACCCGGCGCCGCTGGTAAACTAGAGAAGTCGTGGGGCTGTAGCTCAGATGGGAGAGCGCCTCGTTCGCAACGAGGAGGTCGCCGGTTCGATCCCGACCAGCTCCACCAATCCTTCCCGCGCAACTCTGCGCGCAATCGAGCGGATTGGTCCGCCCATCGGCAGGCATCTATCGCTCGATGTCTCCGGGAATGCGCTGAAAGCTGATAGCTGAGAGCTGTTCTTTCAGCTGAACAAATCCTTCATCTTCTCCATCATCCCCGGCGATGTCGGCTTGTTGTCCACGGCCATGCTCTCGGCCAGCTTGGCCACCAGCTCGCGCTGCGCGCGGTTGAGCTTGCGCGGAATCTGCACCACCACCTTCACGATCAGGTCGCCCTTTCCTCTTTCGTTGAGGTGGGGAACGCCTCTTCCGCGAATGTGCAGCTCTTTCCCGCTCTGCGTGCCCTCGGGGATTTTTATGTTCACCGGCCCGTCGATGCCGGGAATCTCGAACTCGTCGCCCATCGCCGCCTGCGGAAAGCTGATGGGCAGCACGCAATGCAGATCCTGGCCGTGGCGTTCGAAGTAGTCGTGCGGCCGGATGGAAAGGAGGACATAAAGGTCGCCTTTGGGCCCGCCGAGCCTGCCCGAGTCGCCCTCGCCTCCGTACCGGATCCGCGTGCCCTCTTCCACGCCGGGAGGAACCTTCACATTCAGCTTGATCTCAACGGTTGAGCGGCCCTCGCCGCGGCACGCAGAGCATGGATCTCCGATCACCGATCCCGTTCCTCCGCATGCACCGCAGGTGCGAGCCACGGAAAAGAATCCCTGCTGATAGCGGATCTGTCCATGCCCATGGCATTGGCTGCACACGCTTGGCCCGCGGCCCGATGTGCTGCCGCGGCCGTTGCACACGCTGCATACCTCCAGGCGCCGGATCTTCACCTCTTTCTCGGTGCCGAAGACCGCGTCCTCGAAGTCGATCGTCAGGTCGAAGCGCAGATCGTCGCCGCGCTGCTGGCGCGAAGCGCGCGATGCCCCGCGCGGCATGCCGCCCATAGAAAACATCTCGCCGAACAAGTCGCCGAAGATGTCGCCTATATCTACGCCGCCGGCAAACGGACCGGCCCCAAAACCCTGCGCGCCCAGCCCCGCGTGGCCGTAGCGGTCATAGGCGGCGCGTTTGTTGGCGTCGCTCAGCACCTGGTAGGCTTCGCTGGCCACTTTGAACTTTTCCTCGGCCGTGTGGTTGCCCGGATTGCGGTCAGGATGATACTTCAGCGCCTGCTTGCGGTAGGCGCTCTTCAATTCCTGATCGTTGGCGTCGCGCGAGACGCCCAGTACCTCGTAATAATCTGCTTTGCTCACTCTTGTATTAGAACCCATGATCCCCTTAATCAGCTTTCAGCTCTCAGCCTTCAGCTTTCAGCTTCTCAACCTCAATACTCGAGCCCTGCTAATCTCTTTTCGTTTTCAAACTTCATTGCACGCATCTCTCTAGATACTCAGCCGCTGGCTCTCCCTCGATACAGCTAAGAGCTGACGGCTGAAAGCTGTTTTTTCACTCGTTCACTTGCTTCGGATTGTGCGCCACACGCACCAGCGCCGGCCGCAGCAGACGGCCGCGGATCTTGTAGCCGCGCCGCACTTCCTCGGCCACGTGCTGGTCGGGCACATCGTCACGTTCCACCGTCCCCATCGCCTCATGGATGTGCGGATCGAACGCCTCGCCCACCGCAGGCACAGCCTTCACCTGCATCTTGTCCAGAATCTCTTCCATCTGTTTCACGATCAGGTTCACGCCGGAGCGCAACTGGTGCGCCGAACCGCCCGACTTGAGCGCCAGCTCGAAGTTATCCAGCACGGGAAGAAACTGCTCGATCGCCTGGCCCGTCACAAACTCACGGAACTCGGCCCGTTCACGCTCGGCGCGCTTGCGCGCATTCTCAAACTCGGCCTGCAGGCGCGCCAGGCGATCCAGCAACTGGTCGCGCTCCGTCTTCAACTGGCCCAATTCCGTCTGCTCAGTCGCCTCTTCCGCGGTTCCGGCCTCCGCTTGGCCAGCGGCGAGCTCTTCCTCGGCCGTCGGCGCCGGCAGCTCCTTCGCGGGATCGAGACTCGCTTCGTTCTCGTCGCGCACGGCCTCTTCAAACTCCGGGGAGTCCACCTCGGTCAATTCTGTTTTCGGCTTCCACATGATTCAGCACATTCTCCCAAAATCTCGTGAGCGTTTTCTTGTTGGATGATTCTTTTCGCGTCCGGCTGCAGCCTTCTGTGCTTGTTTTGAGATTCACTTTAACCGCAGCTGCTCGCCCGGTCGCCGCCGGAATGCCCGCGCCTACGCGGCAGGAACGTCCAGAATGCGCTCGGAAAGCCGGGCAATGTAGCTCACCGCCTGGATCATCTCCTGATATTGAATGCGTGTGGGCGCGATCACTGCCACAGTGCCCAGATTGCCGCCGCCCAACCGGGCCGGAGCGCCGATCAGCACCAGGTCCTGCATGGCCGGTGAGGAATCGTCCAGGCCCACCACTACGCGTACCTCCTGCCGGTGGCCGTCCACGTAAGCGTTCAGCAGCTCCACCAGCCGCTCCTTGGCTTCCAGAGCCAGCAGCATCTGGCGCAGCCGCTCGCGGTCCTGCTCCGCGCTGATCAGGTTCGCAATCCCGTCCACAAAAATCGTCGCGCCATTTTCGCCGCCGGCTAGCGCGCCTTTGCGGCACAGTTCCTCCACCGATGCCAGCAACTCCCGGTAAGCCTCCCGCTCCATTTCCATGCGTCGCGCCACCTCGGCCCGGATGCGCTCAATCGGCCAGCCGCGGAAGTTCTCGTTCAGGTAGCTGCCCGCCGTCTCCAACTCGACCGGTGTCAATTGATGGTCGAGTGCCAGCACCCGGTCCTGAACCGCGCCGGCCTGCGTCACCAGCACGGCCAGCACGCGGCCCGTGGAAAGGCGCGAAAAATGAATGTGCTCCAGCACCTGCCCAGCGGTCGAGCTCGCCAGCGCCACGCCCAGCCCGCTTGAAATCAGCGCCAGCACGTGCGATGTTCGCTCCAGGTAATCGTGGCTGCTGGCCACGCCGGTATAGCTTTCCTCAATCTGTCCGCGGCGGGCTTCGCTCAACGGCAATTCCACACTTCCCGGCGCAGCGCCGCTCGCGTATGCCGCCAACGCAGTTCGCCCGGGCTGCATGATCTGTTCCACGTAATAGCGGAAAGCGGCTGCCGTCGGAACCCGTCCGGCCGAAGTGTGAGGCTGTTCCAGTAGCCCGGCCTCGCCCAACGCTGCCATCACGTTGCGCAGTGTCGCCGAGCTCAACCCCTCCCGGTCGCCAAACAAGCGCGCAACCGCCTGCGACGCCACCGGTTCTCCGGTAGCAATGTACAAGTCGATAATGGCGGTCAACACCAGCCGCTCGCGCGGACTGAGGCGCGCATCCGGCATCTTGCCTGCTCTCCGTGCTCTTCCGCACGCGGCTCAAGCCGCGCATCGGATCGGGGCGCCGCTCGTTAAGTGCCATTGATTCTTGCACTTAAAAGCGTAAATCCATACGCCCCCGCCCCTCGATCTTACGCAGTGCAAACACTTACTGTCAAGGCAGCGATGGGCGCCTGACCGGGAACCTGATCCATTGGATTCTTCCACGTTCGTGCAGCGGAAAGCCCGCCCCATGGAGCCTTCCGTGCCGTTTCACGTGGACGAAAAGGCGAAATCCGGCTCGCCGCAAATCTCTGAATATGGATGGATCCTGCGGCAAGGGGCGTGTTTCGCCGATGTTTGGTTTCTCCGCGTGTCCTGCGTTTTTCGTGCTTCTCCTGGTTACGAAAGGCACAGGACATGGGACACGCCAACCAGATTTGATGGTATGTTGGAACAACATACGCCGGGCTGCGGTCGCGCCTGGACAGGCCGTATGGTCTAGAGATCGATGCATTTTCTTTGGAGGGGCCCCTATGATCGCGTTTCTCCCTCTTCTTCGACGCAGATTATGGATTCCTGCAGCCGTCGCCTGGGCATTGATCGCCGTCGTGCCTGTCATCCAGGCGCAGTCGTCCGTGCAGCTCAACAAGCACGCCCGAAAGATGGAAAAGCGGCTTTCCAGGTTTCCCAAGGGGAGCTATCTTGAGTTTGACTTTCGCGACGGCTCGGAGACCCTCGGCTCTCTCGGCGAACTCTCCGATGCGTCCTTCCAGTACGTCGATTCCGACAACAACAAGACGGTGGCGCACACTTACGCCGATCTGGCGCAGGTGAGAAAGGCCAAAGAGTACATCGGCGAGGGTTCTGAGCCCCGCCATCATGTGCGCCTCCTGGTTCCGGTGCTGATCGTCGCAGGGGCCGCGGCCGGCGGGATCGCCGCATACGAAGTCATGCGCTAATCCGCCGCTCTCCGCCGCGCGAGCGAATGCAACGCGCCGCCATCCTGTAGCGCCGCAACATTTCCTGCCGCCCGCGCGCTGGCTCACGCCATTCTCTTTTCCTCTTTCCGGCTGGTAGATTCGTAACAGGGCCTCTCGAACGCGAGAGCCCAATTGTTTTGCGCCGAAAGGGATCCCATGTTCCACAGCACGGAAGATCTTCGTATTCAATGGACCAAGGTGGTTCTTCCGCCGGTCTTTCTGGAGGAGGAGCTTCCCATCACCGAGGCCGCTTCGGCGACCATTTACAACGCTCGCAACGAGATTACGGCAATTCTCAAAGGCCAGGACGACCGCATTCTGGTGCTCGTCGGGCCCTGTTCCATCCACGACACCAAGGCGGCGTGCGAGTATGCCTGCCTGCTCCAAAGCGCCATCGGCGAGTTCTCCGCCGATCTGCGCATCGTCATGCGCGTCTACTTTGAAAAGCCGCGCACCACCATCGGCTGGAAGGGCCTCATCAACGATCCGTACCTCGATGGCACCTACAAGATCAACGACGGCCTGCGTCTGGCGCGCCGCCTCTTGATCGACCTCGCTGAGATGGGCGTGCCCACCGGAACCGAATTCCTCGACATGATTTCGCCGCAGTACATCGCCGGACTGGTAAGCTGGGGCGCCATCGGCGCTCGCACCTCAGAGAGCCAGGTCCACCGCCAGCTCGTCTCCGGCGTCTCCTGCCCCGTCGGCTTCAAGAATGGAACCTCCGGCAATGTGCAGATCGCCATCGATGCGGTCCTCTCCGCGTCGTATTCGCACACCTTTCTCGGCCACACGCATCACGGCCAGTCGGCCATCTTCGTCACCACCGGCAATCCCGATTGCCACATCATCCTGCGCGGCGGCCGCAACATGGTTAACTACACGGCCGAGTGCGTGGCCGAGACGTCTGCGCTGATGCAGCGCGCCGGCATCCCGCCGCGCATCATGATCGACTTCAGCCACGCCAACAGCGGCAAAGACTACAAGCGCCAGTCGATCGTCTGCCGCGATGTCGCCGCGCAGATCGCGGCCGGCAACCGCAACATCGTCGGCGTCATGATCGAGAGCAACCTGGTAGCCGGCGCGCAAAAGCTCGTCCCCGGCCAGCCGCTCGTCTACGGCCAAAGCATCACCGACGCCTGCATCGACTGGAAGGGAACGCACGCGCTCCTCAAGGAGCTGGCCGCCGCGGTCCGCTCCCGGCGCAGCGCCTGCTGAGCTGCCACCGGTTTCGCTCCAACCAGGTGCGGCTGTGGTTGAGTGCGGTCGCCTACAATCTGGGTAGCCTGGGGCTGCGGCTGGCGCTGCCGAAGAAGATTGACAGCAGCCGCCGGCAGGAAGAATTTCGGGAACTCGGGCGCTGGCGGGGTGGTTGCGTGTATACTCGCCCCGGACTGGGAAGCCAAAATGGAAATCCCGGTTCATGATGCGCCTTGGGTAACGGCTGGCTCGAATAGCCGCGACGCCGTCGCGAAGGTACTAAGGACGAAACCGTTGGCCGGATTTTGCCATTCGAAGAAAGATGGCTGAGGATTTGTGCTTTCGATAAAATAAAGTTGAATGGGGAGGGTTTCATGGGAATAGTGGACCGTCGGCAATTTCTGAAAGCGGGGGCTGTGGCCGCCGCGAGCATAGGCAGCGCTAAGGCAAGTTGGGGATCGTTCTCCCCGGAAGCATTCCCCAGGCCGGACGGCGAGTCGGCGGAAGCACCGGCTAGCGGGAAAAATCTGATCGCGCACGGCGATTCCATGGAGGGAGTGGCCGGGGCGCTGCCGGAGGGGTGGTCCAGCTTTGCCGGGAATCCGGCTCTGCAGCCCTCTTTCAAGCTGGTGGCCGGCGGCCCGGGCGGCAAAAGCCAATTGCTCGGCGAAGGCAACGGGAGGAAGGAGTGTTACGGCTACGTGCGGATTCCGGTGCGCATGACGCCGGGCAAGTGGTACCGGATGCAGGTCAGGTTCCGTTTCTCGGGGCTCGAAAACGTCAATCGCAATTTAGTCCATGGGGTCTTTTCCACCCCCGATACCCTGCAATACAACGACGGAATCTTCCACTATCGCAAAGATGGAGAGTGGGCGACGGGAGAGGCGCGCTTCCAGGGTCCGCCTCGGGAGATGGATACGGAAGTGCGGCTTTATTTCCGCTACAGCGCGCAGGGCCAGGTCTGGTGGGACCAGGTTTTGCTCGAAGAGGCCGAGCCTGTCCCTTCACGGCCCGTCAAGGTGGCGGTGAGCTGGGGGCACGGCGGCCTGAAGCACTGGCAGCCGTGGCTGGACGCGGCGGGCTCGCGCGGCGCGGACGTGGCTCTGCTGCCGGAACTTTTCAATGGAAACTGGGATCCCCTGAAAGCCGAGCTTCCCGACGGGCCGTCCTGGCAGTTGTTGTCCTCCAAGGCGCGGCAATGGAAGATGTACGTCAGCGGCACCACGTATATCCGGCGCGGCGATCTGGTCTATAACACGGCCCCGCTTTTCGATCGCCAGGGGAAGTTAGTGGGGACCTACGACAAAGTGATGCTGTACGATACGGAGCTCGACCAGGGAGCGACGTCAGGCACGCGGTTTCCGGTGTTTGACACGGACTTCGGCAGAATGGGAATCATCACCTGTTACGACAGTTGGTTTCCGGATACCTCGCGCTTGCTGGGGCTTCAGGGGGCGGAGTTGGCCCTGCTGCCGAATGAGGGCTATTACGAGGAACTCATGCATGCGCGGGCGGCCGACAACTGCATGTGCCTGGCCGTCAGCAGCGGCGATAACCCGGCAGGCGTGTGGGATTCCGGCGGCAACCAGGCCGGCGAGGAGCGCCCCGATACGACCTGCGCCGCGCCCAATGCCATCCTCACTTATGAAAAGGATGAAGACATCCGGATGATCCTGGCGACCGTTGACCTTTCCATCAAGAGTTCGCCGAATTATTGGGGCGGCCCCATGCGCTCCGCGCCGGGCGGACGTCGCTGCCGGGAAACTTCACCCGTCCCCCTCGAAGGGCGCGTGAGCGAGCTGGAAGGACTCTGGTACACAGTCCCAAAGAGCCAGGCATAGCGCGTCTTTAAGGTCATCGGCTGGTAGCCGCGGTCGATCCGCTTTTTGATTAGGGGACCTCTGAGCAGGTTACGTATTTGAACGCCTGCAAAGGGGTTGGAGCCGGTTGGGCGTTAAAGTCGCACGGTAGCCGGTTGTTGGTGGTTGTTTCCCGTCATGAGAGCGCGGTGGATGCGGTCGAGGTGATAGCAGTAGGCCGTGTCTTTGAGGGCGACAGCGTGGCAGCGCGATCCGTCGGGCAGGATATGACGACATTCCTTGTACATGGAAAGCTCCTCCCTTTTCGGCCGCGGCGGGTTCAGCGGCAGCCGATATGACCTGGGGGTCATATTTCAGGGGGGCCCCCCTCCCCCTATCTCTGAAAATAAGTTCCCTGGATTCATTAGGTTGGCGCATGTTTTGCGCTATAAAGCGTTGATTCTAAAGCCACTTATTTGCAGAGTCTAGACAGCAAAGGAGTTAGAGACAGGGATCAGGGATCAGGGGTCAGGGGTCAGAGATCAGGGAACAGTGAAGCCAGTAGCCAGTAGCCGGTAGCCGGTAGCCGGTAGCCAGTAGCCAGTAGCCAGTAGCCGGTAGCCGGTAGCCGGTAGCTGATGAGGGAGATCTGGTTGAACGCTTATGGAATGAGTATGCGCTCAAAGGGGGAAATTATCGGCAAAGTTGCGCGAAGAATTTGGGGAGTGTTTTCAGTGGGTTGCGGAGAAAAAGGGCTGGGAGGGGCTTGCGTGGCTCTCAGTGTGTTGCCGGATCGGCCTGGGCTGCGGCGCGTTCGTGATTGAGCGCGAGAAGTGCGTGCCAGGATTTCGTCCTTTGGGAGATTCCTAGGAACCAGCCCTACGCCGCGAAAACGGCCTCGTCAAGATTGCGGTGTGCATTGACTAGCCATTCGTATCGATCATTGTAGAGGTTGGTAAGAGTTCGCTTCTTGAGTTCCTCAGGTGGGCACTAGGCGGGTTGAGCGGCTTAGTTATCGCGCAGGCGAACAAGTTCGCGGGCGGCGTCGGCGATGGACTCTTTACGCAAGTATCTTCCGATTCGGAGGGTTCGAGTCCGGGGGACCAGGGGGAACGGAAATGTCATAAACGTCGAATCGGAATTGTAGGACGGATCATTACCCTTTCCAATCCAAGAGCAGGTTGCAATCGTCCACGACTCGTGGGCGATAGAGTGCAGAACCCCAAAGAAGTAATCGTCATCCCGCGCAAATACATGCGGTTTGTGATCTGGCAAGAACCCCCTTGTTGACCCACACAAAAATTCGGTGTTTGGAGACCTCCGGTGTCACGATGTAGCGGGCAAGATTTGAAATTGCCCGCCTTAAACCCGGCCTAGCCTCCCCATGGATCCACCAGTTTTGTTTCATGTGAGCTCTTTATTGATGTCGCGAAGCGGCTTTACATGTTTTTTTACGTATTCGAACGGCCATTCATATAGAGCCGCCTCACCCTCGGACACTCCCACGCCGAAGTCGATAACCCACCCAATACGATCCCTCGTCGTGACGTCCCTCCCCCAAGTCTTCTTTTCACGACATCACTGTTGGGTCGTCCATTCGGATTGAGAGGACGCGAAAGCATCTTCTTCGCTTCCGCCGAATCAAGGTCAAAAGGCCCCCCCTTCATCATCCCGAGAAAGCATATTCCTGAATTCTCTTTCAAGCGCGCCACCCCAGTGAAGTCGAGCGAATGCGCCGTCAGGTCCGAATGGATCGTTTCAACTGGGGCACCATCGAGCACACGCTCGAGTTGAGTGCCATCGTCAAAGCCGATCATTGATACACGAACTGCGGCTCCTGCAAGGAGCCAAGGCCTGTCGCTCCAAGCCATGAAGATATCGCCTGTTTCCTTGATTCGGCTTAGGATTTCGCGATTTCCAACCATGCTAATTGAGTTCGTCGCCAGAAGCCCTGCCCGTTTTGTCTGACCTTCGCTATCTCTTCCCCCGCCTTTTCGAACCAATATGTGACGAGGTCGGCCCCACCTTTGACGCGGCCTTCGTAGACTTTGCGGAGCTGTCCACGTATTTGTCCCCCAGCTCGGCCGCCATTTGCTTGCCGCCGAGGAACGGCGGATTTCCGATGATGAAGTCGGCTTTGGGCCATTCCGGTTCGTATGGCTTTCCCTCTGCGTCGTAGCGGAGGATGGCGTCGCCGTGCTCGATGTTCGGCAGTTTTTCCAGGATGGGCTCGCGGTCTTCTCGAACTCGCGTGCTCGTGCTTCCATTGCAGAAATCCGATCCACACCACGACCGATGCCAGTTCGTGGGCATAGAACTCGGTTTCGATGCCGAAGAACTGCGAGGGCGAGACCATCTTGGGCAAGACCAGGGAGATGCCCTGCTTCGGCGGCGAAGTCGTTGGCCTCAAGCCAAAGGTCCGACATGCGGCGGAGGGCCACGTAGAGGAAGTTGCCGGAGCCGCAGGCGGGGTCGAGCACGCGCACCGAGGTAAGCTCCTCAATCCACTCGCCGAGCAGCCTTTCGGATTCGCGGTCGACGCGGAGGCGCGCCTGCTGGTGGTCTGCGCGCCGCCTCTTCGGCACGCTCGACTGCGAGCGCTTCGGCAATGCTGCTGCTTCGACTCCGGCCCAGCGCTGCTTCAACGGGCGCATGAGCACCGGCTCGATCAGCAACAGAATGTCTTCTTCGCTGGTGTAATGCGCGCCGATGAGCGAGCGGCGCGCAGGGTCCAGGGACCGCTCGAAGAGGGTTCCGAAGATAGCCGGAGCCACGTGCGACCAGTCGTAGTTTTTCGAGACCTCGTGGAGGATGCCGAGGTCGGCGCGGTCGAGCTCGACGATCGACGCAGTGTCGAAGAGGCCGCCGTTGAAGTATTTGATGGAATGCTCGCCGAAGATTCCGTCCCGCTCGCTCATGGCCTCGAAGAGCAGCTTGAGCTTGCGCAGGAACCGCCTGGGATTGAAACGGTCCTCACCCAGGATCAGATTGCGGAACACGCGATGGGGGAGAAGGCCGATGGAGTCGGCAAAAAGGCAGAAGAGGAGACGCATGAGGAAGTGCGCGACTTCTGTGCGGGAGGCGCCGAGGTTTCGGTCTTCGATCTCCAGCCGCTCCGCAAGGCGGCTGAAGAGTTTGGCGGCCTCCTGCGTGACCTGCGCGTCGGTGCGCTCCGGGCGCAGAACGTTGTAATCGCCGAAGAGCGCGCGAAGGACCTCGAGAGGCGGAAGAGGGCAGGTTGCGGTTACCTGGTTGCGGTTCAGGTCGTCGAGGTCGAAGGCGTAGACGCGCTTGGAGGTGGCTGTGAAATTCGTGTGGACTTCAAATCGCTCAAGGTCGCAGACAACGAGGAGCGGGGGATTGCCCAGTTCTTCGCGATAGTCGTTGAGCTGGTTGTAGGCCTTGGCAAGGTCCTTGTGCTTGCCTTTGTACTCCCATGCGAAGTGGTCGCGGAGCCACACGTCGGCAAAGCCTTTGCCGCCGCGAGTCTTGCCTACATACTTCTCGAAGGCATAGTTTTCGCCGGCGGAGTCGGCTGCGGCGGGGTGCTTTTCCCCGAGCATTTCGCAAAGGTCGATGAAATGGGATTGCGCGCCGGCCTTTTCGGTCTGCGAGAAGACCTTCCAGCGATGCACAAACTCGGCGACGGTGAGCGGCATGGGCCATGTGCAGTTTACTTCGGCCCTTGTGGGTTGCCGGCTACGAAATTGATTTGAGGCTTGTTGTCGATCAAAATGCCCCGCTGGGGTTCGGGTTGTTTTCGGGCCGCTTGGGCGTTTTGGGGCCGCTCTTCGGCACCCTTCGACTGCGCTCAGGGCAGGCTGTGAATTCATGCCCTGATACAGAGCGAAAGGCAACCGCAGATCCTTCGACTTCAGTCGTCCGCCGGGGCGGACGACCTCCGCTCAGGATGACAAGCAGTAGGAGTGGGGCAACCGCACGGGGGTGGGAAACCCTTATTCCTCGATTTTGCAGGTGTATTCCTCGATCCGCGCCAGGCGGTACCAGTTGTGGAGCCGGAGGGGAATTGGCTAGAAGCTGTTTCACAACCACCTCAGATTTCCCGAAAACCTTCCCTCAGTGGCTGAAGCCAGCGATTTCCCCGATTCCTTTACGGCACGGCTGAACAGCTTGCTGAAAAAGTCCGGAGATTGCTAGAAACAGATGGGACAAGGGTGCAGGGGCTAAAGCCCTCATTGATTTTGCGTAGGTTATGGCCCGAGTAAACTCGTGCCCTTGTTACAAAACTTTCTCTCGCCGAGTTTTTCAGCAAGCTGTGAAGCCGTGCCCTTTCAAAGCGCAGGCGGGTGGCCGGGTCTATTCCTCGATTTTGCAGGAGTATTCCTCAATCCGCGCCAAGCGGTACCAGTTGTGGAGCCGGAGGGGAACTGGCTAGGTGTTCGCGTCGCGCGCTTCTCCCAGAATCAATTTGAGAGTGATCTGTTTCTTGCCGCGCAGGATGGTGACGCTGATGGTGTCGCCGGCTTGGTGCTTGTCCATGATGGCGCTGATGTCCTCGGGATCTGAGACCTGCTGGCCATCGATGGCGACGATGAGATCGCCGCCGAGCATGATGGGGGTGTTGCCCACGTAGGCCTGCTCGTTGCCGCCGCGCAGGCCGGCGCGCTCGGCTGCTCCACCGGGAACGACGCGTTGGATGAGGACGCCGGAATCGGCGGAAAGGCCCATTTGCGAAGCGAGATCTGGGCCGATCGCATACGACACTATGCCCAGCGAGGGCCGCTTGACGCGCCCGTAGCGGATGAGGTCGGCGAGCACGGCCTTGGCGGTGTTGATGGGGATGGCGAAGCCGATGCCGGAGCTCTGGTCGGCGCCGTTGGAGGCGATCATGGTGTTGATGCCGATGACCTCGCCCGAGGAGTTGAGCAGCGGCCCGCCGGAGTTGCCGGGATTGATGGCCGCGTCGGTCTGGATGGCGTCTTCAATGGGCGCGCCATCCGCACTCCGAATCGACCGGATGGAGCTGATGATGCCGCGCGTCATGGTGCCGCTGAGGCCGAAGGGATTGCCGATGGCGTAGACCTTCTGGCCGACGTTGAGCTGCGAAGAGTCAGCCAGCGTGACCGGCTGGAGGTTGGGCGCGTCGATCTGCAGCAGCGCCAGGTCGTGGACCTTGTCGACGCCCACCACGTGGGCCGGATAACGGCGCTTGTTCGAGAGCATGACCTCGATGCCGCGGTTGGCGCCCTCGACCACGTGATAGTTGGTGAGGATGTGGCCGGCTTTATCGAGAATGAAGCCCGAGCCCTGCCCCTGCTGCGGCACCGTTCCATAAAAAAAGTCGAAGACCAGGGTGGTGGAGGTGATGTTGACCACCGAGGGAAGAACCTTTTTATAGATGGCGATGTTGTTCTGCTCTTCGGCGTCGTAGCTGGGCGCGGCGTGCGCCTCAGTGAGTTCGAGCGGGGCGCTGGAGCCGCCGGAGCCGAACAGCGCTGGACGGCCCATGGTAAAGCCGGGCTGAAGATGCGTGGTGATGAACCAGAATCCGCCCAGCAAAAGCAAAAGGATGATGAGAATCCGGCTCAGTTTCATGGCCAACAAACCTGAAGAACCTTCCTGAAGAAGATACGGCGGCAGCGGGGCAAGGTTCCGCCTCGCCGGGCGCGGCCGCCTTTCTTATTGTAGAGACATGTTCTGCCCGGGTTTGTTGCTCTGGGCCAGAAGGCGCGGCCAGAGGGCCTGGACCTGGGCGCGCAAAGCCGCGATATCGCCAGAGTTATCAAGCACATAATCGGCTTGTGCGGCTTTTTCGGCATCGGGAACCTGGTGGGAAAGGCGGATGCGAGCGTCGGATTCGATGGCTCCAAGGGTGGTGACCACCGGAGGGCCACCGGGCCGGGAGAACCCGCCGCCCGCGGCTGAGGATTGGATGCGGGCGGCGTAGCGGGCGACTTTGATTTCATCGGGCGCAGTGACCACCATGATGCGGTCGATGCGGCGGCGCCAGCCGGCGAGCACGCCTTCTTTTTCGCCGCGGGCGCGGGCGTCGCGGGCTACTTCAAAGATCAGCGCCGATTCGAGGACAGCGATGGCGGCGGGGTCGCGTGCAAAGATCTCCTCCATCCAGCGCTGCTGGGCTGCAATCACGGGCGGATGGACGATAGCGTTCAGTTCCTGCAAGCGGCCGTGGCGAAAGGCGAGATCGGCGAGGCGGGCGCGGTCGAGATGGCCGTTGGGGTTAACGACGTCAAGGCCAAAGTGCGCGACGATCTGGTCGTAGACCTCGTGGCCGGGCTCCATCACCTCGCGGCCCAATGCGTCGGCCTCGATGACCTGAGCGCCAAGTTCGCGCAGCATGGCGGCAACGGTGCTTTTGCCGCTGCCCAGGCCGCCGGTGAGGCCAACGCGCAGCACGGGCTACAATCCCCGCCGCAGTTTGGCGGCGCGAACGGTGTTGGCCATGAGCATAGCGATGGTAAGCAGGCCCACTCCGCCGGGCACGGGCGTGTATGCGCCGGAGAGCTCGAAGGCCTTGGGATCGATGTCGCCAACGATGACGGAGCCGCGCTTAGCGAACGTCGCTTCGCGCTTGGCGTCACCCTTGAAGAAGCGGTCGAATTCCTCGCGCGTGGTGAGGCGGTTGATGCCGACGTCGACGAGCGTTGCGCCGGGCTTGACCATGTCGGGCGTGATGAAGCCGGGGCGGCCGATAGCGGCGACGAGAATGTCGGCCTGGCGCGTGATGGCGGGCAGGTCGCGGGTCTTCGAGTGGCAGATGGTCACCGTCGCGTTCTGGTGGAGCAGTAGCATTGCAACGGGCTTGCCGACGATGTCGCTGCGGCCGACGACGACGGCATGTTGGCCGGCGATGGGAATGTGGCTGCGCTTGAGAACTTCGATGATGCCGGCGGGCGTGCAGGGCACGAGACCGGGGCGGCCGGCCAGCAAACGGCCCGCGTTCACGGGATGAAAGCCGTCCACGTCTTTCGCGGGATGGATTGCATCCAGCAGCTCCTTGGCGTTGACCTGCGCCGGCAAAGGAAGCTGGATAAGGATGCCGTCGATGTCGTCGCGCGCGTTCAGTTGGGCAACGAGCGAGAGCATTTCGGCGGTCGTGACGGTGTCAGGCGGAGCGATGAGGTCGCTCGATAGCCCGAGTTCGGCGCAGGCCTGCACCTTGTTGCGGACGTAGATCTCGGACGCGGGTACGTGGCCCACGAGCACGGCGGCGAGGCCGGGCCGCACGCCGCGTGGGGCGAGTGCGCGCACCTCCTCAGCCACTTCCTGCTTGATGGCGGCGGCGATGGCCGCGCCATCGAGAATCTTCGGCATCTTGCGCTCCCAGGTTCATGGTATCGCCTCCGGACAGGCCAGCCGGCTCTTAACCGGCGGGGTTCCTGCAGTATGCGCCCAGTGTGCAGACTCAATATTCGAAGATGCTGGATCGCTGGGCGTCACATTTGATTGTGAGCTATCTCACATACTTCTTTGCGGCCTGTCCTTAAGGTCAGAGGTGCTGGGGGTGTGCCAGATCACACGATTGATCACGATGAACCCTCCTGCCAGTGGCTATACGGAGACAGCGCCTGATGAGCGGCATGAAGGATGCAGGACATCTTTTCCGGTTTGCGGGGCTTTTCGTTCTCGCATTCCTGGTGTTTCTGGTGGTGCGCGCGTACGTAGTTCCAAAGAGCTTCGGGGAGTATGGGCATTATCGCGGAGCGGCCATCGGCGAGATTGCCGCGCGCCCGGTGAAGTTCGCGGGGCATCAGACGTGCGAGACGTGCCACACGGATATTGCCGATATCAAGGCGAAAGGCGCGCACGCTCACGTGAATTGCGAGGCCTGCCACGGCGCGCTGGCGGCGCACGCCGACGATCCCATGTCGGTAACGCCGGTGAAGCCGGACTCAGCGGTGCTGTGCGCGCGCTGCCATACGGCCAGCGCGGCCAAGCCGGCGAGCTTTCCGCAGGTGGATCCGGCGGAACACTCGGGCGGAGCTCCGTGCGTGACCTGCCATAACCCCCACAGCCCGGTCATTGGTTCGGACTCCGGCGCGAGCGCGGGTTCCGGCTCCACCGCGAGCGCGGCGAAGGGAGGCGCGAAATGAACATCAGCCGGCGTCATCTGATGATCCTTTTGCCTGCGGCGGCCGTGGCGTGGAAACACGTGCTGGCCGGAACCCCTGAGGACTCGCCGAACTACCAGATGAGCGAGCACTGGTGGGGCATGCTGATCGATATTCCCAAGTGCATCGGGTGCGGCAATTGCGTGCGCGCCTGCCAGACGGAGAACGACGTTCCCGATGGGTTCTTCCGCACGTGGGTAGAGCAGTACCACCGGTCGGACTATCATCTCGAAACGCCGGAGGTGATCTCGCCCGACGGCGGCAAAGAGGGCTTTCCGGTGGTGAAGGAAGGCGAAGAGGGGAAGTTCTTCTTCGTTCCCAAGATGTGCAACCACTGCACGGACTCGCCCTGCACGCAGGTGTGCCCGGTGGGGGCGACTTTCATCACCCCGGATGGGGTGGTGCTGATCGATCCGAAATACTGCCTGGGCTGCGCCTATTGCGTGCAGGCCTGCCCCTACGGTTGCCGCTACATTCACCCCACGAAGCAGGTCGCGGACAAGTGCACGCTGTGCTACCACCGGATTACGAAGGGACTGACGACGGCTTGCTGCGAGGCCTGCCCGACGGGAGCGCGGCAATTGGCCGACCTGAAGAACCCCAATGACCCGATTCACGAGTTTCTGAAGACCCACACGGTGCAGGTTTTGAAGCCGCAGATGGCCACCGGGGCCAAGGCGTTTTACAACGGGCTGGATGGGTCGGTGCGATGAGAAAGGCAGCTATCAGCTCTCAGCTTTCAGCTTTTAGCTGGGTCTTGCGGAGGGAAGCTGATGTGGCGACACAAGGATTAAGGGCTGAAGGCTGAAAGCTGGGAGCTGATTTATGAGCGGTGTTGAAGGCTATATGTATCCCAACGAGGTGACGCTGTACTGGAGCGTGCTGATCGTTCTCTACCCGTTCATCACGGGGCTGGTGGCGGGCGCATTCATTCTGGCGTCGTTGGAGCGCGTGTTTCGCGTGGAGGCGGTGAAGCCGACCTACCGGCTGGCGCTGCTGACGGCGCTGGCGTTTCTGCTGGTTGCGCCGCTGCCACTGGTGTTTCACCTGGGCCACCCGTTTCGTTCGCCGGAGATGTACTTCACGCCGCATAGCACCTCAGCCATGGCCATGTTCGGATACGTGTATATGTGGTATCTGATGGCGGTGCTGGTGTTCGAAATCTGGCTCGACTACCGGCGCGAAATCGTGCTGAAGTCGCAACAGTCGAAGGGCCTGCTGCGATTGATTTACAAGATCATGACGCTGGGCTCGAGCAACATCGGCGAGCATTCGCTGCATATCGACGATAAGGTCGGCTGGATCGTGACGCTGGTGGGCATTCCCTCGGCATTCCTGCTGCACGGCTATGTGGGGTTCATTTTTGGCTCGCTCAAAGCCAATCCCTGGTGGTCGTCGCCGCTGATGCCGGTGGTGTTCATCTTCTCGGCCATGGTGTCGGGGATTGCCGCAGTGATGCTGCTTTATATGGCCGTGACCAAGTTGCGCAAACAGGCGATCGACATGCGCTGCGTGGACACGATCGCCATGTACATGTTCTACATTTTCATCATCGATTTCAGCCTGGAGATGCTGGACTTGGTGCACCGCGTCTACGAGGCCGACGAATCGTTCCGCACCCTCAATTTCATGGTGCACACCAGGCTCTACTTTTCGCAGATCGTGCTGCAGATCTTGGTGGGTACGCTGGCGCCGCTGATCCTGCTCTTCATCGCACAGGTCGTGAAGCTGCCGGATATTGCGCGCAAACGAATCTACGTGCTTTCCGGCAGCCTGATCCTGATCAGCGTGTTTGCCATGCGCTGGAACGTGGTGATCGGCGGCCAGCTTTTCTCGAAGAGTTTTCTCGGGTACACCACCTACAAGATGGCCCTGGTGACGCGCGAAGGCCTTCTGGTGGCCATTGGCTTAACCATCCTGCCGTTGTTTTTCCTGTGGGCGCTGGTCAAGCTGCTGCCTCCGTGGCCGGATAAGGATCTGCACGAAGCCGCGGCGGGCGATTGAGGACGGCATCGTCCGCGACAGATGGGGCGGGATCCATGAGCGAGCTTCCGGGCGAAATCGAGCGGCTTGAGAGACGCATGGAAGCGCTGGAGCGGCGCGTGCACGCGCTGGAGCACCCGGTCGCGGCGAGCTGGCCGCATCCCTCGCCGGAACTGGAAGCGGCACCGGCTCCGCAGGCCGCGGCAGCCACGCCCGTGGCGCCGGCTGGGAGCATGTTCTCGGTACTGGGCAGGGCCATGCTGGGCACTGCCGGCGCGTATGTGTTGCGCGCCGTGGAGGCAGCGAGTTCACTTCCCAAGCTGGCGGTTGCTTCGGCCGGCATCGTGTACGCATTTGCATGGCTGGTATGGGCGGCGCGGACGCGCGGCGGGCAGCGCTTCGCCGGCGCGATCTACGCCGGAACCTCGGCGCTGATCCTCGCTCCCATGCTTTGGGAATTGACCTTGCGCTTCAAGGTGTTTTCGCCGGCCATCGCCGCGGGCGTGGTTTGCGCCTATGCGCTGGCGGCGATGGGGCTCGCGCGGAAGCGCGAAATGGCGCCCGTGCTGCGCGTTGGCTGCATCGCCGCAGCAGGGCTGGCGCTGGCGCTGGCCATTGCCTCGCACGCGCTGATGCCGTTCGTCGTTGTGCTGCTCGTGCTGGCGGCAATCTGCGAGTTTGCACCGGAGCTGGATCGTGTGCCGGAGGTACGCGCGCTGATATCGCTGGCTGCCGATGCGGCGATCTGGATCCTGATCTACGTTTCTTTTGCCCCCCAACCTGTGGGCGAAGAGTACCCATCGCTGAGTAGAATCGCGCTGCTTGCTCCCGGTGTCGCGGTGTTTGTCGTCTATGCGGCGAGCGTGGGCCTGAAGACGATGCTGCGGGAGAGGCCAATCGCGGTCTTTGAGACGCTGCAGACGACGATTGCATTTCTTTTGGCTGCTGTCGGCGTGGCCGACTTCGGGCCGCGAGGAAGCACCACGACTCTCGGTATGGTTTGCCTGGTTCTGTCGGGCGCGGTCTATGCGGCGGTCTTCACGGTCTTTGAGCGCGCCAAGGAACAGCGCAACACCGCGGTCTTTGCCGCGTGGGGCGCGGCGCTGCTTCTGGCCGGGAGCTTCCTGTGCCTGTCGCCGTTGGCGGCGATCGTGCTGCTGGGCGCGGCGGCGATTGCAGCGACAATCGTGGGCAGCCGGGCACGCCAAGTGGCTTTTGAATTCTATGGGATGGTGTTTCTGCTTGCTGGAGCCCTGGCATCGGGCTTGCCGAGCTTTCTTGTCAGCGCACTGGTGGGGACGCCGCAAAGCGCGCCACCGGCAGGCGTATGGCCGATCGCGTGCGCCGCGATTCTCTGCTATGCCGCCGCGCAGCCGCGCGAGGGTGAATCCTGGCTGCCGCAAACACTTCACCTGGGCTTTGCCGCTCTGGCGGCGGGCGCCGTAGCGGCGCTGCTCATTGGGGGGCTTATGGGCCTGGCCGCGCTCCGCGTTCAGCCCGGCCCACATCATTTGGCATTCATCCGAACGCTGACGCTGTGCGTTGCGGCGCTGGCGCTCGTCTATAGCGGAGCCCATTGGCGCCGTGTGGAGCTGGCGCGGCTGGGATACTCGGCGCTGGCTCTGGTCGCGGTCAAGCTCGTCACCGAAGACCTGCGCCACGGCCACCTGGCCTACATTGCCGCTTCGATCTTTCTGGTCGCGTTCACGCTGATCGCGGCGCCGCGCGTGGGGCGCGCGAGGCAGAAGGCGCCCGGCAAATAGCGAGTTCGAATCGAACGCCTGCTCCGCGCCCACCGCGATGCGCCGCGGCGGACGTGAAGAGGCAGAGGCGCCATGCAGGTCAGCGGACGATCTCAGGGCGGTAGACGTCCGGGCGGTGGATCGGTGGTTCGAAGTCCGGTTGCGGTTTGACGACCTGGCTCTCCTCGCCGCGCAGCTTCATCTTGCTGGTGTGCACGTCGTAGCCCGTGCCGGGCAGTAGCGATTCCAGCACGAAGGTCTCCGCGCCGCCGCTCTTCATCTCGCGATAGCGGTAGATGCCCACCTCGCTCGCGCTGTTTTCGGTCCCGGAGGAGGGCTCGTCGAGAAAATGCTGTGCATCGGCTACGCTGGGCGCGGCGTGGTTTTCGCCCTCGGCCAGGCTCTCAGCCGCGTAGGAGCGGACCAGCTTGGTCCAGTAGCGCGAAAGCAGATCGGTCGAGGCAAAAAGGTCAGCCCAGATGATTTCGCCGCGCACGGCGACCACTACGCCGATGGCGTGCTCGTCGCGCAACTTCGCCAGCACCTGCTCGCGGGCGTTCATGACCGGAGCCGCTGCTTCATCCACTCTCTCGCTCACAGCCGAATCCTGCATGGCCTTGGCGTAGCTGCTGGTGCCGAGCGTGCGGGGCGCAGACGCTCCGCGACCGAATCCGCCCGATGAGCCTGCGGACGCCGGCGCTGCTGCCGCCTCCATTTGCGAGATCGCGCCGTTCACCGAATTCCACACCTGCTGCTGGTCCTGCTCGGCCATGGCGCGCTCGCGCACCTCGGGCTGGACCATGAAGCTTTTTGCGGCTGACTTGCCCGCGACGCCGAAGGTGGATGAACTCCCGGTCCAGCGGCCCGGCTCGATGCAGAAAACAGAGAGATCGATGGGATCGGCATCGGCGGGAACAATGCGATCCTTGGCGATGATGCGGTCCTGCTTGCCGCCTGCGACAATTTCGCCGGCGAGCAGCAGCAGCGGCCGCTTGGAGTGGTTGACGAGGACCAGCGTGTTCACCTCATCGCCGCGATAGGCTTGCTGGGTGTTTTGGCCGCGCGGACGAACCAGCCCTTGAGCGCGGCCGGCCTCGGTCACTTCCACCTCGCCGCTCTTCAGGCCTTCGTCGAGGGTGATGAACGGGGTTTCCGCGATGGATTTTCCTTCGGCCCGCACGACAGGAAACAAAAGCAGGTTGCCGCTCTCGATGGGAGCGAGCACGCGGTAGGGTCCGCTCCCGGCCTGCATCGGCCCGCCGGCTGCTTTCACGCTGTTCCAATGCTGAAATGCGGCTGCCGCAAAGACCAGCGCCGCCGCCAATGCAAATCTGCCCAGGTTTTTCATCCGTCTCCTCCGCCGGTTCGCGGTCCTCCGCACCGGTTATTGACCGGAGAACGGCGGGCAGGGGACTTCTTGCGGAATTTTTTGTGGGACGGGGCTTGCGAGGCTTCCGATCCGGCGTCCAAAGAGCCCATCACAACGTCAAAAAAATCAGGCGTATCGTGAGGGCGTGGGGATGGCGCCAACGGAATCCGTAGCCAGCGCGGCTGAAGCGGCGATACCGGCACTGCCGGGAGCGGTCGGCCGTGCCCTGCTTGAGGAGCTTTGGCGGGAATGCGATGCGGCCGGCTGGGGCCTGGCAGAGGACGAGTTCGAGCGGATCCTGCTGGAAGCGGGAACGGCGCAGAACTTCGGGCTAGCGGAGGGCGAAACGGCGGCCCGCTCCGGCGACCCCGGCTCTTCGATCCACCCATCGCCGGGGGCCCCGGTGAACCACCCCAGCGACGAAGACCTGTCGCTGGGAACCCCGGCGACGCGGCAGCAACAGGCGGCCTTCTTTCGCAAACTCTGTCTGAACGATCTTGTGCTGGCGCGCGCCTGCGCGGCCGGGAACGAGCGCGCGTGGGAGCGCTTCATCGCTGTGCATCGGCAGCCGCTGATTCGCGCGGCCATCGCCATCACCGGCAGCGAGACGCTGGGCCGCGAATTGGCCGATCAACTGTATGGCGAGCTCTACGGCCTGACCATGCGGAACGGAGAGCGGCGCTGTCCGCTGCTTTCGTACCGCGGGCGGGGATCGCTGATGGGCTGGCTGCGGACGACGCTGGCGCAGCGGCACGTGGACTATCATCGCCGCAGGCAGCGTGAGGAGCCGCTGGACGAGGTGGACGCGCCCGCTCCACATCCACCCCCGGAAACGCCGGCCCACGAACTTTCGCTCCTGGAACGAGCCATCGAAAAGGCGCTGCGGGAACGCGATGCGGAGGAGCGCTTTTTGCTGGCGGCTTATTATCTTGACGGGCAGACCTTGTTGCAGATTGCGCGCGTGCTCGGCGTGCACGAAGCCACGGTGAGCCGGAGACTGCGGCGCGCGGCCGAGGGTACGAGGAAGCAGGTGCTCGGGAATCTGCAGCGCGGCGGCATGAGCCGGCGCGCGGCCCAGGAAGCGCTGGGCGCCGACCCGCGCGATGTGGACGTGAACCTGAAAAAACTGCTGCAAAATTCGCAAACGGAGGCGTTCCAGGAACAGGCGGCGCCATGAGTACGGCAATGAATGCAACCGGCCAACACGAGTTTCATCCCGGCGCGGAGAGCCTGAACGCGTTTGCCGAGCAGGCGCTTGGGCGGCGGGAGCGCGCCGAAGTGCTCGAGCACCTGGCGGTGTGCCCCCGGTGCAGGCAGGTGGTGGCGTTGGCGCAGGAAGCCGCGAGCGCGGAGGTTGTGGCGGCGGCCGCTGCGCGGGGCGCGGCAAAACGGCCGCGCGCCTGGTGGAGAAGCTGGGGGCTTGCCCTGGCTCCGGCCGCGGCGCTGGCCGCCACGGCGGCGGTGGCGGTTTACGTGCACGTGCGGCATGTGGAGCAAAGCGCCGAGATGGTGAAGGTTGAGCCACGCAATGTTCTGCAAAGCGAAATTGCCGCCGCAAATCCCGCGCCGCAGCAGCGGGCCGAGGCTGCGCCCGGGACGCCTGCGACAGGGACAAAAGCATTGAAGTCCGCACGCTCCGGCGCGGCGCCTGGCGAGGTTTCGCAAGAACCTGTTGCAGGGACCGCGATGCCGGCGGCGGGCAGGATGACCGGGCTGGAATCCGCCTCAGAGCAGGCAGCGCCGCCTTCGGAAAATAGCGGACAGGGATTCGCGGGCGGGGGCATTGCCGGGGTCGCGCAGCGGGGGGGCGCGGGCTTTTCCAGGCCGGAGCCGGGAGCAACGGCGTCTGACAAAAAGCAGGAGCAGGTGGAAGCCGAAGCGCCGCAGAGGCATCTGCTCGCGGCCAAGGCAAATACGGCAGCCAGCGAGCCCGGCGTAGACAACGGCGCGCCGGGCAGCGCCAACACGAAGACTGCGGCTATTTCGCGGCAGCTTCTTGAAGAGCAAAGTGCCGCTGGCACGAGCTTTGTGCAACGCGAAAAGCTAAGTTCCGGCGCATTCTCGGCGGCGGACATGGTGCATCCCATCCACCTGCCCAGCGGCCTGCCCGCCGTGTCCATCGCGGCGGCGGGTCACGTGATGCTGGCCATCGACAACGCGGGCACGCTGTTTCTGCGTGACGATTCCGGGAGCGCCTGGGAGCCTGTGACGAAGCAGTGGACGGGCCGCGCCGTGACGGTGCGGAGGCAAGCGCCGGGCAGTGTCAGCACCGAAGCGGCGCCTGCCGCTGAAGCGGAAACGGCGGGGAGTGCCCCAGCTAACACTAGTGCTGCGCCCCCGCCGGCCACAGTCTTTGAAATTCTGAATGACCGCGGTCTGGCGTGGGTAAGTACCGATGGAAAGAATTGGATCGCCCAATGAGCAGCGCGGCAACGCCGGAATGGAAGCAAAATGCCCCTGTACCGCATAGTGCAATTCCCCCTATAGAAACTCCTGCTGACTGCCGATAAAACCTTTATCGGACTATGCGTAGCGACGAGTGTGCGCCCGGCGGCGCTTGACGACGGCGCGGAACCCGAACTTCGCGCCGTACGCGAGGGTTTCGGGACAAAAGGGGGCTCCTGCGATGGGAGCAGTGGGGATGTACGACCAAAGCGGGCAGGCGGCCACTCTGCCCTGGGCCTATCTGCGCCTGCCGCCGTTTCCGCTGGTTGCCGTGAGGGTGCTGCAACTAGCAAACAATGAGAACGTGCAGCTGCACCAACTGTGCGATCTGATCTCCTCTGACCCGGCGTTTGCCAGCGAGGTTCTGACCGTCGCCAATTCGCTTCTCTACGCTCCGCGCTACCCCTCCACGAGCATCATGCAGGCCGTGGCCGTGCTGGGCGCCAACACGCTGCAGGGCATGTGCGTCACGGTCGGTGTGCGCGCTTATCTCGGCAAAGCCATGAACTACCCGGCAATGCGCAATCTGTGGCGGCATAACCTGGCCTGCGCCATCATCGCGGAACGGATTGCGAAGGTGGGCTTCCTCGACAAGGACTTGGCGTACACTTCCGGTATTCTGCACGATATCGGGCGCATGGCGCTGGCGGTGATTCAGCCCAAGGGGTACGCAACGCTGTTGGAGAAACACTACGGGACGGCTGCCATCATGTTGGAGGCAGAGCGCGAGCTGTTCGGCTGGCATCACTGCGAGATAGGCCGGCAACTGATCGGCGATTGGAAGCTGCCCGAGAACTTCGAGGCGGTGGTTGCGGAACACCACGAGGTCCGGCGCAAGGACGGCGCGTGGGACGTGGCGGAACTGGTGAAAGTGAGCTGCGCTATGGCTTCGGCGGTGGGCTTTGCCGCGTTTCCGGGGTGCGAGACGGAGGCTTATGGCGATCTGCTTGCGGAGTTGCCGGCGCGGGAACGCAGAGTTTTCCATCCTGACGCGGAAACGCTCAAGGGCGAAGTGGACGAGGGCATCCACGCCATCGAATCGGTTTGAGTTCGCGCTTGCTGTCCGGCAATTCTGGAACCCGCTTCGGGGCAACCGGGAAACGGCGCTCACTTCATCAAAGCTGAAAGCCGGCGGCGGAGAACGCTCCTTCCGCTTCGCCGTGACCGGCCGCGGGCCATCTGCCGCGGATGCGCCGCGCCGCTACACCTTCACGAAGATCTTCTGGCGGTAAAGCACCCACACCGGGGGAAAGCATAGCGCCGTGTAGAAGACCGCATAGGCGAAGGCTCTCCATCCGGGATCGGGGATGCGGGTGAAAATATGCATGTACAGATAAGCGAGCGCGTCGGTCCGCCGTCCCGCGGAGGTGAAATGAACCAGCCCGATGGCCGGGGCCAGCAGTTCGCTGATCATGTAGGCAACGATGGCGTTCGAGCCGAAGACCAGCCACGGCCAAGCCAGCGCCTTGCTCCCTCCCGATCTGCCCCAGCCACGCTGTTCCATGGCCCAATAGACAAGCGCAAACACCAGCAGCGACCACCCCGCCGCCGCCAGGACATAGGAACTGGTCCACATCTTCTTGTTGAGCGGAAACCAGATCGACCAGAAGAAGCCTGAGGCTAGGCAAGCCGCCGCGCCCGCGGCCAGGCCCAGGGATTTCGCCTTCACGGAGCGCTCGCCGCTCAGCCACAGCGCGGCAAGCAATCCAAGCAAAGTCGTTCCAACAGCAGGAATATCGCTGAGCAGGCCTTCGGGATCGCGCGTATTGTGCGTGGTCCAGTCTTCGTAGAGATGACCGGGCATGAGCTGGCGGTCCACCCAGGCGACGATGTTCTGGTCCTTGTCGAGGAAGGGAACGTCGCGGCCGGGCATACCCGCTCCCGGCACGGGAACCCAGCGCACCAGGATCCAATAGCCAAGGAGCACGCAAACGAGCAGGCCGATCTTCGTCCACACGCGGCGGTCCCACAGGTAAAACAGGCTGACGATCAGGTAGCAGATGGCTATCCTCTGCAAAACGCCGTAGATGCGCAGGTGGTCGAGATGGAAATAGGGAAAACCATTGACCACAATGCCCAACAGGAACAAAATGACGGCTCGGCGAACGGTATGCCAGGCCAGCATGGCGCGTGAGCCGCCGCGCTTCAGGCGCACATCCGTGGAGAACACGATGGACACGCCCACCACGAAAAGAAACGTGGGAAACACCAGGTCGGTGGCCGTCATCCCGTTCCAATCGGCGTGGTGCAACTGCGTCCATGCACCGACGCCGGAATTGTTTACCAAAATCATGAAAGCGATGGTCAAACCGCGCAGCACGTCGAGCGAAAGCAGCCGCTTGGGTGAAGAAACAGACGCTGGATCGGTCATAACAACAACGCTCCCTACTTGCGGATGCATCTACGCTACGCGACTGGAACTCATTTCGCAAAGCCGGCGCGGGACATTGTCACATCCACCCCTTCCCCTGCTAAACTCGCCCTTCAGGGATTTCTCAAAGACTTCGCCTGCCAACCGTCGGAGGCTTTCTGTGCCCGATTTTCAGCCCTTCGTTTCCGCTTCCCGGAAACCACCCGAATTCACGCTCCGCGCCGTGCTGCTGGGCGCTATCTTCGGCATTATCTTCGGCGCCGTCACCGTCTACGTGGGCCTGCGCGCCGGGCTCACCGTCGCCGCCTCCATTCCCATCGCTGTCATCTCCATCAGTTTTCTGCGCAGCGAGGGCAAGGTCTCGATCCTGGAGTGCATCATCGTCCAGACCGCGGGCAACGCAGGGCAGTCTATTGCCGCGGGCGTCATCTTCACCCTCCCCGCGCTCATCTTCCTCGGCTTCGATCTCGAATACTCGCGCATCTTCATGCTGGCGCTTATCGGCGGCTATCTCGGCGTGCTGTTTATGGTGCCGCTGCGGCGGCCGCTCATCGTGGAGGAGCACGGCAAACTGAAGTTCCCTGAAGGCACGGCCTGCGCCGACGTGCTGATGGCCGGCGCCAAGGGCGGCTCGTTTGCCGGCCGCGTCTTCTTCGGGCTTGGTCTGGGCGCGATCTACACTTTTTTCCAGAACGAGAATCTCTTCGGCGCGTGGCCCGGCACGCCCGAGTACCAGCCGGACTTCGGCCCGCAGCACGTGCTGAAAGGCGCGTCCATCAAGGCTGACGCCACGCCGGAGTATCTCGGCGTGGGCTACATCATCGGCGCGCGCACCGCGGGCACCATGTTTGCCGGCGGCGTCTTTTCGTGGCTCGTGATCATGCCGCTCATCTACTTCTTCGGCAAGGATCTGCCGCATCCCATCTATCCCGGCACCGTGCCCATCGCGCAAATGGGGCCGAGCGATCTGTGGATCACTTACATTCGCCCCATGGGCGCGGGCGCCGTGGCCGCGGCCGGCCTCATCACCCTCTTCAAAACTCTGCCCACCATCGTGGGCGCGCTGCGCTCCGGCTTTGCGCAGATGCGGCACAGTTCCGCCGCCGTGGCAGTGCCGATCCGCACCGAACGCGACTTTGCCATGAGCACGGCCGTCGTCGGCTCCCTCGCGCTCATCGTGCTGATGTTTTTCTTCCTGTGGTTCAAGCCGGTGCCCGGCGCGCAGGTTGGGCTGTTCGCCAACGTCGCCGCGTCCGTTCTCGTGATCGCCTTCGGATTCCTCTTCGTCACCGTCAGCTCGCGCATTGTGGGGTTGATCGGCAGCTCGGCCAATCCCATCTCCGGCATGACCATCGCCACGCTGATGGCCACGTCCGCCATCTTTCTCGTCAGCGGCTGGACCGCGCCGGCCTTTGGCGCGCTGGCCATCACCATCGGCGGCGTGGTCTGCATCGCATCGGCCGAGGCGGGCGACACCTCGCAGGACCTGAAGACCGGCTTCATCGTCGGCGCCACGCCCAAATCGCAGCGCTTCGCCTTCCTCATCGGCATCGCCGTCTCGACGATTGCGATCGGCTTCACGCTGCAGCTGATGAACCAGAGCCTGCAGACCTTCCGCGCCGCGCCGCAGCCATGGGATATCAACGCTTCGCACCCGGGCGTGGCGATTCAACACGATGTGAAGGGGCTCGTGGATGAGTTTCCCGTCATCGCCCCCGACGGCTCCAAAGCCATCCACCACAAGAGCGAGTACGTTGTGCTGAACGCCATCGGATCGTCGGAGCTGGCCAGCGGCAAATATCTCTACTCGCCCGCGACGGGCCGCATTGAGGTGCGCTGGATTCCCGGCATCGGCAGCGAGCGCGCCGCCGCGCCGCAAGCGCAACTGATGGCCACGGTCATCAACGGAATTCTGACCCGCAAGCTGCCCTGGGGACTGGTGATGATCGGCGTCTTCCTCGTCATCGCCATTGAACTGCTCGGCATCCGCTCGCTCTCGCTGGCCGTGGGCGCATATCTGTCGATCGGAACCACCCTGGCGATCTTTACTGGCGGCGTGGTGCGCGCGCTCGTCGATTGGGCCGCCAAGCGCGCCGGCAACTCGGAAGTAGCCGGCTCCGACGTCTCGCCCGGCTCGCTCTACGCCTCCGGCCTGATCGCCGCCGGCGGCATCGTGGGCCTCATCGGCGTCGCCCTCCAGGGCTACGAAACCACCTTCGAGAAACCCAACCCCATCGGCTGGCCGCACACGTTCCTCTATAACCCGTGGGTGTCGGTGATCGCGTTCGGTTTGCTGGCGTATTCGCTGTATTACTTTGCCAGGAAGCCGCTGAAGAAGTAGGCGCACAGGAAACCGGGCGCCTTCAGCGTACTCCGCTACAATAGTAGGAAGCTCCTGCCAGCCGGGAACCCGAGTCCCTGGTGCGCCAGGAGCATTGACACATCATGCTCAACGAAAATCTGTCTGAAGCTCTTACCTTTGACGATGTCCTGCTTGTCCCCGCCTATAGCGACGTTGTGCCTATCCAGGTGAGCACGCAGACGCAGCTCACCCGCGCCATCGCGCTGAACACGCCGCTGATCTCCTCGGCCATGGATACGGTCACGGAGTCGCGCATGGCCATCGCCATGGCGCAGCAGGGCGGCATCGGCATTGTGCACCGCAATCTCTCCATCGCCGACCAGGCCGGCGAGATCGACAAGGTAAAGCGCTCGGAGAGCGGCATGATCGTCGATCCCGTGACCATCGCTCCCGACAAGACCATCGGCGACGCGCTCGAAATCATGCGCCGCTACCGCATCAGCGGCGTGCCGGTGACGCAGGGCAAGCGCCTGGTGGGCATCCTCACCAACCGCGATCTGCGCTTCGAGACGCGCACCGACGTTCCCGTGGGCAGCGTGATGACCAAGGAAGACCTGATCACCGTGCCCGTGGGCACCACGCTGGAAGAGGCCGAGCTGATTCTGCACCGGCACCGCATAGAAAAGCTGCTGGTGGTGAACGACAAGTACGAGCTGATGGGCCTGATTACGGTCAAGGACATCCAGAAGAAGCTGAAGTATCCCAACGCCAGCAAGGACGATCAGGGCCGGCTGCGCGTGGGCGCGGCGATCGGGGCGACGGGCGATTTTCTGGAGCGCGCGGAGGAGCTGGTGCGCAACCGCGCCGACGCGCTGGCCATCGACTCGGCGCACGGACACTCCTCGCGGGTGCTGGACGCGGTGCGCGAGGTGAAGAAGCGCTTCCCCGGCGTAGCTCTGTTGGCCGGCAACGTGGCCACCTACGAGGGCGCGATGGCGCTGATCGACGCGGGCGTCGACGCCATCAAGGTCGGCATCGGGCCCGGATCGATTTGCACCACGCGCATGGTGACGGGCGCGGGCATGCCGCAGATCACGGCCATCGCCGAAGCCTACCGCGCGGCGCAGAAGCACGGAATTCCGGTGATCGCCGACGGCGGCATCAAGTACTCGGGCGAGATCACCAAGGCGATTGCCGCGGGAGCCAGTTCGGTGATGATCGGCTCGCTCTTTGCCGGCGTGGACGAAAGCCCCGGCGAAACCATCCTTTACCAGGGGCGCAGCTTTAAGAGCTATCGCGGCATGGGCTCGCTGACGGCGATGAGCCAGGGCTCGGGCGAGCGCTACTTTCAGGGCTCGGCCGATTTGGCCGTCGCGGAAGGCGGGCCAACCGACGTGGTGCAGCGCGAGCGCGCCAATGAGAACCGGCTGGCCAAGTTTGTCCCGGAGGGCATTGAGGGGCGCGTGCCCTACCGCGGACCGCTGGAGGCGATGGTCTTCCAATTGGTGGGCGGATTGCGCTCGGGCATGGGCTACCTGGGCTGCGCCACGATTGCCGAGTTGCAGGAGAAGGCGAAATTTGTGCGCATCTCCGGCGCTGGCCTGCGCGAGAGTCACGTGCACGACGTGATCATTACCCGCGAAGCGCCAAACTACCATGTTGAATAATCGGCGCGGCGCCGGATTCTCCACCCCACGGACGAAGACCTGTCCCTCCACCCCAGCGAGCAACGACCGCTCGCCGGGGGCCCCGGGTCCGCGGGGACCCCGGTTCTCCACCCCACGGACGAAGACCTGTCCGCGGGGACCCCGGTTCTGGATCGGCGCATGGTGGCCGGTGGCCCTGGGGATCGCCATCGTCGCGATGGAATCGACGCAGCTTTTCGGCGCCAACCGCACCTCCGGTCCACTGCGGCGGCTTTTTGAAGCGCTCTTCGGGCCCGTGGGCGACGCGCGCTGGGAAATCATCCACCACTACCTTCGCAAGTCAGGCCATTTTCTCGGCTATGGGGCTCTCGGACTGGCGTGGCTGCGCGCCTGGTGGCTGAGTTTGCCTCGCTATCGATTTCTATTCGATGCCGAACTGGCGCTGCTGGGCACGGCGCTGGTGGCCGCCTGCGATGAATGGCACCAGACCTATCTGCCGAACCGCAGCGGATCCGGCTGGGACGTGCTGCTGGATTGCTGCGGCGCCCTGGCAATGCAGTGGGCCATTTACATGTATGTCAGGCTCTCAAGACCTGCCATTCTTTACGATCGCAATTGAATGCATTCCAGAAGACCATAGAGAGGCTTCCAGCGCAGCTTCTATCGGCCAAATCTGGCATTGCTTACATATAATCAATCACTTACTAGCGTAATGCATTTGTCATACGTTTTCCTTGCGTCCCCTGTTTACGCGTGCTAAGGTAATCTCGCTCACGAAACCACGGATTGCGCCCAGGTCGCGCATCGGGCTTAGAAACGCGCTCACCCCAGAGGCATTCGGCTGGCACAAGCGTGTGTTTCTTGTAGCAATCGCATGTGGCCCGTCAAGATGTCTGGGACCGGCGGGGGCGAAGCCTGTCCCGGCGTCCATCGTGGCTGCCATCCAATCAGCACTCGCTTCGAACCGGAAAACACTCTGTAATCAGTCCCGCCCTCGCGCGGTCCCGCGCCTGAAATCTACATCCAGTATTCGAGTTCCATATGAGAGTCTTGAGACCACGGTCCCGTATGATCAGCATCCGGATGTCTGAAGAAGAGATCTCCACTCTGCGGCGAATTTGCGCCGCGACCGGCGCGCGCAGCGTGTCGGATCTGGCGCGCCAGGCGATGCGGAGCCTTTTGAGCGGAGGCAATCCAGAGAACGCTGGAGATTCGCCGGGAAGCGAGTATTCCGCTCAAATGAAGGACCTGACACAAAAGGTTGAGAAACTGAGTGCGGAAATTGAGCTGTTCAAGGCGGATCGTAACCTCTGACCGGGCCGTTTCCCGGCGCGGAAAAGAATGCGATTGCAGGCAGATTTGAGTTGAGAGATCCCATCACGATGAAAACGAAGGTCCTGATTCTCTTTTTGTTGACGGGCGCGCTATGCGGCGGCAAGTCGGTCCCCATAGCTCCCGGAGCGCAAACAGTGGTTTGTCCAACCGGGCCCGGCCCTGTCCCCGAAGGCGCTGCGGAATTGTGTCCTCCGGCAACCGGCGCTGCGCCCGCGGCGCAAGCCATGCCGGCGCCTGCGGGAACCACGCCGGGCGCGGGAACATTTTCCCCCGGAATCGCTCCTGCCGCCACAATGATCGTCCCGCCTTCCTACAAAGCGGCGGCGCCGATTACCACGCGAACGGAGTTTGAGATCTTTGCCGAGGATGAGGCCGGTCATTCTCTCCCTGTGTTCGGCAGAAAGCTGTTCGACGAGACGCCCACAACCTTTGCCCCGCTGGACCGCATCCCGGTTCCCGCGAACTACGTTCTCGGGCCCGGCGACGAATTGCTCATCCACGTGTGGGGAAAGATCGATCTGGATACGCGCGCGACCGTGGATCGGAACGGGCAGATCTTTGTTCCCACCATAGGGACCTTGACCGTGGCCGGCCTGCCTTACGAGCAGCTTCAGAGCTTTCTTCGGTCGGCCTTCGCGAAACTCTACAAGGATTTTGACCTGAACGTCACCCTGGGCCAGCTTCGCTCCATCCAGGTCTTCGTTTTGGGCAGCGCCCGCCAGCCCGGCGTCTATACCATCAGCTCGCTCAGCACGCTGGTGAACGCACTCTTCGCCTCCGGCGGGCCCTCGGCCACCGGCACCATGCGCCACATCCAGTTGCGGCGCGGAGATCGGGCGATCACGGAATTCGACCTCTACGATCTGTTACGAAGAGGCGACAAATCCCACGACGTTCCATTGCTGCCCGGGGATGTGATTTATATTCCGCCGGCCGGAGCGCAAGTGGCCATGATCGGGAGTGTCAACGAGCCTGGAATCTACGAAATCAAGGGCGACGAGTCAGTGGCTTCGGCGCTGGACGACGCCGGAGGCCTGACCAACCTGGCGGATGAGGATCGCGTTCTGCTGGAGCAGATTGAAAACCACGAAAGCCGGCACGTGGAATCGTTCGCTCTGGATGCCTCGGGGATGAAGCGAGTGCTGCGGGACGGAGATCTGCTGCGTGTGTATCCGCTCTCGCCGCGCTTCGACAACGCGGTGACCCTCCGCGGCAACGTGGCGCAGCCGGGACGCTATGCCTGGCGCGAAGGGATGCGCATCTCCGACCTCATTCCATCCCGCCAGTTTCTGCTCACGCGGGACTACTGGAACCGGCAGAACTTTCTCGTGCCCCAGAGAATGGGTCATCCGTTTGGCTTTTCGCCGAATCAGTTCAATCCCCAGACGGGGACAAATACAGAGACCGGGATCGCCGGACAGACCGAGTTCAACACGCAGTACGGACTCAATCCGCAGACTGGCGTGAATGCGCAGACCGGAACCAACGCACAAATCGGTCCAGCCGGACAGACTGGAGCCAACATTCAACAAGGGATCAATGCGCAGACCGGAATTAATCCGCAGGCAGGGATAAATGCGCAGACAGGAGCCAATCAACAGGCGGGGACCAACCCGCAAACCGGCATCAATGCGCAGGCCGAATTCAACCCGCGCGGCGAAACCAGCTTCGAGGCCGCCCGGAACAGCGAGGAGATCAACTGGGACTACGCTGCCATCGAGCGCCTGGACGAGCACGACCTGAGCACCCGGCTGATCGCATTCAACCTGGCCAATGCCATTGACAACCCGGCATCGGCGGATAACGCCGTCCTGCAGCCTGGAGACGTAGTCACCATCTTTTCTGAAAAAGACATCCCTCTTCCCGTGGATAAGCACGCGGCATTCGTGCGTGTGGACGGCGAGGTGAACGCGCCGGGTGTGTACCGTATCGGCCCCGGGGAAACGTTGCGGGATCTGGTGAAGCGCGCCGGTGGGCTGACTCCGCACTCCTATCTTTATGCTTCGCAGCTCACCCGCATTTCCACTCGCCGCGCCGAGGAGCTCGAAATCAGGCAATCGACCGCGCAGATGCAGAGAGATCTCCTCGCGCGCAACGCGGCCGCTTCTTCGCCTGGAGCTGCCAACAGCGGGGAACAACAGGCGCAGTTGAGCGCGCAGCAGGCATTGATTGCGCAGCTTGCCGCGGTTCAACCTACGGGGCGCATAGTTCTGGCCATGAAGCCAGACGCCGGCAGCGTGGAAGACATCCCCGACTTCCCGCTGGAGGACGGCGATGCGTTCTACATCCCGTCGGAGCTGAACACGGTACAGGTTTCCGGCGCCGTGTACAACGAAAATGCGTTCCGCTACGAGCGGGGAAAGCGGCTCTACGCTTACCTGAACGATGCCGGCGGGCCCGACGCGGCAAGCCGACACCAAGCGCATCTTCCTGATTCGGGCGGACGGCACCGTGATCAGCCGGCAAACCCACGGCGAGTTCTGGCGCTCGGACTTCGACAAGACGGCCTTGCTGCCCGGGGACGCGATCATCGTCCCACCCAAGTTGAAGGGCCCGAGCACATTCATCCAACAGCTTCCGTACTTCACGCAAATCCTGTCGCAAACCGCCCTCACCGGCGCCGTGCTCGGTACGGCCTACTGACAAGAAGGCAAATCATGAAGGAACAGAATCCAGGAACCCCTCGGGAAGAATCCCCTGTACACGGGGAATCTTCTTCCGGGCAAAGCGGGCCGGCGCGCAGGCTGACCTTTCTTGGCGCTCTCAAGCAGTTGGCCCGAGGCAAGCGGATGGTGCTTTCGGTAACCGCCGTTGCCATGCTCGTGGGAATTGTGGTCAGCCTGGTGCTTCCGGTGGAGTACACGGCAATCACAAGGATCATGACGCCGCACCAAACGCAGCCGTCAGCGGCATTTCTGATGGGAGAATTGTCAATGAACCCTTCCGCCACAAACCCGCTGGCGGCCGCAACCGGCGGAACTGCGCTGAACCTGAGAAATCCCAACGAACTCTACTTGGGGCTTCTTGCCTCGCGTCCCATCGCGGATGCGGTGATCGGGGAATTCGGTCTCACCGGCGTTTATCGCGCAAAAGACATGACCGCGGCCCGCAAGGAGTTGGCGGACAACACAACGATCGTATCTGAGAAAAGCACTCTGATCGCAATCTCCGTGACAGATACAGACAGGAAACGGGCCGCCGGTATCGCGAATGCCTACCCCGAACAGCTTCGTGCGCTGACCAAAAACCTGGCGGTGACGGAAGCTTCGCAGAGACGGCTTTTCTATGAGCAGCGATTAAAGGACGCTGAGGAGGACCTGGTTTCGGCAGAGCTCGCCTTCCAACGGATTCAGAAGGAAAAGGGCCTGGTCCAACTGGACGCGCAAGCCAAAGCGCTGATCACCTCTCTGGCCGATCTTCACGCCCAGGTCGCGGCCAAGGAAGTGCAACTGCAGGCGCTACGCTCCTACTCGACGGAACAAAATCCCGAGGTGCAGCTAATCGAGAGCCAGCTCGCCTCACTGCAGGACCAGGCGGCCAGGCTGGAAGAGCACGGCGGTCCTTCGGCGTCTGCCGTACTCGATCTGGGGGAACTGGCCGGCGCCGGTGCGGACTACCTGCGCGCGGAGCACGAGCTCGAATACCGCCAGGCTCTCTACGATCTATTAATGAAGCAATACGACGCTGCCCGGTGGGATGAGGCCAGGAACGCGGCTGTCATCCAGGTGGTGGAGGAGGCCATTCCGCCGGATCGGAAATCCGCGCCGCACCGGACAGTCATCGTCCTGGTTTTTATGTTGCTCGGCCTGCTCGGGGCGTGGTCGTACATACTGTTGCTCAACCTCTTCGCGGGCGATCTTCGTATCTCGCAGTTGCTAGCGGAGTTCAAGTCGGCGCCTGTCAACGAATAAGCCTTTCTCAAGCGCAAAATTGACCCCATGCTCCGGGTTTAGTCATCGAGCTCGGCCCAGGAAAGCAGCTTGCCTGGGCTGATCTTTGAGTTCACATTTGGTTCCTGTCTTCGCCCATTCCGGCGGATCGAATCATGGAGAAACAAGACGAGCCAGCATCGCAAACATTTGATTTGGTCCTATGTTTCCACGTCGGGGACCAATGCTCTCCGCGTAGGACTTGGCGCCGTCTCGGGCTTGATAGTTTCGCGGTTGCTGCTGCCGCGAGGACGGGGCGAACTGGCTGTTCTTCTATACTTCCCCACGCTGATGGGAGCGTTCTTCAGTCTGGGAACGCCCCAGGCGATCACGGCGCTGATCTCCAAGGGGGCCGCGGACACGCAAGAGGTTTTGACTGCCGGATTCCGGCTCGCCCTTGCCCAGGTTCTCGTGGCGGTTCCGCTCTTCATGCTGTGCGCGCCGTTCACGCTCTCCGGCGACAATCGTCAGCTCGCGCTCCAGGTCGAGATATGCTGCGCATGTGGCGCCTTCATGGTTCTTGCGCCCTACTTCAACGCCATGGCCTATGGGTTGAAGCGCTTCAACTGGGTGAATGCCGTGATGCTTGCCGGGCAGGCCGGCTATGTGGCTGCGCTGCTCGGCTTGTGGTATTGGCAAGCTCTGACGCCTCTCAGCGCCGCGCTCTGCGCCCTCGGCTCGCTACTGCTGCAGTGCCTGCTTCACCTCACGCACATCAAGCCGAAGTGGCTGAACAGCAAGCTGCCGCGGGGCGCTTACGCACGGTGTCTCAGGCTCGGATTGCGTTTCGCGGCGCCCAGCCTGGCGGCCGTCGTTCTGCTGAATGCCGATCGCGCCATCCTCATTCGCACCACCACGCTGGAGCAGATCGGATTCTACGCCATCGCCTTCGCGGTAACCATGCCGATCACCATGACAACAGAAGCCTTCACGCAAATTGGCTTCGTGGAGGTTTCCAGCGCCGAAAGCGAGGATGCTTCGCTCTCCCTCATGCTGCGCCGCTTTCAAATGGCGCAGGTGATTGCGATAGTGAGCTTTCTTTTCGCCTGCGCTCTCATCGACCCGGTGATCCGTTTCGGTTTTGGCAGGGCATATCTGCACGCAATTCCTGCCGCATATCCTCTTGCGCTTGCCATGTCGCTGCGAGCCATGACGAGAACCTTCGAGAACAACCTGCGCGGGCTGCACCTCGTCGTTCCGGGAACGCTCGGGGCGGCCATCAATCTCGCAGTCCTCGTGCTTCTCAGCGTGTTTTTGGTGCCGCGCTGGGGAGCATTCGGATTCTGCTGCGCAAGCCTGGTGTCGGAGACGGTCTATCTGGCTTCTCTTGTGTGGTACCTCACTACGCAACAGAATCTTCCACTGCAGTCGCTATGGGGCCTCCGGCCCGGTATCGTCCGCGCGATGACATTGGCGTTGGTGGAACTTTTCAGAGAGAAGCTCGTGGCGGAAAATAGCGAGGAGGTTGCTGAAAGCCGGTGCTGACGGGACATCGAGAGACGCGGGCCATTCCGTGGCGCGGCCTTTTTGCGGCCATCGCCGCGCTGGTCGCGGCTACTCTGTTTGTGCGCGGCGAACGGATCGGCACGCCGGGCGCAGGGGCGCTTGCCGCGGTCCTGCTCGTGATTTCTTCGGCGATGCTGCTTCGCGCCGTTGTGAAGACCGGCAGTTTCATGAATGGATTCACGCTGGCGCTCGGCGCGTTCCTTGTGGTCTATCCGCTTTCCGCGTTCGTACACCTCACCGGGAAGGACTATGTGTCGCTCGGCTTTTACGAGATCGCGGCGCTCGACCCGCACACGCAGGCCCATCACGTGTACTTGTCGCTTGCGCTCGTTCTCCTTGCGCAGTTGGCTCTCTGGTGGGGACTTGCCCCCGCGCGTCCTCAGGCGTCATCGAATGACCCTCGCCTTGTCCGCGTGCGCTCCACATTGCTTGTTCTTGCCGGTTTTGTGTTCACGCTCCTGGGCGCTGCCGGCACTTATCTGCTGTTCTCCAGTTCCGGCGAATCGCTTCAGGACGTAGCGGCCCTGGACCGCACAAGAGAACTTGCGGCGGGAACCGCCCGTTTTGTCTTCATGTCCGGGTGGCTTTCCTGGGGCATCATTTTCTTGTTGACTGCGTTCCTGGTTTCACGTACCAGCAAGAATCATCCCAAGCTCACTCTTGCCGTGCTTACCGGCGGCTCCGCCTGCATGATCGTCAATATGGCCTGGACAGGCACGCGCTCCGAGAATCTGCTGGCGGTATTGCCCCTGATGTTTGTGGTCAAGAAGATTGCCCCTCGGCATTTCCGGCCCTTCACCGCGGTCATCGTTGTCGGAGTCACGGGAATCGTTGTGTTTGAAACGATCGCGCGAACCACCACCATGCTGAACAGCGGCCTCGACTATCTCGTTCAAGGCGGAATAAGCACGAGCCAATTCGTCGCCAATCAAGTAGCTGCCGTTTTCGACTGGCAGATGGGAAGATACCCGACCATCAGTCTTGCCTTCGATATGGTGCATCGCTATGGCCATGCGTTCGGCTCAACGCTGCTTCAGGGCCTGGCAATGACCGTGAACGCGCCGGCGACGTTGCTGCACATTTCAGCTAAAGGTTCCGGAGCCAGAGGCGATGACGGCGCTGGTGGGGCAGTACATCTATGGCGATCCAACCATCAACGGCGTCGTGCCCGGCACTCTCGCCGAACTTTACTTTAACTTCGGCGTCTTGGCGTGATTGGCGGTTTCTTTGTCATCGGCAGGATTGCGAGGTACTGTATTTCCGTCGACGCATTCCGCTGCCGATATGGGAACCTTGCTGCTTGCTTTTATATTCTCACCCTGTTATGCGTCTCGACGATCCCCATGACCGCAACCCTTGGCGTGTATCTTCTGGCAACTACCGGCTTTCCGATCCTTTTTTTCTGCGCGGTCGAACAGATTGTAGCCGTTCCGTGAGTCGGCTGCCGCAGAGTGCCGCTGCGCATCGCGTTCTCTTAGCGTCAGCGGCGCTATGAGCTTATGCAACCGGATAACTGGCCCGTCCGGCCGCCGGGGATGTCCGTTGCCTCCACCGTTACCCGCTAAAGACAAAGAAATGCGAAAGATACTCTCGATCTGTATCCCCGCGTTCAACCGCCCGCAAGAATTGTCGGAGTTGCTCGACAGCATTGCGTGTGAGACGCCCGGCGATTGGGAGATCCTCGTCAGCGAGGATTGCTCGCTGAGGCGTGCTGAAATCGCGGAAGTGATGGATCGCTTCGCGCGCGAACACGAGTTCATGAGGTTCGCTTCCTCACCACGCCAGCGAACCTCGGTTATGACGCCAATCTGCGCTTTCTGATCGACCATGCGGAAGGGCGCTATTGTGTCTTGATGGGCGATGACGATCTGTGGTGCGCCGGCGCCCTGAGCGAAATCAACAAGGCGATTGACGTTGTTCCCGAAGTGGGCGTCATTCTGCGGGCGTGGCAAACGATTTCAAAAAACACCGGCGAAGTGCTCGACATGCATCGCTATTTTCGCGGCGATCGCGTGTTCAGGCCCGGACCCGAAACAGTCGCGGCGTTCTTCCGGAGGTCGGTCTTTGTCTCCGGCCTTGTGATACATACAGACGCAGCGCGCGTCGTTGGAACCGATAAATTCGACGGCACGCTGCTTTATCAATTGCACTTGGTCGGCAACTTGCTTATGACCATGCCCGGATACTACATTTCGCAAATCACCGCAATGCGCCGGGTTCGGGGGCGAGCACTACTTTGGATCAAGCGAGAATGAGCGCGAGCGGTTTGCCCCGCGACAGCTTTTGCCGGAACATTCGCTGAACTTTGTGCGCGGTCTTTTCGCAGATCGCCGGCAGCCTCGAATCCGCGCATGGAGCAGAGGTCGGCCGGCGGATACGATGCGACATCGCCCGTTATTCGTACCCGCTTCTTGCCATCCAGGCGCGATCGGGCTCCCGATCCTCATTCCAACGCTACGCATCGGCATTGTCGGATCTGGGACTCGGCAGATACTTATTTTTTCGCAGGTACCGCGCGGCTCTCACCCTCGCTGGGTTCCGGCTCTGTGACACGTGCATTAACGTGCTCAAACGTCTGTTTGGATCAACCCCGGTAATGGGCGGAGTCTCGCGGAATCCGCCTCCTCCTAAGCGTGCCTTTCCCTGGAAGATCGATGGCGCAAGGTCAACGAAAAATTGAGTCCGTCCTCATCGTCCGTTCGGCATTCGGAGAAATCCACGAGCTGGCCTGGCTCAGGGCGCTGCGCGACCTTGGGATCAAAGCCGAACTCTTCGACACTCATTCCTACTATTCCGGCGAATCTGGCTGGCCGGATCGAAGAGCACTTCGTCTTCGGCCCGCACATCGGCAAAGTCAATCGCATGGTGGTCGAGCGAGTGAAAGAGATGCGCCCGGATGTGGCGCACTTTTATCAGGGGCACCACTACGCTGCCGAAACCATTGCGCAGGTTGCACGAGTGAGCTTTGCCTCCGGCTCGCACTGCGATGACCCTTTCGGAAGAAACGATCGTAGAGAATACCGGCTTCTCTTGAAGGCGCTCCCGGAGTACGATGGGTATCACGTAAACAGGCAGTGCAATGTCGCCGAGGCCGTTGCATCCGGCGTCAAGCGCGTGCGCGTTCTCATGATGTATTACATCCCGTGGCTTCATTATCCTTGCTCTCTCAGCGCTCAGGAACAACGGGCCTGGGGATCCGACGTTGTCTACGCCGGGCACATGGAGCCGGATCTTCGCGTAGAATGCCTGACGAGAGTGGCGCGGGCCGGGCTGAATGCAGGATCTTCGGCGGGGAAGGCGGAATGGAAATCGGCTCTTCCGCGCGATGTGTATCGAGACTGTGCAGCCGATCTCATTACGCCAGAGGAGCGGACTACCGGCGGGCGCTTTGCGCAGCAAAATCGGCGCCTGCTTCTTCAGCAAATGGAATCGCGATCAGTACACGAACTCGATCGTGGGAGATTCCGGCCTGTGGGGTTTTTCTTCTCTCCGAGCGAACTCCTGCCATGCAGGAGTTTTATTGTGAGGGAAAAGAAGCCGAGTTTTTTGAAAGCCCTGAAGAATTCATCGACAAAGTGCGGTTCTATCTGCGCAATGAAGCCGCAAGGGAGCGGATTGCCGCGGCCGGATATGCGCGCGTGAAGTCCTCTGGGAACGATATCTATAGCAGAATGCGGCAATGGCTCGCCGATGTTGCGGAGTGGCGAAAGGAAAAGCAACTGAAAAGCTGAGCCGTCGGCAAGTTCGCAAATCGTGCGCCGCGGCCCTGGCCCATTTTTTCGCGGGAATCGTCGCCAATTCACTTCTATCCCATGACCAACCGCTACGCAGTCTCCGTTTTCGCCGGGGGTAAACCGCCCGCGGGGCCAAAGCCGCCGCTGAGAGTCGGATTTCTGACCTACGATCTGCAGCGGAACACAGAGGACGCGCTCTTCGAAGTAGCTCGCGCAGCGCCGCAATTCGCCATAAAGGCGTTTCCGCTGTATGAACACAACGATCAGGAGCTGTCGCGAGTTGCTTATCGCCCGGCTACCGCACGAGGCAGTTACCTCGGGGTCAGCGTCAAGGGCAGCACGCCGGAGGGGCTTGTCTCCAATCCCGAATGGGCCGTGGGCCTGGCATGCGCGCGCGAATCCGATGTTGTCGTTCTGAAAGGACTCCTCGGCATGGGAGCAATCTGGTGCGCCTTCTGCGCCCGTGTTCTCGGGCGCGTCGTGATTTCGACCAATCAAACGGTCCCCTTAAAGTTGGAAAGAAAGAGGCGCTGGTGGATCAGGCTGTTGAAGCGGTTGCTGCTTCGCATGTGCCAGTTTCATATGTATCAAAATCCTGCCGCAATCGAAGTTCTCACCAAAGTTTACGGGTGCGCGCCTGAGCGGCTGATCTCAGCGCCGTATGAGGGTGGGGCTGCGCTCTTCAAGAGGATTCTCAGCGGAGTAAGAACCGGTGCGGACGCGCGGCGCGATCTTGGCCCGGATTCAGACGTTATTTTTCTGTACGCGGGTACTCTCCATGCGTTCAAGGGCGTGGCCGATATCATGCGAGCGGCGGCGCTGCTTCCCGAGGAAGCAGCCTTCTTGTGCGTGTTTGTTGGGCCGGAGGAACTGGGCAGCAAGGAAGGCGCGACGATTGAACACTTCACCGAGCTCGCCCGGTCGAACGGAGTCGAGCAGCGCGTGCGTTTCCTTGGCCCCGTCGCTCCTGAGAAACTTGCGGAGCTTTACCGCGCGGCCGATGCCGTGCTGCTGCCGACGCACAAAGACTGCTTTCCCAAGGTGCTGGTGGAGGCCGGGCTTGCCGGCAAGCCGCTGGTGACTACGAGCGCCTGCGGATCGGCGGGACTCATCGTACAGGATGGAGTCAATGGATTTGTGATAGAACCCGGCGATGTTTCTCAGTTGGCCCAGGCGATGATGAAACTCTTCGATCCTGAGCTCCGCGCCGGAATGGGGTTCCGCTCGCGAGAAATCGTCAATCGGTATTGCCGGATGGATCTGGAAGTTCAAGGCTATCTGGAAGCGATCGAGCGCGGCGCGGCGCAACTACGTTCCAAAGAGAGAACCGGGGTTTCGCGGGAGTTTCGCGCTCCGTGAGCCATCGCCCCGCCTGACGCGCTCTGGCCTGTCATGTCGCATTCTCAATTTCGGCTATCCGTTCTCACCAACTCCATCTCGCGGTTGAACGGCGGAATCTTCGATGCAATGCGCGACCTTACCATTGCGATTGCGGCGGAGGGGCGATATTTGCCCCTGGTCCTGAGTGCGCGCGATGCCTGCACAACGAGCGATCGGGCGTTGTGGAGCAGCATCGCAACAAGGACTTTTCCCGTTCGCGGTCCACGCATCTTCGGTTATGCGCCGGGACTTGCGGCGGCGCTGGAACAAAGTGACTCGGACATACTCCACGTCCATGGCATCTGGATGTATCCGTCTGTCGCGGCCCTGCGCTGGTCCGGGGGCAGACGGCCGTACATAGTGAGCCCGCACGGCCTGCTCAAGCCTTGGGCGTTGCGCAATTCCCGCTGGAAGAAGCGCATCGCGGCCGCGCTGTATGAAGACAGGCACTTGCACGGCGCCGCCTGCCTGCACGCGTTGAATGCGGCCGAGGCGGAAGCATTCAGAAACTATGGACTGGAGAATCCCATCTGCGTAATCCCCAATGGAACAAACCTTCGCCCCGAGATCACACGCCTCCAGCCGCAACAGGAGCGGTCGATTCTCTATCTCGGAAGGTTTCATCCCTCGAAAGGTTTGCGCGATCTGCTTGAAGCGTGGCGCATGGTTGCCAGCGAGGCAAAAGCCGCTGGCTGGCGTCTTGTGCTTGCGGGATGGGACCAACACAGCCATCGCTCCGAGCTGGAGCGGCTTGCCGATGAGCTTCGCGTTCGCTCCAGCACCGTTTTCCTCGGCCCGCAGTTTGATGCGGAGAAGGATCGTTGCCTTGCCGCGGCATCCGCTTTCATCCTGCCCAGCAAAAGCGAAGGCTTGCCGATGAGCATTCTGGAAGCGTGGTCGTGGCAATTGCCGGTATTGATGACCCGCGAGTGCAACCTTCCCGAGGGCGCTGACGCGGGGGCCGCAATCCTGATGGAACCGCAGGCAGAGAGCATTGCGGCAGCCTTGCGCCGCCTGCTCGCCATGACGGACGCAGAGCGGGAAGCCATGGGCAGGAATGGGCGGCGGCTGGTTGACGAGCGTTTCCAATGGCAGCGCATTGGCAAGACCATGACCGAGGTATACGACTGGATCCTCGGCCGCGGAGCACGGCCCGAATGCGTGATGGCTTGAGAAGTGCAGCGTGAAGTGGTGACATCGCTTGTAACCGGCATGAAGTCGATTCGGATTCCGCGCTGTTCGAGTGAAACGGCTGCAACGCGGCGAGGTGAAGAGAGTGCGGGAGCGCAGAGAAGCTCTGGCAGCGAATCCAGGAGAAGCGGAAATCAGTGGCAGAGTGAGCCGGTGCGGGCCGCCGCGTGCGCAAATCGTTGTCATCAGCCAGTTCTTTGGGCAGGATCAGTCGGCCGTAGGGCAATTTCTGGCTGACTTTGCGAGCGGAGCCTCGGATGCTGGCCACGATGTCCGGGTAATCTGCGGCGCCAACGATTATGCCTCGGACGAGGTTGCGGCGCGCGGCGGCAACCGGCGCCGGAAGCCCTCGATCAATGAGCATCATGCTTGGCCCGCTGAACGGCCCGCAGTGGACGTAGAGTGGGTGAGAACCGCGGCATTTTCACAGAACCGCTCGAAGAAACTGCTCTCCTACGCCACCTTCTATGCGGGGGCGGTGTGGAGAGCGCTAAGGGTCGCGAAGCCGGATATTGTTGTGACGCTGACCGCGCCGCCGGGGTTGGCCTGGATCGGGTGGCTGCTCAAGCGGGTGCGCGGGTGCCGTCACGTGACGTGGGAGATGGATGTCTATCCGGATATCGCGGTTTCGCTGGGCATGCCTTTCGCGGGTTGGACCGCGGGGTGGTTCGATTTCCCCCGGCGGCGGGCCGATGCCGTGATCGTGCTGGGGGATTGCATGAAGGCCCGCCTGCTGCGGCACCGGGTAGCGGAAGCTCGAATCGCCGTCGCGGAGAATTGGGCCGATGGGCGGGTGATTTCTCCGCTGCCGTTTCCCGCCTGCCCGCCTCTACGCATCCTCTACTCCGGGAACCTGGGGTTGGCGCACGATGTGGCGACCATTCGTGGTGTGATCGAGCGCCTGGCGGGCAACCCCGATATCCATTTTGATTTCGCGGGCGGCGGTCTCGAGCGCGCGAAACTGATGGATTTTTTCCGGGAGCGTGGAATCACGAACGCCTCCTTCCGCGGCTACGCCCGGCAGCAGGACCTGGGAGCCAGCCTGGCGGAATGCCACCTGGGCCTGATCACGCAGAAGGCCGAGACTCTTGGCTGCGTGGTGCCGAGCAAGCTGTATGGACTGATGGCGGCGGCGCGGCCTGCTCTTTATATCGGTCCCGCGGCAGCTACGCCGGCTCTTCTAATCCGGCGGTTCGATTGCGGCTGGCATTTTGAGTGTGGCGATGAAGCGGGGGTGTTGGCGCTTCTTCTGCGCCTTCTGGATGATCCGGAGGAAATCCCCACAAAGGGACAAAATGGCCGAGAGGCATTTCAGAAGAATTACGACAAGCCTGTAGGAGTATCCCGGGTGATTCGCGCCCTGGGGCTGGAAGCGCCGGCCAACTGCTGAAAGAATCGGTGGCCTTCAACTCATCCGTTCCAATCAGTAAGAGTCTGGGCAAAAAACGGCGATGACAGAACGCGTATTGGTGACAGGCGCGGATGGATTTGTGGGAAGGTTTGTCTGCCGCAGCCTCATTGACTCAGGGTATGTTCCGTGCGCCGGTCTTCGGGATCTGGCGCGATGGCCGGAATTGCAGCGCGCGGTTCCTGGCTTGCATGAGTTTCGCTTGCTGGGAGACCTGAGCGCCAATCGAGACTTGCGCGCTGAGTTCACGAATGTATCCGCGGTTGTGCACCTGGCGGCTCGCGCGCCGGGGACAAACGAAAACGCCGCGGAAGCATCGCTGGAGTACCGGCGCATGAATGTTGGCGGCACGAAGTCCGTTGCAGTTGCCGCCGCTGCGGCAGGGGTTCGCCGGCTTATTTTTGTGAGCACGGTAAAAGTACACGGAGAGTCAACCACTGGGAAGCCGTTTACCGAGGATTCGCGCTCCAATCCCCTGAACCCGTATGCGAGCTCGAAGTGGGAGGCCGAAACGGCGCTCCGCGCCTTCGCGGCAGAGAGCGGACTGGAAGTAGTGACGGTTCGCCCGCCTCAGGTTTACGGCGCTGGTGTGCGAGGGAATTTTCTGCGGCTCATCCGGCTCGTGGATCGCGGTCTGCCGCTGCCCATGCCCAAAAACGAGAATCGCCGCAGTCTGCTTGGGGCGGAAAACCTTGCGGATTTTCTGGTACATTGCATCGGCCATCCTCATGCCGCCAATCAAAGCTTCCTGGTGAAGGACGCTGAGGACATATCGACGCGAGAATTGATCGCGCGATTGGCAAGAGCCCTGGAGCGGCCCATCCGATTGCTCACGGTTCCGGCGGCCCTGATTCGGTTGGCGGCAAAAGTCACGGGGAACGAAGAGGCGGCGGGCAGGGTTTTGGATTCCCTGGCGATGGACTGCAGCCGGGCGCAGCAGCGGCTGGAGTGGGTGCCTCCGGTCACGCTTGACAGCGGGCTGGCGGCAACTGCCCGATGGTATCGGGAATCGGAGCGGGCCGGATGAGGGCAGGCTCTTTCATGCTTCTTTTCGTTCTGGTGTTCCTTGCTTCCGCGCTGGTCACTGCCGGGGCGCGGGTCTGCCTCGCCAGTCGCGGTGTCATGGATCTTCCCAATGCCCGCAGTTCCCACGCGGCGCCGGTCCCGCGCGGGGGCGGCCTGGGCATCGTGCTGGTTTTTCTATCGGCGGCGGTCTGGCTTCTCCACCGGCAGGTTGTCCCTGCCGCGCTTGTGTGGGCGCTCATCGGCGGAGGCATAGCGATCGGCATCGTCGGCTTTCTCGACGATCACTTCCGGCTGGCTGCATGGCCGCGGCTCATCGTTCACTCGCTCGCGGCGGCATGGGCTCTCTGGTGCTTTCATGAAATGCAGCCTTCGCCCTTTGACCACTGTGGCGTGTTTTGGAGCTGGGCCGGCCGGGGCGTTGCGCTCATGGGGTTGGTCTGGCTCACGAACCTTTTCAACTTCATGGATGGCATCGACGGCCTGGCTGGAATGGAGGCCGTGTGCGTCAGTGGTCTCGGCGCATTGCTACTGGCGCGTAATGCATTGCCGGGGTACGCGCTGGTCTCCTGGATGCTGGCGGCGGCGAGTTTGGGTTTTCTCGTTTGGAACTGGCCGCCGGCGAGAATCTTCCTGGGTGACGCCGGAAGCGGCTTTTTAGGCTTTTCCCTGGGCGTGCTGGCGCTCTTCTCATCGCAAGCTGGCACGGCATTCCTTTGGCCCTGGCTGATTTTGCTCGCCGTCTTCATCGTGGACTCAACCGTGACCTTACTCCGCCGGGTGCTTTCGCAGGCGCGCTGGTATGAGGCTCATCGCAGTCACGCCTATCAACACGCCGCCCGCATGTGGGGCAGTCATACGAAGGTGACGCTGGCGGCGGCAGCGATCGACATCGCGTGGCTGTTCCCTTTCGCCTGGGGCGCGTGCCGGTATCCTGAAGCTGCGCCCGCGTTCGCCGCGGTTGCCATCGCTCCATTGGTGTATCTGGCATTTCGTTTTCATGGGGGCATCGAGGAACCATCTCCCCAGGTTGTTCTGCAGGATTGACCCCTCGGCAGAGCATCCTTGCAGGTCCGGTCGCGATCGCGCGGGCCAGATTCTAGAAGACTTCCGCCCGCAAGGCGCAGGAAACTGAAAAGAACGAAAACACCCGGATGAGGCCATCCAATAGATGCGGAGCGGAATGACTTTGCAAATGATTGCTTTCACCGTCTGCGTGATTCCGGAAAGTGAGTTGTAGACGATGCGCAAACAACCGGGTTTTCTTATCCGGAACATCGCGATACGCCGGATTCTTATCTGGGCTACGCAAACCGCAATCTTCGCGGCCTCAGCCGTGGCGGCATTTCTGCTCCGCTTCGACTTCAGCGTGCCACAGCACTACCTCCACTACCTTCCTTACGCTCTGGCGATCTGGCTGCCCGTGAAGATCGTCGTATTTTATGCGGCTAAGCTCGACCGTGGCTTTTGGCGCTATGTGTCGTTTTCCGACCTGGTGCGGGTCTTGGCCGCTAATCTCCTCGCGTCTTTCGTGGGTTATTTGCTCATCCTTTTGCTGGCCCCGCCGGGATTTCCGCGATCGCTCTACATGCTCGATTTGATGGTGTGCATGTTCGGCACAGGCGGCCTTCGCCTTATTGCCCGCGCAACATCCAGGCTCAGCTCGCAAGCGCGGAGCAAAAACGAAGACCTGAAAAGAACCCTCATTTACGGAGCCGGCGACGCAGGCATGAGCCTTCTCAGGGAAATTCGCAACAACGCGCGGCTGGCTTATCGCATTTGCGGCTTCATTGACGACGATCCCAGCAAATGGGGCCTGCGCATCGGCGGCGTGCCGGTGCTTGGAGGAGGCGGCAAGATGGGGCCGCTCGTTGCGCGGCACAGAATCGCAATCGTTCTGATCGCCATTCCTTCCGCGACGGGCGCCGAAATGGCGCTGATTTTCAAGTTCTGCCACGACGCGGAGATCGAGTTTAAGACTGTGCCCGGATTGGGCGAGGTGATCGAGGGCCGCGGCCTGGCCGGTCAGATCCGGGAAGTGGCAGTCGAAGACCTTTTGGGGCGCACCCCGGTGCACCTCGAAGAAGAATCGATCAGTAGCACGCTGGAGGGCAAGATCGTCCTTGTCACCGGCGCGGCCGGATCCATCGGCCGCGAACTTTGCCGGCAAATCGCGCGCTTCCACCCAGCCGGAATCGTGGGATTCGAGATTGCGGAATCCTCGTTGTTCGAGATCGATTGCGAAATGCGTCAGTCTTTTCCTCATCTTTCGTTCTATCCAGAAATTGGCAGCATTCAGAACCGCGAACGGCTGAACGAAATCTTTCAGCGCTACAAACCGGCAGTGGTCTATCATGCCGCAGCCTACAAGCATGTTCCCTTAATGGAAAATCATGTGTTTGAGGCCATCGAAAACAATGTCTTCGGAAGCTATAACGTGGCCGTGGCGGCAGCCGAGCATGGCGTGGAGGATTTTCTGCTGATTTCGTCGGACAAGGCCGTTCGGCCCACAAGCGTGATGGGCGCATCGAAGCGCATCGACGAGCTGATCCTGCTGGCATTGCAGAACGGCCGCACCAGGTATGTGGCCGTTCGTTTCGGCAACGTGCTGGGATCGAACGGCAGCGTGATTCCCATCTTCAAGAAACAAATCGCGGCCGGAGGGCCCGTCACTGTGACGCATCCCGACATGCGCCGTTTCTTCATGACCACTTCCGAGGCCTGCCAGCTCGTGCTGCAAGCCCTGGCCATCGGGAAAGGCGGCCAGATTTGCGTTCTGGACATGGGGCAACCGGTGAAGATCGTCGATCTCGCCACGCAGCTGATTCTCCTGTCGGGGCTCAGGCCGGAGGAAGACATCGAAATCGAATTCACGGGAATTCGCCCTGGCGAAAAACTCTCGGAGGAGCTTGGCACGATGCTTGAAGGCACCGTGCCGTCGAAGCACGACAAAATTCGCATCTTCGTCGGCAACGGCCTTCCGGAGGAAGACATGCGGACCTGGCTCGAATCGCTCCGCGAAATCTGCGCGGCGCGGGACCTGGGACGTTTGGTCGTCGCGCTCAAAGAGCTCGTCCCGGATTACAGTCCAAGTGTCCACCTGCTCAAGCGCATCATGGCGCGAGGCGAGCCGAGTCGCGCCGTATCCGAATCGAATTGATCTACCTGGGCTTTCCAATTTGCACGCGGTTGTCGTGCGCGTTCTGCCCGTCGGCTCGATCGCCGGGCAAATTAGTCAGATAGATTAGCCGTTTCCCTCTTTCTTTCCAGCGCCATTCGCCGCTTGCGTCCTGCAAGTTCCGGCGCCTTACCCTCCAATCGTGAAAGACCGGCCCGCCGCGTTCTTTACGGCGTCGAATGGGTCAGCGTGCGCCTTACGGCTCTTCCAACAGAGCCTGCAACACCGAGCTCGCGCAGTGGTTCATTTTCCTTTTCTGTAGGGCTCGAATTTGGTGAAATCGTCTTGTCTCGGAATCCGCGATATACTTGCACTGTTGCCCAGGCAAAGTTGACGCGTATTGCCGTTAAGATTTTGCGGAGCCCCTGGAACCGCCGCGAGTGAGAGCGTCGAGAACGACACGCAGGGCACAGCCGGCATTGAGATTGCAGTGGTTGAAGCTTTTCCCGGTTTGGGCAGTTTTCATCGGAGCGTGCAATGTTCGATAGCCCATGGCGTGTTTTGCATGTCGTTGCGAACCATGAAAAGCGCGTTGCGCAGCATCTCGGGGCGCGATCGCTGGAACACTACCTTCCCCTTTATGCAGTGCGCTCCAAATGGACCGACCGCACGGTCGACCTGAAGCGCCCGCTCTTTGCCGGATACGTTTTTGTCCGTTTCCCGGGCGAGGCGCGGATTTCTGTCGTCAGCACACCGGGTGTCCTGCGCTTGCTGGGGAACGGTGTGGGCGAAACGGTGAGCACCGCTGAAATCGAGAGAATCCGCGAAGGCCTGGCCGGCGGATACATCCTGCGGCCCCATCCCGCGGTTTCTATCGGTGAACGGGTGCGTGTGCATCGCGGCGTGTTCGAGGGAGTGGAAGGGATTGTGACGGAGCTTCGTCATCAGTGCAAGGTCATCATCGCCCTTGCCGTAACCAGGCAGTGCTTCTCGCTGGAAGTGGATCTGGACGACATCGAAGTCTTGCGCAAGCCGGTCGCCGGGCAAGTGCTTTGCGAAAGAAGGAAATCGGCGGCGTTCCGCGCGTAGCAGAAGGGCGCGGTCCTTCGTGATCCTGCGGCGTCACAATCGAAAGAGAGTTCGCGCCTGGAACGGCCAGAGAAGAAAAGCGGGCATACCTCGAATGAGATATGCCCGCTTGTTTCCTGAACAGAGAGCTGCCCGATTGACCCGCGTTTACGCGGCTTTTTCGCCACCCTCGGGCTCTTCCGCTTCCTTCTTCTGCTCTTCGAGTTGCTTCTCCAATTCGGCGCGCTTCTTGGCCTTCAGGTCGGCGCGCTTCTGGCGCTTCACTTCCAGCTGCTTTTCGGCGCCCAGCAACTCGATGAATGCCTTGCTCGCGCCGTCGCCCTGCTGGAAGCCGGTGCGAACGATGCGCAGATAGCCGCCGTTGCGGTCGCCGTAGCGCGGGGCCACAACTTCAAAGAGCCGCTTGACGGCATCGTCGGTGCGCAGAAAGGCGAGCGCCTGCCGGCGCGAGTGCAGATCGCCCTTCTTGCCCAGGGTGATCATTTTTTCGATGTGCGGACGGACCGCCTTGGCCTTGGCCACGGTGGTCTCCACGCGGTCTTCTTCGATGACGGACGTGACCAGGTTGCGCAACAGCGCGCGGCGATGGCTGGTGTTCCGCCCGAGTTTGAATCCTGCATTGCGATGGCGCATAACAAAAACTCTCTTTCGAAAATCTGTAGCTTTCAGCTCTCAGTTCTTTTCGTGCCCGGTCTGCAAGGTGGTAACAACTCGCGATCGATCATGGTACCGGCTGATGGCTGAAAGCTGATAGCTGACGGCTGTCGTTAGAAATTCTCCGTTTCGGTGGGCAACTGGAGATCCACCGAGTCCAGCGGTTCCTCTTCATCGTCGTAATGGCCAAAACCCGCGGCCAGCGCCGTCTGCGGCGAAATGCTGGTTGGCCCGGGCACCGCGTTGCCCTGCTCGTCGATCTTCATGCCCAGCGACAGGCCCATCTGCGCCAGGATTTCCTTGATCTCGTTCAGGCTCTTGCGGCCAAAGTTCTTGGTCTTCAGCATTTCGGCTTCGGTCTTCTGTACCAGCTCGCCGATGGTCTGAATATTGGCGTTCTTCAGGCAGTTGTAGCTGCGGACCGAAAGCTCCAGCTCTTCCACCGAGCGGTTGAGGTTGTCGTTGCGGAGCAGGATGCGGCCTTCTTCGCCGCGCGCTTCCGCCTCGATCTCCTCTTCAAAGTTGATGAAAATGTTCATGTGGTCCTTGAGCAGCTTGGCGGCCAGGCCGACGGCGTCGGCAGGTAGCACGGCGCCGTTGGTCCACACCTCGATCGTCAGCTTGTCGAAGTCGGTGATCTGGCCCAGGCGGGCGGCCTCTACCACGTAGTTCACGCGGCGCACCGGCGAGTGCACCGAATCTACGGGAATAAAGCCCAGTCCAAGATCGGCGTCGAAATTCTTGTCGGCGGAGACATAACCGCGGCCGCGCTTGAGGCGCATCTCCATGTCCAGCTTGCCGCTTTCTGAGAGCGTGGCGATATACACGTTCTTGTCGAGGATTTCGACGTCGCTGTCGGCCTCGATCATGCCGCTGGTCACCGGACCTGGCTGGTCGGAGCGCAGATACAGCGCCTTGGGGCCCTCGCCCTGCAGCTTGAAGGGAACCTGCTTGAGGTTGAGGATGATGTCGGTGGCGTCTTCAACCACGCCGGTGATGGACTGGAACTCGTGCAGCACGCCCTCGATGCGAACCGCGGTAACGGCCGCGCCCTCGATGGAGCTGAGCAGCGTGCGCCGCAGGGCGTTGCCGATGGTGGTGCCGAAGCCCCGTTCAAAGGGCTGGGCGCTGAACTTTCCGTAGGTGTCGGTAAGCGTCTCGGCATCGACCGCAAGGCGCTTCGGCTTCTGAAATCCTCTCCACAACATAGATCTCTCTCGTTTCCCGCGCGGCATGTACGTCGCGATGCATTTTGCGGCGGCCGCGCAAGTGCTCCTTCGTTTTGAAATCAGCTTTCAGCCTTCAGCCATCGGTTTTCAGCTCTTCTCCAACGCAACCAACCTCGTTGGCTTTGCCAGGAAAGAAGCTGAGAGCTGAAAGCTGACAGCTGCTACTTGCTGTACAGCTCCACGATCAACTGTTCGTTGACCGGCAGGTTAACGTCCGCGCGCCTGGGCAAATGCAGCACGCGCCCGGACAGGTTTTCAAAGTTCGCTTCAAGCCACGCGGGAACAGGGTTCTGCGCTGCGTACTGCGCGGCCTGCTCGATGATCACCAGCTTCCTGGCGCTGTCGCGAACGGCGATCTCGTCGCCCGCGTTCACCTGGTACGAAGGGATATTCACCTTTCGGCCGTTCACCGTGACGTGCCCGTGACGCACCACCTGCCGTGCCTGCCTGCGCGAGATGGCGAAGCCCAGGCGGAAGGCCACGTTGTCCAGGCGCCGTTCCAGTTGCTGGATCAGCAGCTCGCCGGTCACGCCCTGGGCGCGGTTGGCCTTCTCGTAGTATTCGCGGAACTGGCTCTCCAGCGTGAAGTACATGCGCTTGGCCTTCTGCTTTTCGTGCAGTTGCAGGCCGTAGCCCACGATCTTGGCCCTGCGGTCTTTGCCATGCTGGCCGGGCGGGAAGTTGCGCTTTTCCAGCGGGCAGCGGTCCGACGTGCACTTGGTGCCCTTCAAAAATAACTTGGAGCCTTCGCGTCGGCAAAGGCGGCAAACTGCTCCGGTATAACGTGCCATTTCTTCTCCTGACTTCGTATGACGGCCGGTTTACGCTCGACGCGGCGAGCTTCGTCCCGGCCCGGTTAGCTCTTAGCCTTCAGCTTTCAGCTCTCTGCCCGTTCTTGCTTCCTCTGCATCCGCGAAATCTGGCAGCGGCTGGATGAAACTGACGGCTGATAGCTGCTTCTTACACGCGCCTCCGCTTCGGCGGCCGGCAGCCGTTGTGCGGCACCGGCGTCACATCGCGGATGGTTTTCACCTCGATGCCCGCGGCGGCCAGCGCGCGGATGGCCGACTCGCGGCCCGAACCCGGACCGGCGACCCGAACCTCCACGGCGCGCACCCCGTGATCGCGGGCCATGCCGGCGGCGTTCGAAGCCGCCTGCTGCGCCGCGAAGGGCGTACCCTTGCGCGATCCGCGGAACCCCAGCGAGCCCGCGCTCTTCCAGCTCAACGTGTTGCCCATCTGGTCGGTGATGGTGACGATGGTGTTGTTGAACGAGGCCTGGATGTAGGCAATGCCGAACGGCACATTCTTGCGCTCGCGCTTCTTGAACTTCTTGGTCTTGCCCTTCTTGCCGGACTCGCTCTTTTGCTCTGGTTTCGCCATTAGGTCTTCGCCGTCGCTTTCTTCTTGCCGGCAATCGTGCCCTTGCGCGGGCCCTTCCGAGTACGGGCATTGGTGTGGGTGCGCTGCCCGCGCACCGGCAGGGACTTGCGATGGCGAGTGCCGCGATAGCTCTGGATGTCAATGAGACGCTTGATGTGCATGGTGACATCCTTGCGCAGATCGCCTTCCACGTCCCCTTGGTCCTCGATCACCTGGCGGATGCGGTTCACCTCGTCCTCGCCCAAATCCTGGATTTTCTTGAAGGCGTCAACATTGGCCTTGTCCAGAATCTTGCGGGCGCGCGGCTGGCCGATACCGAAGATGTAAGTAAGCGCGATTCTTGCCTGCTTGTTGCGGGGCAGATCCACGCCAGCAATACGTGCCATGAGAATTCCTTTGCTGCTGCAGGTTGTGTGCCCCCGGCCTCAGCCGGTTCGCACGGGTTGTCGAGAGAACTTCCCGAGGTTCATCGCAAGCCTTGACCCAAGCTAACTCGCCTCGTGACTGCGGGGACGTAGGGACTAGGGACTTAGGGACTCGATCTTATCTGCTGAATTCGGCAGTATCAACTGCTTTCTATTCCCTAGCCCCTACGTCCCTTAGTCCCTCGCTCGGAAGTCTACCTTCCTTGCCAGGGCTTGCTTATCCCTGACGCTGCTTGTGCTTCGGGTTCTCGCAGATCACGCGTACCACGCCTGCGCGAGTAATCACCTTGCACTTGACGCAAATCTTTTTTACCGATGCCCGGACCTTCATGTTTTCTGCCCTTTTCTGCGCTCAACACTCACGCGCGGAATTCTTTCTCGGCTTTCAGCCCTCAGCTTTCAGTTCGTTCCTGCAAGCTAGCCGCTTCGATCTCCCGGTACAAGCTGCCAGCTGAAGGCTGATAGCTGACAGCTATTTGTACCTGTACACAATCCGTCCGCGATTCAGGTCGTAGGGGCTCAGCTCCACAGCCACGCGGTCGCCGGGCAAAATCCGGATGAAGTTCTTGCGCATCCTTCCCGAGACATGGGCCAAGACCTCGTGATTGTTCTCGAGCTTGACCTTGAACATGGCATTGGGCAACGTCTCCAGGACGGTTGCCATGACCTCAATCGCATCTTCCTTCGACAATCTGTGTCCACTTCCGCCGGGCTGTGCTTGCGCGCTCCCGGCCTTTTTGGGCCGAACCATTCTATTCGGTCAAAATCTTCGCTCCGGATGCGGTAACCGCAACCGTGTGCTCAAAATGAGCGCTCATGCTGCCATCGCTGGCCACGGCCGTCCAGCCGTCGTCCAGCACCTTCACGTCGGGCTTGCCGGCGTTCACCATGGGTTCGATGGCGATCACCATGCCCGTCTTCAGTCTCATACCCTGGCCCGCTTCGCCAAAGTTCGGCACCTGCGGGTCTTCGTGCATGTGCACGCCGATGCCGTGGCCCACAAAATCGCGCACTATGGAAAATCCCTCGCGCTCGACCACGCCCTGCACCGCGGCTCCCACATCGCCCAGCGTAGCTCCCGGCTTCACCGCCGCAATGCCCGCCTTCAGCGATTCTTCCGTGGCCTTGAGCAGCCGCTCGGCGTTGGCGTCAATGTTGCCCACCGGCACCGTGATCGCCGCATCGCCGTAATAGCCATCCACCACGACGCCGAAGTCCACCGAAACGATGTCCCCTTCCTTGAGGACCCGCTTGGGCGACGGAATGCCGTGCACCACTTCGCTGTTGACCGAGGTGCAAAGCACGCAGGGATACCCGTGATAGCCCTTGAATGCCGCCTTCACGCCCAACTCGTTCAACCGCGCTGCGGCGGCTTTTTCGAGATCGTAGGTTGTCGCGCCCGGCTTCACCTTGCTGCGCACCAACTCCAGCACCTCGCGAACCAACTTCCCCGCGCGGCGCATCTTCTCGATCTCCCGCGACGACTTCAGTACGACAGCCACCTAAACCCAGCTTTCATTTGCCCAAACGCACAAACCCGCCGCTGCAGTTACGCTGCGTGGCGCAACCGCTCAACGGCAGTAACAATTCCGGCTGCGATCGCTGCGATCGGCCGGTCTCCATCCACTTCCGCGAATCGTCCCAGAGCCCGATAGTGCTCCACGACAGGCGCGGTGAGGGCCTCGTAAGCGCGCATGCGCTCCTTGAAAACCTCTTCCGTGTCATCGGCTCGCTGGACCAGCGCGGCACCCTCTACATCGCAAAATCCCTCCCGTTTGGGTGGGTTCATATATACGTTGTAGATGGTCTGGCAAACAGGACAATTCCGGCGCCCCGTAATGCGGCGCAATAATTGATTATAGTTCACTTGGATGCTGACCGCAACTACCTGCAATGACTCGATTTGCGCCGCCAGACGGTCGTCTAACCAGTGAGCCTGCACCAGCGTGCGCGGGAAGCCGTCCAGCATGTATCCGTGGGCCGTGTCGGGCTCCAGCAGCCGGGCGGCGACCATCTCGTTGACCAGAGAGTCGGGTACCAACTCGCCCCGCCCCATGATTTCTTTCGCCACTTTGCCCAACTGCGTGCCCCTGGCCACGTTGCCGCGAAGCAGGTCGCCGGTGGAGATCTGCGGGATGTTCCATAGCTTGACCAGCTCCTTGGCCTGGGTCCCCTTGCCCACGCCCGGCGCTCCCAATAAAAGAATCGGGCCGGGAACGGTCTCGGATTCCGTCGCCCGGCCGGCTTCCATTGCAGCCTCTGATGATACAGATGAAGACATTACCAGGTTTTCCTTCCGCGGATGCGACCGGAGCGCGGGGAAAAGCCGTCATAGTGGCGCATGATCAGCTGCGATTCGATCTGGTTGACTGTGTCCATGGCCACACCTACCACGATCAACAGCGAGGTGCCGCCAAAGTAGAAGTTCACGTTCATTCCGTGAATCATCCAGTTAGGAAGATTCTCGAATAACCTCCCGATCAGCCAAATCTTGTCGAACCGGATGCCCGAAATGAGAGCCGTGGGGATCATCTGCACCATAATCAGGTAAAGCGCGCCCACCAGCGTGATGCGGGTCAAAATATCGTTGATAAAGTCGGAGGTGCGCTTGCCGGGCCGGATGCCGGGAATGAACGATCCCGACTTGCGGAAGTTGTCGGCAATATCGTCCGGCCGCATCACGATCGACACGTAGAAATACGCGAAAAAGATGATGGCCAAGATGTTCAGCAGCTCATACCACGGATAGCCCGGCGCCAGCGCCTGCATGATGGGCTGGAGCAGCTTGCTGTTCTGCACCCACTCCGCTTGGCCGAAGAGCAGGGGCGCCGAAAGAATCGAGCTGGCAAAGATGATCGGCATCACGCCGCCGGAGTTCACCTTCAAGGGCAGATGGCTGGATGCGCCGCCCATCATGCGCCGGCCCACGATGCGCCGCGCGCTCTGGATGGGAATGCGCCGCTCGCTGCGTTCCACAAAGACGATGAATGCCACCACCGCAGCCATGCCCGCAACCAGCAGCAGGACGACGAGAAACGACATCGGACCCCAGGCATCGGTCTGGATCTTCTGGATCAGGTCGCCGATGCCGCGCGGCAGGCCGGCGACAATGCCGGTAAAGATCAGCAGGCTCATGCCGTTGCCGATGCCGCGGTCGGTGATCTGCTCGCCCAGCCACATGATGAATGCAGTGCCCGCCGTGAGCGTGATCACGGTCAGCAGGATGAATCCGGGGCCGGATTCAGCACCACGCCCTGCTTGGTCAGAATGGCCGCAATGCCGAGGGACTGCAGCGCGCCGAGAACCACGGTCACGTAGCGCGTCCATTGCGTGATCTTGCGCCGCCCCAGCTCGCCTTCCTTCTGGATGCGCGCCAGCGGCTCATAAACCACAGTGAGAAGCTGGAAGATGATCGACGCGGTGATGTAGGGCATGATGCCCAGCGCGAAGATGGTCATGCGGCGCAGCGTGCCGCCGCTGAAAAGATCCATCAGCCCCAATGCGGAGCCACCCTGCGAGCTGAACAGGAACTCCAGCTGGCGGTAGTTCACACCGGGGGTGGGGATCCACGCGCCCAGCCGGTACACAGCCAGTATGCCCAGCGTGAACAGCACCCGCTTGCGCAGGTCGGGAATCCGGAAAATATTGAGAAATTTCTCCAGCATATCGGGTCATCCGCTTCAGGCGCCCGCGGCGCCGGTCAAATCGTACGGTGAATCCATCTTACGGCGCTGCCCGGTAACTTCAACCTACCCAAACCCCGGTAAACGCGCACGTGCGTTGCATCACAGAAGGAAAAGCTCTCAGCCATCAGCCCTTAGCTCTCCGCTTCATCCCAATCCTGCGAACGCTCGCCCTCGCACGGACTGGCTGAAAGCCGATAGCTGAGGGCTGGCAGCTCATTTACGCCGCCGGAGCTGCTTCTCCACCCACCACCACGGCCTTACCTCCGGCTTTCGCGATCTTTTCGGCCGCCGATTTGGAGAACTTGTGCGCGTGAATGGTGACGGCCTTGCCGAGCTCGCCCGAGCCGAGAACCTTGATCGGCGCGTTCCGATCCGATACCAAGCCCAGCTTGCGGTAGTCGTCGAGGACGATCTCGTCCACCTCCAGCCCGGCGATCCGGTCCAGATTCACGATCGCGTACTCGGTGCGGAAGATGTTGGTGAATCCGCGCTTGGGCAGCCGCCGGTGCAGCGGCATCTGGCCGCCTTCAAAGCCGCGCATCAGGCTCGATCCGGAGCGCGATCCCTGGCCCTTGTGGCCGCGGGTCGAGGTCTTGCCCATGCCGGATCCCATGCCCCGGCCCACGCGCTTGCGCCCGGTGTTGGCTTTCCTCGGCGCGCGCAAATTCGATAAATTTTTCGCCATATTCTCCTCGCTATAACGCCGGCAGGTTCATGTTCCGCCGACTCGCGTTCTAAAAACAGCTTCTAGCTCTTAGCTCCTAGCTTGTAGCCCACCTTGCTTTGCCCGCATCTTCAACCTTGGCACGAAAAGCTAGGAGCTAGAAGCTAGAGGCTAAAAGCTATCGGGCCTCCGGCCCGACGATTCTCACAAGGTGCGGCACCGCCTTCACCATGCCCCGCACCGATTCCGTATCCTCGCGCTCCACGATCTGGTTGAGATGCGTAAAGCCCAGCCCCTTGATCACCAGCTTATGCTTGGCCGGCGTGGCGATGGCGGAGCGGTAGTACTGAATGCGAATCTTTTTCAGTTGCGCCATCAGAGCTCCTCCACAGTCTTGCCGCGCATCGTGGCCACTTCGCCACGATCGCGCAGTTGCGTCAGCGCGTCGAACGTGGCCTTGATCACGTTGTGCGGGTTGGGCGAGCCGAGGCTCTTGGTGAGCACGTTCTGTACGCCGACCGAGGTCATCACCGCGCGCACCGCGCCGCCCGCGATCACGCCCGTGCCTTCCGGCGCCGGCTTCAGCAGTACCTGGCCGGAGCCGTAGCGGCCCAGCACCTGGTGCGGAATCGTGGTCTCGGTCAGGTGCACCCTCACCAGGTTCTTCTTGGCCGACTCGATTCCCTTGCGAATGGCCTGGGGAACCTCCTTGGCCTTGCCCGATCCGTAACCCACCACGCCCGAAGCGGGGTCGCCCACCACCACCAGCGCGGCAAACGACATGTTCTTGCCGCCCTTTACCACCTTGGTCACGCGATTGATGGCCACCACCTGATCCTTCAGGTTGTACTGGTTGGCATCGAGTTTCTTCGTCAAAGTCGTCATTGCTGTCCTTTTGAGCTTCTAGCCTCTAGCTCCTAGCTTGTTCCTGTCACCTCAAAGCTGCCGCCCCGCAACAGCCGGGCTAGCAGCTAGAAGCTAGTAGCTAGAAGCTGCCTTTAAAACTCCAGCCCCGCTTCGCGCGCCGCATCGGCCAGCGCCTTCAAACGGCCGTGGTACAGATAGCCTCCGCGATCGAAGACCACCTGCTTGATTCCCTTGGCGACGGCCTTTTCCGCCACCGCTTTGCCTATCTCCTTCGCCGCCGCCACGTTCCCGCCGCTCTTCAGCTTCAGGGCAAGCGACGATGCCGAGACCAGCGTTTCGCCCTTTTGATCGTCGACCACCTGCGCGTAGATGTGATTGAGCGAGCGGTACACGTTCAGCCGCGGCCGCTCCGACGTCCCGGCAAGCTTTTCGCGGATGCGCGCATGGATGCGCTGCCGGATTTCGTTTCTCTTGTTCTGCGTAATCATGTCTTCTCTCACCTATCGGCGGAGCCGCCCCGCGGCCCCGTTCGGTTGAAATGCAGCTACTAGCTTCTAGCTCCTAGCTACTAGCCTGTTCTTCTTCACGCCCCCGCCTATCAACTTCGCGCCAAAAAGCTAGGAGCTAGAGGCTAGCAGCTAGAAGCTGTCTTTACTTCGCTCCCGTCTTGCCGGCCTTCTTCTTCAGCCGCTCGTTGGAGTAGCGCACGCCCTTGTTCTTGTACGGATCCGGCTTGCGCAGCGTGCGCATGTCGGCCGCCACCTGCCCCACCTTTTGCCGGTCGACGCCGGTAATGGTCAGGTGCGTCTGCTTGGGATCGATCGCCACTTCGATGCCCGAAGGCAGCGGAAACTCGATGGGATGCGAGTAGCCCAGCGTGAACACCACTGTGCCCTTGCCCTTCATCTCGGCGCGGTAGCCGATGCCTACGATGTCCAGCTCCCTGGTCCACCCCTTGGTCACGCCCTCGACGGCATTATTCACCAGGGCACGGGTCAGGCCGTGCAGCGCGGCTTTGTCGTCGCTCGCGCGCTCCACCTGCAAATGCCCATCGGCGGTCTTCAGCGAGATGCCGTCGGCGATCAGCGCCGAAACCTTGCCCTTGGGGCCCTCCACCAGAACGGTGTTCCCCTCAACCGTGTACTTGACTCCCGCCGGCAGCGGGATCGGTTTCTTTCCAATACGCGACATTCTTCAAAGTCCTTCTTGGCTTGCGAGTCCCGCAGGAGCGTTTTCGCTCCACGTTCCACTGCAGCCCGTCCGGGCCAAAGGCCCGATGGCTTCCAGCTCTTAGCTGTCAGCCTTCAGCTTCACCTGCTTCAACCGCAGCCATCAACCCAGCACGAAACATCTGAAAGCTGAGAGCTGACGGCTGAAAGCTGTCTTTACCACACTTCGCACAGCAACTCGCCGCCAACGCCCTCGCGGCGCGCCTGCCGGCCCGTCATCACGCCCTTGGGCGTGGTCAAAATCGAGATGCCCAGCCCGCCCTGCACGCGCTTGATCTCGTCGCGGCCCACGTAGACGCGGCAGCCGGGACGCGACACGCGCGCCAGGTCGCGGATGGCCGCTTCGGTGCCGCCGTACTTCAGGTACACGCGCAGCACCGGCTTGCCGTCCTCTTCCTGGAGCTTGTAGTTCGAGATGTAGCCCTCTTCCTTCAGAATGCGGGCGATCTCGATCTTCAGCTTCGAAGCCGGAACATCCAGCTTCTGATGACGCGCGCGGATCGCGTTCCGGATGCGCGCCAGAAAATCTGCTACTGGATCCGTCAGACTCATTCCTTCTCCTTCATTCCCCGTTCGCTCGCCGCGGCGAGAACCTGCGGGAATGGTTAAAACAGTCTCTAGCTCTCAGCCTTCAGCTTTCAGCTCCTTTTGCCTCAGCCACGCCGGTCAACCCAACGCGAAACGACTGAAAGCTGAGAGCTGACGGCTGAAAGCTGTCTTTCTACCAGCTCGACTTGTTGACGCCGGGAATCTCGCCCTTCAGCGCGAGCGCCCGGAAACACAAACGGCAGATGCCAAACTTGCGCAGGAAGCCCCGCGGCCGCCCGCACAGTTGGCAGCGATTGTGCTTGCGGCTCGAAAACTTCGGTTTCCGCGCGTCCTTCACTCTTTTTGCGGTGGTTGCCATAAAACCTCGTTAACCCCAGCTACTAGCCTCTAGCTACTAGCTTCTAGCTCCGGCCGTGGAGTTTCATCTTCTTCCGCACGAGGCCGAATCCAATTTTGTTCTTGCCTCAGTTGCCCGTTCCACCTCGATCGAGCTAGAGGCTAGAAGCTGGCAGCTAGAAGCTGTTCTCACGCTCCCTGGCGGAAGGGCATCCCGAAGTGCTTGAGCAGCGCGCGCGCCTGGTTGTCGTCCTTCGCCGTGGTCACAATGGTGATGTTCATGCCCTTCAGCTTTTCCACCTTCGCGTAGTCGATCTCCGGAAAGATCAACTGGTCGCGCAGGCCGATGGTGTAGTTTCCGCGCCCGTCGAAACTCTTGGTCGAACAGACCGCGGAAGTCGCGCACGCGAGGCAGGGCAATCGAGATCAGGCGGTCCAGAAACTCATACGCCTTGTCGGAGCGCAGCGTGACCATGGCGCCGATGGCATTGCCGGTGCGCACCTTGAAGGCCGCTATGGACTTCTTGGCCTTCGTGGTTACCGGCTTCTGTCCGGCGATCTGCGTCAGGTCGGCCACCAGCGGATCCAGCAGCTTCGAATTCTGTGTGGCTTCGCCGAGGCCCATGTTGATCACGATCTTTTCGAGCCGTGGCACCGCCATAGGGTTCTCCAGCCCCAGCTCCTTCTTGAGCGCCTGCTTGATCTCTTTCTGGTACTTCTCTTTCAACCTTGCCGCCATGTTGCCTCACTCACTTTCTTCCGTTTCTCGGATTGGGTCCGCCGTAGCGGCCCGTGTACCGTTGCGGAAGGAGATTGGCCGTCCAGGCATTGGCGCTTCGCGCGTTTTCTGAACCAGCCTTCAAATCCAGCTCTCAGCCGTCAGCTTTCAGCTCGTTTCGCTCCAAGCACGCCAATCAACTCCACACCAAAAAGCTGAAAGCTGAGAGCTAAAGGCTGATAGCTGCCTTTCTACTTCTTCGTGGGCAGCTCCTGCCCGCACTTCTTGCAAATCCGCACGCGCATGTCGCCCTCGACCTTGTGGCCCACGCGCGCGGGGCCGCAGTTGGGGCACACCAGCACTACGTTCGACACATCGATCGCCGACTCCTGCTCGGCGATGCCCCCCTTGGTCCGCTGCCCGGTCTTGCTCGAAACTGTCTTCTTCACCATGCGCACGTGCTCTACCAGCACTGTGCCCTTGTCGGGGAAAACGCGCAGCACGCGGCCCGTCTTGCCCCGGTCGGCGCCCGTCAGCACCTTGACCGTATCGTTGCGATGAATACTCAAACTCGGCATCTTCTTCTCCAGCTTTCAGCTATCAGCTGTCAGCCATCAGTTCATCTTGCTTTGGCCGCGCTCCTCAATCCAGCACAAACAAGCTGAAGGCTGAGAGCTAACGGCTGAAAGCTGTTCTTACACCACTTCCGGGGCCAGCGAAACAATCTTCAAAAACTTCTTCTCGCGCAATTCGCGGGCCACCGGTCCGAAGACGCGCGTGCCCACCGGCTCGTGATCGTCGCCGATCACCACCGCCGCATTCTCGTCGAAGCGGATGTAGGTGCCGTCGCGCCGCCGGTGCTCCTTGCGCGTGCGCACGATGACCGCCTTCACCACCTTGCCCTTCTTCACCGTGCCGTCGGGCGAGGCTTCTTTGACCGCCGCGGTCACGATGTCGCCCAGGCCGGCGATCTTGCCCAATCCGCCGCCCAGCGGCAGAATCACTTGCAGCTTGCGCGCGCCGGAGTTGTCGGCCACCGCGAGCATGGTTCTCATTTGCACAGCCATGGTTTGCCCTCCTCTCGGCCGCCCTATTTCCCAGCGCTAACCGTCTCGCCCGGAAGCGCGGCGTCTTCCATCTGGCCCAGCGCCGACCGCCGCACAATCTCTTCCAGCGACCACCGCTTCAGCTTGCTCAGCGGACGCGTCTCGCGGATGCGCACTACATCGCCCAGCCGCGCCGAGCCCTGCTCGTCGTGAGCATAGAATTTCTTCGTCGAGCGCACGATGCGCTTGTACTTCGCATGGGCCTTGCGCATCTCCACCGCGACCACGATCGTCTTCTGCATCTTGGTCGACACCACCTGGCCCACCTTCTCGTTGCGCCGCGCGCCCGCTGCCGCAGGCGCCAGTTCCGGTTTCTGAGTCGCCGTCATTTACGGGCTCCCTTCGCTTTCGCTGTCTTCGTCTCCGCGGCCGCGGCGGCCTTCTTCGCCTTTGCAGCTTTTGCTTTCGCGGCCGCGGCGGTTTTCCCGGCCTTCGGGGCCTTGGTTTCCGCTGCCGGCACGGCCTCTTCGCTCTTCACGGTTTTGGCTTCGGCGGCTTCGGCAGCCGGCTTCTCCTCTTTGCTTTCGCCGTGAATGCCCATCTCGCGCTCGCGCGCCACGGTCTTGATCTGTGCGATTTCCTTGCGCAACTGGCGCAGTTTCTTCACTCCGTCGGTCTGCCCCAGCGCCACCTGGAAGCGGAGCCGGAAGAGCTGCTCCGCGGAGATCTTCTCCTGGTGCTTGAGCTCTTCGTCACCCAAATTACGAATCTTTGCAAGTTCCATCGTTTCCTAGCTCCAAGCTTTTAGCTGTTAGCTTTTAGCTTCGTCTTGCTCCCGCATTCACTCTTCGCTTCACCGGGAAGAGCTAAAAGCTAATGGCTGATAGCTAATGGCTGCATCTTTCCTACTCGGCCTTAGCCGCAACCTTTTCGGCGCCCGGCCGCTGCACAAATTTGGTCCGCAGCGGTAGCTTGTGCGATGCCAGACGCATCGCCTCCGCCGCCGTTTGCGGCGAGACGCCTTCCATCTCGAACAAAATCTTTCCCGGCCGCACCACCGCCACCCAGTGGTCCAGCGCACCCTTGCCCGAGCCCATGCGGACCTCGGCGGGCTTCTTGGTGATGGGCTTGTCGGGAAACAGGCGGAGCCAGATCTTGCCCCCGCGCTTGACGAAGCGCGTCATGGCGACACGGCTGGCCTCAATCTGCCGGTCGGTGATGTAACCGCACTCCATGACCTTCAAGCCGTATTCCCCAAATGAGAGCGTCGAGCCGCGCCACGCCTTGCCGCGGCGCTTGCCCTTCTGCTGCTTGCGGAACTTCACCTTCTTTGGCATCAACATAACGAAAACCCTCAAAACCAGCTTTTAGCTGTCAGCTTGCAGCTTGTCTTCACCCAAAGCCGCCTCCGTAGCCTCACTTCAGCTGATAGCTGAAAGCTGAGGGCTGAAAGCTGCCCTAAAACACGCTCTTCCCCACCGGCGGCGTCTGGCGGCGCTTCTGCTCGTAAATGTCGCCGCGGTAGATCCACGTCTTCACGCCGATCACCCCGTAGGTTGTGTTGGCCTCGGTGAAGCCGTAGTCGATATCGGCCCGCAGCGTGTGCAGCGGCAAGCGCCCCTGCAGGTACCACTCCGAGCGCGCGATCTCGTTGCCGTTCAGCCGGCCCGAGACGCGCACCTTGATTCCCTTGCAGCCGAAACGCAGCGCCGAATCGACACTCTTTCTCATCGCCCGGCGAAAGCTCACGCGCTTTTCGAGCTGCAGCGCGATGTTCTCGCTCACCAGTTGCGCGTCCAGCTCCGGCTTGTTCACCTCGATGATGTCGATGAACACTTCGCGGTTGGTGCGCTTGCCCAGATCGGTCTTCAGCTTTTCGATCTCGGCGCCCTTGCGCCCGATCACGATGCCCGGACGCGCGGTGCGAATGAGAAAGCGCAGCTTGTTCCCCGGCCGCTCGATCTCCACCGAACTCACGCCCGCCGCCTTCAGCTTTTCGCGCAACTCCGCCTTCAGCTTCACGTCCTCGACCAGAAGCTTGTCGTAATCGCGCTCCGAAAACCAGCGCGACCGCCATGGCTTGTTGATTCCCAACCGGAATCCGTAAGGATGGACCTTCTGCCCCATACTTTTCCTCTCAAAAATCCCTAGGCCTTCTTGGCGGCCTTCTTCTTGGTTGCCGCAGCGGTCTTGGCTGCCGGCTTGGTTTCCTCGGCCTTGGATACGGCCGCCTTTGCCTTGCCCTTTTCAGCCTTGGGCGCGGCTTTCTTGGCTTTGGTTGCGGCAGGCGCGGCCTTCTTCGGCTTTTCAACCTTCGCAGTTGGAGCCGGCTCCTCAACCTTCGTCACCAGGCCCGCCGCCGCCTCGCGCTCGGCCAGCGATACCACGATGTGCGTGAGCCGCCGCTGATAGCGGTAGGCCCGTCCCATCGGCGCGGGGCGGATGCGCTTCATGCGCGGCCCGTCGTTGGCCACTGCCTGCTTCACGTAGAGATGGTCCACGTCCAGATCGATGCCCTCTTCGCCGGCTGCATACTTGGCGTTGTCCACCGCCGAAGCCAGCAGCTTGTACACCACCGGGGCGATGCGCTTCCGGGTGAAGGCCGCCGTGTTCAACGCCTCCTCGACGCTGCGCCCTTTGATCAGGTCCAGCACCAGCCGCGCCTTCTGCGGCGATACCCGCTGGAACTTGGCCTCGGCCCGGTATTCCTTTGTTTGAACTGCCATACTCATGCCTTCCTCAAAAACCAGCTTCTAGCTCCCAGCTCTCAGCTTTTAGCTCGTTTCGCACCAGGAGCCGCTTCATGCTCGCCGCGCCCGGCAAATCCGCTTTTGCCCTGGCCGCTTGCTTCACCTCGATCGAGCTAGAGGCTAGAAGCTAGCGGCTAGAAGCTGCCCTTCTTCCGTCACGCCGGCTTCGCCGCCGTCTCGGTTGCCGCCTTCGATCCGCCGGTGTGGCCCTTGAAGATCCGCGTGGGCGCAAACTCGCCCAGCTTGTGCCCCACCATGTTCTCGGTCACGTAAACGGGAACAAACTTCTTGCCGTTGTGTACCGCGATGGTGTGGCCCACGAACTCGGGAAAGATCGTCGAGCGCCGCGTCCAGGTCTTCACCACTTTCTTGTCGTTGGCCTTGTTCAGCGCCTTGATCTTCACCATCAGGTGCGCATCCACAAACGGCCCCTTTTTTGTCGAACGTCCCATAACTGCTTAGCTCCTAGCTCTCAGCTTTCAGCCTTCAGCTTCTTTCTGCTGACGCCAGCCGCGAACGTTTGCCTCAATCTTTTCCGCGCCGCCTCTAGCTAAAAGCTGAAAGCTGATAGCTGAAAGCTGCTTTTCTACTTCGTTCTGCGGCTCACGATCTGCGCGTCGGTCCGCTTGTTGTTGCGCGTCTTGTAGCCGCGTGTCGGCTGGCCCCACGGCGTCACCGGATGGCGCCCGCCCGAGGTCTTGCCCTCGCCGCCGCCGTGCGGATGGTCCACCGGATTCATGGTGACGCCCCGATTGGTCGGCCGGATGCCCAGCCAGCGATTGCGTCCCGCCTTGCCGATGGCCACGTTCTCGTGATCCGTGTTGCCTACCTGCCCGATGGTCGCCATGCACTCGGCCAGCACCTTGCGCGTCTCGCCCGAAGGCAGCTTGAGCAGGGCGTAATCGCCCTCCTTGGCCACCAACTGCGCCTGCGCCCCGGCCGAACGCGCCATCTGCGCGCCCTTGCCCGGCTTCAGCTCGACGGCGTGTACCGTGGTGCCCGCGGGAATGTTCTTGAGCGGCAGCGCGTTGCCGATCAGAATGTCGGCCTCGGGGCCGGAGGTCACCGTCGAGCCTACCTTCAGTCCCACCGGCTGCAGAATGTAGCGCTTCTCGCCGTCGGCGTAATTCACCAACGCGATCCGGGCCGACCGGTTGGGATCGTACTCGATGGTCGCCACCTTGCCCGGCACGCCGAACTTCTCGCGCTTGAAGTCGATCAGGCGCAGCTTCTGCTTGTGTCCGCCGCCGTGGTGGCGGATGGTCAGATCGCCCGAGTTGCGCCGCCCGCCGGTGCGCTTGCGCGTCGTTACCAGCGGCTTGTGCGGTGTCTGGGCCGTCAGATCGCCGGTCGCGAGCGAGGTCTGGAACCTCAGCGTCGGAGTCACCGGTCTGTATGTTTTGATTGCCATCGTCTTTTCCTTAACGAGCCATTAGCTTTCAGCTCTCGGCCTTCAGCTCGTCCTGCTCAAACTCAACTTTCGCTTTCGTCCCCAGCATTCGCCTTCGCACGAATAAGCTGAAGGCTGAAAGCTGACAGCTAGTAGCTGCTTTACAAATTGCTCACATACTCCGGCAACTTCTCGCCGGCCTTCAATTTCACGTACGCCTTCTTCCAATCCGGCTTGTAGCCCGCATACCTGCCCCGGCGGCGTTCTTTGCCGGCAAAGTTCGCGGTGCGGACCGTGGCCACCTTCACCTTGAAAAGCGCTTCCACGGCCTCCTTGACTTCGGTTTTGGTGGCCGAGGGCGCCACTTCGAAGACCAGCGTCCCCTCGGTCTCTTTCACGCCCAGCCCCTTTTCGGTGATCAGCGGGCGGCGAATGATGGTGTAGAGTGTCGGCATTACGCGGCCTCCTTTTCTGCGGCCTTGCGCCCCTCGGTATTGCGTTTTGACGCGGACTTTACGAGCGCCTCCGCCAACTGCTCGATCGCGGCCTTCGAAAAAATCGCTCTCTCGTAGCGCAGCAGATCGTAGGGGTGCACCTCGTTGTTCAGGACCAGTTCCACGCCCTTCAGGTTGCGCGCGCCCAGCACCAGCGCCCGCGAGAGCGTCTTGCCGCTGTCCACCAGCAGCGCCGTGCGCTTGGCGTCCAGCTTGTCCAGGGCCTCGCGGTAGAGCTTGGTCTTGCCTCCCTCGATCTCCAGCGAATCCACCACGATCAGCTTGCCGTCGGCCAGCTTCGCAGCCAGCGCCGAGCGCAGCGCGCCCTTGAGCTTCTTGCGCGGGAACGGATACTCGTAGCTGCGCGGTTGCGGTCCGTGCACCGTGTAGCCATGGCGCCACAGAGGCGAGCGCACCGAACCGATACGCGCCCGGCCGGTGCCCTTCTGCTTCCACAGCTTCTTGCCGGAACCGGCAACCTCGGTGCGGCTCTTGGTCTTGTGCGTGCCCTGGCGCAGCGAGGCGCGATAGTGCTTTACCGCCTCCCACAGCAGGGCCTCGTTCACCTGCTCCGGCGCAAAGACCGCGTCGGCCAGCTCCACCGTGCCCACCTTCTTGCCGCTTAAATTCACTACATCCACTTTTGCCATCGTCTTCTTCCTGCAGCCTTCAGCTATCGGCTTTCAGCCGTCGGCGTATCCATCGATTTACCTATCGCCCCGGCACTCGCCATCAAAGCTGATGGCTGAGAGCTGAAAGCTGCCCGTCACTTCTTCTTCGCCGCCTTCTTTGCCGCCTTTAGCGGATCCACCGTGCCCGATCCGGCAAAGCCGCGGCGCTCGCGCGGCGGAGCCTTGGCCTTCAAGATCAGCACGTAGCCCTCGCGCGGTCCCGGCACCGCTCCTTCGACCATCAGCAGGTTCTCGTCCAGATCGATGCCGCGAATGCGCAGGTTGCGCACCGTTACCTGATCTGTTCCCTGATGGCCGGGCATGCGCTGGCCCGGAAAAACCCGCGACGGGAAGCTCGATGCGCCGATCGAACCCTGCACCTGGAACATGTGCCCGTGCGATTTGGGCCCTCCGCCGAACTTGTGCCGCCGCACCACGCCGGCGAACCCGTGGCCCTTCGAGGTGCCGCTCACGTCCACGAACTTGGCATCCGAGAAAATGTCCACCAGCACACGGTCCCCGGCCTTGGTTTCCGCCGCGCCCTCGGCCGCCGCCTCAACGTCCACTTCCTTGATCACCTTCACCGGAGGAGCTTCGGTCTTCTTGAGGTGGCCGTTCTGCGCCTTGGTCATGCGCGAGGCCTTCACGAACTCCACCAGCCCGATCTGCGCCGCGTCGTATCCATCCTTCGCCGCCGTCTTCAACTGCGTAATCACGCAGGGGCCGGCCTGCAGCACCGTAATCGGGTGCACGTCGCCCTTCTCGTCGAAGACCTGCGTCATGCCGATTTTTTTTCCCAGAATCCCTGTGACTGCCATCTTTCCCCTCGCCTCATCATGCGAGCTTGAATTCTTCTCGCACTGCCGGAATTCCTACGAGCCTTCAGCCATCGGCTTTCAGCTCTCAGTTTGCTTGCGCCAAACGGCTCGTCCGTTCGTCGCCCGCATCCTCGTTTCGCGCCGCCGCTCATTGCTTCACTGCATTAGCTGAAAGCTGAGAGCTGACGGCTGAAAGCTCGAAAAGTAGCTCCGCTACTTTTCGAACGCCTTGATCTCCACGTCCACGCCGGCCGGCAGATCGAGCTTCATCAGAGCGTCCACCGTCTGCTGCGTCGGCTCCAAAATGTCGATCAGCCGCTTGTGCGTGCGGATCTCGAACTGCTCGCGCGACTTCTTGTCCACGTGCGGCGAACGCAGCACGCAGTACTTGTTCTTCACCGTCGGCAACGGGATCGGCCCCGCCACCGTTGCCCCGGTGCGCTTGGCCGTGTCCACAATCTCGCCGGTCGAGGTGTCCAGCACGCGATAGTCGTATGCCTTCAACCGGATGCGAATTCTCTGTCCTACCATGGCTCTGCTTTCCAGCTTTTAGCTTTCAGCCTTCAGCTTTCAGCCAGGCATTGAGCCTAAAAGCTGATAGCTGAAAGCTGACGGCTGACAGCTTGCAAACTACTTGATAATCTCCGAGATCGTGCCCGCGCCCACCGTCCTGCCGCCCTCGCGGATGGCGAACCGCAAACCCTTCTCCATGGCCACCGGCGTGATCAGCTCCACTTCCAGCTCCACGTTGTCGCCCGGCATCACCATCTCCACACCCGCCGGCAGCTCCGCCACTCCCGTCACGTCCGTGGTGCGGAAATAAAACTGCGGCCGGTAGCCCTTGAAGAACGGCGTATGACGCCCGCCCTCTTCCTTGCTCAGCACGTACACCGAGCTCTTGAAGTTAGTGTGCGGCGTAATCGATCCCGGCTTGGCCAGCACCATCCCCCGCTCCACGTCCTCCTTCGGCGTACCGCGCAGCAGAATCCCCGCGTTGTCCCCCGCCAGTCCTTCGTCCAACTGCTTCTTGAACATCTCCACGCCCGTGCACACCGTCTTGCGCGTCTCGCGGAATCCCACAATCTCCACGTCCTCGCCCACCTTCACCTTGCCCCGCTCGATGCGGCCGGTGACCACCGTCCCACGTCCGGAGATAGAAAAAATATCCTCGATGGGCATCAGGAACGGCTGATCCACCGCGCGCTCCGGCCGCGGCACGTACTTGTCCACCGCATCCATCAGCTCGTCGATCTTCGCCTCCCACTCCGCCTCCCCGTTCAGCGCCCCCAAAGCCGATCCCCGGATCACCGGCACGTCGTCGCCCGGAAACTGGTACTTGGTGAGCAGCTCGCGCACTTCCATCTCCACCAGGTCGATCAGCTCGCCGTCTTCCACCGCGTCGCACTTGTTCAGGAACACCACGATGCAGGGCACCCCCACCTGCCGCGCCAACAGCACGTGCTCCTTGGTCTGCGGCATCGGACCGTCGGTCGCCGCCACCACCAGAATCGCTCCGTCCATCTGCGCCGCGCCCGTGATCATGTTCTTGATGTAGTCCGCGTGACCCGGGCAGTCCACGTGCGCGTAGTGACGGTTCTTGGTCTCGTACTCCACGTGCGCCGTGGCGATGGTGATGCCCCGCTCCCGCTCTTCCGGCGCGTTGTCGATGGAGTCGAACGAGCGGAACACAATCTTGGGATTGTGCTTCTGCAATACCTTGGTGATGGCCGCCGTCAACGTCGTCTTGCCGTGATCGATGTGACCGATCGTCCCTACGTTCACGTGCGGCTTGCTGCGATCAAACTTTTCCTTCGCCATAAAGCCTCAAGTTCCTTTCCTCGCTGTTACTGCCTTCTCCACACCGAGAGCGTTCGCCGCGGCGAACGCCTGCCCCAAAACTTAGGGGTCAGGGGTCAGGGGTCAGGTTTCTGACCTTCCTGGCCTTCTTCGGCGCGTCAGTTAATTCGCCGCTTAGTCGGATCCCTGATCCCTGATCCCTGTTCCCTGCCTTTCTCACTTCCCCTGCGCCCTGCCGATGATCTCGTCGGCAATCATGCGCGGCGCCTCTTCGTAGCGCGCGAACTGCATGGAATACGACGCCCGGCCCTGTGTGGACGAGCGAATATCGTTCACGTAGCCGAACATCTCCTTGAGCGGCACCATGGCCCGGATTACCTGCGAACCGGCGGCGTGTTCCATGCCCTCGATCCGCCCGCGGCGCGAGTTGATGTCGCCGATAATCACGCCCATGAACTCCTCGGGCACCGTCACTTCCACGGCCATCACCGGCTCCAGCAGCACCGGCGACGCTTTCCTCGCCGCCTCCTTGAACGCGATCGAGCCGGCGAACTTGAAGGCCATCTCGTTCGAGTCCACTTCGTGGTAGCTGCCATCGAAGAGCGCCACTTTCACGTCTACCATTGGGTAGCCGGCCAGAATGCCCAGCTCCATCGCGCCCCGTACGCCCTGGTCGATGGGCTTGATGTATTCCTTGGGAACGACGCCGCCCCTGATCTCGTTGATGAACTCGTAGCCCGCGCCCGCCTCGTTCGGTTCCACGCGCAGCTTGCAATGGCCGTAGTTGCCCGAGCCGCCGGTCTGCCGGATGTACTTGCCTTCGGCCTCGGCCTTTTTGCGGATGGTCTCGCGGAACGCCACCTTGGGCTCGCCCACGTTGGCCTCCACCTTGTGCTCGCGCCTCATCCGGTCCACAAGAATCTCGAGGTGCAGCTCGCCCATGCCGCTGATGATGGTCTGGCCGCTATCTTCGTCGGTGTGCACCTTGAAGGTGGGGTCCTCATCGGCCAGCCGCGACAGCGCCACGGCCATCTTCTCCTGATCGGCCTTGGTCTTGGGCTCGATGGCCACCGAAATCACGGTGTCGGGGAAGGTGATCGCTCCCAGCGCGATGGCATGATGCGGATCGCAGAGCGTGTCGCCTGTCTTCAGATCTTTGACGCCCAGGCAGGCGCAGATGTCGCCGGCCAGAATCTCGGTCACGTCCTCGCGCTTGTTGGCATGCATCTTCACCAGGCGCCCGATGCGGTCGGTCTTGCCGGTGCGCGGATTCTCGACCGTGTCGCCCGTCTTCAGCGAACCGGAGTAGACGCGCACGAAACACAGCTTGCCGTAAGGATCGTTGATGATCTTGAAGGCCAGCGCCGAAAGCGGCTCGTCGTCGTCCGGCTTGCGCTTTTCGATCTTGGAGCGATGGGAGGGATCGACGCCCTCAACGGGAGGCTTGTCGAGCGGGCTGGGCAGGTAATCGACGACGGCGTCGAGCAGCGTCTGCACGCCCTTGTTCTTGAAGGCGCTGCCGCAAATCACCGGGAAGACCTTCAGATCGATGGTGGCTTGGCGAATGCCGGCCTTCAGCTCTTCCACCGTCGGCGTTTCGCCCTCGAGGAACTTTTCCAGCAGAACGTCGTCGGTCTCGGCGATGACCTCGATCAGTTGCATTCGGAAGGCCTCGGCCTTCTTCACGAGCTCTGCTGGAACCGGCTCGACCGTATACTCGGCGCCCAGCGTCTCATCCTGCCAGATGATCGCCTTCATCTCGATCAGGTCCACGACGCCTTTGAAGTTGGCCTCGGCGCCGACGGGAATCTGCAGCGCCACCGGCCGCGCACCCAGGCGCTTGCGGATGGTCTCGAGCACATGCTCGAAGTCCGCGCCGTTCTTGTCCATCTTGTTGACAAAGCAGATCCGGGGAATTTTGTACTTGTCGCCCTGCCGCCACACGGTCTCGGTCTGCGGCTGCACGCCGGCGACGGCATCGAACAGGGCCACCGCGCCGTCGAGCACGCGCAGGCTGCGCTCCACTTCGGCGGTAAAGTCCACGTGGCCGGGGGTATCGATAATATTGATGCGGAAGTCGTTCCAGAAGCAGGTCGTTGCCGCCGAAGTGATCGTGATGCCCCGCTCCTGCTCCTGCTCCATGTAATCCATGGTCGCCGTGCCCTCATGCACCTCTCCCAGCCGGTGCGTGATGCCGGTATAGAAGAGGATGCGTTCTGTCGCTGTCGTCTTTCCGGCGTCGATGTGCGCCATGATCCCGATGTTCCGGCAGCGATTTAGCGGTACGGTGCGAGCCACGATTTCAATTCCTTGCGGGATGTCTTTCCCCGCGGTTCATTCTTCATCTATCTCTGGCAGTCCTCTTAGCCTGCCTGCCCCGCCGGACCCCTTACTCGCCGGCTCAAACCTCTCCCACTCTCGGTGCGCCTATTCTGCTCCGCTATCCCTAGTCCCTAGTCCCTAGTCGCTAGTAGCTAGTCCCTAGTCCTTAGTCCCTACGTCCCTGCATCTACCAGCGGTAGTGCGCGAACGCCTTGTTCGCCTCGGCCATGCGGTGCACGTCTTCCTTCTTCTTCATGGCCGCGCCGCGCCCGTTGGCCGCATCCAGCAGCTCGTTGGACAGCTTGTCGGTCATGCCCTTCTCGCCGCGGTTGCGGCCATAGGTGATCAGCCAGCGGATGGCCAGCGAAGTGCGCCGGTCGGCATTCACCTCGATGGGCACCTGGTAGTTGGCGCCGCCCACGCGCCGCGTCTTCACCTCAAGCAGCGGCTTGCAGTTCTCCACCGCCTTCTTGAAGAGCTTCAGCGCGTCGTCCCCGCCGCCCTTCTCCTCCAGGTTCTTCATCGCCTGGTAGAAGATCGACTGCGCGGTCGACTTCTTGCCGCCCCACATCATCGAGTTCACAAACTTCGTCACCAGCGTCGATCCGTACACCGGGTCCGGCGCTACTTCCCGCTTCGCAATGTGCCCTTTTCTCGGCATAAATCCTCAAAAATCAGTTCACAGTTCTTAGTTCGTGGTTCGTAGCTAACAATTCCGAGTCTCTGATTCACCGCCGCTGACAGGCAACTGAGAACTAAGAACTGCGAACTAAGAACTTCGTTATTTCTTCGCGCCGCCCTTGGCCCGCTTGGCCCCGTACTTCGACCGGCTCTGGTTGCGGGCCGTCACGCCCACCGAATCCAGCGTCCCGCGGATCACGTGATACCGCACGCCCGGCAAGTCCTTCACGCGGCCCCCGCGGATGAGCACGATCGAGTGCTCCTGCAGGTTGTGGCCGATGCCGGGAATGTAGGTCGTCACCTCGATCCCGTTGGTCAGCCGCACGCGAGCCACCTTGCGCAGCGCCGAGTTCGGCTTCTTGGGCGTTTGCGTATACACCCGCGTGCACACGCCGCGCCGCTGCGGCGATGCCTGCAATGCAGGCGACGCCGTCTTGTAACGCGGGGCCGTGCGCCCCTTGCGAACCAGTTGATTAAATGTCGGCAAACCGAAACTCCTTACCGTTAATAACCCGGCACATTCTGCTCCACAGCCGCACAAACCCTTTTGGGCCGTTCCGGGCTTGTGCGGCACTCCAAGCCGCGCAAACACAGAGAAGCCCCATGTTTACTGCTTCGCGTCTGTCCTCTTCCGATCTCAGACGAGAACCGGGACGGTGATCGGTCGTCCGCCCAGAAAACCAACCCTGGCGCGGAGCCAACTCCGTTTCCCGCTTCCGGCCCGCATAGCCCCTCCAAGGTGGGGAACGCGCGAGCGCCGATGCGAGTGTTCCCTGCCCTCCGCAAGAAGAGAGCCATTCCGGGAACTTGTCTGGCCGGCCGACTGCACCGGGCCTCGAAAGTCACCCCGTCTCTTAACATCCTGCCGGGGGACTTCCAACCGTCGCCTACGTGTGCGCACACACACCTCAGGCGATGTTCTTGCGAACCTTTCAAAGATAGCAAGAAAATGGGAGGGGGTCAAGGAGAACTGCCGCGTTTACGCCGCCTTCACGCGCTCCACAGCCAGCCTCAGCCCCATTGCTTTTAAGACCGCCGTCAGGCTCTTCAACTCGGGATTACCCTCTTCCGATAGCGTCCGGTAAAGCTGTGTCGCGTTCAGGTTGGCCTTCTCGGCCACTCTCTGCACGCCGCCAAAAGCCTTTGCCATCTGGCGCAGCACGATCAGCAGCTCGCTCTGGTCGCCGTCTTCGAGAATGCTGTTCAGCAGTTCGACGGCATACGCGGGGTCCTTTTGGAACTCCGCGGCCATCGCTTCATCGTGCGCCCGATCTCTCATCCCTCGGCCCTTCTTTGCCAGTCCTGCCAGTACGCGCAGGCTCTGTCGATATCCGCGTCCTGACTCCTCTTGTCCCCACCCAGAAGCAACAGGACAATCTTCGTTCCAGCAATCGCGTAATACACTCGGTATCCCGGTCCGACATCGAGGCGCATTTCCCAAACCCCGTCGCGGCAGAACCGATGATCTCCGAAGTTCTCCAGCTCCATCCTGTTGATTCGCCGGTCAATTGCAATTCTCGCCCGGCCGTCGCGGATGCTCCGCCGCCATTCCGAAAACACGTCCTTCCCGTTCGGCGTCAGATAATGCCGGATCTCGTACACGATTCATTTTCGTTTATAGACGAATGAATGTCAAGGCTTTTGGGTGCATTATCGAATCATGTTGAAAGAATTCGGCGACACTCTTTACGGCCTTGCCGCCATCCAAGCGGCGATTCCAACGCCAAGCAAGGACTGGTGGGATAAGGCCGCAGTCCTCGCAGCATATCTGCTGGTGATTGTCGGCGCCCTCGGCATCATTTACGCCGGACTGACACTTGGAAAGCTGAAAGAACAAGCCACAGCCGCTAAGGTTGCTGCTGAAGCCGCGCTAAGACAGACCGACCATATCGTTGCTTCGGAGCGCGCCTGGCTCGTGATCTCCTCCGTAAATGACAGCTCCAGCTTTGTTTGGAGCGGTCCGCCGCATGAGTACTGGTGGCAGGTCAGAAATGTGGGCAACACCCCTGCGATTCTGATAGCAACTCAGGCGGTATGCAGAGTAGCCGACTCAAGGATCCTCGAAGAAACCCCTCCGTACCCGGACCCCGAGAACCTGAACGAGCGAGTGCTGGCTCCGGGGGATTCGATTGACTTCAGCACAATGTGGAGCCACGAGAACGGGCTAAGGTTCAAGCAAAATGTCGAGGAAATCAACCCGCTGATTCTGGTGTCATTCGGATCTATCAAGTACAAGACTGTCTTCAGCCCCAAGATATGTGAGGCAAGGTTTTGTGACGAATGGATTGCCTTGGGCGATCCAAGAAGCAAACCAGTGCAACCCATGATTTTCAAACCGTTGCTCGGGGCTCCGCCAGAATACACAAAGCACACCTAGCGGAGGCCTACAGGACTGTAGAACCGGAGCCCGGCACTGCACGATCTCCAAAGCCGGCCAATATCAGCTGGCAGCCGCCTTTCCCGCCTCTTCCCGCACAATCTCCCCATCCCGCATGTGCAGAATGCGCCCCGCAATGGCCGCCGCCTCGGGATTATGCGTAATCATCAGCGTGGTCTGGCCCAGCTCCCGGTTCGAGCGCAACAGCATGTGCAGCACGGCGTCGGAGCTCTTCGTGTCCAGGTTGCCCGTCGGCTCGTCAGCAAGCACTATGGCCGGCCGCGTGATCAGCGCCCGCGCAATCGCCACCCGCTGCTGCTCGCCGCCGCTCAGCTCCGCCGGCCTGTGCTCCAGCCTTCCCTTGATCGCCAGCATCTCGCTCAGGTGGTCCAGATACTGCCGGTCCATCGGCACTCCATTGGGACCCGAAGCGCGCCCGCTCACCGTATAGGCGATCTCGATATTGCCCATGGCCGAAAGCGTGGGCAGCAGGTTGAACTTCTGGAAAACAAAGCCGATACGGTGTTTGCGCAACTTTGTCCGCTCGTGGTCCTTCAATGCGGCAAAATCCACTCCGTCGATCACCACGCGCCCCTCGGTCGCTCTCGTAAGCCCGCCCAATAAATAAAAAAGCGTGGACTTGCCCGAGCCCGACGGCCCCACAATGGCCACAAATTCGCCCGGCTCAACGGCCAGCGAAACCCCGCGCACCGCAGCCACCTGGATGCGGCCTGCCGCGTAAATCTTGGTCAGATTTTCGGTAAGAATGATATGTTTTGAGGGCTCTGAAGTCACGACTGTCATTGTAAATGCGGCCCCTTGCCTGGCTTCTGCGCAAAACCGCCGAGTTCTTTTCTTGCAGTCGCGATCACCGCCCTCAGGCTCTAAAATGGTTCTGCACCGATCTCCGACGCAGGATTCCCCGTCAATGACCACCGAATTGAAATCTTCCCTCGCCACTTCGCTCGAAGCGGCCGCCACGAAGGCCGGCCTGGTTCTCGTCTCCGTCACCCATGGAGCCGATTTTCACGGCCACCCCACCGCCGTCTTCGAGCTTGGCCTGCCCACCGCGGAAGCCGCCGGCCGCTCCCTCAAGCTCGAGCTGAGCGATGCCTTCGGCTTCGATAAACCTCATCTTCTTCCCGAGATGACGGCCCATCTCGCCGCCGAAGCCAGGCGACTCCGCAACCCGCGGCCCGATTGCTACGTCACTCTCGGAGGTCTGCCCTTGGCCTTCGGGCAATTCGAGTGGCCTTTCCACCGCTCCACCTCCGGCGCCGACACCTATATTGTCCACGGCGAAATCCACCTAGCCGACGGCGGCGCGCACAACCTCCACGCCAAAATCTCCGCCTCCGTCACCCTCACCTTCGCCGAGATCGTCCCTGCCATGGAGCAGCCCTACGCCGAGACCTTCGTCTACAACGCCGTCCGCAAAACGGTGGACATGGGACAACTGGAATTCGTCAAATCCGGCAACCGCCAGCCCGTTCCCGTCACCACGCGCTACTACAGCCGATGGCAAAAGAAGTTCATCTTCACCGAAACCGACGATGCCGAGCGCCTCCGCTACCTGTTGAGCAAGGTCTATTGGCTCTCCGGCGTTCTGGGCGCCGGCAAGCCGGTATGGATCGCCGATCCGCGCGACGCGCAGTACCTGAACACCACCGAGGCCGACCTGCTGCGCATGGCGGGCGACGAAGCCGGCGAAGGACTCATGACGCTCGACGGCGAATTTGCCGCCGCCACTCCCGCGCTCATGGCCCGCGCCGCCGATTATCAGGCCATGCTCGAAGCCGCCCTCGACTTCACCAAGCCCAAGTTCAACGAGTCCATGCGCTCCGGCCACGCGAACATGTAACGCACTCGAATCAGCTGGGGTGCAATAAGCTGAGGTGCCCCATCCTAAAGCTCGAAGCGCAGCGCAGAGCTTTAGGGTGGGATCGCACGAACCTTAAAGCGCCGTTAACTGGTTTCTGTTCCCTGTTCCCTGTTCCCTGTTCCCTGTTCCCTGTTCCCTGTTCCCTGTTCCCTGTTCCCTGTTCCCTGTCTTTACAGCCCCGCCCCGCACCCCGAGCAGAACCGCGCTCCCGCCACATTCGCCTGCTGGCAGCGCGGGCAGGCTGTGAATGTGTTGGGCTGCCCCGCGCCTGCCGTCGGCATGTTCCCCTGTACATGGATCGCCACGTTCACCGGCGGCTGGCCCCACGCAGGAACCGCAATCCCCAGCGACGCCGCGATCCCCGCCGCTTGTATCGCGTTGAACTCCCGCACCCGCCCCGGCATGAAAAAGCACTCGATGAATCCGAGTAGCGACGGGATCCCGCTCCAGAAGAAGCACAGATAGAGAATCCCCAGCCCCGTGCGGCGCAGATAAAAGTGATGCGCGCCAAACGTCCCCAAAAACAGCGCCAGCAGGATGCCCACCACCTCGTCGCGGCGCATCGCTTCGTATTGCTGGTAGAAGATAGCCTGCGGATTTGGATATGCGTACGCGCTCATAATCTTGCTCTCCTTGCCCTCGTTCGTACAAGAATACGCGAGCGGCAGAGGGACGGTTCCCTCGGTGCCCGTTGGCGTGCCCTGCCCCGGGGTCCCCACGGACAGGTCCTCGTCCGTGGGGTGGACCCTCGCGGCGTTCCTGTGCGGTGGAAGCGGCCGCGAAGTTCGCAACCGGACCTTAACCCAGCCGCTCTCCCGCTTGCGGCGCTTCGGCTGCTCCGGCCGCGCCTCACTGGTTTATCCTTGCCTCGATGCGCAAGACCCTCTCAGTAGCCATGATTGCCATGAACGAGGAGGCCAACCTTCCCCGCACCCTGGAGAGCGTTCGTTGGGCCGACGAAATCGTCGTCGTCGACTCCGGATCCAAGGACCGCACCATCGAGATCGCCCAATCCTTCGGCGCTAAAACCTTCTATCATGCCATCGCCGGTCACGGCGCGCAGAAGAATGTCGCCCTCGATCTCTGCACCTCCGACTGGATCCTGCTTCTCGACGCCGATGAGGTGCTCAGCCCCGGCTTGCAGGACGAAATCCGCCGGCTCCTGGCCTGTGACGACGGGCGCGAACCCAGATACGGCGCCTACTGGATTCCCCGCCTGAACCTGATCTTCGGCCGCTGGATGCGCCACGGCGGCTTCTATCCCGACCGCAAGCTGCGTCTCTTCCGGCGCGGAGCGGCGCGGCTCAGCGAGGAGGCCAGTCCGCACTCGACGCCGCAGTTTCAGGGCCCCCGCGGCAAGCTCAAGCACGACATGCTCCACTACGCCTACCCGGATCTGGACCGCTATTTGGAGCACATGAACCGCTACAGCTCCGAGGTCGCCCGGCTGCTTCACCGGAAGGGCCGCGACAGCAAGTCGCTGCCCGCGTTCCTCTGGAATGCGGTGCTGAACCCGGCCGCGACCTTCGTCTATAACTACTTCTTCCGCCTGGGTTTTCTGGATGGGCGCGAGGGCCTGCTGCTGCACCTCAACCACTCGGCCTACATCCACTGGAAGTATGCAAAGGCCTGGCGTCTCGCCCGCGGCGCTCGTCCGGCGCAGCCCTGACCGCCGCGCTTCAATAATGATGCCGGCCGTGCCTCGCCACAAACGCAATCATCCGCAGCAGCAGCAACAGCACCACCAGCGCCACTCCGGCCGCCACCAGCAGGCTGCCTCCGCTGGTCTTCGTCTTCGGTTTCTTCGCTTCGCGCTTCATGCCAAAAGTTGAACCCCATCATATCGCGCCCGCCTTCGCTCCATCCCTCACACCCCGCGCCGGCGCCGGGCGCTCCGTCCAAGCCCTGCTTGGACGGGTAATGCGAACTCGCAAACTCGCGATGTGCGCGCACCAGCGCAAGCCGGCTTGCTGACTCGCTGCCTCTCGTTCCGTTATTCTTCTTGCTAAGCGAGGTACGGTCCATGCCCATTGCCATACTGTCCGGCGCCAGAAACAAGAAAATCCTTGCCGCCCTTGGGGGCAACTGGCAGGCCGAGATGGAGGGCTACCACACCTACACCACCCTCGCCGACCGCGACGCCGATCCGATGCGCGCCCAGATTCTCCGCCACCTGGCCCAGGCCGAGCTGGAGCACGCTGCTTTATGGGCCGAGCGCATCAAGGAGCTCGGCGGACCCCAGCCCGTCTACTCCGGCGGTCCCGGCGGCCAGGCCGACTCCCTCGCCAACCGCGCCGGCGGCCTGCGCATGGCCCTGCGCCGCCTCGAAATCGAGGAGAGCCGCGACATCGCCCGTTACGGCGAGCAGCTCAAGGCTCTCGGCGACGAGGGCTCCGTCGCCATCCTCGAGCACGTCATCCAGGACGAGAAGGACCACTACCGCGAGCTGGGCTCGCTCATCCGCGGCCACTACCAGGCCCCCGCCGGCGCGCCCAAAATCGACGCCAAAGCCGTGCTCGAAGAGATGCTGGCCAAGCGCAATCAGGGCCGCAAGCAGCCCGGTTCGTGGATCGGCGACGCCATCTACGGCGTCAACGACGGCCTGGGCGCCATCTTCGGCATCGTCTCCGGCGTCTCCGGCGCTACCCTTGGCGATCCCGCCCAGACCAGCCACTATGTCCTGCTCGCCGGCCTCTCCGGCATGATCGCCTCCGCGCTCTCCATGGGCTCCGGCGCCTACCTCGCCGCCAAGAGCGAGCGCGAGATCTACCACGCCGAAATCGCCCGCGAGCGCGAAGCCATCGCCATGAACGGCCCCGAGGCCCGCGAGTTGCTCTCGCTCTACTACCAGGTGAAAGGGCTTCCCGAAGAAGACGCGCTCCACATGGTCAATCACATCGCCAGCGATCCCGAGCAGTTGCTGCGCGCCCTCTCCGCCGAGCGCCTCGGCTCCAGTGAAGGGGCTCTGGCCAACCCCCTCGTCTCGGCCAGCTCCGGCGCGTTGTCCACGGCCGTCGGCGCCATCATCCCCGTCATCCCGTTCTTCTTCATGCAAGGCATCCCGGCGGTCATTGCCGCGGCCATCGTCTCCCTGGCCGCCCACTTCGCCGTCGGCGCCGCCAAGTCCCTCATTACCGTCCGTTCCTGGTGGTCTTCGGGCCTCGAAATGACCGTCGTCGGCGCCGTCGAAGGCGCCGTCACCTACGGCATCGGCATCCTGCTGGGCAAGGGTGGGCTGTAACGCCCATCCGGCCCGAGGACGCACTTTCAATGGCTCAGCGGGCGGGACAGACGGCATGACGCACAGCGTTGGCTCGGCGCGAATGCAAGAGGAGCAGCCAGAGTTCGGCCTATGCAGCGAGGTCTTGCCTAAAAAGGAATGTCGTCATCGCCATCGTTTATTTCGGCGCCTTGTTTCGCTACCGTTGGAGACGCGCCTACGTCGATGGGCGCCTGCCCGAGATCGGCGCACAATTCGTTCATGCTGTCCAACTCGTCACCGTTGATCGTGCCCTCGTTGGCGAAATACTGGAGTGCGACTCTGGGATCATGGACGAGGTAATATTTCTTGCCAAGGACTTCCTTCGATGAGATCAGGCGTTTCTGCTCCAAGCTACGCAAGTACGGAGTGAGATTCTTCGTGCTCCCCAGGCCAAGTTCGAACATCATCTCTTGCGGAGACGGATAACACACCCCATATCGACCCGCCCGAAGGTGCAGGTAAACAAGTATCCGAAACTCTGGAGTGCTTAGGTGGCGCGTCACTTTCCGCAATAGGATTGGCAGCGGAACAAAGCCCTTCCGACTGGTGTTAAACGCCAGTTGGTCCGCGTTTGGAAAATAGAGCTTCCGATACCGGAGCTCCTTCGGGTCTTTGAATGGCTCACTGAATGTGGGTGCCGCTCCGTTCGCTGAGGCCATGTTGCAATTCCTCCCATACTTGGCTTAAGTTGATGGATGGGTGCGACAGGACTCGAACCTGTGACCTCCGAGTTAGCTCTCGGCGCCCTTGGCGGCTTCTGGACGGTTCCTCATGATCAATGGCTCGCCGTACCGCCGTTCCAAACTGAGCTATGCACCCAAACTTCCAGCCCCAATTTCCAAATGGCCCCTCCGGAGGGACTTGGAGAACCTCTGTTATCTAGATTCTGCGTCGTTCCGAGGCGGAAGTCAAGCATTTCATTTGATCGCTTACCGTGAAGCACCGCCCATAAGGTCAGTAAAGGGTAATACTACTGAATATAGGTTAATACAACATAAATTACTCTTCAATATTCTTCAATCATTGGTCAATAGAGGTCAATAGGAGTTGAGCGTGTAACTTGTTTTGTTAGATACATATATGCAAACAGTACGGGATGCTTTCGTACCGGAAAATGCATAGTATAGGATGTTTTCATCCTAGATTGTCAATAGACATATCCGCACGTAGGGATGGAGCGGGCCGTAGGCAGCCCGGATTATGGGCCAGCAAGAATATTCGGTAGCGCAGGTGGAACTTACGGCTTCGAATTTCGACCGGCCAGTGCCCAACACTGCACCGATCCGCAACATTGACACGGCAGGAGCACTCCCACATACTTTGCCAATGAACATCAATCTTTCAATCGAAGATCAGGTCGCCGAGCGCGCACGCAACAGTGCGGCCGAGATGGGCGAATCTCTGGAACAGGCTCTCGAAGATTACATTCGAGAATTGGCCGACAAGCCCAAGCGATCCGAGTTGCTCCCCAAGCGGCGGACACTACGGGAACAAATTTACCGATTGTGGTTAATGTCTCAGTTTCGCGCTAAAATAAGAACTGTAATGACCCTCCGCCAGCCCATCCCGGCCCTCCTCTAGCGGCGCCCGCCGCATATACCTTTTTTGCGCCCAATTCGCTCATTCACTGTTCGCTTTCCACCTCACTCGTCCAAAACCTGAAAGCCGCGGAGCGGCACATGATCGATCGCCTCGAACAAATGGAGCAGCGCTACAACGAATTGCAATCGCAGTTCGCCCTGCCCGAAGTCCTTAACGATCACGAAAAATACCAGAAGATCGCCAAGTCTCTGCGCGAAATCGAAGCGCCCGTCGAGAAGTACCGCGAGCTGAAGCAAGTCCGCCAGGGCCTCGCCGACGCGCGCGCCATGCTCGCCGAGAGCGACGCCGATCTGCGCGCCATGGCGCAGGAGGAGATCGCCGCCCTCGAGCCGCGCGCCCAGGCCCTCGAAGAAGAGCTCAAGGTGCTGCTGCTGCCCAAAGACCCCAACGATGAGAAGAACATCATCCTCGAAATCCGCGCCGGCACCGGCGGCGACGAGGCCTCGCTCTTTGCCGCCGAAATCTTCCGCATGTACACGCGCTTCGCCGAGCAGAAGCGCTGGAAGGTCGAGGTCCTGTCGATTTCGGAATCCGGCATCGGCGGCTACAAGGAAGTCATCGCCATCATCGAAGGCGACCGCGTCTACTCGCAGCTCAAGTGGGAGTCGGGCGTCCACCGCGTGCAGCGCGTTCCTGAAACCGAGCAGCAGGGCCGCGTCCACACCTCCGCCGTCACCGTCGCCGTGCTGCCCGAGGCCGAGGAGGTCGACATCAAGATCGAGGCCAAGGACATCCGCATCGACACGTTCTGCTCGTCCGGCCCCGGCGGCCAGTCGGTCAACACCACCTACTCCGCCGTGCGCATCACCCACCTGCCCACCAGCACCGTGGTCAGTTGCCAGGACGAGAAATCGCAGATCAAGAATCGCGAGAAAGGCATGCGCGTGCTGCGCTCGCGCCTCTACGAAATGGAAATGGAAAAGCAGAACGCCGAACTCGCCCAGGCCCGCAAACAGCAGGTCGGCTCCGGCGACCGCAGCGAAAAGATTCGCACCTACAACTTCCCCCAGAACCGCGTCACCGACCACCGCATCGGCCTCACCCTCCACCAGCTCGACCTGGTGATGCAGGGCCGCCTGCAGCCCATCGTCGACGCCCTCATCGCCCACTACCAGGCCGAGCAGTTGAAGGGCGAATCGCAGGCCGCGTAAGTCGCGTTGTAGCGCCGGTCTCCTGACCGGCTGTAGTGCGGACGTCCACGTCCGCACTTAACCATGCGTAAACAATCCGCATCGGCGATCTACGCTGCCCAGTTCCTGTAGGGAGCGTAAGAGAATAGCCCAGGGCAAGTCCGCCGCGGCGGACGCAGCCCTGGGAAAGTCGCGCAAGAAAATTCTCCAAGCCCCGTAGGGGCAGCAGAATTTTGCGCATCAAACCGCTCTACACAAACAGAATCCGCATCGGCGCTTCCACCTCCACGCTACTCCTCGCCTCATCCGCCAGCGCGCCCGTCAAGGGATCGCGCGCAAACACGCTGATCCCATTCGAATCCTGATTCGCCACCAGCATCCATCGCTCCGTGGGATCGAGCGTGAAATTCCGCGGCGTCTTGCCTCCGCAATTCGACCGCTTCATCGGCGTCAGTTTGCCCGTCTTCGTATCCGCGCGGAAGGCGTACAGAAAGTTGTCGTCGCGGTTCGCGAAATACACAAACCGCCCATCGCGCGGTGATCACCGTATCGCAGCCGCGCGTGGGTCCGTGATAATCGGCGGGCAACAGCTCGATGCGATTCATGAGCGTCAGGCTTCCGTCGGCCTTGTGCCAATCCAGCACGTCCACCGTCGAGGCCATCTCGTTCATGCAATACGCCGTACGCCCATTGGGATGGAAGTGCAGCGTTCGCGGCCCCGAGCCGGGCGCTCCGCGATATGTCCCCGCCGCCGTCATCCGCGCCGTGGCCGGATCGGCCCGGTAGATGTGAATGCGATCCCCGCCCAGGTCGTTGATATACGCAAACCGGTTGTCCGGCGAGAACGACGCAAAGTGCGCGTGCGCCGTTTGCTGCCTCTCCGGATTGGGACCGTGTTCCGTGTAGTGCCCGGTCCACACGGCCTCGCTCAGCCTGCCGTCTTCAATCCGGAAGCTGGCCGCGCTTCCACCGGAATAATCTGCGGCGAGCAGCATGTGCCCCGTCGCGTCGACTGCCACGTGGCATGTCCCCGTGCCCGCCGAGTTGCGCGCCGAGAGCGGCTGCAATTCCCCGTCCACTAGGCGAAAGCTGGCCACTTCGCCGGTGGGCTTGCCCTCAAACGCGTCCAGCTCCGACGCCGAGTACACGAACTCATGCCCCGGCGAAAGCGCAAGCCAATCCACATTGGGAACCTTTGCCGCCACGCCCGCCGGCGTCAGCACTGCCGTCTCCGGGTCCCAGTCGTAAGCCAGAATCCCGTCGGGCGCGGACGCGCCGACAAACACCCGCTCGCGCCGGGTTGGCGCTGCAGCCCGGAGAATCCGCGGAGCGGCAATAGTTCCAAGCGTCGCAGCAGAAGCGCTACCTAAAAATTCGCGGCGAGTGATCTGTTTCATGACAGATACCATTCTTACCCATGACACTCGCCGCGCGCTATAACGCTCGCTTCAGCGTTCTTCGCCTTCCGTCTCCAGCCGCGCCTCAACCGGGTGGTCGAAGCGGATCAGCGCAATCCACATGCCGTCTTGGTCGCGCCTCCACACAAGCGTTCCCCCCAACTGCCTGGCGATGATCTCCGGCGGCAAATCGTGATGCAGGCCGAAGTAGCGCTCGTCGAGAGCTTCGTCGCCAAGCCTGAGCAGCGGCGACGCGGGATCGTACTTGGTAGAGAACACCAGCGCGGCGGAGTACGCCTGCGGCTCCTGGGCGGCGCGTGCAATCTGCGCCGCGGAAAAATCGTCGATCGCCACAACGTCCCACGGCTGTTTCACATAGCCCAACTCGGGCCGGGTCAGCTCGTCGCTCATCGGCCAGGCGGTGAGCACCGTGGCGCCGGGATAGAGCTTCGCTATCTCCGCGATGCCGGCCTGGTGCATCCTCACCACGCGCGCGTACTCCAGGTTGTCCTCGGGAGCAAATCCATACGGCGGATTGATGAAGAGACCGATGAGAAACGCTGCGGCCGAGAGCAGCGCCAGCCCATGCCAGTACGGCACGCGGCGGTAAAAGGCCGTCACCGCCGCCAGCAGCACCAGCGGATACATCGGCAGCAAATAACGCGTGAGCAGCGCGCCGCCCAGCACGCTGAAGAGCGCCGCATTGGCCAGAAGCAGGAGAAAGATGCGCAAAAGCGCACGCGGAGCAAGTGCGGCGCGCTCGTGGCCCTCGGCGTCGGGCCGTGGACTGAGGAGCAGCGCGGCAAACGCTATCCCCACCGGCACAAACAGGTTCATATGCGCGGTCAGGTGAAGGATGCGATGGCCGAACGCAGCCAGGATGCGCAAGGGCGTGAGCGTGGCTTCGGCGTTGTAGCGCAGGTACTCGGGGTTGCCGAAGAGAAAGCCGGTTTTGGCGTAGTGATACGCATACCAGCCGGCCAAAGGGAGGATGCAACTTGAGAGCCAGGCCGCTTCGCGCCACAGCTTCGCTCGCGCCGGAGCGCCCTGCCGGAACCCCTCTGCCACGTTCACCGCCGCCAGCGTCAGCGGAATCACAATCGAGGTCTCTTTGCACAGCGCCGCTGCGGAAAACCAGATCGCGGCGGCCCACGGCACGCGGCCACGGCTGGGCAGCGCGTAGACCAGTCCCCACAGCGAGCACGCGGCGGCAAAGATGTCAGCGTGGGCGAGAGAACTCTGCGCAAACCAGATGGGGTAGAGACCTGTCAGCAGTACGGTCCAAAAAGCGACCGCAGTAACGCCCACCAGGCGCATGGCCAGCCGCCACACGGCGAGCAGCCCAAGCGAGGCCACAAGGAGCACGGCTTCGCGCGTGACTTCGGGATAATAGCCTGACATCTTCCACCACAGCGCCAGGTAAATGCTGGGCAGCGGTGGATGAGCATTGCTCAGCGTGGTGGTCGGGATCAGCGAGCCGGTCCGGAAAAAATCCCACGCCGCGGGGATATAGTAGCCTGCCTCGTCCCAATAATAGGGCAGGCGCAGCAGCGTAAAGTGGCTGACGTAGAGCGCCATGAACACCACTGGAAAGATCATCCAGAGGGGCAACGGGCGGTCCAGCCGCGGGATAAAGATTCTCTCGAAGCGCGACAATTTGCTCCTTGGCCTTGGTTCCTGGTTTCCGGTTTCTGATCCCTGTTCCCTGATCCCTGACCCCTGTCAATTCACCGGCCCTTGCGGAAAATTCTGCCCGTGCGGCTCCAGGTTGAGCGTGCCGAAGGCCTGTTCGTACTGAGCGAGGTTCTGGCCCAGCACGTTCCACAACGCCTTGGCCTGCTGCGGGCTCAGGAAAATGGCCTGGTGGTTGCGAATGTTCACCTGCTCGGGACTTTCACTGGAGGCAAGGCCGAAGACCAGTTGGAAATCCCACACGCTCACGCGTACCTGCACGCTGTTGGCGTAGGACTCGCGGTAGTCGGCGGTCTGGGCGAGGTTCAGTTGAGGTTGCTGCGGAGTTGGGTTCATGATGACATCAGCTTACAGCTTTCAGCTCCCAGACTTCAGCCTCCAGTTGTCCGTTTTCGCTCGGAGTTCCTGGCTTATTGCTCGTAGCTCGCAGATCTCCCTGCGTAGAGACAATAAAGTGTGCTTCTGCAGGACGGGCTGGAAGCTGGGAACTGGTGGCTAGGAGCTGTTTTTCAGATCCGCGGCCAACGGGCAGCTTTCGCAACGCGCCGTTCGGCCGCAGTGCGCCTTGCCTACGGCCACGGTGAGCGCGTGAAACTCGTTGAAGAGCTGGGCGCGGCGCTCCGCCGGATCGCCTGCGAATGCCCGCCGCGTGAGCTCGGCAAGCGCGTCGTACGGAATGCGCCGCCGGCCTGGCTCCGGCGTCAGAAGCCCGTGCCGCTCCACGACGCGCCGCAGATACTCGTCCGCCACAGGAACCGCGTGCCCCAGCGCGTAGAGCAAAATCGCATCCGCCGTCTCGGGACCTACGCCGGGCAAAGTCAGCAGGCGCTCGCGGAGCAGGCCCGTCGGCGTGGCGGCGAGCGCTTCAAGCGAGCCGCCGAACTCCTTGTCGAGCATCGCCGCGAACGCCTTGAGCGCCGGCGCCTTGCGCGTGATGAATCCCGAAGGCCGGATCAACCGCCGCAACTTCGCCAGCGGAATTGCGCGCAGGCCCTCGGCCGTGAGCGCGCCGGCCTCGCGGAGATTGGCGAGCGAGCGCTCCACGGCCTTCCACGCGGTGTTCTGCGTCAGGTATGCGCCGAGGATGACCTCGAACGGCGTCTTCGCGGGCCACCAGTGCTGCGGTCCGTAGGCGCGCAGCAGATCGCCGTACAGGGCGCGCAGGCGCGCGGCGGCGTCGGGTGGGCGGCGAAGGTTCACGGCTCCTTTAGGATAAGGGCGAAAGGGTTGTTCTGCTTTTCGCCGCTTTGCGGCACATCGAAGGAGTTTTCCATGAAAAGTCACACCGAATATCTGGTGTTTGAAACCCGCAAGCGGCGCGAGATGGTCCACATCACCGACGCAGGTCGAGCAGATCGTCGAGCGCAGTGGCGTGCAGGACGGCCTGTGCTTTGTTTCGCCGATGCACATCACGGCCGCGATCTACGTGAACGATCTCGAAAGCGGCCTCATCGAGGACATCGGCAAATGGCTCGAAGAGCTGGCGCCCGCGCGGCCCGATTACAAGCACCACCAGACCGGCGAGGACAACGGCGACGCCCACCTCAAGTCGCTGCTGCTGCACCACGAGACCACGCTGCCCGTAACCAACGGCAAGCTCGATCTGGGCACCTGGCAGCGCGTCTTCTATGCCGAGTTCGACGGCCAGCGCCGCAAGCGCGTGATCGTGAAAGTCCTTGGAGTGGAGTGAATTGCAGCGGAGTTAGCGGGGTTAGCCGCGCTTCGCGCGTGTTAGCGGAGTTGGGTCTTTGTCGTTTCTAACTCCGCCAACGCCGCTAACTCCGCTACTGCCCATCCGTCACCTTTGCGCCATGGCCCCGGCGGATTGCTTCTCGCCGGCGCCGCGAAATCGATCTTCGTGCGCGGCATCACCACCAGATCCACGCGGCGGTTTTCCGCGCGGCCTTCCGCCGTGTCGTTGCTGGCCACGGGGTGGAACTCGGCATAGCCGGCGGCGGAGATGCGGTCCGGCGGGAATGGCCTTCATCTCCAGAAAAAGCCGTGCGATGCGCGTGGCGCGCGCCGCCGAAAGCTCCCAGTTGGAGTCGAATTCGGCGTTGTGGATGGGCACGTTGTCGGTGTGGCCCTCGATGCGCAGATCGTAGGGTGTGGCGCCCAGCTTGGCGGCAATCTGGCGCAGCGTGGGCAGGGCTTCGGGCTTGGGCGCGGCGGAGCCGGAGTCGAAGAATCCCGCCTCGCGCAGGCTGATCACCAGCCCATCGCGTCCCATCTCCAGTGAAACCGTGTGCGCGGCAACCTGCCTGGACAGGGCCGCGGCCAAATCGCGGCGGATGCGGTCCAGATCGTCCCTGACCTGACCCGGAGAGAGCACGTCTTCTCGCCATCACCGCGTTCGGTGGCGCATCTGCCTGGCCGGCGCCGGCTGAGCCTGCGGACTTTGCGTCGGCGTCGGAGAACACGCCCATCGAACGGAAGGCGGAGTCGATCGCCCGCGACACCTGCGCCTGCTTCTTCTGGTCGGCTCTCGCAAAGGCGTAGAGCACCACGAAGAATGCGAAGAGCAGGGTGATGAAATCGGCGTATGAGACCAGCCAGCGGTCGTGGGTGACGCGGCTGCGCGGCACGCGTGGGTTCATGCGGCGCGCTCCTTTGGTTCGCGGTTCGTGTCGTCCAGGAAGCCGGCCAGCTTGATCTCCAGCATGCGCGGGTTCATGCCTTCGAGAATGGAGATCACCCCCTCCAGCATCATCTCGCGGCGGCGGTGCCCGTTGCGGATGCGCAGGCGCATCTTGCCCGCGAAAGGCAGGAAGAAAAGATTGGCGATGCCCACCCCGTAGATGGTGGCCACGAAAGGCGACGGCGATGCCGCGGCCCACCTCCGCGATGTTGTCGAGATGCTGCATCACCTGGATGAGGCCGAGCACGGCGCCCAGGATGCCGATGGTGGGCGAGAACCCCCCGGCCGATTCGAATACAGCGGGCAGCCGCTCCTCGTCTTCGGTGGCCGAGTCGAGGCTCACGCGCATGATCTTGCGCAACTCCGCGGGCTCGGTGCCGTCCACGGCCAGCATGAGCGTTTGCTTAAGAAACGGGTCCTGGATGGTCTGCAAGTCGGTGTCGAGCGAAACCAGGCCATTGCGGCGCGCCTTGTTGGCGAAAGCCACCAGTTGGCGGATCAGTTGGCTGTCGTGCTTGCGCGGCGCGGCAAAGACATGAGTCAGGCTGCGGAAGGCGGCCACCACCGTGGTCAGCGGGAACTGCAGCAGCACCGCGCCCAGCGTGCCGCCGAAGACGATCAGCGCCGCCGTGGGCTGCAGAATCTGGCCCACGTTGCCGCCTTCGATCACCAACCCGGCGACGATGCCTGCGATGGCTAGAAATGGCGCCGCCGATGCTCGCTTTATCCATGTGCAGCTCCTTGATGAGGTGAAGGCAACAGCGCAGGTCCTATTGCTCGGGGCCGCCGGTTGGTTTCGCTTGCGGCGCGGCGCTTGGCTGAGCGGCCGCATCCAGGCTAACCAGCGCCACGGCTCGCTCCAGATCGCCGAATTGGTGCAGCCGGCGCGCCACCACTGCCAGTAACCGCGCGCGATAGACAACGATCCGTTCCACCACCTCGGCAATTTCCTCGCGCACGATCAGTTTTTCCCCGTTGATCAAGGTCAGCATGGTGTCCGGAGAGGCCTCGGCAGTCTTGATCAGGTCGCTGTTCACCACCATCGGGCGGCCGTTCAGCCGGGTCAGTTCGATCATGGCCCATCTCCTTCGCGGCACATATCGGCAAACGCGGGGAAAGGTTAAAAAAGTAAAACAATTGGGACAGAAGTGTACCCTGGCAGGACACAAAATGCGCAAGCGTAAAGTCCCAAAGGGCCGCGCCGAAAAAGGGGCCAGATGCGACGGTTCCAAGCCGGCAGCAGCTACCCACGGCCAGAATAAGATGGGGAGCGCTCCCGGGGATGGGCCGCAAATCACCGCATCCAACAAGGAGAACCCCATGTCCCTGGGTGTCTTGAATAACCTCTCCGCGGTGTATGCGGAGAATAATCTCAACAACACAAACAACAGCCTTTCGAAGACGCTGCAGCAGTTGTCTTCAGGGTCCAAGATCAACTCCGGCGCCGACGATGCCGCCGGTCTTTCGTTGGTCAACGGCCTTCAGGCCAACCAGACGGCGCTCGCCCAGTCGCAGACCAACGCGCAGGAAGGCGTAGGTCTGTTGCAGGTCGCCGATGGCGCACTCTCGCAGGTCACAACCCTGCTCAACCGTGCTGTTACGCTGGCCACCGAGGCCTCCAACGGCACGCTCAACAGCTCGCAGGATTCGGCGGCAAACCAGGAGTACCAGTCGATTCTGTCCGAGATCAACAACATCGGCACCACCACCACCTACAACCAGCAGCAGGTCTTCGGTGGAGGACAGGTCGGCGTCTACACCGGCGATTCGTCCAACACGGGCGCATCCCTGAACGACTTGAACATTTCCACGCTGTCTTCCTCCAATCTGGGAGATACAGGCGGCGCGATGTCGTATAGCTCGGGAGAGAATGTGTTCCTGGATCTCTCGAACGGCACCGGCCAGACGACCAACGCGTCGCTCACCGATACCATCCAATCCACAACGATGACGATTACCTACAAGAACCCCGACAACTCAACCGGCACCGTCGTGAGCAGCGCGGCAACGACCATCGGTGGCTTGATCGACGCCATCAACGCCTCCGGGCGCGGGTTGACGGCCACGTTTACCAGCGCGGCGGACGCGGGCGATGCAGGCGGCGGCGCCGACATGGGCATCATGATTTCGGGCAATGTAGGCACGGCGGCGCCAACCACCTTAAAGCAGGAGATCGGGATCACGACCGGCGGCTACGATACAAGTCAAGGCGCGACCGGGGCCTCCGCTCTGGTGGCCGACAACAACGGCGGCATCGCGACCATCAGCTACGCGGCAACCGGCCACGGTAGCCTGAATGGTACCGATCTCATCAACCAGGGGAACGCCCAAACCGCGTTGACCGCGCTCAACACGGCCATCACCGATGTTGCAGCGCAGGACGGCTACGTCGGCGCGCAAATCAACACGCTGAACGCCGTAAGCCAGGTGCTCTCAACGCAACAGGAGAACGTGGTGTCGGCGCAGAACGCGGTCCAGGCCACCGACTACGCGTCGGCCAGCTCCAACATGTCCAAGTACGAAATTCTGAGCCAGACCGGCATCTCGGCCCTGGCCCAGGCCAACAGCGTACAGCAGGAAGTCACCAAGCTGCTGCAATAAACCGCTCCGCGGGCTTCTCAACCAATTAAGGGCGTCCAACCGGGCGCCCTTTATTGCAACGTCGCTCATCCATCGCAATGAGATTCCTCCAATCCACCTCCGCCGCGATTGGATCGGCTTCTGCTTCACGCATCTACGGGAGATACCGATGGGCACTGTCGGGTTAAGTTTCGGGTCGCCGACCAGCGGCGCAGGCTTCGACGTCAGCTCCACCGTAGCCGAAATTGTCGGCAATCTTCAGAACGTCGAGACGCCCTGGAAGTCGCAGTTGACAACTCTTGAGAGCCAGGACACCGCCATTTCAACCCTGGGCACGCTCTTCTCCAACCTCTCGAACGACTTGAGTTCCCTGACCGATTTTCAGGGGGTTCTGGCGCAAAAAGAGGGTTCCAGTTCCGATACAAGCGTCTTGCAGCTTACCGCCGCCTCCGCCTCCGCCACCGCCGGAACGCACTCGATCGCCGTCAAAAATCTCGCCCAGACCTCCAGCGGCTACCTGGCGGAGATCGCCAACAGCGCCGATAAACTGTCGGGATCCATCACGCTAAAGGTCGGCAGCGGCACAGCGCAAACCATCGCTCTCAACTCCTCCGACAACACCCTCTCCGGCCTGGCATCGGCCATCAACAAGTCCGGCGTCGGCGTCACGGCCAGCGTGCTCACCGACGCCAGCGGCTCGCGCCTCAGCCTGGTCTCCGGCACTTCCGGCGCCGGCGGCAACATCGTCGTCACCGGCAATTCGCTCGCCGCCGCCGCCGCCAACACCCTAGGCTATACGGGTACCGCGGGTACTCCCACCTCGAACTCCACCGGCACGCTTTCGCCGGTGTCGAGCCTGAGCGCCGCGCTCTCCGGAACCATGTCCATTCAGGTCGGCAGCGCAACGGCGATACCCATCGACATGAGCGACGTGAGCACGGCCGAGGGCGGCGCGACGCTCTCCGACCTTGAGAATTACATCAATTCCACCTTCACGACGCAGGGGGTCCAGGCCTCCATTGTCGCCAACAGCGACGGCACATCGAGCCTCCAGCTCTACTCCCAGACTCCCGGCGCGGCCGGCACGCTCACCGTCACCTCGAGCCTCGTCGACCCCGCAACGGCGCTGGCCTATTCCTCTGCCGTCACCGGCTCGAACGCCAGCCTGACGGTAGACGGCGTCAACCTCACCAGCGCGTCCAACACGGTCAGCAATCTCATTCCCGGCGTCACCTTCCAGTTGCTCGCGCCCAGCGCCGGGGAATCCGATGGCAGCCTCGAGCAGGTGCAGGTCGTCATCGCCAACGACAACAGCGGCGTCGAAAGCACGATCAACCAGATGGTCAACGACTACAACTCGCTGATCGGCGCCATCAACACGCAGGAGGGAAGAACCAGCTCCGGCACTCCCGAGCCGCTCTTCGGCTCGCCCACCCTGTCGCTCCTGCAGCAGCAGCTCATGAGCGGGCTCAACACGCAAAGCCCCAATGGGTTTCTGGATGCCATCTCCACAAGCAACGGAACCACCCTCTCCGGATCCATGACCATCCAGGTGGGAAGCGGGACAACCGAAACCGTCGTGCTCGGACCCGCGCCCGGTTCCCCGGCCGCCAACACCGTCTACACCGGCTCCGGCAGCGGCGCCTACACGCTGGCCGGCATCGCCGGCGCCATCAACTCGGCCGGCATCGGCGTCACGGCCGGCGTCTCCACCGCGAGCGGCGAATCGTCGCTGACGCTCGCCTCGCAGACTGCCGGAGCGAGCGGAGCGCTCAGTATTACCTCCTCCATCGCGGCCACCGCGCCCACCCCCCTCTCGTTCCAAAACGCCGGTTACACCGGTACAACCGCCGACAGCGGAACGCTGGGCACGGTCGCCGCCGGCAGCGACGTGCTCTCCGGCTCCATGACCTTCCAGGTCGGCGGCGGAATCACGGAAACCGTTGCGATCGGCGCCGCGCCCGGCTCGCCCGCGGCAAACACGGTTTACACCGGAAGCGGAGCCGATACCCTCTCCGATGTCATGAACGCCATCAATTCGGCCAGCCTCGGCGTCAACGCCGCCCTCAATAGCGCCGGAACCGGTCTCACGCTGACCTCTTCGGCCAACGGCATGGCGGGCGCGCTCGCGGTCGCCTCCAACCTCGTGGATACTACCAGCCCCACCACCACTACCCTCAACTACAACGCCTCATCCGACATCAACTACCTCACGGCGCTGGGCATCAGCGTCAACAACGACGGCTCGCTCACCTTCGATGCCAACTCGCTCGATTCCCTGCTCAACACCGATTACAACGGAGTGGCGGGCTTTTTCCAGAACGCCGACAGTTGGGGGCAGAGCTTCGCCAACATGCTGACCAACGCCGGCACAAGCTCCTCCACCGGAATTCTGAAGTTGGCCCAATCCTCGAACAGCACCATCGAGTCCACGCTGAACGCGGAGATATCGAAAGAGAACGCCTACATCTCGGCGCAGCAGAAGAGCTTGACGGCAGAGCTCAATCAGGCCAACCAGATCCTGCAGCAGTTGCCCACCGAGTTGCAGGGCATGGACGAGCTCTATGCCGCGATCACCGGCTACAACCAGCAAAAGGGCTGAGGCGCGCCCGATTTGCCTGAAAAGGAGATGGCACGGAATGGGGGATTATCGCCAACACGCGCTGGACGGCGCGTCGGCAGTCGAGCTGGTCGTAGCGCTCTACGACGGCATCATCCGGTTTCTCTATGCGGCTGCCGAGGCGGTCGATCGCGGTGACCCCGACGGCCGCAGAGCCGCGGTCAAGCGCGCGCTCGACATTATCATTCACCTGCAGGCGCGGCTGCGCATGGATGTGGGCGGCCGGCCGGCCCAGGCGCTCAGCGATTTCTATGCCGCCATCTTCGCCCAGGTTCTGCAGGCATCGCAGTCGGCCTCCAGGGCGAAATTCGAGCATGCCATCGCCTGCGTCAAGAACGTGCGCGACGCCTGGCGCGAAGTGGTCAAGGACCCGGATGCAAACTCTGTCTCGCCGCGCGTACTCGTCATGCCGCGGCCCGCGCCCATGAGCGCCGATACAGCGCTGGATGCGCCTGGATCGTCAAGCTGGACGGCCTGACTCGAGCGCCAACTCGCCGGCTCTCTGTCTTCCAGCTCCACACGCCCCGCTGCCTCTCAACTCCGCTAACCCCGCTGTTTCGTCGCCTATCCCGCGACAGTCAGCTCTTCTTCGAGTTGCTGCTTCTGATAGAGGCTCGCGTAGTAGCCGTCGAGAGCCAGCAGTTCCTCGTGCCGTCCGATCTCGACGATCCTGCCCTTGTCGAGCACGGCGATGCGGTCGGCGTTGCGCACCGTTGACACGCGGTGCGAGATGAGGAGGGTGGTTGTGTTGGCCGTGTAATTGCGCAGGCCTCCAAGTATCCGCTCTTCCGTGTAGGTATCCACGCTGGCCAACGCGTCGTCGAGTATCAGGATCGCCGGCCGCCGCAACAGCGCGCGGGCGATGGCCGAGCGCTGCTTTTGCCCGCCGGAGAGCGTGACGCCGCGTTCGCCCACCATGGTTTCAAAGCCCTGGGGAAATTCCTCGAACTCCCCCCGGATGTGCGCCGCCCCGGCCGCTTCCAGCAGTTCTTCGGCGCCGGCGCGAGGCGCCCCAAAGGCCAGGTTTTCGCGGATGGTTTCGCTGAACAGGAAGGTTTCCTGCGGCACCATGCCGATGTTGCGGCGCAGCACGGCCAGCGGGTAATCGCGGATCGGCCGCCCATCGATCAGGAGCGATCCTTGAGGCGCTTCGTAGAGGCGCGTGATCAAATTCACCAGCGTGGACTTGCCGCAACCGGTCGGCCCCACAATCGCCAGGCTCGATCCGGCGGGGACCTCAATCGAAATATCGTGCAGAACCTCCGTCTCGCCGTAGCCGAACGTCAGATGACGGAATTCGATCTCGCCCTGCAGTTGGTGATCGGCCGGGATCGCGGGGTCGGCGGAGCGGTCATCGATTCCCGGCTCGGCCTTGAGCAATTCGTCGATGCGCTTCACCGAAGCGGTGCCGCGCTGGAAGATGTTGATCACCCATCCCACGGCGATAATGGGCCAGATGAGCAGGATCATGTAAGTATTGAAGGCGACGAACTGGCCGACCGATATGCGGTGCGCCAGAACCTGGTGTCCGCCGGCCAGCAACGTAATCACCATCGACACGCCAAGGATGAACTCGAGCGTGGGCCACAACATGCCCATCAGTTGCACCAGCCGCAGCGCGCGCCCGATGTACTGGCGGTTGAGCCGCTCGAAGAGGCCGATCTCGGACTCCTCGCGCGCGAAGGCACGGATCAGCCGCACGCCCGAGTAGTTTTCCTGCGCCTGCGCGGAGATGTCGGAGAAGCTGGCCTGGATGCGCTCGAAGCGCTCGTGAATCTTGCGCCCTAGATACTGGATCAGGATGCTGGCCAGCGGCATGGGCGCCAGCGCCACCAACGTCAGATAAGGACTGATCCTCAGCATGAAAAACAGCGCGAAGACGCTCAGGAAGATCGTGTTGGCGCTGTACATCAGGGCCGGGCCGAGCAGCATGCGCACCGCGTTCAGGTCGTTGGTCATGCGCGCCATGATGTCGCCGGTGCGGTAGCGCTGGTAGAAGCCTGAGTCCTGGATTTCCAGCTTGCGGAAGAGGTCGTTGCGCAGGTCGAATTCGATTTCGCGCGAGATGCCGATCAGGATCCAGCGCTGCGCGTAGAGAAAGACGCCCTTCGCCAGGCTGATGCCGACGAGGATGAACGCGAAGAGCAGGATGAGCTTCCCCGTGGCTCCTTTCTCGATCCGGTCCACGGCCATGCCCAGGATCCTGGGAAACTGCACCGCGACGATATTCGTGCCCACGCACGCCAGCGTGCCCCGCACGTATCCCCAGCGGTAGCGGCGCATGTAGCTGTAGAGTGGGGCGAGGTCACCGGCCATAGCTTTATTCTACGATTGACTCACTTCGGGTGATAAACGATGCAGAGAATTGCTCGACTCTCTCTGGCGCTCCCACTTAGGCGTCTTTGTCTTTCTATTCCCTATTCCCTATTCCCTGGTCCCTATTCCCTGGTCCCTAATTGTGTAGTGTCAACAGATTGTTCCGATCTGCGCCTGCTCTGCTGATGGGAGTGTAGTGGTTGAGACTGGCGTGAGGTCTGTGCCAGTTGTATTCGTGTATCCAGGGCAGAAGCTGGGCGCAGCGTTCATCGGAGTTCTGATAAATGCGGGCATAGGCCCATTCCTGTAGAGCAGTGCGGATGAAGCGTTCGGCTTTGCCGTTGGTGCGCGGGGTGTAGGGCCGGGTGAAACGATGTTTGATGCCGAGTTCCCTGCATACCTTTGCGAAGCGGCGCGAGCGATAGGCCGGTCCGTTGTCGGTGAGCAGGCCGCGGAAGCGGATGCCCAGCCGTGCGTAGTAGGCCACAGCCTGGCAGAGGAAAGCGACAGTTGAAGCCGCGGTTTCATCCGGGAAGATGGCCGAGAAGGCGATGCGGGAGTGGTCGTCGATGGCGACGTGGACGTACTCCCAGCCCACGCGCCGGGTGCGGTCGGCGAGGTTGCCGGTGACGCGATGGCCGGGCTTGGCGATACGGCCCAGCTTCTTGATGTCCAGATGCAGCAGGTCCCCGGGCGCGGCGTGCTCATAGCGCAGCACGGGTGGGCGTGGTTCCAGATCGCGTATGCGGCTGAGCTTGCGCCGGCGCAGGATACGGCTAACCGTGGCCCGGCTGAGGCCTGTGGCTTGCGCGATGCGCAACCCGGTCCAGCGTTGGCGACGCAGCAACTCAACCCGCTCCGCCAGCTCCGGCTTAGTGGGCCTGCGCAGGCGGAGCGGCCTGCAACTGCGGTCTGCGAGCCCGGCCAGGCCCAGCGCCCGATAGCGCGCCACCCATTTGGCAGCGGTCTTCGGGCTCACGTTGGCGGCGGCTGCAGCCGCCGCCAACGTGCTTCCCTGCTCGATCACCCGCTTCGCCATCTCTTCTCGACTCCAAACCATGGTTCGTGCATTCTGGTGATAGTCCATCTGGTCTCCTGAATTACTGAGTCTTCGCAAACCCAGCTTTACAGGTTCAGATCAGATGGACAATCTATTGAAACCTCACACCTAGTCCCTAGTCCCTAGTCCCTAGTTCCTGCATTCTTACGTCGGCGTCCTCAGCAGCAAATACCCGCCCACCAGCCCGAACAACACATCGGCGGACCAGGCGGCCATCGCTGCGGGCAGGTAATTCACATTGCCCATGGCGCCGAAAAGCTCGTTGATCACAAAGTAGGCAAGCGCCACCGCGATGGCCACGGCGATACCGGCCAGCGAGCCTCGGCGGCCCATCGACAGCGCAAAGGGAACCGCCAGCACCGCCATGACCACGGCAATCAGCGGGTAGGAGAGCTTTTGCCACAGAGCAATGCTGAGGCGCTTGGTGTCAAACCCGCTCTGCCGCAGATCGCGGATATAGCGGTCGAGCTGGCCAAAGTTCATCTCCTGCGATTGCAGGTCCTCTTTCTTGAAGTAGTCCGGCCCGGGGTGGATTTCGGGAAACGATGTCTCGAGGAATGTCCGGTACGCCGTCACGTTGGCGCCCTGGATGTCGCGCGCCCACCCTTTCTCGAAGCGCCATGTGCCGGAATCGGCGTCCCACGCAACTCTCTTTGCAAAGATGCGCCGCGTCAGTTCGAAGGTCGAAGAATCGAACTCGAACACGGAAAGATTGGCGAACTCATTGCTGTCACGATCGAAGAACTCGTAGTTGTAAATGCTGCCCGGCTCGCCTGCCGGCGGCTTGGGGCCAAAGATCCACTTCTGCTCGGGGTGCAGGTAGGTCTGCGGCGGCCGGCCCTTGATCACGTTGCGCAGTTCCTCCTGCCTGCGGTTGGCCTGCGGCAGATAGTACTGGTCGAAGAGGAAGAGGCTCACGGCCAGACACCCCGCGATCGACACGATGGGAATCACCAGCCGGTAGAGACTGATGCCGGTGGCCTTCATGGCCACGATCTCGCTGTTGCGGTTGAGCACGCCGAAGGTCGCCAGTGCGGCGATCAGAACCGCCAGCGGCGCAATCTGGTAAAGCATGCTGGGAGTGAGGTTCAACAGATACTCGCCCACGATGCCGAGCGCGATGTGGTTGCGGAGAATGTCGCCGATTAGATCGAAGAACGTAAAAACGATCATCAGCAGCACAAACCCGGCCAGAACCAGCAGGAACATGCCCACAAACTCGCGCACGATGTACTCGTCGAGGATGCGCGGAAAGATTCCGCGCGTCTTGACCCTGGCGCCCGCCAGTCCGCGCGCCTGCAGCTTGTCGAGAAGTCCGCTGAGCGGGAATCCATTCGGCTTCACTGCGTCCGTGATCCTGGGCGATTGCGCGATCCACGCCGAGATGGCGCTCAGAATCCGGCCTCCCGTCGCCATCTGCCACAGTAGAAACGTCCCCGCCGCCGCAAACAACAGATTCGCTGACCACACCGCGAAAAACGCCGGCAGCCTGCTCTGGTGCCCTAGCTGGGTCCCAGTCGCCGAAAGAAAGTAGTAGACGAATACCAGCAGAATGGTGAACACGAATCCCGAACTTTTGCCTCCACGCCGCGACGCTACGCCCAGCGGAACGCCCACCAGCATCAGCACCAGGCAAGCGGCGGGAAACGCGAACCGGTTGTGCAGTTCAATCAGGTATCGCTTGCCGTCGGGGCCGTGTATGCGCTCGAACAAAGCGCTCAAGGGCATGGCATAGAGCGCCATGTCCATGCGTCCCAGGTGCACGTCGCTCTGCTGCCCCAGCACCAGCGGCAGATCGGTGGTCGTGAACGTGGAGATGTTGGACTGCCCCGGCTGGTCGGCCACGGTTTCGTCGCGCACGCCGTCGCGCAGCCGCATCAGCAGTTCCTCCGTGTTGTCGGTCACCACGGTGGCGGAGGCGGCGGTAGTGATGATCGGATTGGCGGAGTCGGAGACGTCGGCCATAAAGACCTGCCGCCAGTTGGCCGCGCCCGTGCCCGAACGCACGTCCTGCACATACAAAACGAAATTGCGAAAGTCTTCGTAGAAGACGCGAGGCTCAATCTCGTAGGAGGCCTGCGACGTCTCCAGCGACTGCTGCAGATCGATGATCGCCTGGTTGGCGCGGGGCGCGAGATACAGCGAGTTGCCCAGCCCCAGCAGCGTGCCCGCAACGGCCACTATCGACGCCACGCGCACAAAGTAGCCGATGCCCAGCCCCGACGCGCGCATGGCGATGATCTCGCTGTCCGAAGCCAGCCGGCTCAGGCCCAGCAGCACGCCCCACAGCACCGCCATGGGAATCGTCACTTTGAACAGATTGGGCAGCGTGAACAGGAAAACCTGCGCCGCGTCGGCCCACGTCGAGCTGCTCCGCACCACCACCTCCAGGATGTGCGGCAGCAGCGGCATGAACAGAATGAACGTGAAGAGCGCGCAGCCGATCAGCGTGAGGGAGAGAATCTCGCCGAGAATGTAGCGGGTGAGGATGCGCACAAACATGCCCTGCGCTTAGTTTAGCGTGGGCTGCCACCCCCGCAGCCGCAGGCTGTTCAGGAGCACGCACACAGAGCTCATCGCCATCGCCGCGGCGGCCAGCCACGGCGTCAGCAGAAGGTGAAACGCGGGATACAGCAACCCGGCGGCCAGTGGAATGCCAATCAGGTTGTAGCCCACCGCCCATCCCAGGTTCTGCCGCATGATCCGCAGCGTCTGGCGCGCCAGCGCCAGCGCGGCCGGAATCCCGCCCGGCTCCGTGCGCAGCAGCAGCACGTCTCCGGCCTCCTGCGCCAGGTCCGCGCCCGTCCCCATCGCGATGCCCGCGTCCGCCTGCGCCAGCGCCGCGGCGTCGTTGATCCCGTCGCCCACCATCGCGATCCGCAGCCCGGCCTTCTGTAGCTCGCGAATGCGCTTGAGCTTGCCCGCCGGATCGAGTCCCGCTTCCACTTCCGTAATGCCGGCCTGCTCCGCGATCGGCGCCGCCGCCTCGGCCGAGTCGCCGGTCAGCATCAGCACCCGCAGCCCCGCTTGACGCAGCGCGGCAATCGCACTCGCCGCCTCCGGCCGCAGCGCATCGCGCGCATCGAAATACGCCGCGGGTTTCCCGTCCAAAGCCATCCACAAGCGCGTCACGCCCGGTTCCGCAGCCTCAACATTGCCCGGAAGCGCAATCCCAAACTCCCGGAACATCGCCTCATTCCCCAAAAGGCAATCGTGCCCTTCTACGCGCGCCGTCAGCCCGCGGCCGGGAAAAATCTGCGCATCCTCGGCCGCCCTCCACTCGATCCCCCGCCCTCGCGCGGCATCGACAATCGCATGCGCCAGCGGATGATTCGATCGCTCCTCCGCCGCCGCCGCCATCCGCAGCAACTCATCCTGCCCGCCCCTCTTCCCCTCGGTCCCTTGGTCCCTTGGGCCCAGCTCTTCTGATCCCTGATCCCTGATCCCTGACCCCTGTACTTTCTCCAGCACCGGCCGCCCCACCGTCAGCGTCCCCGTCTTGTCCAGCACAATCGCGTCCAGATGCCCCAGCCGCTCCAGCGCCTCGCCTCCTTTGAACAGCACGCCAAGCTGCGCGCCTCGGCCCACGGCCACCGTCAGCGCGGCAGGCACGGCCAGGCCCATCGCGCACGGGCACGCGATCACCAGCACCGCCACGGTATTCGCCAGCGCCATCGGCAGCGAGCGCGCCGCCGCCAGCCACCCCACAAACGTGATCGCCGCCAGCCCCAGCACCACCGGCACAAAAATCGCGCTGGCGCGGTCGGCCAGCCGTTCCATCGGCGCGCGCGAGCTTTGCGCTTGGTCCACCATCCGCGCAATCTGTGCAATCACCGTCTGCTCGCCCAGCGACTCCGCCCGGCAAACCACCGCGCCGTCGTAGTTCAGCGAACCCGCCAGCACGCGTCCGCCCACCCCGCGCTCCAGCGGCGTCGGCTCGCCCATCAGCATGGACTCGTCCACCGTGGTGCGGCCCTCCAGGATCGTCGCATCCACCGGGAAGCGCTCGCCGGGCAGAACCACCACGCTGTCGCCCGGCTGCACCTCTTCGAGCGGCACCACTGTCTCGACGCCATCCACTAGGCGCCGCGCGGTCGCCGGCCGCAGCCGCGAAAGGGAATCGAGCGCCGCCAGCGCTCTGCGCTTCGCTCGCCCTTCCAGCGCCTTGCCCAGCAGCAGGAAGCCGAGAATCAGCAGAACCGCGTCGTAATAAATCTCGCGTCCCCGCTCTGGCGCCACCGTCGCATACGCCGAATACACGAACGCCACCGCGGTCCCCAGGCTCACCAGCGTATTCATATTGGTGGCGCCGTGGCGCAGCGCGCGCAGCGCGCTCGCATAGATCCCGCGTCCCGCCCAGCCCACCACCAACGCCGTCATCGCCAGCAGAAACCAGCGCAGCCCACCCGTCGGCAGCGCATAAAGCCACGGCAGCACGCGCATCGCCAGGCGATCCGGCGCTCCCATCTCCGTTCCCAGCGGCATGGCCAGCAGCATCGCCACAAATCCCGCCGCCAGCGTCACCCCCGCCTTCAAGTCCGCGCCCGCCGCCGCATCCTCAACCCGCCCTGCTCCCTCGCCCGCCCTCGGCAGAACCGCATCGTACCCCGCTCCGCGAATCGCTGCCACCAACTGCTCGGGCGCGGCCAGCGCCGGGTCAAACACCACGCTCGCCCGATGCGCCATCAGATCCACGCGCGCTTGCTCCACGCCCGCCGTCGCGCGCAGCGCCTCCTCCACGTGATGCTGGCACGAGGCGCAGGTCATGCCCAGGACCGGTAGGGTTAGCGATTCTCTCGTGTGCGCGGCCACGGCTGGCTCCCAACCTGCGGTTTATGATTCCAGATGCGCGGTGTAGCCGGCCTTGGCGATGGCGGCTATTGCCAGATCGATGGCCTGATCGATCGGCGCGGGATCCTCGCTGGAACTCAGCGTGGCTTTTCCCACGCTCACCTCGTTCACCACTACGCCCGGCGTGGAGGCGAGCGCCTGGCTTACTCGGCGCACACAGGAGCCGCAGTGCATTCCGTCGATCTTCAGTGTGAACTCAGCCATTTCCCCTCCCATCCGTCTCTATTTGATGATAGTGCCGTGCGCGCGATTCCGCGCCGACCCGCGTGGCCAGGCGCCGCCGCTGCCACACGAATGTAGAAAGGTCTTGCATGGAGCGCAAAATCGAACGCGAATACCCCCAAGCTCCGCTCGTCGGCGTGGGCGCCGTCATCGTCTACCAGGACCGTGTGCTGCTTGTCCGCCGCGCCAACGAGCCGCTCAAGGGCCAATGGACGTTGCCCGGCGGTATGTTGGAGCTGGGCGAAACCCTCGCCCAGGGCGTTGCGCGCGAGGTCCGCGAAGAAACCGGCCTTGAAGTGGAGGCCGTCGAACTGGTCGAGGTTCTGGACCGCATCCATCGCGAAGCCGGCCGCGTGCGCTTCCACTACGTCATCGCCGACTATCTCTGCCGCGTAACCGGCGGCGAATTGCGCGCGGCCTCTGATGCCGGCGCGGTTCGCTGGGTCGAGCGCGCCGAATGGAACAGTCACAGCGCCCTCGTCCTCGACCCCATCACCGTGCGCGTGATCGAAAAAGGCTGGCAAAGAGCAAGGGCTCTCGGAAAGGAATGGCGGTAGAGCGATGAAATGGCTGTGGAGAGTGCTTTGGGCCGTGCCTGCGCTGGCGTTGCTTGCCGGCATCGGTTTCTACATGCGCCCGGTCAGCTTCTACAACGAGTGGATGTATGTCCAGGATTACCGCGCCGGCATCGAAAGCCATTTCATCCGCGTAGCCGGTTATCGCGTGCACTATCTCGCCGAGGGTCCGGCGTCCGGACCCGCCGTCGTTCTCGTGCACGGGCTCGGTGGCCGCGCCGAGGACTGGCGCAACCTCGCGCCCTATCTGGCGCACGCGGGCTTTCGCGTCTACATGCCCGACCTCATCGGCTACGGGCGCAGCGAGCGGCCGCGCGATTTCTCCTACTCCGTCCACGACGAAGCCGTCCTCGTTGTCGGCTTCATGGACGCGCTCGGTTTCAGGCAGGTCGAGCTTGGCGGCTGGTCGATGGGCGGGTGGATCGTTCAGCTCATCGCCCAGGAGCACCCCGAACGAGTCAGCCGGCTCATGCTCTTCGATGCGGCCGGTCTCGACGTGAAGCCCGCGTGGGATACCGCGCTCTTCACGCCCGCCACGCCCGCCCAATTGGACGCGCTGGACGCTCTGCTCATGCCCCATCCGCCCACGGTTCCGGCCTTCGTCGCGCGCGATATTGTGCGTCTCTCGCGCAGGAACGGCTGGGTAATCAAGCGGGCCGTCGCATCCATGCTCACGGCGCGGGACGTGACCGACACTCTGCTGCCGCAGCTCAAAATGCCCGTGCTCCTCGTCTGGGGCTCTCTCGACCGCATCGTTCCCCTCGGCCAGGCCGAGACCATGCACAAGCTCATCCCGCAATCCGAGCTGGACGTCTTCGACGGCTGCGGCCACCTGGCCCCGGACCAGTGCGCCGGCCAAATCGGCCCAAAAGTCCTCCAGTTCGCGCAATAGGGCCGCAACTTCACGCGCCGGCAAACGCAATCGCGGCGGGCTCCATTTGACGCGCTCCCGCCCCCTCTGCGAGACTCTCTCCCGATGCCATACAGTGGAAAGATTGAATTCGCCGGAGAGCGCAAAATCCGGGAGCGCAACACCCGCATCTACCGGATGGCGCACTGGCCCATCTGGATTTGGGTCTTCTTTCTCGCCCCGGGGCCCCTCACGTTCAGCCTCTTCAGCCGCGGGTTCCATTGGGCCAATTGGGCCTGGCTCGCCGCGGTCCTCATCGGAACCGGCATCGCCGGCCTGAGCGCGCAGTTGCCCGGCTGCGAGCATCGCCCCTACATCCTCCGCTTCGACGAAGACAAGCCCAACCCCCTCTACCGGCGCGTCTGCTACACCTTCGCCTGGAACGCCGTGCTCAACTTCGCCCTCCTCAACATCACCGGCCTCGTCATTGCCGTCGCGCTCGGCGTCTGGCGCCTCAAGCAGATCTACTTTTACACCTACTCGCCGCTCTGCGCCCTCATCCTGCTCCTCGGCATTCTGGGCAAGCTGCCCCGCGTGAGCGCCTCCACCAAGAACGAGGGCATCGAGCGCCGCTACTTCTACGGCTCGGTCTGGGCCGTTACCGCCGCGCAAACCGTCCTGCTCGTCCTCTGGAAGGCGCTCCCTGAAACCCGCACCGGCAGCCTCGTCAAGCTGCTTGCCTTCGTCGGCGCGCTGGCGCTCTTCGGCCTCGCCGCATCCCGCGGACTGCTCCCCCGCACCCGCCCCATCGTCCCCGGCGAGCTCATGGTCTCCGACTAGTGTCCTGTCTCCAAAGTTCGCATCATAAATCCAGTTGTCATCCTGAGCGAATTTTGGCGCGTTTTGCGCCAAAATGAGTCGAAGGATCTGCGGTTGTTCTTCGCTCATTGTGTTACGAAATTCTGGGACACCACACTAGGCCGCGCAGGCAGGGTGCAGGCGATTTTCGTCGCCAAACGTCAAAAAATGGGCCCATTTCGTCCAACTCCGCCAACTCGCCAACTCGCCAACTCCGCTAGCTCCGCCAACTCGCTAACTTGCCAACTTGCCAACTCGCTCCACCACTTCGTCCCAGTCTCCCTGCGCTCGCTGCCGGAAAAGACGCGCCGAAGGGTACCACGGAGTCGTTTCGATCTCCTGCATCCATCGCCAATCCGCCAGGTGTGGCAGCAGAATCCACACTGGCTTGTCCATGGCGCCCGCAAGGTGCGCGATGCACGTGTCCGTCGTGATCACTAGATCGAGACCCGCGAGAATCGCCGCCGTTTCGGCCAGGTCGCGGTCTTGGCTCGACCCGTCCCAGACAAACACATCGTCCGGCAAGTCCGCCAACTGCTCCGCGGCCTCGCCCTTTTGCAGCGAAACCCAGGTCGCGCCCACGGCGCGCAGCAGCGGCAGCAGCGTCTTCAGCCGCAGCGATCGTGCGCGGTCGGCCTTGTACTTTGGGTTGCCCGCCCACGCCAATCCCACGCGCGGGCCCGGCCACACGCAAGGGAATTGCGCCAGCTTCTCCGCCGCCTGCTCCGCGTCCGCGCCCAGATATGCGCCCTTCCATGGAACGGTCTCGATCGTCGTCCGGAAAACGGCCGGCAGGCTCATCAGCGGGCACTCGCAATCGAACTCCGGCGGCTTCGTTTCCAACACCGTGGTCTCTGCTCTTCCCGCGCGCGCCACCTCCAGCCACCGCATCAGCCGCTCCGCCGCCGGCTGCACCTGCAGGATCGGCACGCCGCCTCGCGCCGCCACCAGCGCCGCATAGCGGCAGAACTGGATCGTGTCGCCCAGGCCTTGCTCGGCATGAAGCAACACGCGCTCTCCCTGCAAAGGCTCGCCGCGCCATCTTGGCTGTTTGAAGCTTCGCGGCGCGCGGTGCACCTCGCGGAATCCCCACCGCGCTTCATATCCCGCCCAGCCTCGCTCCCAGTCGCCCAGGCGCAACTGCGTCAGCGCCAGGTTGTACTTGGCGCCGGCGCTCGCCGGATCGCGCTCGACGGCGCTCTCATGCGCCTTCAGCGCCTCCTCCATCCGCCCCAGATCGAGCAGCGAATTTCCCCGGTTCGAGGCCGCCGCCCGGTTTCCCGCCGCCTCGGCTCGCTCAAACACAGGAACCGCTTCCGCGAATCGTCCCTCCAGGTGCAGCAGAATGCCGTGCATATTCACGGCCTCATCGAAGTCCGGATTCCGCTCCACTGCCCACCGCAGCCAGCCCCACGCGCCCGCCAGGTCCCGCTCCGCCGCGCGAAACTGGCACCACGCCACGAGCGTCTCCACATGGTTCGGGTTCAGCGCGAAGGCACGCCGCAAATAGACCTCCGCCAGCTCGGGCCGGCGCTTATCCCGCTCCAGAATCGCCAGATTCACCCATCCCGAGATCAGGTCCGGCCGCAATTCCACTGCCCGCCGCAGCGCCGCTTCGGCTTGAGCCTCTCGGCCCTGGTCGCGCAGCAAGCTCCCCAAATTGGTCCACGCCGCGGCAAAGTCCGGCCGCATCGTCAGCGCTCGCCGGTAGCGCGTCTCGGCCTCCTTCGCGCGTCCCAGCAGCGCCAGGGCAAATCCGGCCGCAAACTCCCCTTCCGGCAGCCGCGGCCGCAGCGCAAGCGCCGCCTCGTACCGCGCCAGCGCCTCTTCGTTCCGTCCCATGAACGCCAGCGCGTTACCCAGTCCGAGATGCGCCGCAGCCATCGCGGGGCGCCGCGCCAGCGCCAGCTCGAACTCGCGGATCGCCTCTCGCGGCTGGCCTGCGGCAATCTTCAGCTCGCCCATTCCCATCCGCGCCAGCGGATCCATTCCGTCCAGCCGGGTGGCCTCCGAGTACGCCCGCTCCGCTTCATCCAGCCGCTCAGCCGCCTTCAACGCCTGCCCCAGCGCCACCCATGCCACGCTCATCTCCGGCGCGGCAGCGGTGCCCGCGGAGGCCATCTTCACTGCGGCTTCGGTCTGCCGGCTGGCCAGCGCCACCAGGCTCATGCCCACCAGCGCCCCCGGTTGCCTCGGATCGCGCTCCAGCGCGCGCTGGTAGCAGAGTGCAATCTCGGCCAATCGTCCGGTCAGCCCCGCCGCCTGCCGCAGGCCCTCTGCACTTGCCCGCTTCTTCTCGTCCCGCGGAACTTCACGCGCCCCGGCCACACCTGCCGCCGGCGAACACTCGATCGCTCCCCTCATATCTTGGAACTTAGCCCACCGAAGGCGCGCGCTCAAGCGTGGAGCGCCTTCAACCGCTCCAGCCCGCCGCAAGAATTTCCATTCTTTTGCTTGGTTCTGATTCGGGACGCGCACAGACGAGGCCCGCCAAGCCGCCTCCACGCTTTGAGCCGTTTTCCCCGCTCAACGCGGCACATTGACCCAACTTCCGCTTTGACGATAAAATCAAGGAGTTTGGCGATGCACCCGCGTGAAAGGGTGCGCGGGATGTTGCCGGGTTCTCGGCCTTGTGTTGGTCCGGCCCGGCGCCCGATGCAGTCACCCGTCTGTATCCGCCCCTGTCGAGCACACTGGTTCGCGCTTTGCGCCTGGTTCCGGGAGCCGTGGCGCTGGAGGATTTTTTATGTACGCAGTCATTCGCACCGGAGGCAAGCAGTACCGTGTTGCGCCAGGCGACGTGTTGAACATTGAGAGCGTCGCGCCGGGTAGTCAGACCATCGAGTTCAGCGACGTGCTTGCCGTTTCCGGGGAACCCGGAACTCTGGCCAAGCCGTCCGCCGCCAAAGTGACGGCGGAAATCGTCGGCGAAGGCCGCGGCGACAAGGTTCTGGTCTTCCACTTCAAGCGCAAGAAGCAGTACAAGAAGCTGCAGGGGCACCGGCAGAACTTCACCCAGGTGCGCATCAAGACCATCGAGGCCGACGGCGTCACTTACGGCGCCGCGAAGCAACTTTAAGCTCTCAGCCTTCAGCTTTCAGTTTTTCCCGCGAGGGCCGGAGCAGCCGATTTTTGAGATGAACGAACTGATAGCTGACGGCTGAAAGCTGTTAGCTGTTCTTAAAAGGGGATTCAACTATGGCACACAAAAAAGGTGGAGGCAGCTCCACAAACGGACGCGACTCAAACGCGCAACGGCTCGGCGTGAAGGCATTTGCCGGTCAGTTGGTCACTGGCGGTTCCATCATCATGCGTCAGCGCGGCACCCGCATCAAACCCGGCGTCAATGTGGGCATCGGCTCCGACGATACCCTCTTCGCCAAGGTCACCGGCCGCGTGAAGTTCACCGACCGCGGCGGCCGCGGACGCTTCGCTTCCATCGATCCCGTCACAGCCGAATAGCAAGGCCTCATCCAAAAGCAAACAGCCGCGGCAAACGCTGCGGCTGTTTTCCTGTTTCCTGTTTTCTATTCCCTATTCCCTAGTCCCTCAGTCCCTTAGTTGTGAGGTTTCAATAGATTGTCCATCTGATCTGAACCTGTAAAGCTGGGTTTGCGAAGACTCAGTAATTCAGGAGACCAGATGGACTATCACCAGAATGCACGAACCATGGTTTGGAGTCGAGAAGAGATGGCGAAGCGGGTGATCGAGCAGGGAAGCACGTTGGCGGCGGCTGCAGCCGCCGCCAACGTGAGCCCGAAGACCGCTGCCAAATGGGTGGCGCGCTATCGGGCGCTGGGCTTGGCCGGGCTCGCAGACCGCAGTTGCAGGCCGCTCCGCCTGCGCAGGCCCACTAAGCCGGAGCTGGCGGAGCGGGTTGAGTTGCTGCGTCGCCAACGCTGGACCGGGTTGCGCATCGCGCAAGCCACAGGCCTCAGCCGGGCCACGGTTAGCCGTATCCTGCGCCGGCGCAAGCTCAGCCGCATACGCGATCTGGAACCACGCCCACCCGTGCTGCGCTATGAGCACGCCGCGCCCGGGGACCTGCTGCATCTGGACATCAAGAAGCTGGGCCGTATCGCCAAGCCCGGCCATCGCGTCACCGGCAACCTCGCCGACCGCACCCGGCGCGTGGGCTGGGAGTACGTCCACGTCGCCATCGACGACCACTCCCGCATCGCCTTCTCGGCCATCTTCCCGGATGAAACCGCGGCTTCAACTGTCGCTTTCCTCTGCCAGGCTGTGGCCTACTACGCACGGCTGGGCATCCGCTTCCGCGGCCTGCTCACCGACAACGGACCGGCCTATCGCTCGCGCCGCTTCGCAAAGGTATGCAGGGAACTCGGCATCAAACATCGTTTCACCCGGCCCTACACCCCGCGCACCAACGGCAAAGCCGAACGCTTCATCCGCACTGCTCTACAGGAATGGGCCTATGCCCGCATTTATCAGAACTCCGATGAACGCTGCGCCCAGCTTCTGCCCTGGATACACGAATACAACTGGCACAGACCTCACGCCAGTCTCAACCACTACACTCCCATCAGCAGAGCAGGCGCAGATCGGAACAATCTGTTGACACTACACACCTAGTCCCTGTCTTTCACGTCTCCGACTCCCGTCCCCTCATATTCCGGGCCAGCACATTTTCCACCACGCGCTCCACGTCCGAGAGGAAGAAGTTGCTGGCAGGCAGCGGCACAACCACCTTGGTCCCCGTATGGCCCAGCGCCGAGGCGATCTCGTTCCAGCGATAGATGGTCGAGCTTGCGGGCAACAATACCGGCTTGCTAACCCGCTCCGGAAGGAGGCAATACGTCATCCAGATCGTCAGCGCAGCCAGGATCGTCGCCTCGTAGAAAAACTCCACAGGATCGTTATAAGAAGTAAGACGGGGGCTCAATGAGACGAAAATTAAGTCGCCGGAGCACATCAGGCCAAAGCCCAGGGCGATGCCAAACGAAAAATCGCGCACCGACAGGCGCAGCGCATTCATGCTCAGGCACAGAAACGCCAGCAGGCATAACTCGAGTACGCTGATGGAGTGCATCATCCCGTAGGCGATGTCGGCGATGAGAAGAAGCCCCCTCTGCGTGTAGGAAATCGCGGGCAGGCTGACGATCACCGCGACCATGGCGGCCCAGCGGAAGATCACGAGCGCCAGCTTCGAGATTCCGGGAAACGGCGACAGCGCCGTCCGGAAGATCTCGATGCAAATAAAATACAGCAACACCGCGTCTCCAAGATAGGTCGCAAAGAAAAGTAGGGCGTAGATTTGTCCCAGATGATTGGCAAGCCCCCACGGCCGGGATTCTTCATAGAGCAGAAACACGAGCAGCGGCGTAGCAATCGCGCGCAACGTGAGGTAAGCGCACATCGCCGGGAAGCGGCGATGCAGCCCCTTGCTCCAGAAAACGATGGCGAGCGCGGCCCAGAGGACTGTTTCGGCCGCGGTCATCGCCCACATTGCGTGATTCAACTGCATAGAGGCTATTCCGTGATGGTTCGAACGCTCACAGAATAGCGCCCCTATGCCTTAGGTACAAACACAAAAGGGTAACGCGCTGCTGACACTTTCGTGCTACCCGGTACCCAGACCGGAAGCCTCGACTATCGGGCTGAACTGCCGGGAGCGAAACACGTCCCAACAGCATGGCAGGGCGGAGGGCCAGGAAGCGTGAGAGGGCCAGGATCCGGGTCGGCGACGAGAATCGAACGGTGCATCGCGATGGTTCTGCCGGAGGCTGGGGAAATCGACGCTGAAACAAGACCCGCAACAGCGACGAACAGCGCGAACATGCGAATGGCAGTTTTCATCTTTGGTAACCTCGTGGAACGGATTTTGAGAGGTTAATCTCTCTCATTTGGAGCTAACCGTACTCCCATAAATGAAGCCATGTCCATTATCCTCAATAACATAGAAGGTAATCTTTGAAAATGATTACTAACGTAATTTAATCGGCCTAAAAATAACACTTCGGTAACCGCTTTCGGCCCGGCGACCCGCTCCGGCAGCACCCGTTGCCGCATGATAAAATCGGACTAGTTGAACGTGCCCGATGGCCTCTCTTTTCAACTTGATGGCTTCTCTTTTTAGGCGGTTGATCCCGCTCGAACGTCCCGAAAGCACCCCGGCTACCCGCGACATGACGGAAGACCTTGCGAACGGAATTGTATGGCGACTGAAGTTCTGACCGGCAACTCCATCCACGGCGACAACGACAGCTACACCGGCGAAAACATCAAGGTCCTGGAGGGCCTGGAGGCCGTTCGTCTCCGTCCCGCCATGTACATCGGCTCGACCGGCGAGATGGGGTTGCATCATCTTGTCTACGAAGTCGTCGACAACTCCGTCGACGAGGCCCTCGCCGGCTACTGCAAAAAGATCGATGTCGTCGTTCACGTCGATAACTCCGTCACCGTGGTCGACGATGGCCGCGGCATTCCCGTGGACATGATGGACCTGCCCGGCGGCGAGCAGATGCCCGCCGCGCAGGTCGTCCTCACCAAGCTCCACGCGGGCGGCAAATTCGATGCTTCCACCTACAAAGTCTCCGGCGGCCTGCACGGCGTGGGCGTGAGCGTCGTGAACGCCCTGAGCGAAGAGCTCGAAGTGGAAATCTGGCGCCCTGAGAAACCCGGCGATCCCAGCTTCACCTACGAGCAGAGCTACGCCAAAGGCATTCCCACTTCCAAGCTGCAAAAGACCGGCACCAGCAAGCGCCGCGGCACCAAGGTCCATTTCCTGCCCGACCGGACCATCTTCGCCGCCACCGAGTTCAATTACGACACCCTGGCGCAGCGGTTGCGCGAGATGGCTTTCCTGAACAAGGGCCTGGAAATCACGCTCACCGACGAGCGCACCGCCGACGCCAAGACCGGCGAAGCCCGCCGCGCCGAGTTCCGCTACGCCGGCGGCATCGCCGAATTTGTCAGGCACCTGAATCGCGGCAAAACGGTGCTGCACGACAAGCCCATCGTCATGGAGGCCCTGCGCGACGGCGTCGATATCGACATCGCGCTGCAGTACAACGACAGCTACTCCGAAACCGTCTTCAGCTTCGCCAACAACATCAACACCGTGGACGGCGGCACGCATCTTTCCGGCTTCCGCGCGGCGCTCACTCGCACCATAAACTTCATCGGCCAGCAAATGGGCCTGTTCAAAGATATGAAGGAGTCGCTCAGCGGCGACGACGTGCGCGAGGGCCTGGTGGCCGTGGTCAGCGTCAAGCTGTCGCAGCCGCAGTTTGAAGGCCAGACCAAGGGCAAGCTGAACTCCGACATCGCAGGCACGGTGCAGGCCTTCGTCAACGAGCGCCTGGGCATGTATCTCGAGCAGAATCCTCCCGTCGCCCGCCGCGTCATCAACAAGGCCATTGAGGCGGCGCGCGCCCGCGAAGCGGCCCGCAAGGCCCGCGACCTGACGCGCCGCAAAGGCGCGCTCGACGGCGGCGGGCTTCCCGGCAAGCTGGCCGATTGCAGCGAGCGTAACCCCGAACGCTGCGAACTCTATCTGGTGGAAGGCGAGAGCGCCGGCGGCACCGCCAAGCAGGGCCGCGATCGCAAGTTCCAGGCCATTCTTCCGCTCCGGGGCAAGATCCTGAACGTCGAAAAGGCGCGCTACGACAAGATGCTCGGCCACGAGGAAATCCGCGCCATGATCACCGCGCTCGGCTGCGGCATCGGCAAGGAAGACTTTGACTCGAGCAAGCTGCGCTACGGCAAGATCATCCTCATGACCGATGCCGACGTGGACGGCTCCCACATCCGCACTCTGCTGCTCACCTTCTTCTTCCGCCACATGACCGAGCTCATCAAGCGCGATCACGTCTTCATTGCGCAGCCCCCGCTTTACAAAATCAAGAAGGGCCGCTTCGAGCAGTACATCAAAGACGACCGCGAGTTTATGAAGGTTATGGTGAACCGCGCCGCCGAAGGCATGGTGGTCCGCCACGGCGAGTCTGCCGGCCGCATCGAGGGCGCCGATCTAACCCGATTCATGGCCACACTGAATGAGTATCTCGGCTTTGTCGAGAAGGTTGACAAGCGCATCCGCAACGAAAAACTCACCGAGATGCTGGCCCGCGCGGAATTGACTCATCGCGCCGACTTTGCCTCGAAGAACGGCGGCGATGTTCCGGAGAAGCTCGTCACTCTACATGCGCAGCTCGCCGAGCTCGCCGGCGAGTTCCAGTTCAAGGTGGGCGGCCCGGTTGAAGACGAGGAGCACCACACCTGGTCCATCAGCTTCAAAGATGCGCAGGGGCAGGAGCGGCACATCGACTGGACGCTTGCTTCCAGCCCCGAGTTCCGCCAGATGATGTCAAAATATTCGCTCATCAAGGAGTTTCTCGAACCGCCGTTCCTGGTGGAGTACGCACCCAAAAAGGACGCCAAAACGCCCCCTCTCAAGGAGGCGGCGGCCGACGCTGCGAAAACCGGGATTCCGAAAGCCGACAAGACAAATGCGATCGACAGCGAGCTTGAGGAAGAGGGCGATTCGGAACTGACCGACGAGCTCAATCGCCGCGGCTCGCGCGCGTTGCGCGAGCCGGTCGAAAAGCAGACCGCCCGCGAACTCTTCGCGTATATCGTCGAGCAGGGCAAAAAGGACTACCAGGTGCAACGTTACAAGGGACTGGGCGAGATGACTGCCACGCAGCTCTGGGAAACCACCATGGATCCCGAGCGCCGTACGCTGCTCGTCGTCAAGCTAGAGGACATCGCCGAAACCGAGACCATCTTCACCACACTGATGGGCGAGGACGTCGAAGCCCGCCGTAAATTTATTGAAGATAACGCTCTCGACGTAAAGAATCTCGACATTTAGGCAGCTTTCAGCTTTCAGCTCTCAGCTTTCAGCCTTCGCGTTTTCGCTATGGGCTTGTGTCTGCGAGCAACCGTGCGGCCAGGCGCATATCGCCGACATCCAAAGCGTTGCTAACGGACTCGAGATATTTCGCTCCGGTGATCGGTTCCTCGGTGGTTTCGTTGTCGAGAACGTCGTCGATGTCGTCATCGTCTTCGTCGTCGTCGTCGTCCTCGTCGTCATCCTCATCCTCATCATCTTCATCGTCGCCGTCGCCGGCTTCGTCTGAATCTTCCTCCTCGTCATCGTCCTCGTAGTCATCGGGATCGACGGCGAGTTCTTCGCCGTCGCTTGTCTGAGAGATAGCCTCGACGGGATCGATGGGAATGGCCCAGCTTTTGCGATCGACACATTGCAAAGACAGTTGGAGGCCGTAGAGAAGAAGCGACGCGCGGGGACGGTCGATGGTGTTGGCGACGATGGCGCGGAGGACCTGGGCGATGGTGACCTGGATGGCGCAGCGGTCTTCAAGGAGCGGAATCTCGATCGAATCGTTGGCGCTCGCGGGTTTTTGGGCCGCGAGGTGCTGCCGCCTGTGGAAGTAACAAAGATCCTCGCCCCGGAGGGCATACCCGTGGCACTGCTTTCCGCTCGGCATGATGTGCCGACATTTCGGTGCCATACATTTCTCCTTTGCGCTCGTCCTACTTTTCCCCTTTGTGCTACGCAGCCCCTACCCCCCGGTATGTCATACCTCCATATTTGATAACAAAGGACTTACAGGGTAGGTATGATCCGTAAGCCGTTGATTTCAAAGAACCGCATACCCTAAACGCTTAGATTTACAGGAGTTAGGGGTGTTTTAGATGTGAAGTTTCAACAGGTTGTCCATTCGATCTGACTGCGAGAAGCTGGTTCTGCGACGAATCAGATTTCCCGGAGGGATCGAATGGACTATCACCAGAATGCCCGACTGACCGTTCATAGTCGAGAGCGGTTAGCCAGATATGTGCTTGAGCAGGGCAGTACGTTGAAGGCCGCTGCAGCGGCCTTCAACGTGAGCGATAAGACTGCGGCCAAATGGGTGCGCCGGTATCGAGAGCGTGGGCGGGCCGAAATGAAGGACCGCAGCTCAAAGCCGCATCGCTCGCCCCGGCAAACTTCGGCTTCATTATTAGAAAGGGTTTTGGTTCTTCGCCGGCAGCGTTGGAACGGCTGGCGCATCGCCCACGAACTCAAACTCAGTCGAGCCACCGTAAGCCGAGTCCTGCGTCGCGCCGGAATGAATCGGCTCCGCTCGCTTGACCCGCCCCCGCCCATAATTCGCTACGAACACAAGCATCCTGGCGACCTGATCCACTTCGATATCAAGCGCCTGGCGCGCATCCGCAGGCCCGGGCATCGTGTCACCGGTCAGCGTCGCGGAGAGTCACGGGGCATCGGCTACGAGTACCTGCACATCGCCATCGACGATCACAGCCGCATCGCCTTCTCCGCCATCCTGCCCGATCAGACGCACCACTCTGCCATGCGTTTCTTCCTCATGGCCAGGGCCTATTACGCGCGCTTCGGCATCGCCATCCGCCGCGTGCTTACCGACAACGGCTCCTGCTATAAACACTGGCTGTTTCGCAAACTGCTTCACCGACAACACATCAAGCATCGCTTCACAAGGCCCTACACGCCACGCACCAACGGCAAAGCCGAACGCTTCATCCAGACTGCCTTGCGTGAGTGGGCCTACGCACGCTCCTACCAGAACTCAGAACAACGAACCGAGCAGCTCGAACTGTGGATGCACGATTACAACTTCCACAGACCTCACGTCAGCCTTAAACTGAACTCACCCGCTTCCCGCTCCGGCCTGAATCGGAACAACCTCTTGAGCCTCCACAGCTATAGCGTTTTCGGAATACACGTAGACTTTTTCAGGGTTGTGAAAGGTGGCTTTTTCTTGAGGAAAAAGCCACTTGAGTGTTTTCCTTCGATCTACAGCAATTCCGAAAACGCTATAACGCCGTTCGTCCCAGCCAGGAAAACTGAAGGAGTAAGAAAGATGGTTTGGAAGAACACGCAGGTTGAATCTCTACAAGGCAACTCGTCCGTGACCGCACAAACGGCGCCCCAGGTTTCCACCTTTGAACCGGTCTCCCGCGCGGCCCGGCTGTTCGCTCATCAGTCTGTCATCGGCAGGGGCCTTGTCTTAGTCGGCGAAATTACTGGCGGCTCATTGGCCGAGCTCGTCATCGAGGGCACGGTTGAGGGCGCCATCAACCTGCCCGGCACCCGAGTTACAGTCGGTCCCAGCGGCCGGGTCACCTCGAAGATCTCCGCCGCTAACGTCGTCGTCTTCGGCAAGGTCACTGGCTCCATCACCGCCACTGACCGGGTCGAAATCCGTATTGACAGCCGCCTGACCGGGGATGCCGAGGCGCCGCACATCAAGATTGAAGACGGCGCCTTTGTGGTGGGGAAGGTTCAGGTTTCAAGAGTACCCGAGATGACTCAGCCCGTCGCTACCTCAACCGACATCCAAGAGGCCGCCCCGTCCAGCTCTCCGGCCGTCGGTCCGGCTCACAAAGACGTTCCGGCTGAAACACCGAAGAGGCGCCACACCAAGTCCACGGCTCCCATCCCTATCCCAATTACGGCGCTCAAGCCTGCGCTCGACTCGCAAACGCAACTCCCGGTTCGGTAAACACGCGGCCCATTCCACTCAGCACGCGATTACGGCGAAATCTGCCCATCTTCCCGTATCGTCGCCTATTCGGACCATTGCCGGAATTCCTCCTGACAGGTTCGCCGAAAGGGGGAAAGCGGCGGCTGAGGGCACTTGCTCCGGGGTTCGCGCCCGTTATCCTTGCGCTTTGCAATGCTTTGCTCCGCTACGCAGAACGCAGCGTGAGGAGCGTGATTTCCGGCGGGCAGTGGAAGCGGAAGGGAATGCCGACGGTACCGAGTCCGCGATTGACGTAGAGCTGCAGATTCCCCAAGCGGAACCAGCCCTCGACATATTTTCGACCGAATTCGGGAAGAGCCAGAGGGCCGATCCATGGCAGGCGGATCTGGCCTCCGTGGGTGTGGCCGGCCAGCACGAGCGAGAGCGCCTGGCCCGCTGGAATCCGCAGGAGATCGTTGACGTAATCGGGCGCGTGGCAGAGCAGGACGATGGGCTCGTGCGGCACGCCGCGGATGGAGGCGGGGATGGCGGTTTCGGGATCGGGATCGCCGGCCACGGGATCGTTGACCCCGGCAAGCCAGAAGCGGCTCCCGGCGCGTTCGATGGGAAGATAGGAATTCTCCAGGACGGCAATGGCGTTTGCGGTGAGCGCCTCGGTGACGTATTTCCGCCCCACGATCACGTCGTGGTTGCCGAGGATGGCATAGCGGTTCCGGCATTTGAGCTGGTTGAGGAGATCGGCGCATTGCCACGCCGGGCCGATGGAGAATCTCTTGGGCAGGAGCTCGTGGGTTACGTAGTCGCCGGTGAGAAACACCGCATCGGGGTTCAGGCGATTGATATGGCGGACAGCGTCGCGGAGGAAGAACGGCTCAGTGTATTCGTCGAGGTGGATGTCGCTGAGTTGCGCCACGCGGAAGCCGTCGAATGCCTGCGGAAGGCCCGGGATGAAGACGTCGCGGTGAGTGATCTCGATCCAGTGCCGCTCGATCTCGCCCGCATAGAGCGCCAGACCGGCGCCGGCGCACGCACCTGCGAGCAGGAAGCGGCGACGGGTGATAGGCAATTTGGAGGCGCGATCCGTCAATACTCTATTTTATCGCGCCAGTTTTCGTTCCTGATTTGGAGCGAGTTCGTCCCGCGGGATGGCTCTGGGGCAGAGTGCCCGCGACATGCGCCGCCAGAATGCAGCAGTTGCGCCCCGCGGACTTGGCAGCATAAAGCGCGCCATCCACCTTGCACAGGATTTCTTCGAGTCGCCGCTCGTCGGTTGGATAGCTGGCAAAAACACCCAAGCTCATCGTGATAGGAATGGGACCGTGCGAGGTGCGGACGGGCGAACCCCCGATTGCTTTGCGAATCTCCTCGGCCCGATCCATCACCGTATCTGGGCCGCAGTTGTTTAGAACCACGAGGAACTCCTCGCCACCGTAGCGCCCGACAAAGTCATAGGAGCGCACCGATCCAAGTAACCGCCGCGCAACCTCGCGAAGCACTTCGTCGCCAACGACGTGCCCGTGCGTGTCGTTGACCAGCTTGAAGTGGTCAAGATCGCCGAGCACGAGGCTAATGGAACTCTTATCGCGGCGTTTGCGATTCAACTCGCCGGTCAGCAGTTCGAGGATCGTCCCGCGATTGAGCAGCGCCGTGAGTGAGTCGTGCGTGGCTTTATACCGCATATCCTCGCGCGCTTCGAGCAGGTTGTCTTCCAGCTCGAGAATGCGCAGACCTGTATGTAATCGGGCTTTGAGCTCCCCGGGATCGAAGGGCTTGATCAGGTAATCGTCGGCGCCGGATTCAAGACCTTCGATAATGTCTTCCTTTGAAGATTTTGAGGTGAGCAGCACAAGGTAGACATGACGCTGACTGCGCTTCCGGCGTACCGTTCGACAGACGGCCGGTCCGTTCATCTGCGGCATAACCCAATCAAGCAGGGCCAAGCGCGGTCCGTCGGGATCGCATAACGCTTCGGCCGCCTTGCGGCCATCACTAACAGCGGTGACATCGTAACCCGCGCGCACGAGCGTTTTTTCGAGCATGCGGAGCGAAACCACTTCATCGTCAGCTATCAGGACCTTCATGGATTCCTATCCGCTATAAACAATTCGACTGCCGCAGGTAAGCCTGTTACCTCGCGGTCGAAATCCGCCATGGCTTTCCGGATCTCCTGCGCGTCGCCCGCACGCGCAGCGAGCTCGACCCTGGCGGCGAGCTGGCCCGCATGTTTCATCGACAGGTTGGCCAGCATTCCTTTGAGCGTGTGGGCGGCCTTTTCAACCTGATTTGGATTGCCTGTATCCACAGCGACATGCAGCGCATCACGGAGCCGCGGAAAGTCTTCCCGGAACAGCGCCAACAACTCCATTAACAGTTCGTGGTCATTATCGACACGAGCAAGCAGCTCCGTCATATCCACATACCGTTCCAGCGCTGTATATTCTGCGTTCATCGCGGCCCCACTTCTTTCGCGATCACGGCTGAATCTGACCAGAGGCGGCTTCCGCTACAGCCCGCCCCGACACGTAGGTCTGAAGGAGGGCGTCCAGTTCCTCAGGGCGGATTGGCTTGGGGAGGTAGCCGTCCATCCCCGCCGCTAAACACATTTCCTCATCGCCTTTCACGGCATATGCCGTGAGAGCCACTATAGGCTGGTGCGATCCGGTTTCCTTCTCTCGCAGGCGAATCAGTTTCGTGGCCGCAATCCCGTCGAGAACCGGCATCTGCACATCCATCAGCACCAGGTCGAAGCTGGAGCGCTCAAGCAACTCGACCGCTTCCTGTCCATTGTTCACGATCGTTACGCGATGTCCACGCTTCTCAAGCAGACGCGCAGCCAGGCGCTGGTTGACCACGTTGTCTTCCGCGATTAAGACACCCAAACCGTTCCGAGGAACCGCGGTGCGCCGCTCCCCTCCTGCGACTGCGGCGGCGCGGGTTTGTACCTTCCGCCGATCAAGCGCGCGAACAATTGCTTCGCGCAATTCATTCTGGCGAACTGGCTTCGTGAGTGAAGCTGAAAGACCGAGTTGCTGGCACCGCGCCAAATCTCCTCTACGGCCTGCGGAACTCAACATCATGATGGTGGCTGCAGCCGTGTCCGGCATGTTTCGAATCCTCTCTACGAGGCCGAATCCGTCCATCTTGGGCATGCGCATGTCGGTCAGTATCAACCGAAATGGATTGCCTGACGCCTGCGCCGCGTTGATTTCCGCGAGCGCGTCCTCGCCACTCTTTACACAGACAACCTTCAAGCCCCATCGGGTCAGCAGCCGATCAAGGATGCGCCGATTCGTCTGATTGTCGTCTACAACCAGCACCTGAGCGCCGGATAGTATGCCATCGGGCAAGCCCGCCGCCGGGCGCGCTGCCGCGATGCCACCTTCGCTCACCTTGATGGTGAAGTGAAACTCACTGCCTTTGCCGGGTTCACTTTTCACCCAGATTTTTCCGCCCATCATGGCAACCAGTCGCGACGTGATGGTGAGGCCAAGTCCTGTTCCACCGAACTCACGAGTGGTAGACGCGTCAGCCTGAGTGAAGGCATCAAAAATCACCGACTGCTTGTCTTCAGGAATTCCGATGCCCGTGTCGGCGACATTGAAATGGAGGACGCAGGTTCCGTTCTCGACAAGTTCAACTTCCGCCGAGAGAGCCACCTGGCCTTCCGCGGTGAATTTGATGGCGTTGCCTAAGAGATTAAACAGGATTTGGCGCAGGCGCGTAGAATCGCCGCGAATGATTGAGGGTACGTCTGGAGCGATGTCGCAGAGTAACTCGAGGTCCTTCTCTTCCGCGCGAAGAACGAGCGTCCGCAATGTGGTTTCAATGCACTCTCTGGCATCAAATTCGATAGACTCCAGGTCGATTTTTCCAGCCTCGATTTTGGAGAAATCGAGAATGTCGTTGATGACGTTGAGCAGCGAGTCGGCAGAGAGTTTTACGGTTTCAAGGTAGTCGCGCTGCTCTGGATTTAGATCGGTGTCGAGCGCCAGATCGGTCATGCCGATGACACCGTTGAGGGGTGTTCGGATTTCGTGGCTCATGTTGGCCAGGAATTCGCTCTTGGCCCGGCTTGCAGCCTCGGCCTGAATTCGCGCTTTCACCGTCTCTGCTTCGCTCTGCTTTTGTGCTGTGATATTCCTACCGATGCCTATGATTCCGATGATCTTACCGTCGCGATCGCGAAACGGCACTTTCGTCGACAGCATCCACCGTTCTTTCCCCTCTTTGTCTTGCGAATGTTCCGCCTGGCTGACCAACTGCTTTCCGGTGCGCATCACCGTCTGCTCATCGTTGCGAAAACCGCGAGCCAGTTCTTCGGGATAGAAGGAAGAATCGTCGAGTCCGAGCACAGTTCCGTCGGGTGAGCCGGTCATGTACTTCCGAATCGCCCGGTTGGCCAGCACAAAGTGGCTTTGGGTGTCCTTGATGTAAATGCTGTCAGGGAGACTATCGATGACCGCGCGCAGCATTTGCAGTTCCATTTCGTTCGCGCCCTGATGCTCACCTTGGTCTTGCACCATTGCCGCATTTCGACGGAGCGAGACGGCGCCAGGCCACGCCAAAAGCAGCAATACAGCGACGCCGATGAACATGGAAAGGCCGACGGCGAGATGAGCGAAAACGAGCTGCTTGAGAAGTAGATAGGCCGCAATGACGGCTATGAGGCGAATTGTTATGTTGATCAGAAGCCGCTTGCCGTCCACGCCCGAGCCCGGTTGTGCTTTCCGCTGGCGCGCAGAGTCTTGTTCACTGTGCATCGGAACAGCACCCCCAACATTCTGTGCATGGCTTCGGCACAAAAATACTGAATTCTCACTGTCTTCTTATGCACAGATGGTAGCACCAATTTATCTGGATGGAACCGAATGGATTCGAGCCTTTCCGTAGGTATCTCAAAGGTTATCAATGGAAATATCAGTGACTATGATCCGCGCCACTCCCTAAAAAAGCAAATGGGCGTTACTTTCGGGTGGGTACAGGGAGAAGTGCGCGGTCAGTCCACCGCGATCCGCTGCTGCATGAAAAGGAGTTACAGCGTCGTCAGGCGGGAACGGCGGCGAAGTAGACGGCGACTTCGCGCCAGTTGTTCACGCGGACGAAGCCGGTTGCGCTGAGGTTGTGGGGCGCGGAGTAGAGCAGCCCCTGGCCTTCGAAGCGGAGGAGATTTTTGGGCTGGTCGTCGATGAGGTAATCGGCGCGGAGGATGCTCTTGTTGCCGCAAAAGACGTAATGCGAGGGCGGGATGAAGGGGAAGTGGCGCTGCAGCCACCGGTACTTGGAGCCGAGCGAGTTGGGCACGGCCATGGCCTGCGTGGCGATGTAGATTTCGAAGCGCGCGGAGAGATATTGGAGGACCGGCTGCGCATCGGGCATCAGGGGCAGGTCTTCAAAGAAATCCTCGGCGTCGAGGAAGGCGCGGAGCTGCGCCTGGCGGTCGAGCGGCGCGATCTCCCAGAGGCCTTTGCCGGCAAGGTCTTCCGGCGTTACTTCCTCGTCGAAGGTCTGGTTGTAGCGGCGGATGTGCTCGGCGAGCGTGTCGGCCATGACCTCGTCCATATCGACACAGATGCGCTGCACGGGGGATTCTCCTAAAAACAGTGATCAGTGATCAGTGGTCAGCGGCCGGTCCCTTACGGCGCAGGGCGGAGGACTGGGCTGCCAAGAAAAGGGTAGCAGGACGGGAGGAAGGTTTACGCGTCGGCCGGCCGGGGCTTGCGCGGAGCGCGGCCGACGCTCGCCTTGGCCGGGTCGGGCGCGGGATCCGGCACGCGCGGAGTCATCGCCGGGTCCCAATAGAGGAGGCGGCTGCAACTGTCGCAGGTGAGCAGCTCGCCATTGCGGAGCTGGTTCCAGGTTTGCGGGCGCACGCCCATGCTGCAGCCGGTGCACTGCTGATTCTCGGCGCGGGCGATGCCTGTGCCGCGGGCCTTGGCGATGCGGTCGAAACGGGCCAGCAAGTCGGGATCGATAGCCGCGCGTGCGGCTTCGCGATCGGCGTCGAGCGCGGCAAGTTTGCCGGCGAGTTCGCGCTTGCGGGCGGCAACACTGGCGCGGACGGCATCCACCTCGGCAGCGAACCGTTCCACCTGAGCGCGTGCGTGGGCGAGTTGAGCTTCCAGGGCTTCAGAGCGCTCGAGGCTGGCGTATTCTTCGTTCTCCAGGCGCTCCGCTTCGGCGGTAGCGAATTGAACCTCGTGCTCGATGGCCGCGGCCTGCTCGGTAGTCTTCACGGAGTCCAACTGCTCGCGGAAGTGGGCGGCTTTCTTACGATGGGCGGCGATCTCGCGCTCCAGACGGGTGCGCAACGAGTCCTCCCGCTCGATCGCTGAGGAGACGTCGGCGGATTGGCGCTCGGCGGCGGCAAGCGCGGTTTCGGCCCGGGCGATTTCCGCGGGCAGCGCGCGCAATTCCTGGTTGAGGCGGGCTCGGTCGAGTTCGATGGCCTGGAGCTTTACGAGGTTTTCAATCAGCACTTGCATCGATGACAAGAAGTCTACGGCATGGAGCGGGGGGAAGGACAGTGAGCAAGGGCGCAGAGCGAGCTTCTAGCTGCTAGCTTCTAGCCATTAGCTGTTAGTTCTTAGCTGCTGGTTGCTGGCTCGTAGTCAGAGGTAAGGAAACAAAAACGGCGGCAGAGGGGCGGCGATTTTTCCAAGAAGGAAAAGAAGCGCGGGGCCGGCGATGCGATTTCTGGCGCGAAGGCCGTCAAAAGGAGCAGGTGTTGCAATTCCGGCGTGAAGGAAGCCTGCGAAAATGGAAGCGGGAGAGGATGGATGGCGGCGGCGAGGCGAGCGAGAAAACCGCGCAGGCGCCGATGGCTGAAGTGGTTCGCGGCCGCGGTTGTGCTGGCGCTGGTGGCACTGGGCGTGGCGATTTCCGTGGCGCTGCGGCGGGCAGAGCCTATGTTGCGCGCCGAGATTGTGCAACGGCTGGCAGCGCGCTTTCACGCGCGCGTAGAGTTGGACAGCTTTCATGTATCGCTGGCGAGCGGGCTGTGGGCCGAGGGCAAGGGACTGCGCATCTGGCCGCCCGCGCAAGTGGCGGGCGTGACGGTTCCGGGCGCGAAGGGAGCCGGCGCCGCGGTAGCGCCCAGGCCGCTGATCCAGCTCGCGGAGTTCCGCTTTCATGTACCGCTCAGCTACAGGCCAGGCAAGCCGATCGGGATTTCCGTAGTGGAGCTGAACGGGCTGGACGTGGATGTTCCGCCTAAACCGCACTTCACGCACGCGGCAACGGCAGGCGGCGCGGAGCCGGAGAAGGAGGGTTCGGCCGGCCCGATGGAGCTGCGTTTCCAGATAGAGAAGTTTGTATGCAAAGATGCGCGCCTGACGCTGGAGACGAGCAAGCCGGGAAAACTGCCGCTGGAGTTTGCCATCGCGCATATGAACCTGACCCATGTGAGCGCGGGCGGGTCGATGCACTTCGATGCGGAGCTGACCAATCCGCGGCCCAAGGGAACGATCGTCACCTCGGGCAGCCTGGGCCCGTGGGTGGTGGAGGACCCGGGCGAGACTCCGGTGGCGGGCCAGTACCGGTTTGAGCACGCGGACCTCAGCGTGTTCAGAGGCATTGCGGGAATCCTGAATTCGACGGGCAAGTACCAGGGCGCTTTGCGCGACATGACGGTGGATGGGCAGACGGATACACCGGACTTCCGGCTGACGCACTTCGGCACGGCGCTGCCGCTGCACACCGTGTTTCACGCAACCGTGGACGGAACCAACGGGGACACGTGGCTGCAGCCGGTCGTCGCGACGCTGGGGCAGTCGCACTTTACCGCCGAGGGAGAGGTTGTGGGGGTTCCGGCCGGAGTTTTGCCCAACGGCGCCGCGCGGCCGGGCGGGCACGAGATCTCGCTGAAGGTGAACGTGGACCGGGGACGGATGGAAGACTTTCTGCGCCTGGCGAGCAAGAGCGGGACGCCGTTGCTGACCGGCGCGCTCGCGTTGAGGACTACGCTTGAAATTCTACCGGGAGCGGAGCCGGTGCACGACCGGCTGAAGATGAATGGGAGCTTTGTGCTTCAGGACGCTAAGTTTACCAGCGCGAAGTTTCAGAACGACGTGGGAGAGCTGAGCCTGCGCGGACAGGGCCTGCCGAAGGATGCGAAGAATGGCGGAGCGGAAGTGCGCTCGGCGATGGAGAGCGATTTCACGATGGCGGGCGGCGTGATTACGCTTCCCGATGTGAAGTACACGGTGCCGGGAGCGGAGATCGGCTTAAAGGGCACGTATAGCGTGGACGGCGGCGCGCTGGAATTCAGGGGTACAGCCAAGACGCAGGCGACGGTGTCGCAAATGGTGGGCGGGTGGAAGGGCTTGCTGCTGAAGCCCGCCGACCGCTTCTTCAAGAAAGACGGAGCGGGGACCGAAGTTCCGATTCATATCGGCGGCACGCAGGGGGATCCGAAGTTTGGGATCGATTTCGACCGCATGAAGCACACATCGCCGCAGGTGCCGGGAGAGCCGCAATAAAGCGGGGCGCATGGGTTTCAGAAACCTTGCGGATTGCAGCGGCAACCTGCGAGGATGGGAAAACCGCGAGGCGGAGAAGAAAGAGAACGGGGAAAAACGCGATGCAAGTGGCGAGTCGAATGTTGCGAAGGATCGGGAGCTGTACCGCAGGTCTGGCGCTGGTGGCCGCGGCCCTGGCCGCAGGAGGGCAACCGGCGCCAGGTACAACGAGGATGGAAGCGAATATGGCGGCGACAGCGGGCGAACGGAACTGGTGGAAGAATGCCGTGATCTACGAGGTATACCCGCGCAGCTTTCAAGACACGAATGGCGACGGGATCGGCGACCTGAACGGGATTACGGCGCGGCTGGACTACCTGAAGGATCTGGGCGTGGATGCAATCTGGCTGACACCCGTGTACCCTTCGCCGCAGGTGGACTTCGGCTACGACATCTCGAATTACCGGGACATCGATCCGCAGTACGGCACGCTCGCGGACTTCGACCGGCTGGTGGCCGAGGCCGGTAAGCGCCACATCCGCGTGATGATGGACATGGTGATGAACCACACGTCGGATCGGCACGAGTGGTTCCTTCAGTCGCGTTCGTCGCGCGACAATCCCTACCGCGACTGGTATATGTGGCACGACGGCAAGGGCGAGACCGCGACAAGCAAGGGTGAGCCGCCCAACAACTGGCAGTCGCTCTTCGGCCACTCGGCGTGGCAATGGGACGAAACGACGCGGCAGTACTACTACCACAAGTTCTATATCCAGCAGCCGGACCTGAATTGGCACAACCCCGCGGTGCACGAGGCGTTCAAGCAGATCATGGCGTTCTGGCTGAAGCGCGGGGTGGGCGGGTTCCGGTTCGACGCGATTACAGCGCTCTTTGAGGACCCAAGCCTGGCCGACGAAGGAGTGGTGCTGGACAAGAACGGCAAGCCGGAGATCAATGCCTACGGAGACCCGCAACTGGACGACTCGAAGACCGACAACCAGCCCGGTGTGCACGCAGTGATCGCGGAGATGCGGGCCGAGGCGGACAAGTTCGGCGGGAGCTCGTTCCCCGGCGCGCGCGTGATGATTGGCGAGACCTATCTGCCCAACATCGGTGAGCTTCGCAAGATGTATGGAACACCGAATCAACCGGAGTTCGAGTTGCCGATGGATACGCAGGTGGCCTTCATCAACAAGCTGGATGTGGCCGCGTTCCGGCAGCGGCTGACCGATGCGGAGTTGCGGCTGGGGACACATACTCCGCTGCTGCTTTTTGACAATCACGACAACCCGCGGATCGCCGCGCGCTATGGCGACGGCGTGCACGACACGGACATCCAGCGCGTGGTTGCGACCATCCTGTTGGCGAGCCGCGGGTCGGCGCTGATGTACTACGGCGACGAGATTGGGATGAAGACCACGCCGCCCAAACGCAAAGAGGATGTGAAGGATCCGATTGGGATCACCGGCTGGCCCAAGGAGAAGGGGCGCGACGGCGAACGCACGCCGATGCAGTGGGATGGAAACGCGAACGCCGGGTTCACGACCGGAACGCCGTGGCTGCCGGTGCCCGGGAGCGCGGAGACGGTCAACGTGAAGGCCGAGGAGCGCGATCCCGATTCGCTGCTTGCGTGGTACAAGGAGCTGATCCGGCTGAAGAAGACCGTTCCGGCCTTCGAGGCCGGCGCGAACATCATGCTGGATGCGGAAAACACAAAGGTGCTGAGCTGGATGCGGCAAGCGCCGGGCACACCCCAGGTGGTGGTGAGCGTGAACTTTACGGCCGAGCCGCAGACGGTGAATCTGGCCATCGGCGGCGTGGGCATCGGGCCCAGGAAGCTGAAAACGCTGCTGAAGACGCCCGGCGCGGCCGACCCGGTTGTGTTGAACCGGATCGGGCTGGGGCCGTACGGGGTGTATATCGGCGAGGTGCAGTAAGAAAGAGGATTCGCCTTTTTGCCACGCCCGGAGTTCCAGGTTCGCTGCCTGCGCGTAGACCGGGTGCGGGAAGCGGAGCACACGCAACGAAGGATCGGCCATGAACGCCGCGCCCAAGCAAGACTCGCAGGATAAGCGCCAGCAGCAGAATCGCGACGCCCGCTTCGCCATGCGGCTGTCGTTGTTCGTTGGCGTGCTCATGCTTGCCGGGAAGATGACGGCTTACCTCTACACGGACTCCTCGGCGATATTTTCCGATGCAGCGGAATCGGTGGTGCATGTGGTGGCTGTGGCGTTTGCCGTCTTCAGCCTGTGGCTGAGCACGCGGCCCGCGGTGCCGCATTTTCACTACGGATACGAGCGGATCACCTTCTTTTCCGCGGGCTTTGAGGGCGCGATGATCGCGCTGGCCGCGGGAAGCATCCTCTATACGACCATCGAGAAGTGGCGGCACGGCCTGGCCCTGGAGAACATTGGCAGCGGAGTTGTCCTGATCGCCGCTGCCGGAATCCTAAACGCCTTGCTGGGGTGGTATTTGCTGCGGCTTGGCCGGCGCAATCACTCGCTGATTCTCGAAGCGGACGGGAAGCACGTGCTGACCGACAGTTGGACCAGCTTCGGCGTGGTTGCGGGTTTGCTGCTGGTGATGACGACGGGATGGAAGCCGTTCGATCCGTTGGTGGCTTTCGGCGTGGCGGCGAACATTCTCTTTACGGGCGGCCGGCTGCTTTGGCGGTCGTTCAAAGGATTGCTCGATTACTCCGATCCCGCGGTCGGCCACCAGATTCGGGCGCGGCTCGACGCCCTCTGCGAGGAACTTGGCGTGCAATACCACGGGGTGCGCTTCCGCACCACCGGCTACCGGCAGATCATCGAGGTGCACCTTCTGTTTCCCGACGGCATAAAGCTGGGCGAAGCCCACCGGCTGGCGACCCAGGTGGAAGAGCGGCTGGCGCTCGATCTGGAGATGCCCGCGGAGGTCATCACGCATCTGGAGTCGCTTGAAGACCACGCGCAAGTCCACCACGTGCAGCACTATACGGGGCGGCCGGATTAGAGCGTTTTCGGAATACACATAGACTTTTTCAGGGTTGTGAAAGGTGGCTTTTTCTTGAGGAAAAAGCCACTTGAGTGTTTTCCTTCGGTCTACAGCAATTCCGAAAACGCTATAACAGCCCAATCGCTCGTCTGACCTCCAGGCTGCCATCCTACGCAGCGAATGGGCGGTAAACCCGGCTCCTCATCCTGCCATCGACTCTACCAGCCGGTTCATTCTGTCTTCCTGCCGTTCGATGGACTCAACCAGCTTGAATTGCGTGCGGCAGCGGTCGAGGTTGTGCCCTTCGCGATGCACCTTGAAGTAGGTGTCGCCGGCCAAGTAATCGGTGAGGAAACGGATGCCGGTCTCGAACGTGATGAGTTTTCCCGAGAAGGCGAGGAGCCGCTTCTCCGCCGGGGTAAGGAATCCTCCGGCCGATTGAAGATAACCGCGGACTAGGGCCTCGAACAACGGAAACTGCATGGTGACTTTGGACAGATCCTGTTCGTCCTCCCGGGCAGGGCTGGTGGTGGTGCGCACCATGTCGCCGAAATCGTAGAGCGCAAGGCCAGGCATCACGGTGTCGAGGTCGATGACGCAGACGGCTTCGCCGGTGGTGTCGTCGAGCAGGACATTGTTGAACTTGGTGTCGTTGTGGGTGATGCGGCCGGGCAGGCCGGCACTGAGCAGGACGCTGGCGATGGATTGGCGGGAGCGGGCAAACTCAATCTCCGGCCCGGCCAGCGCGGCGCGTCCTTTCCCGTCCGCGGCGATGGCCTGTGCGACGGCTTGTTCGAGCGCGGCGAAGCGCTTGGGCGTGTCATGAAAATGGGGGATGGTTTCGTGCAGGCGCGGCGGGGGCAGGCTGGCAAGCTGGTGCTGGAAGCGGCCGAAGGCGCGCGCGGCCTGGAAGGCCTCATCGGCGGAGCTTGCTGCATCGCAGCTGTGCGCGTTCTCGATGTGCGGATATGCGCGCCAGGTTTCTCCGGCTGCGTCCACGTGCCAGTTGCGTCCGTCCTGAGCAGGAACGAGCCGGAGCGCCCGGCGTTCCCGGTCCGGTTCACTCATTGTCTGCGCGCCCAGATGCGCCGTAACGCGCTCAATGTTCCGCATCACGGTTTCCGGGTTGCGGAAGACGCGGCGATTGATGTTCTGCAGGATATAGCGTACCGGCGCTCCGGCGCTCTGGCACGTGACAAGGAACGTGTCGTTGATGTGGCCGTTGCCGTAAGGCGCGATGGCTGAGACTTCGCCGTGAAACTCAAATTGACTTGCCGCGGCGCGCGCGTCGACCGGACCGCTCATGACCAGAGTCTTTCCGGATAGAGGCCATTGGCTATGAGGCGGCGGATGCTTTCGACGACGCGGGGGCGATCTTCGCGATAGGTGACGCCGAACCAGGAGTCGCTCGAATGCAGCACTTTGACTCGTGCCAGGCCCGACTGAACCAGCTCGCCGACGGTGTTGGGGATGAAGCACTCGGCCTTCAAATCGCCGGCGCTGTCCTCAAGGAACTTTTCGAAGCGCTCGCGCAGTTGATCGAAGACGCGGGGCGTGAATCCCCACATGTTCATCGAAACCGGTTCGTCGCCGGAGAGCGTCGTAACGTTTCCGGTGGCGTCGGTATTGCGGGCTGCGTTACCGTTGCGTTCGATCCTGGTGAGCTCGACGATGTGCTGGAGGTAGCCGTTGCCGGCAATCTGGCAGACGCCGCGCGCCACGGAGCCAAAGTCGGAGAGCGTGTTGCGCAGGATGAAGCCGACCATGGCGTAGCCGGGCGAGCCGGAGGTCAGATGCCCGGCCAGCTCGCGGTAGCCGCCGGCCCCGTAGAAGTCGTCGGCGTTAATCGCGGCGAAGGGCTCTTGGATGACGCCCTCGGCGAGCAGGATGGCCTGCGTGGTGCCCCAGGGCTTGGCACGGCCGGCAGGCACGGTGAAGCGAGGAGGAATGTCTTCGAGGGCCTGGAACACGTAGTTGACCGCAACGCGTTTTTCAAAGCGCGAACCGACGATCTCGCGGAATTGCTGCTCGATGTCCTTGCGGATGACGAAGACGAGCTTGCCGAAGCCGGCGCGGAGAGCGTCGTAAATGGAGTAATCGATGATGGTTTCGCCGGCCGGGCCAACGGGGTCGATTTGCTTGAGGCCGCCGTAGCGGTTGCCCATTCCGGCAGCCAGAACGAGGAGAGTGGGGGAGGATGCTGAGCTCATCAATCGGGGCCTTTTCGAGGACGTTGATCGAATGGTACAACACGGACCGGCCGGGGAACGACAGTGGACAATGGGCAGCGGCGCAAGGAGTCTGGTAGAGTGGGTTGCCATGAGAATCCACAACCCTCGCCGATGGTTTTATTCGACTTCCCTTTTGGCCGCGCTCGCCGTTTGCAGCGCAACGCCGAGGATCCACGCGCAGACGCCTCCTGCGCAGAACCCGCTGCCGCCGGCGCCGGATTGGGCGCAACCCGGCTCGGCAACGCATAAACAGGTGCCGCCGCCCGCGGGCTTTCACCGGCCGAGCACAAATTTCGACACGCCGATCGGAATCTTCGACGGCCAATCGGACGTCGGCAGCGCGCTGGCGCCGGGCAGCGCGAGCTACGATGCCGCAACGGGACAGTACACCATCCACTCGGCTGGATATAACATCTGGTACTCACGCGACGAGTTCCGCTTCCTGTGGAAGAAAATGTCGGGCGATGTGTCGCTGGCGGCCGATATTTCCTTCCCCGATCCGAAGGGCTACGGCGACCGCAAGGCCGTGCTGATGATCCGGCAAAGCCTGGATGACGATTCGAAGACAGCGCTGGTGGCCCTGCATGGGGCCGGGTTGGTGCATCTGGCGTGGCGACTGGAGAGTGATGCAAGCCTCGAGGATATTGCATTTCGTATGAGCCGGAGCGGAGGGCCGGACGCCGGGGAGCCGTTCGGCAATGGGACCATCAACGCCAAGCGCATCGGGATCGAGAAGCGCGGCGATGAGTTTGTGCTCTTCGTGAGCCTGGATGGCGAGCCGATGCACCAGTTTGGGCCGCCCATCAAGCTGCATATGGATGCGCCGTTTTACGTGGGCATTGGTTTCTGCTCGCATCTGCCGGAGACGGTGGACACGGGGGTGCTATCGAACGTAGTGCTGGTGAATAAGGCGGGGAAGGTGAGATAAGGGCGCAACAAGTGCATTGCGGACGACCTTGTTCTCTTGGATCTATCCGCAGGACACGACCTTGCTGCGGACTATCTCGGCCGTCATGTCGGAGAGGGTGGTGCTGAATCGCCTCATTGAGCGCATGGTCTGGCTCCAATTCAGCGAAGAAACGCCTCAAGCCTTTCGCGGATATGACTTGGCTTGCGGGTCCAGCACTCCCAAAGGACAAGAACCTTCCACCCGTCCTTTCGAAGGGCTCTAATATGCTCGCGGTCTCTCTCAGCGTTTCTTTCGCGTTTGTGGTTCCAATATTGAACATTTGTGACAGGTGAGATGCGTCCGTGGGTGCAGCTGTGCGAATGCCAAAAGCAGCCGTGAACAAAGATAATCTTGCGGCGCGAGACAAAAACGAGGTCAGGCCTCCCCGGTAGCGACTTCATGTGTAGGGCATAGCGGTAACCCATGGAGTGGGCTAGCTTTCTGACTATCATCTCTGGCGCTGTGTTCTTCCCGCCGACGGAGCGCATACATGCGCTGCGCTGCTCCGCAGTAAGGGTGTCTGCCATTTGGTTCTAAACTCTCCTATTGGCCGGACCGCAACCCTCTAAATCACCCTTTTGGCGTCGGCATTCTTCGGGACTAGACTTGGAAAAACCACCTCCCCATCTAGAAGGGTCATCAGCAGTGTTCCGTTCTCCTTTACGAAGCCATAGGGGATATTCTTCCGGTAGCGTTGCGGATACGGATCGGGGTATTCCTCTTTCCATTTCTCGAAGAACTCCCTCATCTTTGAGCCGTGTAGATAGCGGAGGTGAACCTCTTTCAGATTTTCGAAATACTCGAAGAAAAGGTGGCCGACCTTGGCGTCCTTTGCCAGCTTATCGAGCCCCGTATTCTTGTGATATTGGTACTCATAGCTGGCCCCCTGCTTGGCCGATTTGACCTCATAGTTAGCGAGATCAATTCCCGCTCCGAACTTACGCCCAAGGTCCTTCACTAGCATGGAAGCAAATACTTCCCAATCGGAGGACATCGCGATGGACCCCGGCGGAATTTTGCGAGCGCCATAGAGTCGGAGCTTGCCTTGAAGCGGGCCATACATATACGCATGGAAGAACATTAAGGATTTTTCAAAGTCGAGATTCGTCGGAGGGGCACCGAACTGAGGCGATTCTGACATCGAATTCTTAGTCAATCCTCACGCCGCATTTTTTGACGCCGAATCTAGCAAGTGGATGCTCCTGGATCGGTCGGCAAGCGGTGCTAGAAGGTTGCGCGTCAGCCAACGGGTCACGGGCACTACGACGGCATCTCCCATTGCGCGGTAGCCGTCGTTATATGAGCCATTTAGCCGGTAGGTGTCCGGCGCTCCCATTAGCCTTGCGCATTCCCTTATTGTCATCAAACGGGAACGGACTGCCCCGTTGTCTACGAGGATCACTGTCTGCCGACTGCTACCGCCGTTCGGGGTCCGCAAGCACCCTGCAATACCGTCGAAGCGAATCTCCAGGCGCTGGAGTGGGTTGCCGTCTTTGTCGGGCCGCGTGCGCCGGTATCCAGTGCCCGCAAAGAACGTCTTTGCCCTTTTCGCTGCTTCGAGCTTCCTTCTATTTACGGGGGAGAGCATAGCGCAAAGCTCCCTCGTCTTGGCCGGTGAGTCGCAAGGAACATCGCGCTCACAAAGGTCACCGAATTCCGACCTCCTCTTCCTGTTCGGCCCGGGCAAAGACCACCAAATCCAATTGTGGTCTTTCACGGTAAAGGCAGTCCGAACGAGGCCGGCGGGGTGAAATGGCACTGAAGGGAACTGCTGGGTCAGTCCATCAAGCGGAACCTCCTCGGAGGCGGCGATTATGAACGCTCTGGGCCGGCTTTGTGGCACGAAATCCTTGGCATCGATAACGACTGCACCCAATCGGTAGCCAAGGCCGCGAAGTGCATTGTAGGCAAGTTGAAAATGCTTGCCTTGGTCGGCCACTATGAAGCCGACAACATTCTCTGCGACAAGAACAGAGGGGCGCTTGCCACTTCGATCCAACTCCTTCAGGACACGCACCCAATCCCAAAAAAGGCCGGACCTTGTCCCAGAATGCATTCCTCCAAGGTTGCCAGCAAGGGAGAGATCCTGGCAGGGGAACGAGGCCCAAGCCAAGTCAACCGCTGGAAGATTCCTCCCTTTCACATGCTCGATATTCCCGAGGTGGAATTTGCCTCTAGCATGATTTGCTTCGTATACTTCCTGCTTTTTCGCACAGTTATCGTTTGCCCAGAGCGTTTCAAACTCGGGTTCCAGCCCCAGTCCAACGAGGCCGCTGCCAGCGAAAAAGTCCAAGGCTGTATACATCGCTATGAGCGAATTTAGCAGCGCCGTAACAGCAGAGTCAAAGGAAAAAGCTGCGGATGAACCCTACGACAAATGTGGGAATGTGGGTTCCAATTCGGTCATGACCGCCGTTGCCTTCGTCCTGCCTTGCGTGATTGACTGGTTGCCGGAAAGGTGAACGACGAGCATGGCTTACGTATTGGCGCTGGATCAGGGGACGACGAGCTCGCGGGCGAATCTATTCGACAAGGGCGGAGCGATTGCGGTGGCGGCGCGGCGAGCGAACGGTTGAGCGGGCGCCCGGCGCGTTACCATGCTCGGGAATGCTATTTCCTGTGAGGTGCTCCGGTGAATCGACGGTCTTTCGTGCATTGCGCGGCTGCGCTTACTGCTCCGCTGATGGTCTTTCCTCGAGCAGCAGCCCAGGCTACCGGCGGCCCAGCGAGTGCGGCCGTAGACGAGAGTTTGCATCCCGAAAGCGCCCGCCGGATCAGGAAAGCTACGGCTGCCGCGATGGCAATGCAGCGCCGCGACTGGGAGCAAGGAATTCTGGCTGAGGCGCTGGCCGAGGCCGGCGACCGGCGCGGAGCGATTCTGCTGACCCGGGGCGCAATCGTACAGCGGACGCCGGACGGACGGCTGGGCGTGGTGGTCTCAGGCAGCCCGGCCGATCCCGCCATGGGCGGCTGCGCCTATGCGAAGGCGGCCGAATGGACCGGCGATGCGCAGATTCAGCAGGCGGTGGACGGGCTGCTGGACTGGATTCGCAACCGGGCTCCGCGCAACGCCGAAGGCATTCTCTACCACGTGTTCGGCGCGCCGGAGATGTGGTCCGACGGGCTGAACTGCGCGCCGCCATTCCTGGCCGCGATGGGCTTCCATGACGAGGCTCTGGCCCAGATCGACGGCTACAGGCAGCGGCTCTGGAACCCGAAAAAGAAGCTCCTCGCCCACATCTGGGACGACGGCAAACGGCAGTTCAGGGACGGCAACTTCTGGGGCGGCGGCAACGGCTGGGCCGCCGCGGGCCTGGCCCGCGTTCTGCGCAGCCTGCCGGCCGAACGCCTCCAGGACCGCCAGCGCCTGGCTGCCTTTGCTAGAGAGATTGTGGACGGTTGTCTCGAGCGCCAGCGGAGCGACGGTCTCTTTCACGACGTAGTGGACCAGCCCGCAACCTTCGTGGAAACGAACCTGGCTCAGATGCTCGCCTACGCGGTTTTCGAGGGTGTTGCCGCCGGCTGGCTCCCCCCCAGCTATCGGCCCCATGCGGAGCGGATGCGCGCCGCCGCCCGCTTGAAGATGGATGCCGACGGCTACATTCAGGGCGCCTGCGGCGCGCCCAACTTCGACCGCCCCGGAAACTCGACCGAGGCGCAGGCGTTCTGCATCCTGATGGAGGCCGCCGGCAGCAAGCTGCCCGCAGAGGGCTCACGCATCTGAGTTCGAGTGTTGCGAACATGGAATCCGCCATCAGGTTGCCTGCTTGTCCGCGGCCGGCTCTCTATAACTGGTTGCCGAAAGGTGAACGGTACGTATGGCATACATTCTTGCGCTGGATCAGGGGACGACAAGCTCGCGGGCGATTCTCTTCGATGCAAACGGCGCGATTGCGGCGGTAGCGCAGAAGGAGATTCAGCAGTTCTATCCGCAGGCGGGATGGGTGGAACACGATCCGATGGAGATCCTGACCAGCCAGATTTCCTGCGCTGTCGAGGCGCTGGCGAAGGCGTGGGAGTAAAGGCAGTTCGTAGTTCTTAGTTCGCGGTGCTCAGTTGCCGCTTCTTCAGACGGCTTGTACAGTGATCCCTGTTCGGTTGCCTTTCCCGCCCCGGCCGTTATTCTGGAGTGTGACCGGATGGCCAATTAAACGCCCCAAGCCTCCGCGCCGGAAGAGCCTGCTCCGATCCTGCATTCAATGGTTTGTCCTCGGAGTGGCGGCTTGCTGGACGCTTGCTGCGTTGATGCTGGTGGCCGCGAAGTGGATCGATCCGCCGACCACCGCGGTGCACATGGAGCGCCGCGTGGAGGCTTGGATTCACGGCAGGCCGTATCACGAACGCTACACATTCGTTCCGCTAAGAGACATCTCGCCCAATCTGCAGCACGCCGTGATCGCCGCGGAGGACGGGCGCTTTTACGAGCACCACGGGTTCGACTGGCATGCGATTGAAATTGCCGCAGAGCAAGACGAAAAAGGCGGGCGGATTCGCGGAGGATCGACAATCACGCAGCAACTGGTGAAGAACCTGTTTTTCGGGACGGAGCGCTCGTTCCTTCGCAAGGGCGCGGAGGCATCGCTGGTTCCGGTGGCCGAATTCATTCTCGGCAAGCAGCGGATTCTGGAGCTCTACCTGAACGAGGTGGAGTGGGGGTCGGGAATTTATGGCACGGAGGCGGCGAGCCGGGCGTATTACGGGGTGGGGGCGCGGAAGATCGACCGGGACGAGGCGGCGCGGCTGGCGGCAGTTTTGCCGTTGCCACTAAAGCGGCGGCCCGAGCGCATGGACCACTACAGCGAGATCATTCTGGAGCGGATGCGGGAGATGGGGTGGTGAGGGGGAGCAGCGGGGCTAGCGGAGTTAGCGGGGTTAGAAAACGAGCCCTCCTGTACGGAGGCAGGACGGAGCGGGAGCAGGGCCTCGGGCTTGCCGGTGGTTCTGAAAAAGTCATGAAGCGGTCGGCTCAGAGTGAGGATTCCGACAACCCTTTCTGATCGCGTGGAACACCAAATATGAGATCCCCTGTGTAATGGCTAACAGCAGGAGGAACGCTACGGTTGATCGCCAAGTGATCGCGTAAACGAGGGGCTCGTCTTCGGGATCCCAGAATATCGGAATGCTCGAATAGAGGAACCCAATTGCAATTGCGATGCACAGCACCGCACCAAAAAGCACCTGAAGTGCAATGTGGCGGCGAAAACTCAGAAATGAAGCCCACTGCGTGATCGCTAAGATCAGCAGAGCTCCGATCCCAGTTTTCAAGTCTGGTTGTCTCCCGTTCAGTAGAAGTCCCAGGTACAAGGCGACCATGATACCTGTGGCTCCCAGAACCAAACCGAAGAGGATCCGCAACAGATGATTCATGATTGATCTCTTTATACACCGGATTGATCTGTTCTCGGCTCGAGGTCTTAGTCCGGGTAGGATCGTCTCCAAGTGAGAGGGTGCATTTATCTCGACTGAGGAGAGAAGATGAGGCCCCGTCATGAGTTCTTGAGCGGCTATTGGATCTGCTGGCTCCAGTTTTCGAGCGTCTTTTTGAATTCCAGCATGAACTTGCCGCCGTCGGCGCCGTCGATGAGGCGGTGATCGAAGCCGAGGCAGAAGTACTGCATCGACCGAATGGCAATGGAGTCGTTGCCGTCGGCGTCGGTGAGGACGGCGGGCTCCTTGCGCAAGCCGCCCACGGCGAGGATGGCCGCCTCCGGTTGGTTGATGATGGGCATCCCGTATTCGCCGCCAAAGGCTCCGGCGTTGGTGAGGGTGAAGGTGGAGTTGCCGACTTCGTCGGGCAAGAGCTTTTTGGCGCGGGCGCGGAGAGCAAGATCGGCGATGGAGCGGGCGAGCGAGGCGAAGGTGCGCTCGTGGGCGCGGCGGATGACGGGGACGATGAGACCCCAATCGAGGGCCACGGCGATGCCGAGATCGATGGTTTGGTGGTAGCGGATGGCGAGGCCGGCCGAATCGCTTTGGGGGGTGCTTTCGAGCGAGGCGTTGACGATGGGGAAGCGGCGCAGTGCGGCGACGGCGGCGGCGGCGATGAAGGGCATGTAGGTGAGCTTGACGCCGTGCCGCTGGTTGAAGGCGTCCTTGTGCTGGTCGCGCAGGCGAGCGATGCGCGTCATGTCAATCTTGTAAACCGTGTGGACGTGCGGGGCGATGCGCACGCTCTCAACCATGCGCTCGGCGATGATGGCGCGCATACGGGTGAGGGGCACGGGGTCGGCGGGCAGAGTCGAGAGGTCCGGCGCGGGCGTCTGCGGCGCCTGTGGTGCGGCCACCTGCGGTGGGGCAGCCCGCCCGCTATCGCGGGCGACTTCAGCCAACGTGGCCGAAGAGGCTTCGCTGCGCAGGCCAACTGTAGTGGCAGCGCGAAGTACGTCTTCTTTGCCGATGCGGCCACCTGTGCCGGAGCCGGCGATACGGTTGAGATCGATGCCGTGCTCTTTGGCGATGCGGCGGGCGAGCGGCGAGGAACGGACGCGGCCCACTTGCGGTGGGGCAGCCTTTTGGACCGGCGTTTGTACGGCGGGCGGCGACGATTTCGGGGCGGCGGTTGCGGGTGCGGAGGCTTGCGCCTTTGGGGCGTGGACAACGAAAGAACCGGCTTCGCCGATGACCGCGAGCACCGTGTTGACCTCGACGGTAGCGCCTTCAGGGAAGCGGATTTCTGTGAGCACGCCGGCCGCGGGCGAGGGAAGTTCGGCGTCGACCTTATCGGTGGAGATCTCGAGGAGAGGCTCGTCTTTTTCAACGGCGTCGCCGATGGTTTTGAGCCATTTGGTGATCGTGCCCTCGAAGATCGATTCGCCCATCTGAGGCATGATGACATCCGTTGGCATGTTTTCCTTTCTTGGCGGAGCGAACGGAGTTAGCAGGGCTGGCGAAGCTAAAAACCCCAGGGTCCACTTCTCAACGCGGCGCGCGTAACTCCTGCCGGATTATAAATCGCGGGCGCGCGGGACGGAGCGGGTTGAAGGCCGGACTCAGAAGGGGCTCAAACGGAAATGGAACGGTCTTTGACGTGGCGCAGGCGCTCGATCTCGGGCGGGATCTGGAGGGGCGTGTCCTCTGCCGGAAATTCAGGGGCTGGAAGATCGGGATCTGGAACGGCGGGGGCTGTAGGTTCCGGCGCGCGTTCCGCGGAGGCTTGCGCGTGGGCGCGCAGAGCGGCGAGGCTTTCGACGAACTCGACCTGCTGGCTGAAGACCTGGCCGAACTGGCGGGCGGCTGAGTGGGCGAGGGATTCGAGGGTGGGAAGGCTGTTGGGGCCGGCGATTTCGTTTTCGAGGCTGGTGACGGGGCGGTCCGTAATGCCGCAGGGGTTGATGAGAGTAAAGTTGCCCAAATCGGTGGTGACGTTGAAGGCGAAGCCGTGCGAGGTGACGCCGCGTGCGACATGAATGCCGATGGCGGCGATCTTGCGTTCGCCCAAGGGCGCGTCTTTGTCCTCTGTCCCACAGCTCTCGTCCAAGGGTCTGCCGCACTGCAAGTGCCCCCGCCGAAGGTGGCACCAGACGCCGGTGAGGCCGCAGATGCGGCCCGCGGGGACGCCGAACTCGGCGCAGAGGCGGATCAGAGCTTCTTCCATCAGGCGGACAAAGTCGACCGGGCCCAGGCGGTTGCCCCGCCCCGGCGGGCAGGAGCCGGGCGAGCGCAGGCTGCGCAGATCGAAGATGGGATAGCCGATGAGCTGGCCGGGGCCGTGATAGGTGACGTCGCCGCCGCGGTTGATCTCGTGGAGGGTGATGCCGCGCGCGGCGAGCAGCTCGTCGGAAGCTAGAATGTTGGAGCGGTTGGCGTTGCGGCCGAGGGTGAGTACGGGAGGATGCTCGAGCAGCAGGAGCACGTTGCCGATGCGGCCTGCAGTACGCAGCGCGACGAGCTCTTCCTGAAGGCGGAGCGCTTCGGAGTAGGCGACGAGCCCGAGATAGAGGTACTGGATCACAAGCCTATTGAGATTGTAGCGAGGCGCCGCTCAGGCTTCGGCTTGGGGGTGGATTACGGCAGTTTGGCCATATCCATATTCCAGGGTTTGCCGGTGGGAACATTCAGCGGCTCTTCGGCCTCATATCCTTCCTTGCGGAAGCGCACCTGAACCGTCCTGGGCTGCGGTTGCGCCAGGTGCAGATCGTAGCGTCCCTGCGAGTCAGTCAGAGCAGAGGCCTGCACGCGGTTCGCGGCCAGAACATCCACCTCGACGCCCGCAATCGGCATGCTGGTGACGCGATCGGTGACTTCGCCCTGGAACTCCCACGGCGGGGGCGGACGCAAGGCGAACCAAAGGGCGACACCACCAAGGATCAGCGCAAGGACAGCAAGCGCCGCCTGCAATCTGCGTCTGCGTCCCAGCGGCCAGCCCAGCGCCGGCTTGAGCTGTGCGGCCACAAGCGCGGGGTCGGCTGCGGTAATGCCCTGGATCTCGAGCATCGCCGGAAGGGGCGTCTGATCCAGCAGCCAGGGAAGGATGGGTTTGCGCATCGCCTCGGCGCGGGAGTACTCGAAGGTGATGTAGTCGGAGCCGCGCGTGTTCTGCGACCAGCACAGCACCAGCGCGCGCGAGGCGCGAATGGAGCGCTCCAGGCGGCGCTTCCACTGCTCGCCGGGGTCGATCGATTGCACGTCGAAGAAGACGCGATAGCCAAGCCGGCGCAGCTCGTCGCGCAGCGGCGCCACGCGCTCGGCGTCGGCGCGGGAGTAACTGAAGAACACGTCGTACTTGACCATCGCCATAAGCGCTATTGTTGCAGGACCGGTTCGAGCTGGTGAAGAGCCGCGGTCATGCCGGCGCGGTCGCCGTTCTGGACGGCGGTGAAGAGCGCGATCCAGGATGCGCGGCCGCTGCTGAAGGCGGGTGAGGCCGAGAGGATTTGAAGCGACCCGGTAAAATCCCAAACCGCCGCTTCCAGCATTGCAGACTTCGACAGGAGCACTTTTTCCGTTTGCCGCGCCGCGCTCTTGTCTCCCGCGCCCCACTGGCAGGCGAACTCGATGGTGTCGCGCACAACGGCCTGCGGCGCCGATACGGAGTCGTCGGTGAGGATGGCCACGCGCTGAATACACATGGGGTAACGTGCGGCCATGAAACTGACTTCCATAATGTTCATTTGAGTTTCGGCCCAATCCTCGGGCAGATCGGCTTTGGTGTCCACCTCAAGCGCCCTCTGATAGGCCTGGGCGGCCTGGTCGAACAAAGCTGGGGCTTTGTCCCCCCCGGTATGCAACGCCTCGCTTGCCAGCGCGTCGCCCAGATCAAGCTGCGCCGCCGCCCAGTATTGCGGCAGATCGGCTTTGGTGAAGACCTCAAGCGACTTTTCAAAGGCCTGCACGGCTTGAGCGAGGAGGGGGCCTGCTTTATCCCCGCTGCTGCGCAGCCCCTCCTGCATCCATGTCAAACCGAGATTGATTTGCGCTCTCCCCCAGTCCTGAGGCAAATCGGCCCTGGTGTAAACTTCCAGCGCGCTTTGATAGGCCTGCGCCGCCTGATCGAAGAGGGCGGGAGCTGTTTCGTCGCTGGCGCGAAGTCCCTCATCCTCGAGCGCGCTTCCCAGGTTGTTCTGGATCTGGGCCCAAGTCTGCGGAAGGCCGTCCCTTGTGATCACCTCGAGCGCGCTCCTGAAGGCCTGTACCGCCCGATCGAGCAGTGCGGCACCGTCCGCCTGGCTGGATCTCACAGCCTTGTCCATCAAGGTCAGACCCAGGGCATCCTGAATAGTGGCCCACCGCTGAGGAAAGTCAGCTTTGGTATACACTTCAAGCGCTTTTGCAAAGGCCTGCACCGCTGCATCAAGCAGGGCAGCGGCCTTTGCGCCGAGCGCGCGATCGCCCTCCTGGGTCAGCGCAATTCCGAGATTGAATTGGGTTCTGGCCCAGTCCTGAGGCATGTCGGTCCTGGTGCGCACCTCAAACGCTTGTTGAAAGGCCTGCACAGCCTGATCGAATAGCACGGCAGCTTTGTCGCCGCTGGCGCGCTGAGCTTCGTCCGCGAGCGCGTTTCCGAGATCGTTTTGCGTGGCGGCCCAGTCCTGCGGCAGATCGGTTCTGGTGCGTATGGCAAGCGCGTTCTGGTAAGCCTGGATCGCCCGATCGTAGAGAGCCGCAGCTTTGTCACCACTCACACGGGCTGCCTCATCAGCCAGCGCGCTGCCCAGGCCGGCTTGCGCCGCTGCGCTCTCGCGTCGATCGCCCGCCACAGCATCGTCGCGCGCGAGCGACGCGAAATCATCCGCGGATTGAGCCAGGAGGCCCAGGCTCTGGCTGGCGGGCGAAACCTCGCCCTCAGCTCTGCGCGCAGCGCCCAGGTCAGAAACGGCTCGCAGCCACAGCTCGTGAAAACCCCTATCGTCGGGATGCTTCTTGTATTCGGCAGCCGCGGTGGCTGCGGCGTTTTCGAGGGTCTGCGTGGCCAGGTGATACTGCTCAGCGAGTTGCGAGGCGCTCGCGCTCTGCTCGCGGTCGTTGATCAACTGGCGCAGCTTGTCGCGGCGGGCGTTGAGGAAGGCTTGTTCTTCGGCGTCGAGTTCGTCCTTGTCAGTGACGGCGGCCTCGTCAAATAGCTGCGCGGCGCTGGCGTAGTGCTTGAGCGCAACCTCGGCCAAGGCTTTTTGCTCGGTGGTGGCCTGCGCCGGCTGACGCTGGATGTTCTGGGCCCATTGCTGCACCTGCTGGTTGACCTGATCGGCGGAAAAACCATTCGCCTGGGCCCATTCGGCGATAGCGGAGCCAAGGTCGGCCTTTTGGTTCTGCGCCTCGGCAACTTCGGCCTTCAGCGCCTGGTTTTGTTTTTTGAGGCTGTTGACCTGAAGCAACATGCGGTGCAGGGCCGCTTCGATTTGCGCCGGGCCGGTGAGCGCGAACGAGCCTTTCGGCAGCAGCCTGACCTCGACGGTTGCGGGCAGCGCGGCAGCCTTTCCCTCGGCGGACCGGAAGTCGGGTAATTGGCCGTCGGCAGGCTCATAGATGACCAGGCCGGTTGCGCCCGCGATCTCAATGCGCAGATTTCCACGCTGCGACGCGTCGGGCGAAACCAGCAGCAATGCTTCGCCACCGGAGTTGGTGACCTGCTGAGCGTCGGTGACGGTCAATCCACTATCGAGATAGCTGAGCGCGACTCGGACCCCTTTGACCGGTTGGCGCGGTTGCGGCAGCACGTTGACCACCAGCACCGTGACGTTCTGCTCCGGCGTGGGCTTTTGCGCGCCCGTGGAAGCGACTGCGCAGCCTATTCCCAGCAGAAGAAGAACCGTCTTGCCCAGCCTGTTCTTCATGGGAACCTCGCCTGAAACAATTGCTTGATTTTGCTTGAAGTGTAGCACCGTCCTACGGTCGAGAAATCCGATCTGCCGATCTCTTCGCGGTGACTAGGTTGTATCGGCATATAGGGATATGTGGCGTTGCGTAGCGAAAACCCGCTCAGACGAGGCGGAGGACGACGGCTGTGGCGGGTCCACCGCCTAGGACGACAACGATGTATGAGCGGGTTTTCGCCGCAACCCGCAGGGCTGGGGCCGATTTTCCCGGTTTCGTTGTCGTTCGTCGCTAGCAGACACCCGGTATGCGTCGTTCCTCTCTCCTAGAACCCGAAAAATCGGCCCCAGCGCCGCACACCCCTATATGCCGATACAACCTAGAGGCTGGCAGGAGGACCGGGCGGATGGGCGTTGGGGGCGGGAGCGCTGAAGACAAGAAGGCTGGCGGCGAGGATGGCGGATGGGATTCCTGGCGAGTGGGGCATTTCGACTGGATTCCTTTGTGATGCGGGGTTCCTGGCTTGCGGCTCTCGTGGCTCTTTATATCAAACCAATGTGGGCTTCGCCCCAGGGCGGGTGCTTGCGATGTGGATGTTGGTTAAAATAGAGGCAGTTCAGGGAGAGAGGCGTCGATGCGACCTTCGGAGATACTGCCGCTGCACCGGGAGACCATTCGCCGGCTTGTGCTGCAAGCGGGGATGGCGAACCCGCGCGTGTTTGGGAGCGTGGTGCGCGGCGAGGACACCGATGACAGCGATCTGGACATTCTGGTGGATCCCGCGCCACGGGCCAGCCTGCTCGCCATGGAACGGCTCCAGGCGCAACTGGCAAACGTCACCGGCGTCAAGATCGACCTCCGCACACCCGAGGAAATCCACCCGAAGTTCCGTGATAAAGTCCTCGCCCAAGCCGCGTCACTATGAGCAAGGAAGACCTTACTGCCAGAGATTTTATCGGCCACATCCTTCAGGCTGCGGATCGCATCCTCGACTACACCCAGGGAATGAGCCGCGAGGAATTCTTCGCCGATTCGCTCAAGCAAGACGCCGTGATCCGCAATATCGAGATTATCGGGGAAGCTACGAATAACCTTCTGGAAGCCGACCCGGGTATTGCCGCCAGATACCCATCAATTCCATTCGCTCAGATTTACGGGATGCGGAATCGTGTTGCGCACGGATACTTTGCGGTGAGCCTGACGATGATCTGGGATTCCGTTCAATCGGATATCCCGGAGCTACGCCAGAAGATTGCATCGGTGCTCGAAGAACTCCGGGAAGGCGATCGGTAAAAATGGAAGAACAGGAAACCAAGCCAAATGAACCAGGGCCTGCGGATTCTTGGCCGCGGGGGTTGCTTTATCACTACACCGATCAGAGGGGCTTGCTCGGAATTCTCAAGAGTGGATGCATCTGGGCGACACATATCCGCTTCCTGAATGACCTGTCCGAATCGCGGGAGGCCCTCGACTGTTGGTCTGCTGCGCTTAGGGAAATTAATTCAAACAATCCGATCCTCCCGGCAGCGTATTGGCCTGCTGCCCAATGGGCGGTGGAATTCGCCATAGAGGAATTCGCTCCGTATTTGGCGTCCTTCACGGAAGATAATGATCCGAAGTCAGAGGGAGACCGGTTAAGCCAATGGAGAGGGTATGCACCCAACCGCCCCGGGTTTAGCCTCGGATTCAAGGGGCCTCCGTTGCTGAGCAAGGCAAGCCAAACAGTGCCGAGCGACGCAAGGGCCGCAGAGCTGTTGCGCTGCGAATACGACGAAAGACGAAAGCATAAGTTGGTTCTCGACTTGGCAGGAACCCATGCAGAAGCCGTTAGGAAATGGGGAAAAGAGTTGAGAAAGGACCCTGGCGCCCTTGCAGACAAAGACTATGCAGCGAGGCTCCTGTTTGAGCAACTCTTTCCACTCCAAGGAAAGATGGTTGAACTGTCGGCGACCTTCAAGCATTCTGGCTTCCGGGAGGAGAGCGAGTGGCGACTAGTTCTCAACGCCTCTGGCGACCCAACGAGGCAACATTTGATCCAGTTTCGGGAGGGGCTTTTTGGGCAAACGCCCTACGTTGAAGTACCCCTTGGACTCAAGGATCAAGACTCTCCCCTCAAGAGGATCGTGGTCGGCCCTTCACCGAACAAGGAGCAGGCAGTCAAGTGGCTTAAGATCGCAATCGCGAAAATGGGAATCAAGGGGGTAGAGATCGTTCCCTCCAAAATCCCCTACCGCAACTGGTAACCCGTTTTCGAGGTACACTAAAGGCTGGCAGGAGGACCGGGCGGTCGCTGCCGGAAATCCTTGTGCAAGCAAGGGTTGCCGGGAGAGGAAAGTCCGAACTCCGCAGGGCAGTGTGCCGGATAACGTCCGGGACGTGAGCGTGAAGGCTCACGGACGGCCAGTGCCACAGAAAACATACCGCCTCGGCTACCCCTCGGCTTTTGGGCTGGAGGGCTTCCGGAAGGGCCCGACAGGTTCGCCTGGACGGCCAGTCCCGCCGGGGTAAGGGTGAAAAGGTGCGGTAAGAGCGCACCGCTCCGGCAGTAATGACGGAGGCAGGGTAAACCCCACACGGAGCAAGACCAAATAGGGAGGGATGTGCGGACCCGGAGCAAGGTTCGCGCACGGCGCCGGCCCGGCGCCGAAAGGCTGCTCCAGCGGGGCCCCCGGCGACAGGTCTTCGTCGCAGGGGTGTCAAGCAATGGCCGGAACCTCCGGGTAGGTCGCTGACGAGCGCCCGCGGCAACGCGGCGCCTAGAGGAATGACCGCATAAACAGAATTCGGCTTACGAGTCCTTTTGCCGAATGAAGACGGCTCCGGTTGGCGGGTGATTGCCGTCAGGAGCAAGACGACAGCCCCGGCCGGGTAAACGCCCTGCCGGGGCTGGCCATTTTGCGCGGTGAGGCGCATCGAACCGGTCCTGGCGCGCCGCTGAACCAGGCGGGGACGACGGGTAGCCGGGCGCGAAGTTGGCTATTCCCTTGCTGCGGTCACGCGGTCCTTCTCAGCGCCACCTCGACCGGTTCGTGGGCTTCCATGATCTTCTGAGAGTACCGGCTGATTTTGTCATAGACCCCAATCACAAACTGATCCACGCAGACGCAATACACGCGAAGATCCCCATCTCCCGGGTTGTCCGCGGGGCCATGCGCAACATCGAACACCTGCCGCGCACTTTCGAGAAGGTCCTTGTGAGTTGGCCGCGCGTTCAGCGAGTGACCGGTGGCTCTTGCAATAGCAGAGTCCACAATGGCCTTCGCTTCATTGGGGCCGCACGTGTGTTCCCACACATCCCAGCACCCGTTCCTGAACTGTTCGGCAAAAACAACAATTTTCATTGGCGTTCACTCCACACAGGCAAAACCATGCCGGCGCCGCAGCCGTAGGCTCGACGCCTGATTGCAATGTTTTGATCGGGGGCCCTCTAGCCTCCCGGCTCTCTGTAGCGCGCAAGCATGGATTGCAACGCTCTTGCGAAACTCAAAACAGACGGCCGGTGACAACTCTTCGAACACAGCGTAAAGCACAAAATGAAATGCGCAAATTGCACGAACGGGTTACTCCGAACCCCCACAAAAGTGGGCGCGAATGCCAGGCAGCGCGTAGAGAAATGACCGCATCCAACAACATTCGGCTTGCGGCGCGTTTGCCGAACCGCAGGCTGTTCCGGTTGAGTGTGCGCACGGCTGGGCCGGGCTTTTTGGCAAGCCATCGAGCCATCGGGCCGGCGAGCTAGGCGGCCGCTCCCGGGTTCGCGAGGTGACGGCTAATTTTCCGAAGGACCCCGACGACGACTCCGTCGACACACACGCCATTCACGCGGGTATCTCCGTCCCGTGGATTGTCCTTGGGGCCAAAGGCAACATCGAAGATGTAGCGAGCGCCCTCCAGGTAGTCGGCCGGGAGGGGTGGCCCAAAGGACAATCGATTCTGAGCCTTAGCCCGGGCCGAATCTTCAACGGCGGCAAGTTCTTCCTCGCTGCACTTGTGTTCCCAGACTCCCCACATTCCATGTTCGAACCGTTCGGCAAAGACAATAATTTCCATCAGCGTCTCCCGCAGACAACTGGAGCTATGCCGCACCGCAACGACAGCCTGCTGCCGGCAGCCCGCAGTATTCGTAAGGTTTTGATTGGAGGCCCCTTAGAAGCAGCCGCTTGCCGTCAGGCACACGTGCGATCTTGAAGGCCTTTTTCTTTGATTTCGATCTAGCAAACCCTTGCTTGGGGAGAAACAAACGCTGGGGGTTAAACAGCGAACAGATGATATCAGATATTTCCAGCGATGGAAAGGTTGCGCGGAGTTTTGGCGAGTTTTGCACCGGGTTTTGATGCACTTTCGGCGTTTTTGGAAATACCGTGGCGCCTTTGGCGTCGAGCATCCCGCTGTTACCATCAGACACATGTTGCGAGTGAGGCGATTGGAGGCGGAGGCGCGGCTGCCTGTGGTGGCGCATCCGGGCGAGGATCTGGGCTATGACCTGTTTGCGCTGGAGGCGGTGCGGCTGGCGCCCCGCGCCACGGCGAAAGTGAGAACGGGAATCGCCGTGGAGGCGCGGCACCCGCGGACGGGCGAGCCGCTGGGATTGCTGGTGCGCGACCGCTCGTCGATGGCGGCGCGGGGGATTGCCACTACGGGCGGCGTGATCGACTCGGGCTACCGCGGCGAAATCCTGGTGGTGATGACCAACCTGGGCGATGCGGCCGTGGAGTTGAAGGCGGGCGAAAAGATCGCGCAGATGGTTCCTGTGCCGGTGCTGACTGGACCAGTGGAAGAGGCCGACGATCTGGAAGGCTCCGCGCGGGCAGCAAAGGGATTTGGAAGTACAGGGACGTAGGGACTGAGGGACTCAGAAGGCGGGATTAGGTGTGAGGTTTCAATAGATTGTCCATCTGATCTGAACCTGTAAAGCTGGGTTTGCGAAGACTCAGTAATTCAGGAGACCAGATGGACTATCACCAGAATGCACGAACCATGGTTTGGAGTCGAGAAGAGATGGCGAAGCGGGTGATCGAGCAGGGAAGCACGTTGGCGGCGGCTGCAGCCGCCGCCAACGTGAGCCCGAAGACCGCTGCCAAATGGGTGGCGCGCTATCGGGCGCTGGGCCTGGCCGGGCTCGCAGACCGCAGTTGCAGGCCGCTCCGCCTGCGCAGGCCCACTAAGCCGGAGCTGGCGGAGCGGGTCGAGTTGCTGCGTCGCCAACGCTGGACCGGGTTGCGCATCGCGCAAGCCACAGGCCTCAGCCGGGCCACGGTTAGCCGTATCCTGCGCCGGCGCAAGCTCAGCCGCATACGCGATCTGGAACCACGCCCACCCGTGCTGCGCTATGAGCACGCCGCGCCCGGGGACCTGCTGCATCTGGACATCAAGAAGCTGGGCCGTATCGCCAAGCCCGGCCATCGCGTCACCGGCAACCTCGCCGACCGCACCCGGCGCGTGGGCTGGGAGTACGTCCACGTCGCCATCGACGACCACTCCCGCATCGCCTTCTCGGCCATCTTCCCGGATGAAACCGCGGCTTCAACTGTCGCTTTCCTCTGCCAGGCTGTGGCCTACTACGCACGGCTGGGCATCCGCTTCCGCGGCCTGCTCACCGACAACGGACCGGCCTATCGCTCGCGCCGCTTCGCAAAGGTATGCAGGGAACTCGGCATCAAACATCGTTTCACCCGGCCCTACACCCCGCGCACCAACGGCAAAGCCGAACGCTTCATCCGCACTGCTCTACAGGAATGGGCCTATGCCCGCATTTATCAGAACTCCGATGAACGCTGCGCCCAGCTTCTGCCCTGGATACACGAATACAACTGGCACAGACCTCACGCCAGTCTCAACCACTACACTCCCATCAGCAGAGCAGGCGCAGATCGGAACAATCTGTTGACACTACACAATTAGGGGTTAGGGCAAGGGGTTAGAGGTTTCGGGTGCTCGCGGCCGCCGGAACCCCGTATCGGGCGGGTGCGTATCATAAACAATACGGGATCATGCCACTTCGAGAGGCCTTCAAACTCGCGCTGCAATCGCTGTGGGCGAACAAGCTGCGCAGCATTCTCACGCTGATCGGCGTGGTGATGGGCGTGGCGTCGGTGATCATGGTCATTACGCTGGTGAATGGCGCCAACCGCTATGTGGCCACCAAGCTCTCCGGCTACGGCGCCGACGTCTTTCGGGTATCGCGGCAGGCGAGCGTGACCTTTTCCCCCGAAGACTACATGCGTTACCAGAAACGCAAGATCATTCGCATCGAGGATTATCGGGCGGTGCGCGACAACTGCACGGAATGCAGCGAGGTGGGCGCGATGCTGGACAAGTCCACCAACGTGGTGGCTAACGGCCACTCCAGCGACAACACCGACGTGCGCGGCGGTACCTGGACGATGCTGTCACTGAACAACATCGACATCGCAATCGGTCGCGGGTTTACGCCCGCCGACGACGAGCACGGCACGCACGATGCGATCGTGGGCTACGACATTGTGGACAACATTCTGGGCGAGGGCGATCCGATCGGCAAAGAGATTCGCGTGGACGGGATTCCCTACACGATTGTGGGCGTGGGCGAGCGGCAGGGAAAGACGCTGGGCGAGTCGCAGGACAACTGGGTGGCTATTCCCATCAGCACATATCAGCAGATCAATGGATACAACGATTCCGTTCGCATTTACGCGCGCGTGGCGGGCGGCGCGCAGGCCATGACGCAGGCCGAAGACCAGGTGCGTGTGTTGATGCGCACGCGGCGCCACGATGCACCGGGGTCACTTGACGACTTTGAAATCGAGACCAACGATACTTTTCTCGACATCTGGAAACAGATCAGCTCGCTCTTCGCCAGCGTGGTGCTGGGGCTGGCGTCGATTGCGCTTGTAGTGGGCGGCGTGGTGATCATGAACATCATGCTGGTGAGCGTGACGGAGCGGACACGGGAGATCGGCGTGCGCAAGGCGCTGGGCGCCAAGCAGCGCGATGTACTGATGCAGTTCCTCATCGAGAGCGCAACCATGGCAACGACCGGTGGGGCCATTGGAGTGCTGTGTGGGATTTTAGTGGGCAAGCTGATCACGATCGTCATCGGATTCCCGACCAGCGTGCCGGTGTGGGCGATTTTTCTGGGCTTGTTCCTGGCCGGCTCGGTTGGCATCTTTTTCGGCGTCTATCCGGCCAGCAGAGCGGCCAAGCTGGATCCGGTAGTGGCGCTGCGCGCAGAATTGTGAGACACGGCGATGGCCAAGACTGGACAAGCCCGCGAATCGGTGAAGATGGCTCTGGATACGCTGCGCACGAACAAGATGCGCTCGGGGTTGACGATCCTGGGCATCGTGATCGGCGTCGCCACCGTCATTTCCTTTTCGTCGGTCGTGAATGGAATCAATATCCGCGTCTCGAGCTTTATTGACTCGCTGGGTTCGAATGTTTTTTGGATCGGGCGCCTGCCGATGATTGAAGTGCGGCCGACGGCCGAGATACTGGCACGCAGAATGCTGACCGTTGATGACGCGAAGGCGCTGCGCACTCTGCCCCATGTGATGACCACCGATGCCGATGGCGAATATATCAAAAGCTTCCAGCTAGGCGACGTCAGCGCAAGATACGGAGGCAAGAAGGTTGCCGGAGCGATCCTGGTGGGCGCTTTACCCGAGGTGATGGATGTAACCGAGTTGACGCTGCTACAGGGCCGCGTGTTTACCGACGCCGAAGATGCCAGCGCCGCGCACGTGGTGGTGTTGGGCCACGACACCTGGCAGGAGCTCTTCGGCGACCAGACGGCGGTGGGCAAGGAAATTGCGGTCGAGTCGGGGCTCTACACCGTGATTGGCGTGCTGGATAAACGCAAGGAGCCCTTCGGGAGCGGCAAGAGTCCGCGCGACAATGTCATTTTCTTCCCGTTCGGCACCTTCCACAACCTGCACCCGGAGGTCACGGACCTGACACTGATCGTGAAGTACGACAGCCCGAAGAACAAGGCGCTGGTGGAGGAAGAGATTCGGGAGCTGCTGCGCATCCGCCGCAAGGTGCGCGTGGATAAGCCAGACGACTTCGAGATCTTCGGGCCCGATTCGCTTAGCCGGCTATGGAATCAACTGACCGAGGGGCTGGTCATCTTCATGATTGCCGTCTCAAGCGTGGGCCTAATGGTGGGCGGCGTGGGCGTAATGAACATCATGCTGGTGAGCGTGACCGAGCGAACGCGGGAGATCGGAGTGCGGAAAGCGATTGGCGCGACTAAACGCATGATCCTCACACAGTTCACTACCGAGGCGGTGACGCTATGCGCGCTCGGCGGCACTGTGGGCATTCTGGCGGGCGCGATCATCACCTGGATTGTGTATCTTCTGCCCATCGGGTTGCCGGCGACGCTCTCCACGACGTGGGTGCTGATCGGCTTCGGCGCTTCGTGCGTGATCGGGTTGCTGTTTGGCATCTACCCGGCATGGAAGGCGGCGAACCTGGATCCGATTGAGGCGCTGAGGTACGAGTAGGGCAGCTTCTAGCCTCTAGCTTCTAGCTACTAGCCCTGGTCTTTGGAACTCAACCTCCGCACGAAAAACTCGAATTCGTGAGGCGACGATCCTTTCGGGAGACAACATCTGTTGGCGCGCGCACGAAGAGCTAGCGGCTAGATGTGGAGGCTCAAGAGGTTGTTCCGATTCAGGCCGGAGCGGGAAGCGGGTGAGTTCAGTTTAAGGCTGACGTGAGGTCTGTGGAAGTTGTAATCGTGCATCCACAGTTCGAGCTGCTCGGTTCGTTGTTCTGAGTTCTGGTAGGAGCGTGCGTAGGCCCACTCGCGCAAGGCAGTCTGGATGAAGCGTTCGGCTTTGCCGTTGGTGCGTGGCGTGTAGGGTCTTGTGAGGCGATGCTTGATGTGTTGGCGGTGGAGCAGTTTGCGAAACAGCCAGTGTTTATAGCAGGAGCCGTTGTCGGTGAGCACGCGGCGGATAGCGATGCCGAAGCGCGCGTAATGGGCCCTGGCCATGAGGAAGAAGCGCATGGCAGAGTGGTGCGTCTGATCGGGCAGGATGGCGGAGAAGGCGATGCGGCTGTGATCGTCGATGGCAATGTGCAGGTACTCGTAGCCGGCGCCCGTGACTCTCCGCGACGCTGACCGGTGACACGATGCCCGGGCCTGCGGATGCGCGCCAGGCGCTTGATATCGAAGTGGATCAGGTCGCCAGGATGCTTGTGTTCGTAGCGAATTATGGGCGGGGGCGGGTCAAGCGAGCGGAGCCGATTCATTCCGGCGCGACGCAGGACTCGGCTTACGGTGGCTCGACTGAGTTTGAGTTCGTGGGCGATGCGCCAGCCGTTCCAACGCTGCCGGCGAAGAACCAAAACCCTTTCTAATAATGAAGCCGAAGTTTGCCGGGGCGAGCGATGCGGCTTTGAGCTGCGGTCCTTCATTTCGGCCCGCCCACGCTCTCGATACCGGCGCACCCATTTGGCCGCAGTCTTATCGCTCACGTTGAAGGCCGCTGCAGCGGCCTTCAACGTACTGCCCTGCTCAAGCACATATCTGGCTAACCGCTCTCGACTATGAACGGTCAGTCGGGCATTCTGGTGATAGTCCATTCGATCCCTCCGGGAAATCTGATTCGTCGCAGAACCAGCTTCTCGCAGTCAGATCGAATGGACAACCTGTTGAAACTTCACAGCTAGAAGCTAGTAGCTAGAAGCTGTAATCTTGCTTTTGTGATGCCGCACGCACTGGCGCAGGCCGTGGAGATCGTGACGACGGCGCTGACCGTGGCCGGGATGGGATACTTTCTCGCCAGCCTGGCGGCGGCGCGGGTGTTTCTGCGCGAGCGGCGCGCGCCGCGGGCGGAGTTCGCGCCCGGGGCCCCCACGGACGGGTCTTCGTCCGTGGGGTGGGGGCCCGGCGTGAGCCTTCTGAAATCTCTCAAGGGCCTCGACCCCGGCATGATGGATGCCTTTCGCAGTCATTGCCGGCAGAGCTATGCGGGCGAGTACGAACTGCTCTTCGGCGTGGCGTCGCTCGACGATCCGGCGGCGGCGGCCGTGAAAGCGTTGCAGGCCGAGTTTCCCGAGCGGGCCATCCGGCTGGTCGAGTGCCCCGAGCGGCTGGGCGCCAACGGCAAGGTAAGCACGCTGGCGCAGATGGTCGCGGAAGCGCGGCACGATTTCCTGCTTATCAACGACTCCGACATTACGGTAAGCCCGCACTATCTGGAGCGGGTGATGTGCTGCTTCGCTTCCCCACCCTTTCCGCAAAAGGGCGCGGAAAGGATGGAGCAACCCAGGGCTGAAGTCGGATTGGTGACGGCGCTTTATCGTGGAAAGGCGCACGGCACGCTTCCTTCGCGGCTTGAGGCGCTGGGGATTGCGACGGACTTCCAGGCCGGAGTGCTGCTCTCGAAAACGATCGAGGGCGGACTGCATTACGGACTTGGGTCGACGCTGGCGGTGCGGCGCGAGGCGCTGGAAAAATCCGGGGGCCTACTGCCGCTGGTGGATCATCTGGCCGATGACTACGAACTGGGCGAGCGCGTGGCAAAGGCTGGCTATCGCGTGGAGTTGAGCGCCGAGGTGGTGGAAACGAGCGTGCCGGCTTACGGCTGGCGCGGATTTTTCGATCATCAACTGCGCTGGCTGCGGACGGTGCGCGATGCGCGGCCGGGCGGCTACGCGGGGCTGATCTTTACGCATGGGCTGTGTTGGGCCGTGGCGAATGTGCTGGCCAGCGGGTTGAGCCCGGTGAGCCTGTGGCTGCTGGGGTTGAGCTTCTTCCTGCGGCTGGCGCAGGCCATGACGGTGGGCGCCGCGGTGCTGGGCGATCGCGAGGTGCTGCCGAATCTGTGGCTGCTCCCCCTTCGCGATGCGATGGCAATGGGCTTGTGGGTGGCGGGATTTGCCGGAGACACCGTCGTGTGGCGCGGGGAACGGTTCGCGCTGAAGGATGGAAAGCTCGTGAAGGCGGAGCAGAGTTTCCGGTGTTAGGCGGGTGGGCGGAGGCAATAGAGCGGATGGATTTCAGTCGCCGTTTGCCGTTTCGGCCTCGCTGCCGGCGCCGATGGCTTCCGTGTCGAAGGTAAGGCACGAGCCGAGCTCGTTGAAGTCTTTTTCCCAGCGCGGACGTTCTTCGTCTTGCAGCGCGGTGAGCGCGTGGTCTGCGCCGCGCAAAATCTCATACCAGATATTCTGCGCCTGCCAGAGATTGAGGTCGAAGGGCAGCTCAACGAGCGTGCGCGCCAGCACCAGCGCGCGATCGAGCATCTCCAGCGATCCAGAGGACATTTGCAGCTCGACCATGGCGCGTTTCATGCGCCGGTCGGCGATGTAAGAGAGCGTGGCCGTGTCGAGGGGCACCTGGTCGGCCTTGGCCAGGGAGAGCAGGGATCGGAACTGAGCGAGATCGATGGGGTCGCTCTCAAGCACGCGGCGCAGGCCGGCGTTGATGGCGAAGCCAGCGGCCAGTGTGAGCGCGGGCGGCTTGGGCAGGCCCGCCTGCGAGAGATAGTGGAGCAGGCTGGCGTGGTCCTGGTAGATGGTGGTGAGCGAGTTTTCGATGTCCCAGAGCGTGGAGTTGAGGATGAGTCCGACGATGCGCCGCTGTTCGTCAGAGAAGAGCGACGTGAGCGAGTAGTCGGCGTGGCCGTAGAAGCGGTCAAGCAAGCGAATCACCTCAGGAAAGTCGGCGCGCTGCACGTGGCCGGCGGCCTCGACGGAAAAGGCCTCGAAGGCTGCCGCACCGGACTCATCGTAAGCTTTGACGGCAGCGGTGATGTTCTGGTCGCCGAAGTGGAGAACCGCAAACGAAAAGAGCTGCGCGTGGCCGGTGATGGCGCTGGCTACATGCACGCGGCCCAGCGCAAGGCGCCCGCGGCCCGAGGCGTGAATCTCGTAGGAGATACGGCGGACGTGGTAGCAGAAGAGGTCCGTCTCATCGGCATACGAGGAGAAGACGGAACTGATGGCGTAGTGGGCGGCGACCTGCTCGAGGTGCAGCTCCATGGTGTCGACGCATTTCCTGTAAATGCGGGCGCCGTCGCCTGCGGCCGGATCGTTGGAGTGGGCTTCGGCCATTCGCGCGAGAAATGCGGGCTCGAGCGGCGCGGCCTGTTCGCCGAAGACCTGCAGCGCGAGCTGCAATACGCGGGCCGCGTAGGCAATCACCTGCACCGTCTCAATGCCGGCAAGGTCATCGAAGAACCAGCCATCGCTGGAGTACATGAGTTGCGCGTGGCGCTGTATCTCCATCAACTCAAGGGCGCGGATGCGCTCGTCCTCTGAGAGCACATGCGCCTGGTGCGCGGAGAAGAAGCGGTCCACCGACTCGGCGCCGCGGTCGAGCATTACCTGTATGTAGGCGTCGCGGGCAGCCCACACATCGTGGAAGAGGCTGCCGCCTTCCTGTTCGGTGAGTGGGACCAGCGCGTCGCGCAGCTCGTCGAGAGCCTGGCGCAGAGGCGCGCGCCACGCCTGGTTCCAGCCAGGATGGCCTGCATTGCAGCCGCAGTTGGAGCGCCAGCGCTCGATGCCGTGCGGGCAGCTCCATGAGGTGTTCTCGACGATCTCGCACTCGAATTCGGGTGGAAACTGCTCAAGGAAGCTGCCGTAATTGGCCAGCTTCACGGTCTTATCCTGCTCCAGCATGCGCAAGGCGTAGGCCAGCGCCATCTCGCCGTATTTGTGATGATGGCCGTAGGTCTCGCCATCGGTGGCCACGTGCACCAACTGCGGCTGCGCCCCGTCTTTGAAGCCGGCCTTGAGGCGCGCGACAAAATTGTCGCCGGAGTTGAGCAGCCCCTCAAAGGCGATGGCGCGTGAGACCGGCCCGTTGTAAAAGAAGACGGCGATCGAACCGCCCGAAGCGAAGCGCACCAGGTAAGGGTGCGTGGTGTCCACCGTAGCGTCCGGCGTGGCGCTCCAATTCGCGCCTTCCTTGAGCGGGCGAATGCGCTTGCACTGGTGCGGCGCCAGCACCGTGAACTTGATGCCGTTCGTGGCCAGCGCTTCGAGAGTTGCGGAGTCGGCCGCGGTCTCCGCCAGCCACATGCCCTCGGGCGGCGCGCCAAAGTTGTTTTCGTAGTCGGCGATGCCCCAGCGGATCTGTGTGTCGCGGTCGCGCGGGCTGGCCAGCGGCAGAATCATGTGGTTGTAAACCTGCGCCATGGCCGAGCTGTGGCCGCGGTACCGTTTGCGGCTGCGGCCCTCGCCATCCAGAACCATGCGGTAGGTGCGCGGCGCATTTTCTTTCAGCCAACTCAGCAGGGTGGGGCCAAAATTGAAGCTCATGCGCGCGTAGTTGTTCACGATGCGCGTGATTTGATTTTTTGCGTTCACCACGCGCGCCGCGCCGTTCGGCGCATAGCACTCGGCGCAGATGCGCTCGTTCCAGTCGTGGTAGGGAGCGGCCGTGTCCTGAGTTTCTACCGTCTCCAGCCAGGGATTTTCCCGTGGCGGCTGGTAAAAGTGACCGTGAATGCAGACAAAACGTTTGCCAGAAGGCATGAGGGTCCTATGAAGTGCGCCGCGTCCGGTGTTTGCCGGCTGCTCAAGCTATTTTACGGCCAAGCTACCTGACTGTTATCGGCTCGATCGTCCGGCGGGTTCAGTGCGCTTGGCCAGATCGCAGGCGCGCCAAAGGTACCAGCTCGCAACGGAACGGTAGGGCGCCCAGCTCCTGCCGCGGCGGAGGACGACTTCGGGCTTGGGCAGATCGCCGGCTTCCAGCGGGCGCGATTTGGGCACGCGCTGAAAGGTGAGCGCGAAGCCCTTGCGCACGCCGTAGTCGGTTACGGGCAGCACATCGGGCCGGCCAAGGCGGAAGATCAGCAGCATTTCGACGGTCCACGACCCGATGCCGCGCACCGCGGTAAGCCGTTCGACGATTTCGGCGTCGGACATTTTGCGAATGGCGGCGTGCACGGGGACTGTGCCGTCGAGAGTGCGGGCGGCCAGGTCGCGAAGAGCCTTGATCTTGTTGCCGGAGACGCCGGCGGCGCGAAGGGGCTCGTCGGGCGTAGAGAGCAGAAGCTGCGGCGTGGGATCGCCGCGGAAGTATGCGCGGACTCGGGCGTGGATGGTGGCCGCGGCCTTGCCGTGCAACTGCTGGTAAAGGATCGATTCGAGCAGGGACTCGAAGGGCGAGGGCGAGGGATCGAGGCGGAGGGTGAACGGGCCGGCGTGATCGATGAGCGCGGCGAGTTTTGGGTCGTGGGCGCATAGGTGCGCCACTGCCTCGGCGGGATCGAAGGGAAGTTTGCGGCTGCGGCCGTCGTGAATCATGGAAGGAGTGTAGCGCAGGTGGCTGCAAGACAGTCATGGATGGTACACTTCCTTCGGTTTGCCAGGAGGTGAATTCCTGCGATGAAGCGCCGCGATTTTGTGAAGTCCATGACGGCTGCAGGGGCGGGATTGCTGCTGCGGCCGCCGCTGGTTTGGGGCGCGCAACATGCGATCGAACCGGACCCCGGCGTCAAACGCGTACTGGCGATGTTCAAGTGCCACTTTGACGCGGGTTTTATCGACACGCAATACAACGTCGCACATAAACTATACTTCGACAAATTTTTCCCTGAGGCCATCGAGATTACGCGCGCTGCCAACACCGGGGGAAAGCGGCGTTATGTGTGGACCACGGGATCGTGGCTGCTCTACGAATACCTGGAGCAGGCTTCGCCCGCTAACCGCAAGACGATGGAAGAAGCGATCGCGCGCGGCGACATTGCGTGGCACGCTTTGCCCTTCACCTGGCAAACGGAGATGCTCGCGCCCTCGATGATCGAAGGCAGCCTGGCGCTGGCGCGGTCGCTCGACCGGCGCTTCGGCACGGTGACAACGGGCGCCAAGATGACCGACGTGCCGGGCCACACACGAGGCATGATTCCGCCGCTGGCGAAGCACGGCGTCACGTTCTTTGAGATCGGCATAAATGGCGCTTGCGCACCCGCCGAGGTGCCGCCGATCTTTCTCTGGAAGGACCCGTCCGGCGCAAGCATGGCCATGATGTATAACCACGACTACGGCGGCATCGCGCGCGTGCCCGGCTCCGACCTTGCGCTGGCGACCTGTGTGCGCATGGACAACAGCGGCCCGCATACGCCCGAGGAAATCGACAAGATTCACGCGAATCTGGCGGTGCGGTTTCCTAATGCCGAGATACGGGCGAGCAACCTCTCCGAGATGGCGAACGCGCTCAAGCCCTATCACAGCAAGCTGCCGGTGGTGACTGCGGAGATCGGCGACACGTGGATCTACGGCTGCGCCAGCGACCCGCTGAAGGTAGCGCGCTATCGTGAGGTGGCGCGGCTGCGCGAAAAGTGGATCGCGCGAGGCGCCTTTCAGGTGGGCGACGCAACCGATCTTCAACTGCTACGCCACGTGCTGCTGGAACCTGAGCATACCTGGGGAATTGCAGCCAATCACTGGCTGGACTTAGACAACTACGAGCCGGCCGGCCTGGCGCGGATGCTCGACACAAAAAATTACAAAGTGGTGGAGTTCAGTTGGATCGAGAAGCGGCAGGACCTGATGGATGGCGTGGCCACGCTGCCGGAGGCACCGCGTGAGGAAGCGCAACTCGCCATCGCGAACCTGACTCCAATCTGGCCTATCGCGTCGCCAAAGGCCGTTGCGCATCCGGCGGGAGAACCGATCGAGACTGAGCATTTTATCCTTGAAATCGATGCCAAGACGGGCGCCATTACGCGGCTGCGCAACAAGGCAACCGGCCGCGAGTGGGCGAGCGCCCGGAATCCACTCGCGCTCTTTACCTATCAGACCCTTTCGCAGGAGGACTATCACCGTTACCAGGCAAGCTATCTGGTGGAAACGGGCGGATACGTGCTTTTGGACTTCGGCAAGCCGGCTATCGAGCGGTTCGGAGCAAGAAGCGAAGAATGGCAGCCGATCAGCGCCGACGTCAGCGTGGAAGAGACGGCTGAAGCGCATCGCGTTCTGGTGCGCCTGCACCTCAAGGACGAAGAGGCGTTCGTATCCGGCCGCGCATCGTTTCCGCGCACCGCTTTCCTCGAGCTGCTGCTGCCCAAGGCTGAGCCCGCGATCCATCTGAGCCTGTCATGGTTCGGCAAGCCCGCAACGCGGCTGCCTGAGGCGCTGTGGCTTACCTTTAACCCCATCGCAGCGGACCAGAAGGGCTGGACGCTGGATAAATCCGGCGAATGGATTTCGCCTTTCGACGTGGCGCCCTCAGGCAATCGCCACATGCACGCTGTGCAGCAGGGATTCCGGTACGAATCAGGCGACGATTCTTTCACGGTCGACACGCTGGACGCGCCCGTGGTGGCGCTGGGCGAGCGCAATCCGCTGATCTTTTCAAACGATCAGCCCGACTTGGCCAGGGGAATCCACTCGTGCCTCTTCAATAATGCATGGGGCACGAACTACATCATGTGGTACGGCGAGGACGTGCTGGCGCGATATGTCATCCGCGCATAGGAACGGCGCGCGGAAAGCTGGACCTCGCGCAACGCGCTCTGCTGCTGCGCGCAGGCCATCAGCCGCTAATTCGAAGCCGGCGCCGCGGCGTTCCTGGCGTGCGCGATGACGATTTCCGTCTTGCCGTTGAACCGGTTCGGCCGCACCGTCACCGACACAGACTCTCCCGATGCCACCTTCAGGATGAGCATTTCACGGTCGCCGTACGTCCTGGTTTGCGCGCCAGGGCCCAACTTGCTTTGGTAAAAAGCGATCACCTGGTCCTTCGAATCGGAGGTGAGAAAGTTCGCCGTGAGCATGTCTTTGCCGGCGACGGTCATGCGCAGGTTTGCTTTGCCCTGCTCGGCGCCGGGATAGATCGCGACCCCCAGGTCGCTTTCCGTAACCGGTTGCGATGAGATGGAAGTTTGGGCGACTTTGTAGGCGAAGTAGCCGAGGATTCCGGCTCCGATCAGCCCGAGGACGGCGAAGATGCCGACGATGATGAGAATAATCTTCACGGCGCTCGGGCCCTTTTTCGGAGGAGGGTAGACGAGCGGCTGGTAGGGCGGGGTGGGCGGCGGGGTTGGCTGCGAAGGATAGCCCTGAGGAGGCTGGTTGCCGGGTATGTTGGTCATGGTCCCATCCTTGTTTGCGAGTGGATTTTTCGTGACGCTGGCCGGTTGCGATTTGAAATTGCAGCCACTATACCTCATCCGCCGCGGTCAGGAATTCGGGTGGCGGGTGAGAAACTCCGCATCGCAGCCACGTTCCGAATCGGATTGCGCCCCGCAGTTAACGGGGGACCGGAACGGACAACTCCTAGCCGGCAGCTTTACCATCAGAGGGTAGACACAGGAGCTCAATCATGAAGATGCGGCCGGGATCGCAGACCGGGTTTCTGCTGTGCGGTAAGGAATGGATTGACGGAGAGGCGCTGGAGGTGCGCTCGCCGTGGGACCAGGGGCTGGTGGGCCGCGTGACCGTGGCGACGCGGGCCGACGCTCGCCAGGCCGTGAATCATGCGGCGGCGAGCCTGCGGCGCACGCGAGCGCTGCCGCGATGGAAGCGCCGCGAGATTCTGGAAGACGTGGCCGCCGCGCTGATCGAGCAGAAGGAGCGGTTTGCGCAGCTCATCGTAGCCGAGGCAGGCAAGCCGGTGCGGCTGGCGCGGACCGAGGTGGATCGTACCGTGCTCACCTTCAAAACCGCAGCCGAAGAGGCCGCGCGGCTGGGCGGCGAGAGCATTCCGCTGGATTTGACCGAAGGCAACGAGGGCCGTTGGGGACTGGTGCAGCGCTTCGGCGTGGGGCCGGTGCTGGCGATTACTCCGTTCAATTTTCCATTGAACCTGGTGGCGCACAAGGCGGCGCCGGCTATAGCAGCCGGGTGTCCGGTGATCGTGAAACCCGCGCCGCAGACGCCTTTCACCGCGCTGGCGCTGGGCGAAGTGATTCTGAAGGCCGGATGGCCCGAGGAGGCGCTGGCGGTATTGCCGCTCTCCGACGCCGATACCGCGTGGCTGGCGGAAAAGGAAGATCGCATCAAGCTGGTGAGCTTTACCGGGTCGGCCAAGGTGGGCTGGGAGCTAAAAGCGCACTCCGGGCGCAAGCGCGTGCTGCTGGAGCTTGGCGGCAACGCCGCTCTGGTGGTGCACGGCGACTGGAAGGACCTGGACGATGCGGCGCTGCGAACAGCACACGCGGCGTTCAACTACGCGGGGCAGTCGTGCATCAGCGTGCAGCGCGTGTTTGTGGAGCGCGGAATCTTCCAGACCTTCCTGTGGAAGGTGGTGGACATAGCGGAGAAGCTGGTGGTTGGCGACCCATCGAAGGAAGACACGGAAGTGGGACCGCTGATACGGCAGAGCGAAGCCGAACGCGTGGAAGCGTGGGTAAAGGAGGCAGTGGAGAGCGGCGCGAAGCTGGTGGCGGGGGGCGAGCGCAAGGGATCCATGATCGCGCCCGTTATTCTGACCGGAACCAAGCCCGGCATGAAGGTCCACGACGAGGAAGTGTTCGGTCCAGTGATGCTGATTGAGCCGTACGACGACTTCGAGGAGGCTCTGGCCGCGGTGAATCACTCCAAGTATGGCTTGCAGGCCGGACTGCTGACGCGCGACGCCGGCCGTATCCTTACCGCCTATCGCGAGCTGGAGGTGGGCGCTCTGATTGTGGGCGACACGCCGAACTGGCGTCTGGATCCCATGCCCTATGGCGGAGTGAAGGATTCCGGATTGGGCCGCGAGGGGATCCGCTGGGCCATCGAGGAGATGACCGAGCCGCGCATGCTCATGATGGCGGGAATCGGATAAAGCGGGCGTTGCAACCTCCGCATCGAGAGGCGCGGCAAAAGCCGCGCTTGCACACTGCGGCAGCGCGGCAACGCGTTAAAACAAGAGAACGGCTACGCTTTTGGTTTCGCCTTGGCGCGCACCGCGGCCCATCGCTTGCGCTGCGCATCGGCGATCCGCTTGCGCGCTTCGGCGCTCAGCACACGCTTCTTCCTGGGCTTGGCTTTGGCGGCCGCTTTCCCGGCTTTGCGTCCGGATTTTGCGGCTGCGGTACCGATTGTGGCCAGCAGTGCACGCGCCTGCTTGAGCCTTGCAATCTCAGAGTCGAGTTGGGCAAGAATGTTTTCAATCGCCATAAACATAGAATAACTCAAGAATTCACATTTATGAAAGTTTTCTGACGATATTTTCTTGACTTAGGAAGGCCATTTACTCGATAAGTCGATTCCACTTAAGCCGCGCGCAGGCGGCGCGCTTACCATGCGTAAGCGGATATGGCAGGGGTCGCTGAGCCTGGAGACACCTCGGCGGGATAGGCGAATCAACCTATCCCGCCAACGCTTGCCCAAATTGCCGGCGTCCTTATCGGGATCGCTTAGCTTATTACATGCCGAGATACTCGACGTGCACATAGGCGCCGAGGCGGACGTTGTAGGCCAGATACCAGCCGATGTGGTCCGGATCTTCGTAGATGATGATGTCATCCGAACCCCACAGCCAATCCGTGCAGAAGGCGATATCGGCTGCCGCGACCGACCAGTACCAACCGTTGAACCAGAACCTGCCGGGACCTCCTCCGGCGATCCGCCAAACGTGCCCTGGGCCAAAGCCGCCGGTAAAGTGACCGTGCGCCCACGGATTGTCGAGATGGTAGCGCGGATCGTTGGGGCCGGTATTATGACCCACCCATGTGCGGCCGTTTTCGACGTGCGGGACGGTAGGATGGGCGGGTTGTTGGGCGGGATGGCTGGGTTGTTGGGCATTGTTGCGGCTGGGGGCAGGAGCAGCCGGAGCGCCACGATGAGGAGCGGGGCCATGCGCCGGTGGGGTTGGATGGCTGGCTGGTTTTTGTGGCGCCGGATGGTTGGCTGTTTTTTGTTGTGCAACCGCCGGCACAGCGAAAACGAGCAAAGCTGCGAACGCGATCTGAATCGACTTCATCGATTCCTCCCGATGACTGCAAGGGTGGGCGACCCACCGATTGCAGGCTTCTTGCGATGGTCATCGACAACAGCTTAGTTACCCACCGGAATTCTTGCACAGGACGGCGCAGTCCAGCACGCAATTTTTTCAATCGAAGTTAGACGTCCATTGCAGTTCGCAGGGGTAGCGGAACTTATGCCGTGCTGCGCGCCGCAGTTGGCTTACGCGGCGACCGGGGCCAGCGCACGCCGCCAGGCATAGAGCGGGAACTGGTTGGCCATCTCGGCTACTTCGCCGCGAATGCGCGCCAGCGCCGCATCGTCGTTGCGCTGTTCGAGAGCCTTGGCGATCCACACGGCAATCTGCCGCATTTCGGGCTCTTTCATGCCGCGCGTGGTGAGCGCGGGCGTGCCTACGCGAATGCCCGAAGGCTTGAGCGGCGGATTCGTGTCCCAGGGAATCGAATTCTTATTCACGGTGATGCCGGCCTTGCCCAGCGCCAGCTCGGCCTCGGAGCCGAGGATGCCTTTCTCGAAGACATCGACGAGCAGGAGGTGGTTGTCAGTACCGCCCGAGACCAGTCGGAAGCCGGCTGCCCGCAGTCCCTCGGCGAGAGCTTTGGCGTTGGCGACGATCTGTGCGGAGTAAGTGCGGAACTCGGGACGCAGCGCCTCAGCGAAGGCAACGGCTTTGGCGGCAACGATGTGCACAAGCGGGCCGCCCTGCTGACCGGGAAATACCGCTTTGTCGACGGCCGCGGCCAGATCCTGCGCGCAGATGATGAGTCCGGCGCGTGGACCGCGCAGGGTTTTGTGCGTGGTGGTGGTGGTGATGTGAGCATGAGGCACGGGTGAAGGATGCACGCCGCCTGCCACCAGACCGGCGATGTGCGCCATGTCGAAGATGTACACCGCGCCCACTTTATCGGCGATCTGCCGCATGCGGGCGAAGTCCCACAGGCGCGGATAGGCGCTGGCGCCGCCGATGATCGCTTTCGGTTTTTCCTGCTCAGCCACTTTTTCGAGTTCGTCGTAGTCGATGGTCTCAGTATCCCGGCGAACGTGATAGAAGGTGGGCCGATAGAGCTTGCCGCTGAAGCTGAGACGGTGGCCGTGCGTCAGGTGGCCGCCGTGCGAGAGGTCGAGGCCGAGGATGGTGTCGCCCGGCTGCAACACCGCCGCAAAAGCCGAGGCGTTGGCCTGCGAGCCGGAGTGCGGCTGCACGTTGATGTGCTCGCCGCCGAAAATCTGACGCGCGCGATCGCGAGCGAGATTCTCAACAATGTCGGCATACTCGCATCCGCCGTAATAGCGGCGCCCGGGGTAGCCCTCGGCATATTTATTGGTAAAGACCGAGCCGGCCGCCTCCAGAACGGCTTCGGAGACGAAGTTCTCGCTGGCAATCATCTCCAGCCCCTCGTGCTGGCGGAGAGTTTCGTGGTCAATAGCGGCGGCGACTTCGGGATCGGCCTGGGCGAGAGGAAGCGACATGCGGTCTGTCATACTTCAAATTTTAGCCTGTTCCCCTTCGGTTGACAGGCCGTCAGCATCGGACGACGCGGAGATTTCGTAAACTGAAGGCGGCAACCATCTTCATCGCCGCACGAGGCTTGTGTGAAATCCATAGGGATACAACTCTCCTGGCTACCGATCCTTGCCATCGCGCCTTTTCTGGCGCTTGCGCAAACCGCGGAACAGGCGCCAGGGATTGACCCGGCCCTGCTGGCCAGGGCCAATGCAGGCGATGCGGCGGCTCAGGTACAGGCAGGCGAGCGCTGTGCGCAGGCGGCGGCGGTTGAACAGAACCGGGAGCAGGCAGCAAAGGATACTGAGCAGGCGGCAGCGTGGTACCGGAAGGCTGCCGAACAGAACAACCTTGCCGGAGAACTGCATCTCGCCGCGCTTTACCGCGACGGGGGCAAGGGCTTTGAGCGCGATATGGCGCAGGCGGCGGGGTGGTATCGCAAGGCTGCCGATCAGGGAGACGCCGACGCGCAGGCAACGCTGGGCGTTCTCTATTCCATGGGCCAGGGTGTGCCGCAGAGCGACGTGGAAGCCTACTTCTGGCTCGATCTTGCCGCTTCCGTAAACGGTCCGAACCAGGAGAAGTACGCGGCCAACCGCCAGATGATCGGTACGCACATTACCGCCGATGAGCTGACTGGCATTGCGGATCGCGTGGCCGCGTGGAAGGCTGCTCACCCGCGGCCGAATGCCGCGCAATGAGCCAGACTTTGATTGCGATCCGTGCCGCGCACGGCCTTTGCGGCTTGCGGAAAAACCAAAGTAATTTTTATACCGGACAACTTTTCTCAGCGGCATGGGTTCGGAGAAGACATGGGCCGGCAATTCAAACCCAAAGGCCCGTGGAGGAACCACATGCAGCGCACCATGTTTACGCTTGCCGTGGCCGCCCTGATCGCCTCGGGACCGGCCTTTGCCCAGCAGAGCCAACCGCAGCCTCAACCGAACCAGCCGGCGCCGACCGTCAACGACCGCCGGGAGAATCAGCAGGATCGCGTCGCTAATGGAATCGATTCCGGCCAACTAACGGCTGGTGAAACCAAAAATCTGGAGTCGCGCGAAGCCAATGTGAATCGCGAAATCCGCGACGATCGCTCTGCGAACGGTGGCAGGCTGACGCAGCAGGAGCGCCAACAGGTCAACCGGCAGCAGAACAACCTGAGCCGCTCGATCTACCAGGACAAGCACAATGCGAACGTGGCGCACTACGGCAATAACGTAGTGGGGCAGCGGCGCGAGAATCAGCAGGACCGCATCGCCAACGGCCTGCGCAACGGCACGATGAATGCCGGCCAGACCGCACGCGTTGAGAATCGAGAGCAGGGCATCAACCAGCAGATTCGCGCCGGCCGCCAAGCCAACGGCGGAAGACTCACACCGCAGGAGCATCGGCAGATCAACCGGGAGCAGAATCGCGCTAGCCGCAGGATCTATCGCGACAAGCACAACGGTAAATAAACCAACGGACAATCATTTCGCTTCCGCGGGATGCCGCCCGGTATGCTGATGGCATGGCCGTCGCGCGCATTCCTGGGTTTGCATTTTGGCCCGCTCTTGGGGTGCTGGCGGTCCTCGCGCCGCCGGGCCGCGCGCAGCCTGCAAATCCAAAGGACGAAGTGACGCTGACGCCGGCGATCGTTGTTGCTGGATCGCCGGAGTTGATTCGCGTCGCAGCGCCGGACGCCTTGGCAGCAGACGGTGAATGGCTGGGCCGGAAGCTCGAGTTCTTTCGCGGACGCGATGGAAAAAGCTGGTACGCGCTGGCGGGAGTTGACGTGGAGGCTGCGCCGGGTTCTACAACTCTGAGCATCGTCGCGCGCACTGCCGGCGGCGGCTCGCTGGATTTGAGCCGTGCGGTCGAGATTCATCCCGCGCACTACCGGACGACGGCCCTGACCGTGGCGCCGAAGTTTGTCGAGCCGGGCGCTGAGGAGCTTACGCGGATCAAGGCCGAGATCGAACTCAAGCAGAAGGTCTTTGCGGCGAGCGCGCCTGAGCCGTTGTGGTCCGGCGACTTTCGCGCGCCGGTTCACGCAGCGCCGACCGATAGCTTTGGCACGCGGCGCACGTTCAACGGAGAGCTGGCCAGCGTTCATAAGGGAATGGATTTTCGCGCGGCGATGGGCACGCCGGTGCGCGCAGACAACAGCGGCGTGGTAGTGCTGGCGCGGCCGCTTTACTACGAGGGCAACTGCGTGGCGATCGATCACGGCCTGGGGCTGTTCACGATTTCGATGCACCTGAGCCGCATCGACGTGCGCGAAGGCGAGCACGTAAGCCTGGGCCAGCGCATCGGGCTGAGCGGAGCGACGGGCCGGGTGACCGGGCCGCATCTTCATTGGGCGGTACGGTGGGAGGGCGCGTATCTCGATCCCGCGAAGCTGCTGCGCATGGATTTGAGCCGGGTGCGCTAACGCGCAGGCACTTTGGGCTACAATTGTCGCAGAAGCCAATCAATTGGAATTTTGCCGGTTCCCGGAGCATCAGATATGAGCTTCCATATAGCCAGGCCCTTCGCGGCGGTCGTTGGAGCAATCCTTCTTGCCGGACCATTCGTAGTTTGGTTCTCTATCTATTGCGTTTCGAAATTCACTTCTTTTGACCTAAAAAAGTTCTTTGACCTTCTGCCAGTAATGCGGGTGATTGCATGGGCAGTAGCTGTGGCACTCATGATGCTCGCTACCGTCAGCGATGCTTTCCATTTCCTCTTGGTATATGGATTTGCTACGCTCTCGTTTTCGGCAGGCTTGTTTTTTTCCGAATCGTGGTTGAAGAAGAGGCTGGGCCTGGCCTCCGATGCCGATTAAACTCGGTATTCAGGCTACAGACTTAATCGGGGCACAGATTGCTGTGCGCTAGCGCGACAGCGTTTCCTCTTCGACGCCGTTCGGTTGGTCCGCGCTGGCGCTCGCTGCCAACGCCTTTTCTTCGCGCAGCGCTTTGAAGGCGCGGTAGACGAACCAGCCCATGTACCATCCATCGATGAATTTGAAAGGCGATTCTCCGGTGGTGTAGTGGCCGCAGGGCAGCACGCGCACTTCGTGATTCACGCCGGAACGGCGCGCCTCCTCGACCACCTGAAGCGAGTACTCCCTGGGAAACGTCAGGTCGTAGTTCGCGTAGACGAAGAGAGCGCGTTTCAGCGGCCCGCCGGCCTCGCCGCTGACAAATTTCGAGTAGTAGCTGACGGGACTGATGGCGGCCCAGAGCGCCCGCAGGCGGTCCTGCGTGAGGCCTGCCGCTTCCACTCCCGCGCGGATGTGGCGCGTGCTCTGCCCCGCCCACACTACGTCGCCGAACGCCGTGGACGCGTGATTGAAGGCGTTGACGCGCAGGCGCGGGTCGTGCGCGCTGGCGAGATAGGCGTAGCAGGAACCGAGACTCGTGCCCAACACGCCGAAGTGCTCGTAGCCCTGCTCCTCAAGCCAATCGAGGCAGCATCGGATATCGACCACCGCCTGGCGGCAGGCCGACAGGGTGCGGCCGATATTGGCGCTGACGGCGTAGTCGGAGCGCTCCAGCTCCATGGGACGGCGAATGTCGTGGTAGGGCTTGGAGAGGCGCAGCGCCGAGACGCCCATGCGGTTGAAGATGGCGCACAACGAATTGTGGCTGAATCCGTCGGCGTTCCATTGCGGCAGCACGACGATGGCCTGCCTGGGCCGCGCGGGATCTTTATGCTCGGGCGCGGGATACCAGCGCGCGTTGACCCGATCGTTTTCCGGATACGGCGTGCGCTCCGGCGAGGTGAAGCGGAGATACTGCGCTTTGGGCAGCTTGCCTTCGGCAGCCTGCTGTTTCAGCGCTGCCTCCTGCGCCAGCGTTTCAGGGCGCACGTTGGTGGGGAAGAGCTGCGGATAGCGCTCTTCGAGGCGGAAGTCCGTGGGGCGTTTGTAGCCGAAGTAGACGCCGCTGTGGCGGATGAGGAGCTGGTTGATGCGGACCATCGCAGCTTCGGCTGCTGCTTCGTCGCGCTCCACGCCGGGATCGGGGACCGCAGCGCCGAATCCGTGCGCTTCAAGGAACGGAGCGATCCACTCAAATCCCCATTCCAGCGGACGCACCACGCGATTTTCATCGCGCGTGCACAGCCGCGTTTCCCACGCGTACATCCGGCGCGCGTACCAGTCAGTGAACATGAATCTCATTTCATTTTAACAGCGTGAGGCGCGTGGGGAATTGGGTGCGCCGGTGGGAACAAATGCTACGCCGATGCCGCTCTTCGTGCGCGCGATTTCGATATTTCCGCGGCGATAAGCCAGGCGGCGCTCAGAAGCGCGATGCGCCGCGCAGCCGGCAAGCGCGGTACGATGAAGCCATGAACCAGCCGCACAGCGCCGATCGGTCGCGCCCCAGCGGACAGGTTTGGCAGAGCGGATCGCGCGTGGCGTTCTTCGGCGGCAGCTTCGACCCGCCGCATCTGGGCCATCTGGCCGTGGCGCGCGCCGCCCGCGATGCGTTCCGGCTGGATGCGGTGCTCTTCGCCCCGGTGGGCGCGCAGCCGCTCAAGCACGAAGGATCAACGGCGAGTTTTGAGCACCGGCTGGAGATGACGCGGCTGGCGATCGCGGGCGAGCGGGGATTTGCGGTCTCGCTGGCCGATGCGCCCAGGCCTTTGGGCGCCAGCGGGCCGACGCGGCGGCCGCCCAACTACACCATCGACACGCTCGTGGGACTGCGCGCCACTCTTAAGCCCGGCTGCGCGCTCTATTGCCTGATGGGCGCCGACTCGTACTTCGGGCTCCGCCGCTGGCATCGCGCCGCGGAGATTCCGTTTGTGGCGCCGCTGATCGTGGCCTGGCGGCCAGGGCAGCCGCTGGAGGGATTGAAGGCCGCACTGCCCCATGGGCTCGCGCTTGAGCCCGCGCCGGACGGCGACAGGACCGAATCCGGCGTTGAGGTGCGCGCGTTTTGCCTTGTGAATCCGGCTCGCGCCCGCGCTCCGTTTTACGTACTGCCCGGCCTGGATGTGGAGATCAGCGCGACGGAGATTCGCGAAGCGATCCGCAAGGCCGTCCACGGGGAGTCGAGCGTTGCGCAGGCCGGTCCCGCGGCAGTCCAGACGATGCTCCCCGCCGCAGTCGCGGAGTACATTCGCGCGCACGGGCTCTACCGCTGAGCAGTTTTCTGGTCCCTATTTGTGTAGTGTCAACAGATTGTTCCGATCTGCGCCTGCTCTGCTGATGGGAGTGTAGTGGTTGAGACTGGCGTGAGGTCTGTGCCAGTTGTATTCGTGTATCCAGGGCAGAAGCTGGGCGCAGCGTTCATCGGAGTTCTGATAAATGCGGGCATAGGCCCATTCCTGTAGAGCAGTGCGGATGAAGCGTTCGGCTTTGCCGTTGGTGCGCGGGGTGTAGGGCCGGGTGAAACGATGTTTGATGCCGAGTTCCCTGCATACCTTTGCGAAGCGGCGCGAGCGATAGGCCGGTCCGTTGTCGGTGAGCAGGCCGCGGAAGCGGATGCCCAGCCGTGCGTAGTAGGCCACAGCCTGGCAGAGGAAAGCGACAGTTGAAGCCGCGGTTTCATCCGGGAAGATGGCCGAGAAGGCGATGCGGGAGTGGTTGTCGATGGCGACGTGGACGTACTCCCAGCCCACGCGCCGGGTGCGGTCGGCGAGGTTGCCGGTGACGCGATGGCCGGGCTTGGCGATACGGCCCAGCTTCTTGATGTCCAGATGCAGCAGGTCCCCGGGCGCGGCGTGCTCATAGCGCAGCACGGGTGGGCGTGGTTCCAGATCGCGTATGCGGCTGAGCTTGCGCCGGCGCAGGATACGGCTAACCGTGGCCCGGCTGAGGCCTGTGGCTTGCGCGATGCGCAACCCGGTCCAGCGTTGGCGACGCAGCAACTCAACCCGCTCCGCCAGCTCCGGCTTAGTGGGCCTGCGCAGGCGGAGCGGCCTGCAACTGCGGTCTGCGAGCCCGGCCAAGCCCAGCGCCCGATAGCGCGCCACCCATTTGGCAGCGGTCTTCGGGCTCACGTTGGCGGCGGCTGCAGCCGCCGCCAACGTGCTTCCCTGCTCGATCACCCGCTTCGCCATCTCTTCTCGACTCCAAACCATGGTTCGTGCATTCTGGTGATAGTCCATCTGGTCTCCTGAATTACTGAGTCTTCGCAAACCCAGCTTTACAGGTTCAGATCAGATGGACAATCTATTGAAACCTCACACCTATTCCCTATTCCCTAGTTCCTGCTCTACTATGAGTTTGGAGAGCTTTCCTAAAGCATGAACATATCGACAGCGCAGAAACAGACGCGCATCCTGGTGCAGGCCGCAGCCGCGGTCTGTGACGAAAAGAAGGGTCAGAACACCCGCATCCTTGAGCTCGACCCTATCGACTCCGGCCTGAGCGACTTTTTTCTGGTTGCCTCGGCCAGCAACGAACGGCAGGCCATCGCCATCGCCGACGAGATCGAACTGCGGCTGAAGCGCAACTTCGGCGTCTACCCGAACTCCGTGGAGGGCCGACGGAACGGGGAGTGGATTCTGCTCGATTACGTGGACTTTGTGATCCACGTCTTTCTCGCCGAGCGCCGCGCCTTCTACGACATCGAGCGGCTGCGCAAGTCGGCGCGCCCGCTTACGCCGGATGAGTTCGACGCCGAGCTGAAAGCCGCGCTGGCGGAAAAAACGCGCGCCGTGCGCCAGCGGAAAGCTGCGAAGGCCAAGCCTGCGGCTGCCAGGCGCAAGCAGGTCACAAAGAAGCTGCCGGCTACCGCGAAGCGCGGAGCCGGAAAGACCTCCGCCAAAAAATTCCCTGTCCGCCGGCCCAAAGCGAAAAAGACCGCGAAGAGATCCGCAAAGAAGTAGCCCGCGGCCACGCCGTCAGCCCGGCACGCATAGAAACACTTAGGGCGCCCGCAGTAGCGGACGCCCTTTTGTTGCTGGTCAGGCGATTGCCGGAGAGGTTAAAAGAGAATCTTGCCCGTGAACTCGACGATGCGGACCGAAGGATCTCCGCCCACGCCAGAGCCGTAGATGCTTGTCGGCGGGCCCTCCGCGTAGAGTGACAAGCCGAAATGCGAGGAGTCAATAGCTGCTGTCGGCAGGCCGAAGTTGGGGTGGTTGAGGAGGTTGTAGGCGGTCATGCCGACCTCAAATCGACCCTGGTCGCCCATATGCGGCAGCTTGAAGGCTTTCTGGAGCGTCATATCGGTGTCGAAGTAGCTCGGTCCCCAGAACTGGTTGCGGTCGGTGGCGCCGAAAGGCGTATCCACGGTGAAATCCGATGGCGTAAAGCATGGGGTCGTGGCGGAACTGGGCCCGCAGTGGTGCGGGGTACCCGGCACCGCGGCGATGGGAATTGGGTCGTACCCACTGCCATAGCTCCCAACCCCAAAGTCACTAATGTAGGCGTAGGGAGTAAACGGACTGCCGCTGTTGAAAAAGATGGCTCCGCCTATCTGCCAGCCTTCGGTGGCGATCCTCGGTCCCCCGAAGTACGGCATCTGATAGAGATAGGTGCCAGAGATGGTTTGGGGTACGTCGTAGTCCGCGTTGCCGTAGTTCTGGCGCAGGTTATAAGGATTGACCTGTTCCACGATACTTCCCCCATTGAAGGGCAGGATGCCACCGTTCGATACCTCATCGAGCGCATGGCTCCAGGCATAGTTCAGTTGCAAGTTGAGGCCGTGGCCCTGGACCAGGTAGCTGACGATCAAGCCGTTGTAGTTGGAGGATGCCTCGCTCTGAACCTCGGTGACATTGGCAAAGCTGGGCGCGGGCGACGTTGCGGGCAGGCCGGGGCCTCCGTATGCGTTTGCGCCAAGACTCTCATTCGGCTCGTGGTAGCCGCGGTTGCCCACATAGCCTACCTGGATGCTCTGTGATTGGGAGAACTCATGCTGGATCTGCAGGTTCCACTCCTGATAAGTGGGATAGTGCAGCGTCCCCTCCACGGTGGTAAAGCTCGGAGGCTCGAAGAGGGAGTTGAAGGCCGACATCGAGTCGAAACTGCCACCGTTCTTGAAGCAGTTGGTTGGATCGTAGGTGCAATCCTGGAAGGTGTCATTTGCGCCAGCCATCAGCGATTGCGCGCTGCTGGGATCGGATGGGTTCACCGCCATCCCCGCGTTCTCCACGACAAAGGCGAGATTCAGAGGAGCATTGTTGAGCATGGAATCGGCGATGGTGCCGGGGAAAACGTCGGTAAAGTAGCCGAAGCCGCCGCGCAGCACGTCCTTTGTATCCGGAGAGTAGGTGAATCCAATGCGCGGCTCGATCATGAAGGGCTGGTAGTTGTTAAAGGCAGTGGGCAGATCGTACTTGATCTGGGCGTTATAAGCGCCGGAGGAGGAGTTAAGAGGAGCGCCCGCCGCCTGCGAAAAGAAGCTGCCGCCAAAGTTGGAGAGGCAATTTTTGAGGCAGGAGACATTGGAGTTCCTTTCCACGCGTACGCCTGCCGTCACCGTCACTTTCGACATCGGCTTCCAGTCGTCCCCGAAGTACATGCCCAGCGTGTAGAGGGAAAGGGGCTCAGAGAGGGTGGTTGGGAACTGCTGCACGCCGGCGTCCGAAACTCCGCCGCTGAAGCCAGACCAGTACCCGGGCGTGTCGTCAACAGGCGGGGTATATCCGCCTTGACTGACGTAAATAAACGGCACGGTATAGACGCCGAGGTCGAAGTCGGAGAGATCGTCTTTCTTGTAGGAAAAGCCGGCTTTGAGGGTATGTTTGCCCACCGTGTAGCTGAAGTCGTCGCCGATTTGATACTGCGTAACGTTACGCCCCTCCGGCCAATATTCCGCGAGGTTGTTGAGGTCGTTGGCGAAACCGTCGTCCCAGTACATATCGAAGGGGAAGGTGCTCAACTCGGTCGCCGGGTCCTTGTTGACGAAGACCGCACTGTACCAAGCACCGGTCAAGAGGAGCTGGTTGACCGCCCTGGTGCTGAAGGTGTGAGTCTCGGCGAACTGGCCTTCGTAGTCGGGCTGATCGCTCTGCGCGTCAAAGGCAGGATTGATGGGGTCGGTATAGCTGGGCTGAAGGCCGTGGTCGTACTTGAAGTGCCCGAACATCTTGTCGCTGGGGCCGAGGTTCACGTCCACGCGGCCGGTGATCAGCTTCTCGGTCAGGTTGAAACTCGAGGGGGTCGAGAGAGCTAACTGGCCGGGCGTGCTGGTGGGGGCCGCATGGGCGTAGTTGGGCGTGCCGTTATACAGGGCAAAAGCTTTGTTATAGAAGGCGCACTCGCTGCTATAGCCTGCCTCATAGAGGCTGCTGGTGCTATCGCCGCAGGTACCGTCAGTGCCCACTACGCTGCTCTCATAGCTTTGGCTGGGCAGGTAGACCACACTCTGGCTGGAAGTTATGAACGTAATCCCCTCCGAGTTCACGAAGAAGAAGGCCTTGTCCTTCCAGATCGGTCCCCCAAGCGCTCCAGCCCATTGGTTGTAGTTCGAAAACGGGCGGGCGACGGGAGTCGTATTGTAATTGGGATTCTTGTTGTACCAGTCGTTGGCGTTCATGGAACGGCCGTTCCAGGACCAGCCGAGGTTGCCGTGGAACTTGTCAGTGCCCGCGCGGCTGATGGAGTTCATCTGGAGGCCGGCCAGGGTGCCGTACTGAACCTCATAGGCGTTGGTGACGACATCGGTTTCCTGAATGTCATTGAGGCCCAGCAGCATGTTGGACGGGCCCGAGTTGTTCAGGTTCAGGAAGGGATCGTTCACCTCCATGCCGTTTTCAGTGAAGTTGTTGGAGGTTCCGGGGAGGCCGAAGGCGGAGAAGTTGCCGTAGCCGAGGGAGCCGACGGAGGAGTCCGCGCCGGTATTCATCACTACACCCGGCTTGCCCTGCGCCGCATAGGTGATATCGCTACCGGGGTTGGGGATGTTTTGCAACTGGTCGAGAGTGACCGAGGTGCTCAACTGAGCGGTGTCGGTCTGGAGAAGCTGCGTGGTGGCGTTGACCTCAATGGTTTCGGATGCGGCTCCCAGGGTGAGTTGGAGGCTCTGCGTGGTGATCTGGCCGACGGCCACCGTGACGGTTGTGGAAGCCGCCGAGAACCCGGTTGCCGAGGCGGTGAGCTTATAGACGCCCGGCTGGAGCAGGGAAAAGCGGTAGTCGCCGGTATTCGACGTCTTGACCGTGGCGACAGCGCCCGTTTCCCTGCTGGCCGCCTTTACCGTTGCACCCACAACGGCAGCTCCGCTGGGATCGGTGACGGTGCCGGCGACGTCACCTGTCAGCATCGACTGGGCGTGCGCGACAGGCGCGCCGCAGACTCCAACAAAAATGCCGCCGAGCAGGAAAAATAACGATCCTGCCAATGCTAAGGCCACTTTCTGCAACCGAATAAATCGCATCGGAACTCCTTCAAAACTGGTTTGGACCGGAAAGCCGTTTGAGAGAACTTCCCGATCTGTGTTTTGCGCCTTCGTGGCTCGACGGGGAAGGCGAGTCCGATACCGCAGTTGAATAAATCGAACAAACAACGAAAAAACAGAAAATGCTTGAGCGCTACGTCGTCTCCACCAGTTCAGTCTCTTGTGACGCTACCTCGGTAACACTACAGGGATATTTAGGGTGTATGAAGGCAATTGATGTGCCAATCGAATCCATGCGGGTGCCAGGATTCATCCGATTGAAAAGAAATGGAGTTCTCTGTTGCGCACTTCTCCAGATGCGCTGTAGATATATGGAAATTAGTAGGGTGTTCATTAGATCTTGCAAAAATTGGACCTGAAGAGCCTTCCGGCCCACATTCGTTTGCCGGTCTTGCGTACACCCCTGGCAGCTTCGATCCCTGGGGCCTGAACCATGCTGGACGACAAGCCGAAAATGCGTGCAAAAAAACCTGTGGCGATCCCCGGGGCTTCTGGCTCTTCGCTTACGCTGCCACGGAAGCTAGAAAATGACCTTCCCTCCCAGAATCACGAATCGGTTGCCGGAAGTGTCACCAGGGATGCTGCCGGAGCCGTTTTCAATGTTGCTCGTAAAGTTGCTCGCTCCCACGAAGGGATCGCCGACGCCGAGAAACATCTGGTTCAGCACGTTGTAAGCTGCCATGGAAAGTTGAAAGCTGACGCGTTCGTTGACGGGGAAGGTCTTCACAATGCTCGCGTCGAGATCGCTGTAGGGCTGGCCGCGAAGCAGGCTTCTGCTCGAGCCGGGATATGGATTGGTTTCGGCTAGGGCATAGGCCTGGTTGTTGATGATCCAATGCGTGGTCGTGGGATCTACGGGCGTGCCCGGAGAATAGACACCGGTGGGATAGGTCGAGGTGTCACTATTGAATCCGTCGCTGTTATAGACCACATACTCCGGCGTGCCCAAGAGGGGAGCCCCTTGACCTGGGCCTGGAGTCGGATTCTGGCCTCCTGTGTACGGATTCAAATAGGCCACGGTGTTGATCGGGGCGCTTTTGTTGGAGAGAACCAGGCGGCAGGTATCCGCGCCAAGGATATCGGCGTTAAAAGCTCCATCGCAGAAGCTGGTGTCGCCGGTGTTGCCGTCGAGGTCGATGGGTTGATAAGGAGTGTAAACCTGGCCGCTGCGATAGCGGTAGAGGCCGGTTAACAGGAAACCATTCACGGCGCGGCCGAGAAGTGAATTGTTTTTGACAAATTTAGGCAGGTTGTAGGTGAAGCCAATACCGACGGTATTGGGAAAGTCATTGCCGCTCAGCCCGCTTTCTCCGGAATCGGGATTGAGAGGATTCTGGGGAAAGGCGAGGGTGCTGCCTCCGGAGCCGGTGCTGCGAAGTCCGTCCGTGGCGTTGTTCAGGGCCTTGCTGAATGTATAGGAAACGGTTGAGGTCAGGCCGTGATAGTTCTGCGTGGTCAGGTTCAGCTCCAGCGCGTTGTAGCTGGCCCAGCCTCCATTCGTAAACTCAGCTAAATTGCTGTAGTTACAATTGGGGCGTCCGTAGCCATCTGCCGACGGGTCCGAGCAAAGCGATGACGCGGAGACGACACTCGGGAAGGCCGCGGCGACTGGCAGCAGAAACGGATTGGCATCGATTGGCTGGAAGTCGTCGGTGGTTTTGGCGCCGACGTAGCGTACTTCCGCAACCGCTGCAGCGCCTATTTGATGGTCAACGCCAAGAGTGTAGGTTTGCACATAGGGCGTGCGGAATGAGGTCGGGAAGGTGGCCTGGAGATCCTGACCCGGGTCTCCACCGATGGGCAGATTGGGCAGGTTGAAAGCACGGAAGTCGGAGCTCAGAAGGGAGCCGTCTGAAGGCAGGCAGGCATCGGGACCGCAGAGGAAAGCACCCGTGTTGGTTACGGGCGCATAATCGTTGACGATCAGAAACATGTTGTAAAACGCGGGGTTCGCGTTGATGGCATAACCGGCGCGGACGACCAGCTTTCTGTCGAAGTCCGGATTCCAGGCGAGCCCGATGCGCGGCTCGAAGTTTGTGTAAACCTGCTTGGCCTCGGGTACGGTTCGATCAGACAGTGGCAGTGACGTGTCCCAAAAGGCTGTTGACGAATTCGATTCGCGGGCAACGGTTTCGTCGTGCAGTTTGTTGGCTGCGTCGCTGAAGAACTCCCAGCGTACACCCAGGTGCAAGGTCAATGTAGGAAGCGCCTTCCAGTCGTCCTGGAAATAGGCAGCGAAGTCGGGCTCGGTGAACGGAATGGTGAGGTTGCCGTTCGCCAGGTAGGAGTAGCCGGATGTTCCTGACGGATAGCCTTTCCCTACCAGCTCTGCGTCCTGCGTCCCCAGCAGGTTGCTGACGGTCCCAAAGTTCGGGTAGCCGTTGTAGTAGAAGATTCCGACATTGGGCGAGTTCTGATAATCGAATTCCCCGCCGAAGAGAAAGGTCTGGCTGCCACGGGTCCATGTGGCGTTGTTCTGCACCTGGGTCACCTTCACGGTGCGGCCTTGCGGGAAGTCGGCGTCCCCACCGAAATTGAGGTTGTCGTTGGTCCCAGTGAAAACCACTTGCGCAGGGCAGGCGGCGAAGTTAGTGACGGTGCAGTCAGGAAAGGCGCCGCCCTCAAACGGGACCTTAGCTTCCTGGAAGCCGTAGCGCAACTGGTCAATGAGACTGCTTGTAAACGTATGCGTCCAGTCGGCCCCGATTGAATAGGTGTCCGAAGGCACATCGACAAAATCGCCGGCGGCAATGCCGTCTCCTCCACCGACTCCAGTGGAAAGCTGAGGCTGGTAGTAGAAGCGCAGGAAGAAGTGGTCCTTTTCCGTGGGCTGCCAATCGAGCCGGGCCAGTTCTTCCTGGTCATTGAAGATGCTGGCGATGGTACGCTGAACGCCGGCGAACTCAACAGAGGCTGAGGTGCCGGAAGCATCGGTTAGGGTTTCGTCGCAGGCTCCGCTTCCCGTCGGTGTGCCGGGGCAAAAAGCCGTGGGTACGGGAATGGGCTGCGGGTTGCCTTGCTTAATGGAATATGGGCCGAAGTTGGCGAGGGCGGCGGCGCCGGAATCAGCGGCGAATGCCGACGCAATCGTCGCGAGTCCGGTTGGGTCGGGTGTGAGATCGGGCAGAGACTCAGAGGGTGAGACGCCCGTGCGGACTCTATCCCAATAGGTGCTGAAGAAGAAGAACAGCTTATTCCTTAGAACCGGACCGCCGATGGTTGCTCCCACGCGATTCTCAACATAACGCGGCAGAGTTGGCGCAGCACAACCGGTGGACGCGCTTACGCCGGGAGGGCAGTAGCCGAAGAGCGGATTCTTCTCGACGTTGGTCAACGAACTCAAAAATTCGCTCTGGTAGAGATCGAAAGCGGTGCCATGAAACGAGTTGGTCCCAGACTTGGTGATGTAGTTCTCGACCGCGCCTGCGTTGCGGCCATACTGGGCGCTGTAGTCGTTGGTAATGACCTGGAGCTGCTGGATGGCGTCCTGGCTGCCGAAAAACACCTGCGGTCCGCCGATGGAGTTGTCATTGTTCGACTGGCCGTCGATTTCGAAATTGTTGTAGCGACCGCTCTGGCCGTTGACGGAATAGTTGTCGCCGTTGGTGTTGGAGAAGTTGTCGTCGCCGGTCGAGACCACGCCCGGAATCAGCTCGACTATGGTATCGAAGCCGTTGTTCAGGGGCAGGTTCTGCACCGTCTCCGTATTAAACGACGTTGTCACCTGCGAGTCGCTCGTCTCAAGCAGGGATGCGGCCGAGCCGTTGACTTCGACTAACTCGGCCGCTGCGGAAGCGACGCTGAGCTTTATTTCGTTCAAGTTAGTTGTGGCTCCGGCCACAACTTGAATGTTATTGACGCCCTCATTTGAAAAGCCACCAGCGGTAATCAGCGCGCTATAGGTTCCAATGGGAACCAGGAAAAACTTGAATGTGCCATCACCATCCGACTTCGCGACGAGCTTGAGGCCTGTGGCTTGATTGGTCAATTGGATCTGCGCGGCGGGCACAACAGCTCCGGATGGATCTTCTACCGTTCCAGCGACGGTGCCGGTCGTGATTCCCTGAGACAAAGCGAGCGGGGTTTCGACAAACGCGAGAGAACCAACGAGCGCCGTCAAGGTGATCGCCAATGCCGCAGAACGAAATGGGAAATTCCGCACCCTTCTACCTCCGGATCGAACTGTGACGATTTCTCGACAAGCGGGAAGCACGGACAACGTGCTTGCTTCCCCTCTTTCTTGCCGAACGGTGACTCGATTCACCGAATGCCGGAAAGCGCTTCAAATCGCCAAGAAGTGAGGACTGGATCAGCTGTTCCTAACGCTTTGAATCAGGGTTCAAGCGCCGACCGCGCAAACCAGGAACAATCCTATGAGTTCATGCACGTGGCGGACCATTCTCGAAGATTGCTCTCCTAACAGCTTATTAATAGAAAACAAACGTGATGTCCATCACATTTTGGTGGCACTAAGGCCGGAACTAGTATCAGGCAAGAGTCATGTCTATAAATTTCCATATAACTCTTTGGTTCATCCATAGAATTGACATAATTTACAGATTCCTGGAGAAATGGCGCCCCTGGTGGTGCGCGCTGAAACAGGCGTTTGCGGTATTCTCCTCAAGGTGCAGGTTACACTCGCCCAGATCGGCTCCAAGGCACGAACGCAGGACGCGTACGAGGGGCTGGTGCGTGGCTATCTCAAGCGATGTGTTGGTGTTGCGCGCTGCGGGACGGAGGCGTTCCGGAGTGAATCGGCACTGTTTGATTGGCTCGGCCGGCAAACGGGCCGCACGCAGTCTGTGCTTCTGTTGCTGGATGGACGCGGCCGGCAGATGACCTCAGAGGCTCTTGCCGAGTGGCTGGGCGCCCGGCGCGATGAGGGCACGCAACACGTGATCTTCGCCGTTGGCCCGGCGGATGGGTGGTCGGACGAGGCGCGCGCGGAAGCCGCACGGCGCGGCGGGCTGCTCTCGCTGGGCCCGATGACTCTGGCTCACCAGCTAGCTCGCCTGGTGATGGCAGAGCAGCTCTACCGGGCGTGTACAATTCTCACGGGTCATCCGTATCACACGGGACATTAGCCGACAACCGTCAGTTGCCAGACGGCCTGTTTTACGGCGGAAAACGGATCGCTGACCGCAATGAACTCCGAGGAAAAATCCCGCAAAGGCCTGATTCTCATCAACACGGGCCCCGGCAAAGGCAAGACCACCGCGGCGCTGGGCACGGCTTTGCGCGCCGTGGGCTGCGGCATGAAGGTGCTTGTCCTGCAGTTCATTAAGGGCTCGTGGCACTACGGCGAGTTGGATGCCGTGGAGGCGTTCGGTGGGGACTTCGTGGGCAACTTTGCGATTCGGCAGATGGGCCGTGGGTTTGTGAAGGTGGGCGGCGCGGAGCCCGATCCGGAAGATATCCGCCTGGTGCAGGCGGCGTGGGCCGAGGCGCGCCAGGCGATCGACTCCGGCGAGTGGGATATGGTGGTGCTCGACGAGATCAACTACGCCATCAGCTATGGGATGCTGGACGCGGCCGTGGTGGCCGAGGCGCTCAAGGGCAAGCCGGAGATGGTGCACGTGATCCTGACCGGGCGCAATGCCCACCCCCTGCTGGTGGAGCTGGCCGATACGGTGACCGAGATGCGCGAGGTGAAGCACGCTTATCAGAAAGGCATCCTGGCGCAGCGCGGAATCGAGTATTAACTGAGAGTGGCCGCGCGGGCGCAGGCTGCGGCAGTCCTGTTGCGCGGGCGGCCCAGTTACAATGGGGTTCGATATGTCGTGGTTCAAGCGCGAGGACGGCGAGTATTCCGCGGCGCCTGCCGGTAGTGGCGGGGCCGACGCGCCGCTGGCCGCGAATGGCGGCGAAGCGGGCGCCAAGAATGTGCGCACCGAAGGCCTGTGGGTGAAATGCCCCGGCTGCGGCCAGCCCATCTACAAGGCGGATCTCAAGGCCAATCTCAACGTCTGCCCCAAGTGCCCGCATCACTTCAAGCTCGGCGCGCGCGATCGCATCGCGATGTTGCTCGATCCGGGCTACGAGCTGGTTGACACGGGGCTGCGCTCCACCGATCCGCTCGACTTCACCGACGTGAAGCCGTATAAGCAGCGGCTGCGCAAAGCGCAGGAGGATACGGGCCTCGACGACGCCATTCTGAATGCCGTGGGTCGGCTGGGGCCGCACGACGTCGTGCTCAGCGCCATGGAGTACAGCTTCATTGGCGGCTCGATGGGCGCCGTGGTGGGCGAGACCGTTGCGCGCGCCATCGATCGCGCCCGCGTCACGCGCACGCCGCTGATCGTGGTGACTGCCTCGGGCGGGGCGCGCATGATGGAGGGCGTGGTGAGCCTGATGCAGATGGCCAAGATCTCTACGGCGCTGGCGCAGCTTGACGACGCGCGCGTGCCCTACATCTGCGTGCTCACCGACCCCACCACCGGCGGCGTCACCGCGAGCTATGCCATGCTCGGCGACCTCAACATCGCGGAGCCCGGCGCGCTGATCGGCTTTGCCGGACCGCGCGTCATCGAACAGACCATCCGCCAGAAACTCCCCGAGGGATTTCAGCGGTCGGAGTTTTTGCTCGAGAAGGGTTTTCTGGATGCGGTCGTGCACCGGCGCGATTTGAAGAACTACCTGATCCGCGCCGTGGAATTCCTGAAGACGCCGACCGCGGCGTAAGGCTCAACAAGATCTCCCTCATCAGCTACCGGCTACCGGCTATTGGCTACTGGCTATTGGCTATTGGCTACCGGCTTCATTGATCCCTGACCCCTGATCTCTGATCCCAGCCTTTTCCCCTTGCGGTCGCGCGCCGAACCCCGTCCGCCCACGCGCCGTAGGCGCAGCGGATTTTAGCCCAGCGCTTCAGCGTTGGGAACGCGTCCCCACCCCATTTTCGAGAATTTAAGTACGCGGCGAAGCCGCGCCTCAAACCCACCGCGCAGTCCGTTGGGCACCCTCTGGGTACGGGCGTCAGACGTTAGCCCCACGGCGCAAGCCTGGGGACACCAATCCACCCATTTTCGAAAAATCAAGTCCGCGGCGAAGCCGCGATCAAACCCCGTCTCGGTCTGACCCACCCCCAGGCAATTCCGCCGCCGACGTGTTAAGGAACCACTTCCCACAAGCCGACTTTGCTGGACCTATCTTGCGGCCTCAGGGGATGCTGCGCGCCCCGGAGCAGACTCCGCTCCGACCGGCTCAGCATTTTCGCCCTGCGCCCCCTTGATGTCGATGCGGACGATTTCCTCTACCTCAGATCTCTCCGTGGTAGGGGCGAAGTTCATGCCGGCCGTAGCACTGGTAGGTGATCCAGCAGTCGTCGAGGCAGTACTCGGCAATTCTCCTATGTTGCCCCTCGCGCCAGAACTGCAGGACCTGCTCGCCACTTCCGCTCTTCGCACCTAAGCCCAGCCCGCCTGCTAGGGCATTCAGGGACACGCTGCCACGTATCTCCCAGTTTCCCCACACGCACATCGTGTCGTATACAAAATCGCTACGATAGCGCCGCAGATCCAGCGGAAACGAGGGTTTGACCTGATTTATCACTGAACGCTTCCATATGTAGGGAAGATCGAAACTTAGTCCGTTATGGGCGACGAACGACCTGACATTCTCATCGCGTAGCTTTGACCAGAACTCGCGAAGAAGCTTTGGCTCATCGTCCGACACGATTGAGGAGGCGGACTGGGCCTTGAAATCATCTAGCAGGATGGAGCCAATGCAAATAATCCTACCGCTCAGCGCGTCGAGTGCGGCCTTCTTGGCCTCGTCCGCTTCTAGGATCTCGTCCGTAGCGGGAATCGTTTCGATGTCCAGAACCATCTTCTTCATTTCTGTTTCCTCTGCCTTTTTGCTTTTTTGACTACGGTCGCCCCAGCTTCAGGGTTCACAGAGGCCAGCCAGACAACTCTTCCATGCTCAGACTCGCTGAGCTCGCCCTTTCCACGGAGAGCGGCCTTTGTGCTCCCGATGATTTCCTTGCGCTTCTCGCGAGACAGATTGATTTTGCGATTGACGACAAGTCCGGTTAGCTCCTGCCGATCCCGATCGCGATACATCAGCTTCTTCCGTCCCTCTTTAAGTGGCTTGATCGAGAATCCCTCATCCTGGACGATTCGCTCCTGCAGATTTCTCACCTTTCGTAGGTGCCTTCCTCCCGAAGCTGACATATCGTCCACAAATCGCGTGTACCTGAATCCATGCTGCTTCGCGAGGCCCAGTTGGCGTCGATCAAGGTTTGCTAGAGCAAGATTTGCAATTGTGACGCTGGTTGGAGGCCCTTGGGGAAGCTGACGTTCCCAGGTGGTCAGCTTTGTAAGAATCGACGTGGCCTCACCCGTAAAGCCGATATCTTCGAAAACTCGGCGCACTTTCTGGACTGTAATGCTGGGGAAGCAGTTCTTGATGTCCATAGTAGACAGGACGGGCTTTCCAACGTGGTGCTTCGCATTGGTTATTATTGACCGTCCCCGCACGCCTCCCTGAACGCAGGTCGGAAGAGGGACCTTTGCCAGGATTTCCGTCTGAATCTTGTCTTGCAGGGGCCGCAGGGGAGGGCGAGGAATCCATAGGGTTCGCAACGCGCCGTTCTGTTTAAGGCGGTCCTTGCGGTAATAGAGCCCCTTCAAGCGTGAGAGCACCCACACGATTTGCTTTGCCTCCGTCGAGAGTAGGGCGGCGAGCTCGTTCAAATTGGTCGCGGAGAATCGCGTTGGGCTAGGCGGCATTTTCATCATCTTCATTAAAATTGCGCAAGTACATCGCCTGGATACGAGTCAATAAATCCCTCAGCTCCGCCATGTCCTTCGTCTTCAGGGACGGGTTTTCTGTGTCCTGCCACAGGAAAAAGAGGCCCACGGGAACCCCGAGGGTCCCTGCAAGCTTTCGAAGGAAGCCCACACTCGGCTCTCGCCTGTCCTTCTCAACCAGAGAAACATAGTTTGGGGAAACCCCTAGCTGTTTCGCGAGAGTTAGCTGCTTGACTCCCCTAGCGGTGCGGATCAGCTTTATTGCATTTCCTAACGTCACTCCGAACCCCACAAATGAGAATCACCGACACGTCAGTCGCGCAGTTTGAGAGTTTGCTTAAGCAGCTTGATATTGACCTTTTGGAGCAGGGACCAGAACTTGCGCTGCTCCCCCGGCGCTCCACTAAGCCTTCTCAGCTTCCTCACGTAACGCTCAAACGTTGCCACCGACGCGTCGGTGTTGGGTTTGTACGAATCGCCGGACCGCACGATGGCGGCATAACGCCTCACCGCTTGATCCAGCAGTTGAACTGCTTGGCATTCCTTGCGTCTTACCTTTTTGTCCATATCTAACCCCCTCTGAGTGGAGCCGTGGTGATCGCCTCTCGACGATCCCCGGTTCTCCCGCGAAGCGCCAACGCCGGACTACCAACGCTGACTCCCGCGACGCGCGACAATTCCTCTCGTGAGGCATTGACGGCGTGGCTTGCGCCGAACAGCAGCGCAAACCTACGTCACTAAGTGACTTCGGCTAACAGAGGCCCAGTCGCAGACCGCGCGCCCAGGTTTTTCTGCTCACCGGCAGAGGTTAGAATGAGCTACCCGCAAGTTCTCTCCCGCAGTTCGCTCCACTCTCTTTCAAGGGCCGAGGCCAAACCGGCCCCGGATCCTGAATCAACGGTACGCCGGCCTGGGGAGAAATGCAAGCGAATAATTGACTGTGTGTTATATAAAATGGCCTACCTGTGCAAATCTGCGATTGAAATCACGGCAGATCACCATAAACACCCAAGTCGCCAGAAAGAAACCCTCGCTTGCCCAAACCCGTCACCTGGGAAAGAAGAGCAAGCGTCTGGCATCTGAAAGCCGTCTTTTCGTGTCAAGAGCCCCCGCCCGCTCACCACCCGCCATCTCCTTGATTCCACGCCAATTCTTTTCCGCCCGACCTTTGCAGATAATTTCTCCCCTTCGGCGCATACTCATCCCATGATCGGGGTCCAGACCAGAACCGCTCCCACACCGGCTTCTTGTTTCCTCGGTCCCTTGGTCCCTGCTTTTCCGCTCCCTGTCTTTCCACTGTCTACCGGCTACTGGCTACCGGCAGTTTCCTGTTCCCTGGTTTCTGCCGCTGATATCGGCGTCTCGTAAGTTCTTTGTTATCAAATATGGAGGTATACGGAGGTACGTATGGAGGTATGGACTGGACCGTAAGTCCTTTGGTTTCAAATATGGAGGTATGGCATACGGGGGAGGGGGCGGATAGGGACTAAAAGGTAAACAACCCGGCTCACCAACCAGCAAGCTGAAAGCTGCGCTACACGCCAGCGTAGGCGATCTTCCCTTCGCTCACCGTCCAGAGCACACGCGCCGGCGTAGGCGATCCTTCCTTCGCTCACCGTCCACCGCACCTTGCCCAGCATCGGCCAGCCATCGAACGGCGTGTTCTTGGCCTTCGATTTCCCCTCCGTCGCCCGGTACACCCACTCCGCCTTGGGATCGAAGACCACCACGTCGGCCAAGCTGCCCACGGCCAGCGTCCCGCGGCCCCTCAACCCCAGCAGCGCGGCCGGTTGCGCGCTCAGCAGGTTCAGCACACGCCCCAGCGGCATCTTCCACTCCCGGTGCAGCCAGCGCAGGCTGAGGCCCAGCGCGGTTTCCAGGCCAATCATCCCGTTCGGCGCCAGCTCAAATTCAATTTCCTTCTCGTGCTGGGCGTGCGGCGCGTGATCGGTGGCAATCGCGTTGACGACTCCGTCAAGAATGCCTTCGATCAACGCATCGCGGTCGGCCGCCGAGCGCAGCGGTGGATTCATCTTCGCATGCGTGTTATAGAGTCCCACGTGTTCTTCGGTGAGCAGGAAGTGATGCGGCGTCACCTCGCAGGTGACGCGCAATCCGTTGCGCCGCGCCTGCCTCACCGCGGCCAGCGCTCCAGCCGTCGAAACATGCGCCACGTGCAGGTGCGGATGCGCCTCGCGCAGCTCCGTTACCAGCCGGATGTCGCGCTCCACGATGCTCGTCTCCGCCTCCGGCGGCATTCCGCGAAGCCCCAGCTTGAACGACACGGGACCGAGATTCATGCTCGCGCCTTGCGTCATGCGCGTGTCCTCGGCGTGCTGAATCACGGTGAGTCCCACGCGCGCCGCCGCGGCCAGCGCCTCGCGCATCATGCCGTCTTTCAGGATCGGCCGTCCATCGTCGGTCACGGCCACGGCTCCAGCCGACTTGAGCGCGGCAAAGTCCGTTAGCGCCTCGCCCTTCGATCCGCGCGTCGCCGCGGCGATCGGGAACACGCGCACCTCGGCGCCGCGCTCCGGCGCCTGCATCCAACGCGTGATCTCCACAGAGTCGTTCACCGGCGTCGTATTCGGCATCGCCGCCACGCTCGAGAATCCGCCCGCCGCTGCCGCCGCCGTTCCCGTCGCGATGGTCTCCTTGTAGGCCTGACCCGGCTCGCGCAGGTGCACGTGGATATCGACCAGCCCCGGCGCCACGATCAGTCCCGTCGCGTCCAGAACCTCCGCGCCATCAGTGTGCTTCAGCTTCCCCGTGCCGGCGATCTCCGCCACGCGCCCGTCCTTTAGCAGCACGTCCTTCTGCGCGTCCACGCCCGCAGCCGGATCGATCAGCCGCCCGCCGCATATCGCCAGCGCCGTCATGCGCGGCCTCCGTTCTCCCGCCCCGCGGACGAGGACCTGTCCGCGGGTGTTCCGCTCTCCGCGGTCAGTGCGCGCTCCATGACCGCCATGCGAATGGCCACTCCGTTAGTGACCTGCTCCAGGATCGCCGACTGCACGCCATCGGCCACGCCGGCCGTGATCTCCATGCCGCGGATGATCGGTCCCGGATGCAGCACCACCGCCTTGGGCGCGTGCTCGGCCAGCCGCTGGCCGGTGAGCTGGTAGCCGGCCTTGTACTCGTCCAGGTCCAGTTGCAGCCCCGCCAGACGCTCCGCCTGGATGCGCAACATCATCACCGCCTGCGACTGGCGCAGCGCCACCTCAAAGTCCCGCTCGATCTCAATTCCCGGTCCTGACCGTGCCGCCTGCTCCGGCAGCAGCTCCCTGGGCCCGCACAGCAGTACCCGCGCGCCCACCCGCGGCAGGAGTAGCATGTTCGATCGCGCTACCCGGCTGTGCAGAATGTCACCGACGATCATTACCGTTACTCCGGCCAGCGTCTCCGGCCCAACCCCGCTCACCCCAGGCCGCAGGTGCGCGAGGATCGTCCGCAGGTCCAGCAGCGCCTGCGTGGGATGCTCGTGCATGCCGTCGCCCGCGTTGATGACCGGCAGCCGCGTTGCCTCCTCCAGCAGCCATGCCGCCCCGGATGAGCTGTGCCGCAGGATGATGGCCTCGGCGCCCAGCGCCCGCAGCGTCAGGCCCGTATCCTTTAGGCTCTCGCCCTTCTCGATGCTGGAGCTCAGGCTCGAAACCAGAGTGGTGTCAGCGCCCAGCGCCTTCGAGGCCAACTCAAAGCTGGTGCGCGTCCGCGTCGAGGACTCGTAGAACAGCAGCGCGATCCTCCGCTTGGCCAGAATGTGGTCCCGCACGATGGGGTCCTCGTTCTCCAGATCCGTGGCGCGCCGGAGCAGGTGGCTTACCCCGTCCACGGTCAGGTCGAGTATTGAAAGCAGCGATCCTGAGTGATACGGAAACGGCGACGCGGGCGCAGGCGGCGTGGCAAGTGGTCGGCGGGAGGCTGATACGGCTGGGTTCATGGTGAGTCGCCGGAGCACCGGGCTCCGGTCCGGTTGGTCGCTTTCGCCGCGGCCCACGGGCCGCAGCGCTCTCGCGCGGGGATCCGCGCTGGTGAAGAATTTACGGTTTCCTATTCTTTCCGCGCAGTGCGCGCAAAGAATACGCGCTCAGCTCAGAGTTGCCACCCCTAGCTGGGACGCTCGACTAGCAACACCTCTTCCGTGTTGTCCACTTCCTGAAACTTCACTTCAATAATCTCGCGGCTGCTGGTGGGCACGTGTTTGCCCACGTAGGTTGCTTCAATGGGCAGCTCGCGGTGCCCGCGGTCGATGAGCACGGCCAGTTGCACGCGCCGCGGCCGCCCATGGTCGAAGAGCGCGTCGAGCGCGGCTCGAATGGTGCGGCCGGTGTAGAGCACATCGTCGCAGATCACCACGTCGCGGTCCTCCACGTCAATGCCGATGGCTCCCGGCGTGACCACGGGCCGCACGTCCGCCGTGGAAAGATCGTCGCGATAGAACTGAATATCGAGGACTCCGGTATCGACGGGCCGCTTTTCGATCGTGGCAATCAGTTTACCCAGACGTTCCGCCAGTGGAACGCCGCGGCGCTTGATCCCCACCAGGGCCAGATCCTCGCTGCCGTTGCTCTTCTCTACGATTTCGTGCGCCAGGCGCACCAGAGTGCGCTCAATCTCCGAGGCCGACATGAGCCGCCCCTTCACCCGCAAGCCAGTGTTGCTTTCGATTTCGCTCATGGTTGTTGCTCTTGCCGGATGATACGAGGGGTTGGCGCTTCGGGGCAAGTGGTGGAAACAGCGCATCCGTAGGTCAGGCGCTTGAAGTACGGCAAGGCAGTGATGTTCAACAGGGAACTCGACGGCAGGAAGGGCGAAACAGTCCCATCATGGCAGCCCGAAACGGTCCCATAATATAGAAGCGGGCCCGGATGGCGAAATTGGCAGACGCAGCGGACTTAAAATCCGCAGACCTTTACCGGTCGTGGGGGTTCAAGTCCCCCTCCGGGCACCACATGCACTGTTTACAATCAGTCAGTTACACACCCTTTTCTCTAAGCCGATCTTGTCGCGGCAGGATTGGCTCATCAGAGTCCACAGGAAAGGCCCCAGCCCTCACTGGACTTAGATATCACCTCGTGCGACTTCTTATTCTTGTCGGCAGCGGCAAGTTCCGAGATCGCCGCTTCTCACAAGCTTTCAGTCATGGGGCAATCATCACGCCAGAATCTCAGAAGCAGAAGACCGCGCCGTTGGAGTGGCGCAGAAGGCCCAAAATCTCCAACGAACTCGGCTCCAAAGTCTATAATTCCGCCATGCTTGCCAGCCGAAATGGCAATCCTGGTTTGCTGCAAACCCCGCGGATACGGTGAGACATGACTGAGCAAGCTGCGGCGGCGGCTCGAGACCGCAAGCTGGTCGCGACCAAAGTGCTGCACACCGTTGTATGGGTGGTCCAGGGGGGCGGCATCATGGCGCTGCCATTTCTGGCCTGGCGCGGCGCCTTTGGCTGGACGGCGATGATCACGGTGTTCCTGTTGTGCCATGTAGCTGTGCTGCGGCTGAACCAGCGGCGATGCCCGTTGACCGACCTGGCAGCGAGATACACGACCGACCGGTCACCGAACTTCGATGCTTACGTGCCAGTTTGGCTGGCGCGGCACAATCTGGCCATTTTTGCCCCTCTTTTCGTGGTGAATGAAGCCATTGTGTTCGCATTCTGGCTGGCCCGCCCAGTCATCTGCGCGAGGTGAAGAGTTTGGGTGGCGCTACGATTCCGCAAATTCGCAATGGACAGAGGCCCATTTGCCCGATAAACTGACGCTCAAAGTGCGCCTGAATATCTCCGCAGGCGAGGAATCTTCCCAACACGATGGCTACGCAACTCTCGTTTACGGGATTCGCCTGGAAGAATCTCTGGCGCCGGCGGCTCCGTACGTTGCTGACTTTGGGCGGAGTCACGATAGGCATCGGCGCATTTGTGGCATTGGTGGGGTTTTCGCGAGCATTTGAGCGTGATTCGGTGCGGTTGTATACGCACGCCGGTACCGATATTGCGGTGATTCAATCCGGCTTCGTCGGCGGTTTTCTCGATCAATCCCTTGAGGGCAAGATTCAAGCCGTCCCTCAAGTAGAGCGGGCGGATCCGGTGCTCTACAATCTCGTGGACCTGACGCCCGATGTGAGTGCTCTGGTTTATGGCTGGCAGGGCAGTTCTTACGAGCTTGATTCCCTTACTTACCTCTCGGGCGGCCGCATTCACGACGGAAAGCCCGAAGTGATGCTGGGTAATCTACTGGCTAACGACGTGAAGAAGAAAGCTGGCGATACGCTTCAAGTCCAGGGCACGGTCTTCACGGTGGTGGGCATCATTCATGCGGGCACGATCGTGGAAGATGGCGCGATGATCATGCCACTCGATCAGTTGCAGGCTATCTCAGGCCAGGGTGGAAAGGTGACGACCTTTCACGTCAGGCTGCGACCGGCGCCGCCGGGCGAATCGTACGACACTTACGTGAAGGATGCGGAAAAGGACATTGAGGCAGCAGTGCCGGGGGTTCACGCAGACCCGGCCGCCGAACGGGCTGCGAATAACGTTCTGATTTCTCTGCTTCGTTCGGTTGCATGGGGAACGTCGTCCATCGCTATTTTTATTGGGATCACAGGCATTGCCAACACTATGGCGATGTCGGTATTCGAGCGGACACGAGAAATCGGCATTCTGCGCGCGCTCGGCTGGAAGCGCCGGCACGTCATCCTGCTTATTCTCACCGAGGCTTCAGCCCTGGGGCTGGTTGGCGGACTTCTTGGCATAGGCGTGGGCTGGGGAGCATTGCGGGTGCTGGCAGCACTGCCGCAAACCGCCAACGTATTACCGACTTCAGTTCCCCCGATTCACCTGCTCGAGGCACTCATTGTCGCAATCGCTTCAGGGATTGCCGCCGGCGCTTACCCCGCGTGGCGCGGCGCGCACCTTTCTCCGGTGGAGGCGCTGCGGTATGAGTAGCCCTATCTTTGAAGCGCGGGCGTGGTGGAGATCGCGGCGCCGGTAGCGCTCGTCAGGAGGCTAACAGCATGTGGCGAAAACGATTCCACCTTACTCTCGGGTTGCTTGTTTCCTTTGCCTGCCCACTCTTTGCCAGCGGTCCCACGGGAACCATCACGGGAACCATTTCCGATCCCAGCGGCGCGGTGATCCCGAAGGCGCGAGTGGTTGTGCGCGACGAAGGAACGAACGCAACCCGCGAGGCGCAGAGCAACGGGGCCGGCGATTACACCGTTGCGCTCCTGCCTGCGGGCCGCTACAGCGTCACTGTGGAAAGCAAGGGGTTTCGCCGCAGCGTGATCCACGGCGTCATCCTGGATGTGGATCAAACGGTTCGCGTGGATTTCGCTCTGGTGGTGGGCGTGGCCAGTGAGAGCGTGGTTGTCAACGAGACCCCGCCCATCATACAAACCGACGCGTCTACGCTCGGGCAGGTGGTAAACAACCGCTTGGTGCAGGACCTGCCGCTCAACGAGCGCAACTTTCTTTCCTTCGCTCTGCTTGTGCCGGGGAGCGAATTGCCAACGCAGGGCTCCCAGAACTCGACGCTGGGTGGCTCACTGAACGTCAACGGGGCGCGCGACCAGGCGAACAACTTCCTGCTGGAGGGTGTGGACAACACCGATCCTTATATCAACCAGTACGTGGCTTTGCCTTCGATTGACGCCATCCAGGAATTCAAGGTTCAATCGGGCGCTTACTCGGCGGAATTTGGGCGAGCTAGTGGCGCTGAAATCAATGTCGTTCTGCGGAGCGGCACGAATGCCTTTCACGGCGGCCTCTTCGAGTTCGTCCGCAACCGGCACATGGACGCCAAGAACTATTTCGATCTCCCCGGCTGCACCGCCAGTTCGGCGCCGGGCACGTGCGGCCCCATTCCACGCCTCGATCGCAACCAGTTCGGCGGCACTCTGGGCGGGCCCATACGCAAGGACAAGCTCTTCTTCTTTATTTCCGATGAGCAGCTTCGCCTGCGCCAGGCGACGACCCGGGAAGCGACCGTGCCCTCGGTGGGCCAATGGGCCAATGCGTGCGCCCTCGGCGAGGAGATTGGCGGGAACCCAGCGCCGAATCCAGCCACGTGCGACATTGCCACCTCAATGTATCTGAACCCGGCAGGCCAAGCTGTCTACGGCCTCTATCCGGCGGCCAACGTGGGCACCGACCTGACGGATTCGAATACTTATCTCTCCGCCCCGGTCATCCGCGAATCATTGAACCTGATCTCTGCCAAGGTGGACGTGCAGGCCAGCCCCGCCGACAGGCTTTCGATCCACTACGCCCTGACAGATGAAAACCGCTTCGATCCCTTCGATCCACTGAACACCTTCACATCGCTTCCCGGCTACGGCAGTTACACCATGAATTTCGGCCAGAACGCCGGAGTGGACTGGACACGCGTCATTCGCCCCAGCATGGTGAACGAATTCCGCCTGGGCTACAATCGGATGGCCTCCACCGTGCTCCAGCAGAATTATGGCGACAATATCGAATCGCAACTCGGATTTCCCGATGTTCTCACCAATTCCATCGACCTGGGCGCTCCCAACATCAACATAAGCGGCAACCTGAATGGCAGCCAGATCAGCTTCGATGGCATTGGCGAGCCCGTAAATTACCCGCAGAACCGCCGCGACAACACCTACCAGATTTCCGATAATCTCGCCTGGTCGCTGGGCATCAACCAGTTCAAGTTCGGCGCCGACCTGCGGCGCATTCAGCTCGGCAGCTACCTGGATTTTCTAGCCCGCGGGGACTGGTTCTTCCAGGGTGAGACCGTGGCCGGCATCCTTGGCGCTTTCGGCAATCCCGCCCCGTGTATGGGAACTCCTCCCAACGATCCCGCTACGTGCATCCTTGCCCAGTTGCTCATGGGCGTTCCCGATTACGCAATCGCCGTCAGCGGCAGCAGCCTCAACGACCTCAGGAGCCATGGCGTCAGCGCCTACGTCCAGGACGATATTCACGTCATCCCGCGTTTGCTCGTCAACGCCGGGCTGCGTTATGAGTACAACAGCCCTCCGGTGGAGGCCTCGAACCACCTCAGCGTTCCCGATCTTGTTTCCTGCCCCGAGCCTTGCTCCCTCTCGCCCCAGTTCCTTCTGGCGGGAACCAATGGGATTCCAGATGCAACTTACTTCCCGACCCGTCGAGACATTGCCCCGCGTGTTGGAATTGCGTGGCGGCCCATGAAGTCGGAGCGCTTCGTGGTCCGGTCTGCCTACGGCATCTTCTACGACGAGGCCATCAGCAACATCAACATTCTGCCGCACGGCAATCCGCCGTTCTACAACATGGCCGCATATCTGCAAAGCCCCGGTTGTCCCGGGGGACTGTGCACCGTGCAGGATCTTCTCAACCAGACGGGACGGCAATCGGGTGTGGTACAGGGCAACATGATCGATCCCCACTTCCGCGACGGATACATGCAGCAGTGGAACCTCGATTTGCAGTATGAAGTGGCGCCCGACTGGATGATCGACCTGGCCTATGTCGGCTCCAGGGGTACGCACCTGTCCAACGTGATCGATCAGAACCAGACCAATCCCCTCACGGGTCCGCCCTACGGGCAATTTTCCTCGGTGCTGTACGCCGAATCGAGTTCCGCGAGCAGCTACAACTCCATGCAGTTTCGCTCGGAAAGACGCGTGAGCCACGGCCTGGCATTCCTCGCTGCCTATACCTGGTCCCGCTCCATTGACGATGTCTCCTCCGTCTTCGCCGGAAGTGTGGGTTCAGGGCTGCCCCAGAATTCGCAGGACCTGAGCGCAGATCGTGGCCCTTCGGACTTTAACGCCACGCACCGCGTGTCCGTGAGCTCTGTGTATGACTTGCCGTTGCGCCGTCAGGGCGCCAAGGGCTCGGCGTGGAACAAAGCGTTACTGGATGACTGGCAGGCGGGAGGTATCTTTTCGGCGCAGTCGGGATCACCCTTTACAGTGGTTTTGGCGGGTGCGCCCACGGCCTCTGCAGCAGCCTTCGGAAATCCGGAACGGCCCAACCTCGTAGGCGATCCAGCAAAAGCCGGAACCGTGGCTGCCAACCCCACCTGCATCGCGCCTTCCCAGGTCCGGACACCCCAAAACTGGTTCAATCAGTGTGCCTTTGCCTCGCCTGCCACCGAGCTCTTCGGCCCGGCCTTCGGCACAGAAGGGCGCAACGCTCTTACCGGCCCGCCCTTCGTCGATCTCGATTTCGCTCTTTCGAAAAGCTTCGCGCTGCGCTCCGAAAACCAGCGCCTGCAGTTTCGCGGCGAATCGTTCAATGTCCTCAATCACCCCAACTTCGACGATCCATACCACGACTTCGAGCTCGCAACCTGCGGAGCGAGCAACAACTCTCTTTGCCCAACCGCAAACTACGGCGCTGTCTTGTCATCGAACGCCTACGGAAACAAGCCGCCCCGGCAGATTCAGTTGAGCTTGAAGTACGTGTTTTGATCGTACTCACGCAGCCATCACACCTGGCCCCCGCGCGCCGCAGGTGTAAAAATCCGCAGGTCTTAACCGGCCGTGGGGGTTCAAGTCCCCCTCCGGGCACCACACTAGCGGGAATTGGTGTGCGGCTTTGGCCGCTGAGCGCCGGAAATTGTGAGGGATCAGTCAGCTGAACTCGCCCGCCACCGCATTCGCACTTCGTCCAGGTTAGGGCAGCGCCGCTTTTCCTGGAAATCCAGAGGCCTGTCAGGTCCCGCACAGGTTTCTCCACGCGCCCCGGAAGTCCTTTACCGGCTTGCCGTCTTCGTGCGTAAACACGCAACCGTCAGGCCGTTTGCCTTCCACCGCTGCCCGAAGCAATTCCTCCACTTCCAGCGTCATCGCGCCTCTCGCCGTTTTTCGTCGCGCCGGGGTTCGACCGAATGGTCCGGCCGCACAGATCGACCTGCCGCACTCGTAAGTCGAGATGATCTCCGCGCCTCCAACCTCTACCGCCTTTGGCTACTGCCCGCTGACGGCGAAGATCGAGGATCTCAACAGAGCCACTCCGAACTTCAAACGCCAATTTCCATTGTCTCGGTCGCAACTATGATATATCAGTAATGGGTACCCTCAAACACAACATACGATATTCGACATATGAGATTCCGAGTGCAAGCACTGTTCGCGAAAGACCAAAGAAAGTGGTGGATGCTGAGTTTCGCATTTCTCGCCACGGTCATCAACTATCTCAACCGCCAGACGCTTTCGGTGATGGCGCCGGTACTGCTCCAGCAGTTTCGCATCTCCGCCACTAGCTATTCCCGCATTGTATTTGCCTTCATGCTGGCCTATACATTCATGAACGGCGTCTCAGGCCGGTTGCTGGATCGACTGGGAACCAAGATCGGCTACGGCTTGACGATTGCGTTCTGGTCAGGGGCGGAGCTTTTGAACGCTTTAACTGCCGGCGCCCTGAGCCTCGGAATCTTTCAGTTTCTTCTCGGCGTTGGGGAGGCCGGCAACTACCCGGCCGGCGTGAAGTTGATCACTGAGTGGTTTCCTCCCGAGGAGCGTTCACATGCCTCGGGCATCTTCAACAGCGGCGCATCCATTGGTGCAATTCTCGCTCCTCCATTGCTGGCGTGGATTATGCTCGCGAACGGATGGAGGACGGCATTTGTAGTGATCGGTCTGCTGGGATTCGTCTGGCTGGCCGGGTGGCTTGCAATCTACCGGGAACCGCATGCTGCCAGTGCGGGGGATCAAGCGGATCGCCTTCCTCTGAAGACGCTGCTGCGGTCAAGGTTTCTTTGGCAATTCACCCTGTCAAAGGTCTTCAGCGATCCGGTCTGGTACTTTTACATCTTCTGGGTCCCGCAATATCTCAGAGTGGCCCACTCATTTACGCTGCGGCAGATCGGCGAAACGGCCTGGATACCGTTCTTTACGGCCACTTTGGGGAATCTTGCCGGAGGTGCTGTATTCACTGGGTTGTCGCGCGCAGGAGCCGTGCCGGCAACTGCACGGCGGATTGCAATCCTTATCTTTACAGCGTTGATGGTGCCTGCGATCTTTGTGGGAGCAATCAGCGGCGCTGCAGGATGCATTGCTCTCATTTCGGTAGCGACATTTGGATATTCCGGCGCGCTGGCAAATCTGCTGGCTATTCCGGGCGATGTATTTCCGAAGGGAGCCGTGGCTTCCATCTGGGGATTCGCCAGTATGGGGTCGGGAATTGGAGGAATGATCTTCAGCCTGCTGACCGGATGGCTGGTGGATCACTACTCGTTCCGGCCGGTATTCATACTCTTCGGGGTAATTCCGCTGGCAGCCGCGTGGATCGTCTGGACCCTGCCGCGAAGTGCTCAGGCCGCGCATCTACCGCCGCAGACTGCACTGGGGTAGCGCGACGCTTCGCGTAACTAACATTTATTATTTGTGCTACCACAGAAAGATGTATGTGACGACGATGGCACAAACCACGATGCCGCCGAAGACCATGGACCCGGCTGCCGGCTTCATGTCGAATTCGTGCCGCACCGGCAATTCGACCGGCTTTTTCATCGGGCTAAGAATTGTCATGACCGTCATGGTGAGCACAATCAGCACAAAGGAAATGGTCATCCGGTTAAGAAACGCGATGGTGACAATCGTTATATGATGCTGCACAAAAAATGGTATTTCGCCGAAGAACACCATCGTAAAGCCATAAATAATGGGGCTTAGCACCATTGCAATAACGCCCGCTCGCGCTGGCGCACGCTTAACCAAAAGCCCAAACAGAAACGCTGCCAGCACTCCGGGCGACAAGAATCCCTGGAATTCCTGGATATAGTTGAAGATTCCCTGGAAGCTTTGCTGGCCGAGAACCGGCGCGATCGAAACCCCGATCAAAACGAACACAACGGTCATGACCCGCCCCACTTGCGCGATCAGCTTTGGGGAGGCATCTTTCTTCCAATGCCGCTTGAAAACATCCATGGTGAAGATCGTTGAAGCAGAGTTCAACATAGAAGCCAGGGATGAGACCGCTGCATCTATGATCGCGGCGAACATGAATCCTCTGAGCCCGGCAGGGAGCAGGTAGCGGACCAGGAGCGGGTAAGCCTGGTCGGGGTTTGAACCTGCAGGGAAAACATGCTCCTGATAAAGTTGTGCCGCCATCATTCCGGGAATGATGATGAGCACAGGCATGAGCGCCTTCAATACCGCCGCGAAAATCATGCCGTACTGGCCCTGTTTCAGGGATCGCGAAGCCAGTGTCCGCTGCGTGATGAACTGATTCAATCCCCAGTAATAAAGGCATGGAATCCATAGCCCAAATCCCACAACCAGCGCAGTCCAGGGAAGCACCGGGTCCGACGCAGGCAGAATGAGGTGCATTCTGGAAGAGTTATAAGCATAAAACTTATTTAAGCCGCCTACGGCGTGGAATGCTTCGAACAGGGTGATGGTTCCGCCAAGCAAAAGCGCGGAACCCTGGAGCAGTTGAGCCCACGCCACGGCCTTCAATCCACCCCACGTTGCATACAATGTTGCGATGGCTGCAACAACGAAAATGCCATACAACAGATGTTTGGGATTATTGGGATCGCCGAAAACGGTTTGGATGGTCAGTCCGCCAGAGTAGATCACCGCGGAGATGGTTACGAACGCATAGACCGCGATGGTATAAACCGCCATCAAAGTGCGCGCAGTTGTGTTATAGCGGTATTCCAGAAATTCCGGCATGGTACAGATTCCCGCTCTGAGGAAGAACGGCAAGAGCACAAGAGCGATAAACACCATGCTGAGGACGGAAAGAAACTCGTAGTTTGCAATGGCAAAGCCCACGTGCCTTGCCCCTTGGCCGGCCATCCCGACAAAATGCTCCGTCGAGATGTTCGAAGCGATGAGCGAGAAGCCGATCACGGGCCACAAGAGCTGCCTTCCGGCAAGGAAAAAATCCTCTCCTGTCTGTTCTTTCCGGCTCATGTACAGGCTGACCCCCACCACGATTCCGTAGAAAACGAAAAATACAACGAAATCGAGGATGGTCAATGTCATGGTGCGTCACCTTGTATAAGCTGAGGCTCGCAGGAACCCGTTCTACGGGCGCCTGCTGGCAGTATCCCAAATTGCGTGCCGGTCTTTACTTGCTGTTGCGTGCTGCTGCGCGTTCTACTTCCTGCGTGGAATTGTCCGGTATAGTTCACCGGAGCAATTACGCTACATTGCAAATCTCAAAAGCAACGCGCAAAGCCTGAATGCTGTCAGCCTTGGGCATGAATTCATGGCCGATGTAGAGATCGTATCCGGTCGCTGCAATTGCATTGCAAATGCCGCGGTAGTTCAGCTCCTGGCAATCATCGAGATCGTGGCGGCCAGGAACTCCAGCCGTATGGAAATGGCCGATCCACCGGATCGATTTGCGAATGGTGCCGATGACATTCCCCTCCATGATCTGCATGTGGTAGATGTCGTAGAGAATCTTGACTCTCGGACTGTTAACCAATTCGCAGACGCCGACAGCCCAGTCGGTGTGGTCGGCGACGTAGTGCGGATGATCGACCAGGGTGTTGAGCACTTCCAGGTTTAGGTTGATGCCCTTTTCTTCCGCATAGGGTGCGATGCGCCGCAGCCCTTGGGCGCAGACCTGCATGGTCTCGATGTCCGACTCATCGTGATTGCGATGGCCGCTGAGGACGATGATTCCGGGAATGTTGTTCCGCGCGGCTATATCGATCGACTCCCTTAGCTCCGCTTCAAGCCGATCGTGGTTGGCCGCACGGCTGAAAGCCTCCGCGTGGGATCCCGCCGTGGGTGACACGTGCTCGTGGCCCACCATACTGACAATCCGCAGGCCGTTGCTTCGGGCGGCCTCCACGAACTCACCGAAGTCGGAACCGCGGTCCCAAAGCTCCACCGCCGGATAGCCAATCTTTTTGATCTCCCGCATAAACTCGTTCAGAGAGATCTGCTTAGGCTTCATCATGGGAATGACAACACTTTGATTTACGGGCATATAGGTCTCCTTTTGCAGCCTAGTATTCAACCCCGAACTTGATGCTTAATTCGGGGCCAGCAATAAGCTGGTCGTACTGGCCGGCCAATGCATCATCGAACTTTACTACGGGAGTAACAATGGAATCCGCGGTGATGAGCCCTTTCAGGATCATGCCGTGGACCGTGGAGCGGACACGCACGTTATCCCAGCGCGGATGCTCGCGATTGGGATCGCTTTCCGTGCGGCTAAACACGATGTTGGGACGGTTCATGTGCGCCTCTGCGCCGAGATCGAGGCCGCCCTTCATCGGGCCAGGGAAAGCACCGAGAACCACATTGCCGCCAAAAGCAACTCCGCGCAGGGCCGCCTGCAATGCTTCCATGGCGCCGCTGTATTCGATGACCGCATCCACTCCGCGCCAATCCGTCGCCTCGCGGAGAAGTCGCCCGGTATCCGAATTCACCGGATCGATCGCCAGGTCCGCGCCGGTTTTCATCGCGACTTCGCGGCGATTCGGGAGTGGGTCAATCGCAACGATGGGATAACAGCCAGCCAGTTTGGCCAACTGGACCGCCATGAGGCCAATCGCTCCCAGGCTGAAGATAGCTACAGAGTCGCCGATCCGCACATTCCCGTCGCGAAGTGCGCAGAGCGCAAACGAAGCCGGATCAAGACAGGTGGCGGCCTTCCAACAAGTATCGGGGGCCAGTTTCCAGGTCTCTTCCTCGGTCATCAGAGCGGCTGGCGCAAAGGCCCCAAAATATAGAATTCGATCCCCTGGTTTGTAGCTGCGAATCCCTGACCCGGTTTCTTCGACGATGCCGACCTGCATGTTGCCCAGCGGAATGGGATAACTCCAAGCCACGCCGCCCGGCAAAAACATCTGCCTTGCGGTATCCCATTGTCCGCGCTTATTGCCATGGCCGTGGACAAAGGACATCTTAGTGCCATGTTTCTCGGCGCCGTGCGTATTGCGCACGCGGATCTGGCCGGTTTCCAACTTTGCGGGCAGTTCGTAGTCCTCCCAAGTAATCGTGTCAAGTGCGGTACAGACCAAGCGCTTGGGCATGTAGAATACTCCTATCTTGGCGCATGACCGCGTAGGCAGCTTCATCGCTGTCGCGAGCTTTTCTGCGCTGGAAAAGCATAGGATAAGTTGCTATACAAAGGGTATGGACACGATCGCGTATTTTATGGATAATCTTTCGACATGTATCGCCAGACTCAAATCTACGTCGATCAGTTGCACGGTGCCACGTCCGAGCAGATACACGTGCCAGCCATGGGTATTTGCGAGATCATGCCTTCGGGTGTGATTCGGCATGGCGGCGAGGGCACAAAGTATCCGAGCCTCATCATGGTGTTTCATGACCAGGCATGGTCGCTTTCGCCAAATGGAAGTGAATGGTTGACCGCGAAGCATCGCTTGATTATCTGGGAATACGAAGCGAGGCACGTATACGGCAATCCTTCCAGGAAGTGGAATCACTCCTGGCTGCGCGTTACAGGCCGTTGGATCGATCGGACCCTTCGCGGCACCATGGTCCCTTTGGGAGTCCCTATCGATATAGCCGGCGATGCTCTGCCTCTCCGCTATTTGCAGATGATCAGCGATGAGCTGCGCAGCAGCCCTCATCAGGATCCCGATATGCTCGAGGCGCTGCTACAGCTTTTCTGGCACGATATCGAACGCCGCGTCAGCATGGGCCGTGCTTCTCGCCGCCTCGATCCGCGCTTAGAGCGCGCACGCAAATTTATCGAGACCCACTTCGACCAGCCTTTCAACCTGGCTGAGGCAGCCGATCAGGCGCACCTTTCGCCATCTCACTTTTGCTCCCGCTTTGCACGGCAGTTTGGAGCGCCGCCGAGAGAGTACGCAATGCGGCTGCGGCTTCAGCGTAGTGCGCAATTGCTGGCGAATCAGGACCTGGCTGTATTTCAGGTGGCGGAACTGGTCGGATTTTCGGATGCACTCTACTTTTCGCGGCTCTTTCACGAGCGCTATGGAGTCAGCCCTACTCAGTTTCGGCGGCAACAACAGGCATAAACAGAATTGTGCAACGGTCACGACTCAGATCGGTGAGCCAATTTTGGCCCATGCGCCAGGCCAGGGTGAGTACGGAGGGGTGATGATCTGCATTCTTGCTTGGGGCTCGTGAGAGCAAAAGCCTTACCGGTTGTATGGGCTCGCCAGCTTCGCGCCAGCATCTGATCGGAAGCTGCGAATCTTCCTGTATCATCGAAGGTCGAACTATGAACCGTGGAAACCCAAGCATGAAAAATCTCAATGTTCTCTTCCTTCGCGTTTCCCCTGTTGCCTGTTTTGCCGTTGCTTCTATCGCTTTCCATACAGTGCCGGTGCGCGCGGCGACTACGGCCGGCTGCGCGCCGATTGAGCCGCTCAGTGCGCCGCGCGTAACCATAAGCAATGGCATCGTCAATGCTGTCGTTTTATTGCCCGATGCAAAAAACGGCTACTACCGCGGTTCGCGCTTCGACTGGTCGGGCGTTGTGGGTTGTCTGACCTACAAAGGCCACAACTACTTCGGTGTCTGGTTTTCCAAATACGATCCTACACATCACGACTCGATTACCGGCCCGGTGGAGGAATTCCGCTCGGCAGACGGCGACAGCGCACCGGGCTATGACCAGGCCAGCCCCGGCGGGATATTTTTTAAGCCGGGTGTCGGCGCGTTACGCCGCATGAGCGACGAGCCATTTAATTTTGCCGTGCGCTATCCGCTGGTCGACGGCGGCAAGTGGACGGTTCACGCGGGCAAGCGCGAAGTTGCGTTTCGCCAGGACCTGAACACGCAAATTGGAACCTCGTTTGTTTATAAAAAGAAACTAAAGCTCGACTCGAATCGGCCGGTTCTAACCATCGAGCACGAATTGAAAAACACCGGCACGGAAACCATCGACACCCAGGTCTACAATCACGACTTCTTTGTGTTAGACGGCGCTCCAACCGGCCCCGGCATGATCGTTCGATTTCCCTTTACGCCGAAGACGGATAGACCGCTAGAAAATGGCGCACGCCTCGAAGGCAATCAGATCGTTTACAGCCGCGAATTGGAGGCTGGGCAGAGCGCCTATGCCACAATCACCGGCTACTCCGACCGCCCCTCGGACTTCGATTTTGTGGTCGAGAACACCCATACTGGAGTTGGCGTGGAGGAGTCCGGTAGCCAGCCGCTGTCCAGGGTCGTCTTCTGGTCGATTCCCACAACCATCTGCCCTGAGGCATACGTGCACATTCGGGTCGCGCCAGGCCAAACTGCGCGCTGGACAATCCGCTACCGGTTTTTCGCAAAGTAACCTGGGATCTCGACGTGGTTTTGCTTCAGCCTGAATTCGAAAGCCAGTGAAACCGCTCGCAGAAGGCCATCGTCCGCATCCCCTGCGAACAGCGCCCAATCGAAATCGGCCGTTTGGAGAAACCGGGCGAAGGGCAAATCTCTGCGGCTGGACACGGTTCAATGCAAGATGCGCTCCGCGGCCAGCCGGTCTACGCCGGTTCCATCCGGGTAGGCTTCGATCCCCACCAGCCGTAGCAGGCGATGTAGAGATAGCAGAGCACGGGCAGAACGAAGGCATGTTGAATGCCCATTTTGTCAGCCAATACTCCAAGGAGAAAGGGCACCACCGCGGCACCCACGCACGCCGACATGATCAGGCCCGAACCCTTGCTGGTGAGCGGGCCAAGACCGGCAACGCCCAGCGCAAAAATGTTGGGGAACATGATGGAGTTAAAGAATCCGCAGAGAACCAATGTCCAGATGGCGGTTTGGCCGCTGGTCACCATGGAAACGGTGAGCAGCGCGGCGGCGCAAATGCCAAATCCGCCGAGGAGTTTTCCCGCCTTGATTTTGGTAAGCACCAAGGAGCCGAGAAGACGGCCGACCATCGCGCCAAACCAATACAGCGAAACCAGGAAGGAAGCCGTCTTCGCGCTGCTCATGCCCTGCAATTTAAAGTAATTGACCGCAATGGACGCCAATCCTACCTCTACGCCGACATACACGAAGATACCCAGCGCGCCCAGCACGGTGTGACGGTAACTCCAGATGCTGCGGCGCATGGCCGGATCGCCCTCTTTATCGAGACGGAACGTGCGCGTCTGGTTAAGGGATGGCAGATGCAGAAACGCCACGGTCACGCCCAGGACTACCAGTCCGCCCGCAATGAGTATGTAGGGCATGCGCACCGTGGCGGCAATTTGCGCCTTCGAGATCGTCTGGGAGGGGTCGGTCAGAATATACGCTCCGGCCACGAGGGGAGCGAGGGCTGCGCCAATCGAATTGAAGGCCTGCGCCAGGGTCAGGCGCATGGGGGCGCTGTGTTCCGGGCCGAGAATCGTAACGTACGGATTGGCCGCGGTCTGCAGCGCGGTTACGCCTGCGCCCACAATGAAAACGGCGGAAAGAAAAAGCGGAAAGGAGACGAGTTTGGCCGCCGGTATGAACAATAGGCAGCCAACCACCTGAATGAACAACGAAACCACCATGGTCCGCTTGTAGCCGATGGTGTCGATCAGTTTCGAGGTTGGCGCCGAGAAAACAAAGTAAGCCAGGAAAAATGCGGAATCCGCGAGCATGGCCCACGCGTAATCGAGATTAAAGATCGACCGTAAATGAGGCACCAGGGCCATGTTCAGCGTGGTGATAAACCCGAAAATAAAAAACAACCCGGTGACCGCAACAAACGGACCGGTATAACTTGAGCGCGGCGCTGCCGATACTGCCGATGGTGTTTCCATGAGGGTCATTCTCTCATTCGTGGTGGATTTTTCCGGTTTGAATCCTTAGCTGATATATCATAGCCGGGAAGGGATGGGAATAGCGATCTGGATGGGCGGTTGCGCTTTCGAAAAAGACGGGATGACCTGGCGACGGAGCCGTTCTGCGCCGGTAGGCCAACCTCTTGAGCGGAGCTCTACGGCCGGTTTAAAGGAGCGGACTTTGAGCGTCTTCCATGCAAATGATGGCATGACCGCGAAAACGGGACCGGCTTTGCGGGGTATCGACGTACCCGGCCCCGAAGTTCCGCGCCCACGCTTGCTCTTGCGCAGACGTACCGCCATACCGGATCCCCTTCGCGCTTATCTGGTTCAGCCCCAAAATAAAATAAGATAAGGTTGGATTTTGCTCGCGACAGGGGCCTGTTCCGCGCAACGGTTCCACCGGAAGATATTTCCGGGCTCGTGGATTGCAAAGCAAGCGGGGCTATTCTCTCGCTACTGCCCAACCTCGTAGCGTACCACGGCCAACGCCGTTTGATAGGAATAGCGGGCGTTGGTATTGGCGATTTCGGCCTGGGTCTGATTTAGTTGCGCTTCGCTGATCTCGACGATCCCGCTCAAGCCGATCTTGTAGCGCGCCGAGGCGAGATCGAGCGCGAAGTTGGCCTGGTCGAGCAATTGCTGGGTGACGGCGATGCGCTGGTAGGCGGTTTGAGCGTTGAGCACCGCTGTGCGCACGTCGCGCGAGATCGTGTCGCGCAGATTGCGCACATTCTCCTGGGCCGCCTGAGCGCGCAGTTTGGCCTCCTTCTCCTCGGCGTTGTAAAGAAAGCCATTGAAGACGGGAATGCTGAGGTTGGCTCCCGCAGTGCCATACCACGACGAGAGGATCTGGTCGGCGCGCACCGGCGTGCCACCCACGGCGCCCATGGCCGAGAGCGTTGGCATCCACAGATCGCGCTGGGCGGTCGAGAACTGGCGGGCGGCAAGGAGTGTGTCGTTGAGAGACGCCAGATCGGGGCGCGCCGTGAATGCGGCGTTCACAAGCGCTTCAGGATCGTCGGGCGCGGGAGGGGGATTACCGTTAGTCTCGTCGACAAGGTTGTATTGCTGATTCTGCTCGGAGCCGAGCACGTTGTTCAGGGCCGCCATGGCGGCTTGCGTATTGTTCTGGGCATCGAGCAGTAGCAGCTTGGCCTGGGAGAGCTGCACGTCGGCGAAGCTCAAGTCGAGGTCGGAACGTATCTTGGCCTTGGTGAGGGCTCCAACCTGATCAACAGTGGCCTGCCGTTGGGCAACAGTCTCCTGAGCCACCTTGAGCACGGCTTGCGCGGTGAGCGCCTGATAGTAGGCCTGGTCCACGGTCAACGAGATGTCGATCTCGGTAGCGCGCTCGCTTTCAAGCTGCGCCTTCGCGGTGGATTGCGCGCTGAGGACCAGGTTGTGGGTGCGACCGAAATCGGTGATCAATTGGCTCACCCGCAAGCCGCCGGCCGCACGGTTGTATACAGAGGGGTTGTTCAGCAATCCCGCGGTAATCCGGCTGTTATCGTTCGCGTCCACGGCCGTCAGGTCAGCCGTGGCAGTGGGTAACTCAGCGGAACGCACCTCCCGCGTAACCTGAGCCTGCGCCAGTGCCAGAAGCCGTGCAATGCTGATGTTTGGATTGTTTCGAATCGCAATCTGCTCGGCGTCGGCAAGCGTCAGCCGCGTGGGCGGCTGCGAGGCGGGTACGGCGGCCTGCTGTGCGGCAACGGCAGTGCACGCGGCCGCCAGCAAGACCAGGAAAGCCGGTCTTTCAAAGACGTAACTCATGCGTGTTCTCCTTCTGTCGGCTCGGCCCGTTGGCGATGCACGATGAGGTAGGCGGCCGGCACGATGAAGATGGTCAGAATCACCGATACGCCAAGCCCCCCAATGACGGCGCGCGCCAAGGGAGCGTAGAACTCGCTGCCCTCCTCCAGCGTGAACGCCATGGGCAGCATTCCCAAAATCGTGGCCAGAGAAGTCATCAGGATGGGGCGCAGCCTGAGCCGGCATGCCGTGGAAACGGCTTCGTCGATGGGCATCCCTTGCCCGCGCAGCACGCGGGTGACGTCGACGATCAGAATTGAGTTTGACACCACGATCCCGGTCATCATAATCACGCCCATCAGCGACATCACGTTGAGCGTCGTATTGGTGAGGAGCAGCGTGAGGATGACGCCTATGATGCCCGGCGGAATGGCCAGCAGGATGATAAACGGATCCTTGAACGAAGCGAACTGCGCCATCAGGATCAGGTAGACCAGGATGACCGACAGAATAAGTCCGAGGCCGAAACTGACGAACGACTTTCTCATGCCGTTCACCGATCCACGCAGGGTGACGCGGAGATTCTCCGGTATTTTGGTATTGGCGATGATGCGGTCGACCCGCTTGGCCAGACCGCCCAGGTTTTCACTCGAAGGCGAAACGTACACGTCGATGACGCGTTCAATTTGGTAGTGGTCCACCTCGGTGGGCGTGTTGATCGGCCGGATCGTAGTCACTGCGCCCAGATTGGTGACCGCTTTTCCATCGGGAGAGTGCAGCGGAATCTCCTTGAGGTCGGTGAGGGATTTGATGTCGGCCGGAGGGAACTGAACCGTCTCAAGATAATTGTTCCCGGTCCTGGGGTCGACGTAATAGCTGGGCGCGATCATGCCGTTCGAGTCAAGGGCGGTGATCACGTTGTCCACAATCTCGTTCGAATTCAGTCCGAGGCGTCCCGCCATCTCGCGATTCACATCGACTTCGAGGCCGGGATAATCAAGATCCTGCGGAATGAGAACATCGCTCACGCCATTCAGCTTGTGTATTTGTTCGGCAAGATTGCTGGCGGTGGCGTAGGCCTCCTTCATATCGCTTCCCTCAACCTGGATGTCGATGGGAGCGGGAAGACCGAGATTCACCACCGCATCCACCAGGCTGCCGCTTTGGAAGTAAGTAGAGAGCTCCGGCAAATCGCTGTGCAGCTTTGCGCGTACCAGGTCCATGTAGGCGAAACTGCTCTTGCTGTGACCCTTGCTCAGAGCTACGTTGACAAAGGCCGTGTTTTCGCCGGAATTAGTGGTGTAGATCGACTCGAAACCGGATGTGATGCCGATGTTCGAGACAATCATGCGCAGGTCCCTGGGCGGAATCACGGAGCGAACGTCCTGCTCGACTCTTGCGATGTACTGGTTGGTGACTTCAAGCCGCGAACCGCTGGGCGCTTTCACGTTGATGACAAACTGCCCGGCATCGGTGCGCGGGAAAAAGGACGTTCCGAGGAGGGGAAAGAGACACAGGCTCAGCAGGAACGCTCCCGTGATGCCTACCACCGTCGCCATCGGCCTCAGCAGACTCTTGCGTACTGCGATGTCGTAGTGCATCAACGTCCTGTCATAGTGGCGATTGAACCAGCGCACAAATTTCTGGAATGGGTTGTCGCCTTTGTGATGGCCCGCCTCGTGATGAACGTTGCGGATGAATCGCGCGCAGAAGAGCGGAACCACCGTCATGGCCACGGCGTAGGAAGCGAAGAGCGATAACACCACTGAGAGCGCCATGGCCGTGAAGAGAAACCGGCTGACTCCGTAGAGAAAGACCACGGGAAAGAAAACAATGGACGTGGTAAAAGTCGCGGCCAGAACAGGGAGAGCCATCTCGCGCCCGCCCTTTTCGGCGGCCTCGTCGGGCGGCTCGCCCATTTCAAGATGGCGGAAGATGTTTTCGAGGACCACGACGGAGTTGTCGATGAGGCGCGAGAAGGCCAGGGCAAGCCCCCCTAGCACCATGGCATTGATGGTTGCCCCCATGGAGTTGAGAATGATAAAGGCCGCCAAAGCGGAGAGCGGGATGGACAGTAGGACGGCAAACGTAGCGCGCATGCTGCCCAGGAAGATGAAAATCATGACCGCGGTGAGAATCACGCCGATGCCGCCCTCGCTACCCAGATTGGCAATGGCTGTTTTCACGAAGACGGACTGGTCGAAGATCACCGTGGCTACCAGCGACTTGGGAACGTCGAAAAGATGCTTGAGGTCCGCCCGGATGCCGTTCACCACGGCGATCGTGTTGCTGCCGCCGCCCTGTTTGAGAATGGGCAGATAGACCGAAGGCTGGCCGTCAACGCGGACCATGTTGGTCTGAATCGCGGAGTCGTCTTTGGCATAGCCGACGTCGGAGATGAGAAGCTGCCCGTTGCCGACAGATCTCAGGGGAAGCCTGTCGATATCGTTCACAGTCGGCATCTGCGAGTCGGCATAGATGTTGTAATCCTCAGGGCCGATGCGCACGTCGCCGGACGGCAGGATCTGGTTGGCCTCATTCACGGTCCGCACCACATCCATGGGGCTCAGCTCGTGGGCTTCCAGCTTTACGGGGTCCACATAAACCTGAATCTGCCGGTATTTGCCGCCGAAGGGCGGAGGAATCGAGGCTCCCGGCACGTTGGCAATCTGCTCACGCACCGCGTACTGGCCCAGATCGTGGAGTTGCGTCTCGTTCAGCCCCTTGCCTTTCAGAGTGACGTAACAAACAGGCAGGCTGGAGGCGTCGAACCGCAGCACCACAGGGGGCAGCGTGCCCGGCGGCAGCCGCCGAAGCTGCGCCATGGCCAGGTTGGAGATAGAGGTGACGGCGGCGTCGGGATCGGTGCCGGGCTGGAAATAAACCTTGATGAGGCTGACGCCGGTCATCGATCGCGATTCGATGTGGTCGATGCCGCTGCCTAGCGTGAAGAACCGCTCAAATGGATCCGTGATGTGGGTTTCAATCTGTTCCGGAGGCATGCCGTTGTAAAACGTCGCCACCACAACTACGGGGATCCTGATCTCGGGAAATAGATCGACGGGCATGCGCGCTACAGTCACCGTGCCGACCACGGCGATGAACAGGCACATCATGAGGATGAAGAACGGATAGCGGAGGGCGAATCGCGACATGCCTACTCCTCCCCGCTTCCGCCATTCGGCTCGTACTGGGGCAGCTCCACTGTCTGCGGGTGCACTGCCTCACCCGCAGTGAACGAAGCAAGATTTGCAGCCACCACGCGGTCGCTGTCCGTGAGCCCCGAGAGGACTTCCACCCTGCTGGGGCTCTCCAGGCCTAGTGTCACCTCGCGTCTTTCGATGCGCCCCTGATTATCTACAACCATCACCGCGGGCCGCCCGCCACTGCGATCGACGGCCTGGATAGGCACGGTCAGCGCGGTGCCGGTGCGCTGAAGGCCCAGAGACACATCGGCATACATGCCGGGGTCGAGCTTGTTGCCGGCGTTGTTGAGATCGATTTCCACCTGCAGCGTGCGCGTCGCCAGATCGAGTTCACCCGTTGTGCGCACCACTTTGCCGGTGAGCTGCTGGCCCGTGGATTCAATGCGAATCTGCGCGGTGGTGCCGATATGCACATAGCCGGCGAGAGCGGCGGGAACAGGAACACGAAGGCGCAGGACGTTGGTCTGCGCCAGCTTGACCACGGGCTGCGCGCTCTCGCTCGATGTTCCTGCCTGCACCAGCGCGCCGGTGTCGGAATAGCGCCATGTCACAACGCCCGAATAAGGCGCGGTGATGCGTGCATAATTGGCCAGAGAAGCGTAGTGCTGATGATTGGCCTTGGCCGCGCCCAGTGCCTCCTGAGACGCCGAGAGGTCGGCCTTTGCGGCTTCGACCTGCGCCTCGGATGCGGAATCTTTTGCCTGCGCGTCATCCAGCTCCTGCTGCGCGATCAGGCCGGGCCGGGCGGCGGCCGCCTGCATCAGGCGCTGATACGCCGCATGGAGAGCGGCATGATCGGCCTCCGTGCGCGCAACCGAGCTTTTCGCGCGCAGGATATCCTGCTGGCTGCGCTGGACCGTGGACTGCGCTTCATCGACCTGCGCCACCAGTTCGGGGATATCCAGGTCGGCCAGCACCTGGCCTTTGCTCACCCGGTCGCCGATATCGACATAGATGTGCCGGATATAACCGGACACCTTTGCATGAAGCTCGACCTCCTGGTAGGGCAGCAACTCGCCTGCAATCTCAAGCCGGTTTGAAAGCGCGGCCCGTTGCGGCAGGACGACCGGCGCAACGGGGAGAACGTCGGCTTGGACGGAGGGCGGGGATTTATGGCAACCGACGCTTACCGCTCCGAACATAAGCAGAAAGCCAAACGGCGGCCACTTGAAAAGAGACGGCAGAGACATAGCGGAAATCCTCGCTGGGCGGTGGGCAAATTACGGAAATGCGTACCCCGGAAAAATGTACGAGCAAATTCAAAACAAGGCTTGGGAAACGCTAGCGGGCAGGAGGGGGACGGAAGAAGTTATAAGGAGAGAAATAAGCTGCCGTGACGAGAGGAAGATGATTGCGAACGATCCCGCCTCCCAGCGGCGCACGCGCCCCCGCCACCCATACGGGAGCAACCGCCGGCAGAGCGGCAAACGCGAGGTGAGGATGGGCCGGGTCCGGTGTGGGGACACCGTGTTCGACGACCTTGGGTGTGACTACTGGCAGCGCCTTTGCCGCCCTGATGTTGCTGCCCTCTCCCGCGACAGGCCCGTACCATGCCGTCTTGGCCTCGACTGCGAAGAAAAATGCCAGAAGGCAGAGGCCGAAGGCAAGCGGAACGCGCCGGAACGACAGGGAAGCGGCGAACGACCCAGACATAGGAGCAGTTTATCATGCGGCTGCGATTCAAATTCCTTTGGACCGACGAAATGAAGACTTGCTAAAGGAGCATCAGTTCGTTGCCCCTCGGCATCACGGGCGATTGCAAAAGGCAATCTGTGCGCCAGCTTGCGGAAAACAAGGCAATAGAGGTTACGGAGAATCGCCGGAAGCGATCTCGATTTTGATCTCCGGCTGCGACATCAACGTGTTGTGGACCAAGCAGTGATGCACGGAGCGCATCATCCCTTCGGTTTGCTCGGAGGTGAGCGGGACGGGACTTTTGACCGACACGCGGAAGTTGCCAAGCCGCGCTGGCTGCAACAGCTTCCCGGCGGTGACTGTGACTTCGACTCCGCTTTGAGTCAATTTACGAGTTCTAAGGTATTGCGCGGCGTAGAAAGCGGCGCAGGAGCCCAGTGACGCCAGCAGGAGTTCAGGGGGCGCCATGCCGGAGTCTTCGCCGCCATTTTCTGCCGGCTGATCGCATGTGATTGTGTGCGAACGAGCCTGAATTTCGAACCTTACACCGGCGATCTGCGAAATTTTCACTTCCATAGAATCCCTCGCTTTCTACCTCAACAAAGCCCTAAAGAGGAAGCTTCGTTACAGAATAGTGGAGATATTTCGAGCCGTGCAGCATTTAGGCCATTCTCCAACCTGCTTTTAACCGCACCACCTCATAGCCCGTCAGTGCCTCCACTACCTCCTATTGCAGAAAGCTCCGCGAACTCAGCGCTTCAATCTGTGTGTAAGGAGACGGAACTATACTACGTTCAGCTTGTCGTGCCTGCTGTACCATGACGGTCGAAAGTGACAGAAGTAGCTGGTCACAGCGCGGCAGGTAGCAGCGCGGCGGATATCGATCCCGGCGTGAAGAGTTTGAATTGAAGCGAGAAGAGACAGACCATGGAGAAGACATTGTCGCCCGACCTGTTACGGAAAGTTGACGCCTATTGGAGAGCCGCCAATTATCTTTCCGTAGGCCAGATTTACCTCTACGACAATCCGCTGCTCAAGCGTCCCCTCGATCTCACGGACATAAAGCACATGCTCCTGGGGCACTGGGGAACAACTCCGGGGCAGAACTTCATTTATACGCACCTGAACCGGATCATCAAGAAGTACGACCTCGACATGATCTATGTCTCCGGTCCCGGGCATGGCGGTCCGGCTGTCGTCAGCCACACTTACTTAGAAGGAACTTATAGCGAGATCTATCCCAATATCACCCAGGATGAAGACGGACTTAGGAAATTATTCATTCAATTTTCATTTCCCGGAGGCATTCCCAGCCATGCATCGCCGGAGACGCCGGGATCGATTCACGAGGGCGGCGAGCTGGGTTACTCGCTGAGCCACTCGTTCGGAGCGGTCCTGGACAATCCCGAACTGATCGTGGCATGCGTGGTCGGCGACGGCGAGGCGGAGACAGGACCTCTGGCCACGACATGGCACTCGAACAAGTTTCTCGATCCTGCGACCGACGGCGCCGTGCTGCCTATCCTGCATCTGAACGGCTACAAGATTGCCAATCCCACGGTTCTGGCGCGCATTACCCATGAGGAGTTGGAGGAACTCTTCCGGGGCTATGGGTGGACACCGTATTTCGTCGAAGGACACGAGCCGGAACTCATGCACGAGGCCATGGCGGCGACGCTCGATCGTGTAGTGGAAGAGATCGAGAGGATGCAGCAAGAAGCCCGCGTCCACGGGAACACCGTTCGCCCACGCTGGCCGATGATCGTCCTCAACTCACCCAAAGGCTGGACGGGGCCGAAGGTGATCGATGGGCTGCCGGTGGAAGGCACGTTCCGGTCGCACCAGGTCCCACTGTCCGATCCGGCCACCAATCCGGCGCACTTGAAGCAACTGGAAGAGTGGCTGAGAAGCTACCGGCCGGAGGAACTTTTCGACGAGAGCGGCCGCCTGCTGCCGGAGCTGGCCGAGCTTGCGCCGAAGGGCGAACGGCGCATGGGCGCCAATCCCCACGCCAACGGCGGCGGCCTTCTGCGCGACTTGCGGATGCCCGATTTTTGCGACTACGCGGCCAACGTGCCATCGCCCGGAGCGCCGGGCATCGGAGATACGCGCGTGCTGGCGCCGTTCCTGCGCGATGTGGCCAAGCTGAACACAGAACAGCGGAACTTCCGCATCTTCGGTCCCGATGAAACCATCTCCAACGGACTGGCGGCGGTGTTTGGAGTGACCAACCGGCAGTGGGACGCCGCAACCGTGACCAACGACGAGTTTCTCGCTCCCGAGGGGCGCGTGATGGAGATGCTCAGCGAGCACCAGTGTGAAGGCTGGCTCGAGGGCTACCTGCTGACCGGACGCCATGGCCTGTTCAACTGCTATGAGGCGTTCATTCACATCGTTGACTCGATGTTCAACCAGCACGCAAAATGGCTGAAGGTTACATTGGAGCTGCCGTGGAGACACAAGATTGCCTCGCTCAACTATCTCCTTTCGTCACATGTATGGCGTCAGGACCACAACGGTTTCACGCACCAGGATCCGGGCTTTATCGATCACGTTGTCAACAAGAAGGCGGAAGTGGTCCGCGTGTATCTGCCGCCCGATGCTAACTGCCTGCTCTCAGTGATGGATCACTGCCTGCGCAGCCGCCACTACGTCAACGTCGTAATTGCGGGCAAGCACCCCGCGCCACAATGGCTGACCATGGACGCCGCCATCAAACACTGCACCGAAGGCATCGGTATCTGGCAATGGGCCAGCAACGACGAGGGCGACTCGCCCGACGCTGTGATGGCGTGCTGCGGCGACGTGCCCACGCTGGAGACGCTGGCCGCGCTTTCCATTCTCCGCGGACATTTTCCCGACCTGAAGCTGCGCGTGGTGAATGTCGTGGACCTGATGAAACTCCAGCCGAGCTCGGAGCATCCGCACGGACTGAGCGACACGGACTTCGACACGCTCTTTACCAGGGAAAAGCCGGTCATCTTTGCATTCCACGGCTATCCATGGCTGATCCACCGCCTGACCTACCGCCGGACCAACCACAACAATATTCACGTACGCGGCTACAAGGAGGAAGGCACCATCACCACGCCGTTCGACATGACGGTAATGAACGATCTCGACCGCTTCCACCTGGCCATGGACACCATCGACCGCATCCCGCGAATCGCCGAACGAGGTGCTTATCTGAAACAGGAGCTCAAGGACAAACTGGTGGAGCACAAGCAATACATCAGGAAGAACGGGCAGGACCTGCCGGAGATCCGGGACTGGAAGTGGAAAACCCAGTAGGCTCGCGCGGAACCGCAAGGAACCGAACAGCATATAATCCAGCAGGAAGAACACACGTGCTCCCGCGTCCAGTTCGGCGGGAGCCATTCCGAAGACATCGTTACCTGCCCCTTGAGTGCGTGTTGCATGGGAGGTTTTACTGCGTATGGATGCGCTCACGTTGCACCGGCTCCAATTCGCCTTCACGGTGACGTATCACTACTTATTTCCGCAATTGACCATGGGCCTGGCTCTGCTTATCGTCATTCTGAAGACAATTGCGCTGCGTAAGGCCGACGCGCGCTACGACGTTGCCGCAAGGTTCTGGGCACGTATCTTCGCTATCAATTTTCTGCTCGGCGTGGTGACCGGAATTCCGATGGAATTTCAGTTCGGGACAAACTGGTCGGTGTTTTCACGCCTTACCGGAGGGGTGATCGGCCAACCTCTTGCAATGGAAGGGGTCTTTTCGTTCTTCCTGGAGTCTGCGTTCCTGGGTTTGTTCCTCTTCGGCGAGAAGCGCTTGTCGCGGCGGGCGCATTGGGGCTCCGCATTCCTGGTGTTCCTGGGATCCTGGATCTCGGGTTTTTTCATCATCGTCGCCGACGCATGGATGCAGCATCCGGTTGCCTACCAGGTTCTTCCCAATGGAAGCTACGAGGTCGCCAGCTTCTGGGGACTGATGATGAACCCGTGGGCATGGTTGCAGTACGCGCACACCATGTGCGGAGCCGTGGTGACGGCGGCCTTTGTCGTAGCCGCCGTGGGAGCATTCTATGTTCTCGAAGACCGGGACGCGGACTTCGGCAGGATATTCCTCAGGATGGGCGTCATCGCCGGCGCCATTGCATGCATCGCGCAGATCTTTCCGACAGGGGATCTTCACGGCAAATACATGGCGCGGCATCAGCCGGTCGCGATTGCCGCTATGGAAGGCCTGTTTCATACCGCGAAGGGAGCGCCGATCGTTCTCATCGGACAGCCGGACTTTGATGCGCAAAAAATCGACAATCCCCTGGCCGTGAACAACGTGCTCAGCTTCCTGATTTATGGCACGACGGAGGCGGAGGTGAAGGGGCTCGACCAGTTTCCGCAGGATCAGTGGCCAAGCACGCTGCCGTTGCTCTTTTATAGCTACCACATCATGGCAGGGCTGGGCACTTATTTCGTCGTCCTGATGGCCGCCGCCGCGCTCTTGCTCTGGCGCGGGAAGCTATTCAACTCGCGGTGGATGTTATGGCTCCTGATGCTTAGCTTTCCCCTGCCGTACATCGCCAATACCGCGGGATGGATTACCGCGGAGATCGGCCGCCAACCCTGGCTTGTCTACGGCTTGCTGCGAACATCGGCAGGATATTCGATACACATTGGGGCCGGCACAAGTCTCTTTAGCTTGCTCGGATTCCTCGGCATGTATTCGTTTCTCTCGATTCTGTGGATTCTTCTTGTGTACAGAACCATCCAGCAGGGGCCTGAAGCCGTGGGAGCACATGCCGGTTCCGGCCATGGCCTGACCACCGCTTGAGGGGGGAGCATGGGAACACTGTGGTTTTGGATCGTAGCCGCGATGCTGGCGGCTTACGTCGTTCTCGATGGATTCGATCTTGGCGTCGGCGTGTTGTTGCTTTTTGTTGCCCGGACTGACGGGGAGCGGCAACTGGCGTTGAAGGCGATCGGCCCGGTGTGGGACGGCAACGAGGTTTGGCTGCTCGCGGCTGGCGGAACGCTCTTCTTCGCGTTTCCTCTGCTCTACGCCTCCGCCTTCAGCGGGTTTTATATGCCTCTCATGATCGTTCTGTGGCTGCTGATTCTGCGCGGCCTGAGCGTGGAGCTGCGCATGCACACGCAGGACGCTCTCTGGAGAGGCTTCTGGGATAGCGTTCTGTTTCTTTCCAGTTCCCTGCTGGCCATCATCTTTGGAGCGGCTCTCGCCAACGTAATCCGGGGAGTTCCGATCGGCGCCGACGGCTTCTTCTATCTCCCCTTATGGACCGATTGGCGCACCGGCTTGAATCCGGGAATATTGGACTGGTACACGGTGATCGGCGGCGTGATGGCTTTGTCCGCTCTCGCGCTCCACGGCGCGCTTTACCTTGCGTTGAAGACCACCGGAGCGGTGGAAGCGCGAGCGTGGAACACAGCCAGGCGACTGTGGCCGATTGTGACCGCGGGAACCTTGTTGAGCATACCGGCTACCGTGGTCGCGCGCCCCAGCTCGCTGGACAATTATCTGGGCCATCCAGCGGCTATCCTGGCTCCCCTGGCGGTTGCGGCCGCGCTTGCGGCTCTGGCTGTCTTCCTGCGCAGGAGAGATGCATTTGCAGCCTTTCTCTCATCGTGCGGCTATCTTGCAGCGATGCTTTGCGGCGCAGCGGCCGGACTCTATCCCACTCTGCTTCCATCCACATCCTCCGCGGCTATGGATATCACGGTTCAAAGCGCGATGGCGGGGAGTCATTCGTTGAGCGTCGGTTTGGTGTGGTGGAGTCTTGGCGCCGCGCTGGCCCTTTTTTACTTTGGAGTCGTCTACTGGCTATTCCGGGGAAAGGTTTCCGAGTCATCCGGATCGTACGGGCATTGATCCCAGGGTCAAGCCGCAACCCGCCGTAACCACGGGCGCTTTTCACTCCCCCTCATGCCGCCGCGCTGCGGTGTATCCTGTCATGCAGGTCTGGAACACAAGAGAAGAGGATCGCTGGCATGGAGATCTTTCAACTACTGCCGCCGGACGCAGTGAAGATCGTTCTGGTTCTGTTTCTGTCGTTCCTCATCGGGCTGGAGCGTGAGGAACACAAGGCCGCAGGGAGCACATACGCTTTTGGCGGCGTGCGAACCTTCCCCCTGATCGGCCTCATCGGCTACTCGATAGCATTGATTTCGGGCACTCAGCTTTTGCCGCTTACGGTTGGGTTTCTGGTCGTCGCCGGCTTTTTGCTGCTCTCCTATTGGCACAAGCTGGCCAAGGCCGAGACCGCGGGCGTCACCACGGAAATGTCGGGCCTGACCACGTTTCTTGTCGGCGCGCTCGTCTGTTATGGCCATTTCTGGATCGCTACCACGCTGAGCGTGGCCAGCCTTGTGTTGCTCGATTTGAAGGCCGCATTGGAGAAGCTGGCCGCACGAATCGCCGCGCGCGAGATTCTCACCTTTGCCAAGTTCCTGTTTCTGAGCGGCGTGATTCTTCCGGTGCTGCCCAACCAGGAGTTCGGCCGCTTCCACATCAATCCATTCAAAACCTGGCTGGTTGTCGTCGCCATCAGCGCCATCTCATACGCCAGTTATGTGCTGCAGAAGCTCACCAAGGGGCAGGGCGGCACTGTACTGGCGGCTTTGCTGGGCGGCGCTTACTCTTCCACGGTCACGACCGTCGTTTTGGCGCGTCGCGGCAAGATCGACGACCATCCTCACCTCTACTCGGGTGGGATCCTCATTGCGTCGGGCGTGATGTATGTGCGCCTGTGCATTCTGCTGGTTCTCTTCAACCGGCAATTGATGTCGCTGCTCTGGATGCCTCTTCTTCTGCTGGGGACGATCGCGGCTGCTGCCGGATGGCTTTGGACACGACGCGCGGACAAAGGCGCGCAAGCCATGCAGCTGGATTTGGAGCCCAAGAACCCACTGGAGCTCATCACGGCGTTTCTTTTTGCCGCGCTCTTTCTGGCCATGCTGGTCATCACGCAGTTGGCGGTCACCTATCTTGGCCGCGCCGGCATCGATACTCTGGCGGCCGTCATGGGCGTCAGCGACGTGGATCCCTTCATCATGGGCCTGACGCAGGCGCCCAGCACATCGGCCGCGCCAACCGTCGCCGCGGGCGCGATTCTTATCGCTGCCGCCAGCAACAATGTCATCAAGGGAATCTACGCATATAGCCTTGCCGGCCGCAGGACAGGCAGGCAGAGCCTGTGGTTTCTGCTCGCTCTGGCGGCTGCCGGAATTGCCCCGCTCTTCATACTGGGGTGGTAATGCGCCGGCAACGCGGCAAAGAATGCGCCGCCGCGTTGCAATCAGCGCAGTAAATCCATTTCACGTTGAACCCGGCGACTGATGCGCGCGAGTCATCGCGCGATGGCTTGGATTTGTCCGGCGACGAAACCGTGTACGAACATGAGGCTGGTGGGCGCCGTCACGGTTTCCGGTCCTTGCTGTCCGGGCGTGTGAATCAGCAGGCACGGCCGAGGATCCCATTGGCCGCCGCGAGAAACGCGCTCGTCCTCGGCGCTCCATCCGGGAAGCGTCCGCCATATATGCGTGCGCCAGGAGTGATCGCCCTGCACAATCAAGGTTGTGGCCGGCCAGCGTGGCTGGGCCTGAAGAACATCGAGGATCTGGCCGAGAAGCCGATCGGAATAATCCAGCGCATCAAGATAGGATCCACCGGCAGCAAACGTGTGCGTATGGCGGTCCCAAAATGGCGGCGGATGCGGCGCGGGAAAATGCAGGTAAATTAGGTCGGCCTGGCTGGTAGCGAGCACGGTAAGAGCATGCCGGCTTAGATCTCTCGCCGAAGCGGCGTGACTTAGCGACTGCCGGCGCGCAACATCCGCCAGGGCCTTTTGGGGCGCGACGAGTTGCTCGGCCACGGTGCGCAGCGGGTACCAAGCATTTTCAGCAAAGCTATCGTTGAAGGACGGTGCGTCGCCGGCCTCGGTGTTGTCGTTGCTCCAATAGCACTCGGTAACTGTACCCGCGAAGATTGGGCAATAGGGCATGTACCAACCGGCAACGGACGTTGTGACTCCGTGCTGTTTGGCCAGACCGAAGAGCGATGCGTTGACGTCGAAGGGCTGCCAGTGAGGGGAATCGGCGGTGCGGACGAGATATTGCTTGCTCGCGGTATAGGCAGCGCCGCTCAGGATACGGCCAAGCAGCAGGCTCGGCACCACGACATCGGTATGGTAGCCGATCGGGGTTACGTCGGTGTAAAGCGTGCTCCGGCTGCGGAGACGGTCGAAATTCGGAAGGCTGAGCGACGAATCGCGCGTTTCAAATACGGGCTTGTATGCCAATTCATCGAAGAGAATCCAAACCAGGCGCGGCTTGCTTGCGGGTTGCGTAGGGATGGCTGAAGCATAAGCCTGCGGACCCGGATGCCAGTAGGCGGCACGAACCAGTTGCACACTAATTACAAGGGCGAAAATGGCAATACCCGTGAGCATAGCGCTGCAGAGCCTGTAGAACGCGGATGCGATGGAAGGCGCGCGAAAGACGAGAAACGCCAGCACAGCAAACCACGCCGCGCCGGCGGCAAGCAGCACGGAAAACGGAACGTAATACGGAAAGTTGCTCAGATTGCACACCAGCGCATAAACGGGAAGGAAGGCCAGGAGGAACCACCGAATTCGCGTCCAGGACTTACGCTTACGCAAAATCGCCATCAAGCCCGCAAAGACGAGAGCCACAATCGCCAGGTCGCAAAGTTGCGCCAGCGCGAATCGGGTGAGCGGGAATGGGACATGCATCTGCTCGTCACCGAACGAAGAGGTCAAGTTGACATAGCTTGGAAGAAGCAGTATGGCGGCAATGCCCCAGGCTTGTGCGAACCTTTTGATCATGCCAGGCTGGTTTCTGGAAGTGAGATTCCCGTGATGGCTGATTCTGCGCCAGAATACTATATTCGTTCGAAGAGTAACAGAATGCGGCCGTTGCCCAGTTGCGCGCGGTCAGCGACGGCGAAGAACGGTCCGAATGCGCGTAAGAGATCGTCTTCACTCAGATGGCCATACAAGTCGTCGCGGCCGCGCAGCCACTCCCGATACATGGGATCGGCGGGTGGCACCCACTCCAGCAACAGCCAGCGGCGCGTGAGACTGGCGCAAAGACCGGCGATGTGCGCCAGCGGCACCTGCTCGCGCAGGATCAGATGATGAATCATCGCGAGCAGGAAAAGCATGTCAAATTTGCCGCTGAGGCGATCGAGCAGAGAAAGATGCTCGCGATTTTTCCATCCCGCTGCGGGAGTGGGGCGGGCAATGTTCGCGACCAAAACGGCGATGGATTTGTTCTGTAGCGCGGCGGTTCGCCACAGCGCTTCGAGAGCCGCGGCGTCGGCGTCGAGCGCGACCACATCCGCGCCGGCATTGGCCGCCAGCAGCGAATAAGTTCCCGTGTTGGCGCCGATATCGAGGACGCGTGCCGGGCGGCAGCGCTCGAGCGCTTGTTTCACGAACTGCTGCTTAGCACCCACGTCGGCCGGCTGGTAGTGGCTGGCGAACTGCTCGTATCCGCTCCACTGGCTGAGGCGCTCAGGCCCGGCTGTGTGGCGAATCTGTTTGCCCAGGCGCGCGATGCGCTTGCGCAGGATATGCGCGGCCAGTTCGGGATCTGCGATGGAGGGCCGCTTCTTCGAGGTGCTTTGCTTCCCCCCGGATCGCCCAAAGAGCGTGGCCAGAGTGACGACATCCAGCAGACCGGGGGCAAGCCGCCGCCAGCGCGGAAGAGCGCTGTAGATTTGCCCCGGCTCATAGCCGTCGCGCGCAAACAGAGTTGCCTGGAGCGGCCAGCTTAGATACTTCGCGGCCACGAGGGGAAGCAGGAACGTGCGCACGAACTGGCCGTAGGCCAGCCAGACGGTGGAGCGCGGATCGCGGCGTTCGAACGATAAAACATCCACCAGGATCGGCCGCGCACCGGCGAAGAGGATGTTGAGGGGCGTGGCGTCCTTCAGAGTCCAGCCGGCGGCACCGGCTTGGCTAGCGACGCGTAGCGTCAGCTCGGCGGCGGCGCGCCACTGCGCCGGGGTCCACTCCCAGGGGTAGCTGATGGGGTCGATGCGCGGATGTTCGAGCCAGAGCTCGCCGGAAGAGATGCACGGATGGTCGGCGGGACCGGCAATCCGGCTGGAAATCAGGTCGCCGCTCCGCTCCAGAGCCTGACGCAGCGAGGAGGCGAGAAACGCATGCGTCTCTTCTGCCGCTTCGGGGCGAATCCGCCGCAAAGCGCAGTCAGAGGCCAAGCGGAGCTGGCCGGCGGGATCGCGGAAGGTCAACTCAAGTTCTTGCTCTCCGCGCGGGAGAATCAGATCACCGAAAGAAACCTCGGCGGGGCCGCTCACGGATTTTGAGAGCCCTCGCTGTCCGCAGTGATGGACGGCTGCTCCGATTCGATCTTGGCCGCCGTGTCCCGATGGAAGAGGGCCTGGATCTTTCGGCGCAGATACCATCCAGTGGCAATGAGCGCGGATCCAGCGGCCTGGACGGCCAGCAGGCCAGTGCCAGGGTCGGCGTACGCGTAGGCAGGGCGCTCAAACAATAGAACCACGCCCACCAGAATCAAAACGAGTGGAAAAATACGCTGCAGTTTCGTAGATCGTCGCAAGGCAACTCCAGGATGCAATGGACGTTCCCGTCGGAAACCTACCGGGGAAGGATCCCAAACAGGGCTCTGGCGCCCATCATACACGATGGTAGACGGCAAGCAAGCCGCGCGAGTTTACAGGACCGGAAGCCCGAAGCTCAGAAAAGACAGTCCTCGGGAATAAAAACCAGTCCCGGTGCTGTTCTACACGGCACCGTCGATGCTGTTCTTCGGAGCGTATATCATACGCTACCGCATGGAGATGATCTTCGCCTTTCACTTCATTGCGCTGCTCGCCGTATGCTGCACGGTGCTGGCGCTCACGCCGTTTGTGCACATGCCGTGACTGGGGCAATTGTTTTCCTGAGTAGGGTGTTCACTAGACCCTCTTCTCGCGCTCGATCGGATATATTCCTAGCCAGGAGTTTCTACCTTTTCGTCGAGGAGTATTTCTCATGCCGGAACCGAAGATTACGCAAAAGGGCCCTTATCCGGTCGAAGTGGAAGCATCGAAGACGTATTACTGGTGTGCTTGCGGGCGGAGCGCGAACCAGCCATTCTGCGACGGCAGCCACAAAGGGAGCGAATTCACCCCGATGAAGTATGAGGCCGCCGAATCGAAGACCGTGTACTTTTGCGGGTGCAAGCATACGGCCACGCCCTGCATGTGCGACGGCACGCACGCGCGGCTCTAGGTTGTATCGGCATATAGGGGTGTGCGGCGCTGGGAGCCGATTTTTTCGGGTTCTAGGAGAGAGGAGCGACGCATACCGGGCGTCTGCTAGCGACGAACAACAACGAAACCGGGAAAATCGGCCCCCAGCCCTTCGGGTTGCGGCGAAAACCCGCTCATATTTCGTTGTCGTCCTAGGCGGTGGACCCGCCACAGCCGTCGTCCTCCGCCTCGTCTGAACGGGTTTTCGCTACGCAACGCCACATATCCCTATATGTCGATACAACCTGAGGCCTCCGGTTATGCTTGTGCGACGGGAGCCGGCTTGGGCTTCGGTGTTTCCTTGCGGGACGGGGCAAGGATGGCATGGAGAATGGTGCCCTCCATGCGCGGCATGAATTCGACCACGCCGGTGTCGCCAATGTCCTGGATGAGGCGGTTGATGATTTTATAGCCGAGCTCGCGGTGGGCCATCTGGCGGCCGCGAAAACGCAGGCTGGCCTTCACCTTATCGCCATCGGCAAGGAACCGGATGGCCTTATTCTTCTTGGTCTGATAGTCGTGTTCGTCTACTGTGACCGAAAACTTGACTTCCTTGACGGTGATGACTTTTTGGCGCTTGCGCGCGGCACGCTCGCTCTTTTCCTTTTCGTAGAGATAGCGGCCGTAGTCCTGAATGCGGCAGACGGGCGGGACGGCGTTGGGCGAGACCTCTACGAGATCGAGACCGCGTTCCCGGGCGGTGCGCAACGCCTCGAAAGGCGGGAGAATTCCAAGCTGTTCGCCGTTTTCGTCGATGACGCGGACTTCGCGCGCGCGAATCCGTTCATTGATGCGGATGAAAGACTTAGCCGAACGTTTATCGAATGCGATGGTGCTCCTCCGAAGGTGTACTATGCGGACCCAGGCAGGGCGCCCTATGGGCCGCGGCGGCACGGATGCAAACTGAGTATAGCATTGGCTTGGCTTTGCTGAACCAAGGGGTTACGGGTTTTCTCCGCCCAACAGCACGCACTCGGGATTGAGGCCGGTCACGCGGACGTGCAGTAGCTGGTTGGCGGGCAGACGGCCTTCGAGCTCGAGGGGGAGAAAGTTCTCAGTAAGGGCGGCGGTGCGGCCCTGCGCCGCGAGCGAGGCAGGTGTGCGCAGCGTGATGGCGGGGAGCCGGCTGCCGATAAAACGGGCGCGGTGGGCGCGTGTCTTTTCGGCGGCGAGGGCGCGGAGAGCGGCCATACGCTCTTCAATGGCGTGCGGCGGGACGGGCGAGGCGGCGTGGAGCGGCCATGCCCGCGTGCCTGGCCGCGGCGAAAACGGAAACAGATGCAGATAGCCGAAAGGCAAGCCGCGAACGAAGACGAGCGTCTCTTCGAACTCGCGATCGGTCTCACCGGGAAAGCCCACCATCACGTCAGCGCCAAGCGTGAGACCGGGGCCGGCGGCGAGCGCAAGCGAAGCGGCCTTTTCCGCGTAGTGCCAGGGGCGGTAGCGGCGGTGCATCCTGCGCAGCACGGCGTCGGAGCCCGATTGCAGCGGAAGGTGGGCGTGGCGGGCCAGGCGTCCGCCCCGTCGACCGGGACCCGCCGAAGGAGGCCCCGGTTGGCGGCGGCCGCCATATTCGCGCATCAGCGCGATCAATTCGTCGTCCCAATCCATGGGTTCGATGGAGCTGAGTCGCAGGCGGGGCAAGGCGGTTTGCTCTAGAAGCGCACGCACCAGAGCGGCGAATGTGGCGGGCGCGCCGGGCTCAGGATGGAGGTCGCGGCCCCAGCGGCCGAGGTTGATGCCGGAAAGGACAAGTTCGTTGCCCCCAGCGGCGACGAATGCCTCGACCTGGCGCAGGACTACTGCGTGGGGCAGGCTTTTGGACGGCCCTCGCGTGAAGGGAATCACGCAAAACGTGCAGCGATTGCCGCATCCCTCCTGGATCTTCAGGTTGGGGCGCGTTTGCGCGCCTGGCGCGAGCTGCGCGTCTTCGAGGAAGGAGTGGGCGAAGCGGTCATCGACCCAGATTGGGGCCTGGATACGTGCCTGGATGCGGTCCCCAACGGGAGCAGCGGACAAAGCGCTCGAGGAGAGAAGCGATTCCGCCGGGACCAGTGCGGGCGGCAGCGGCGCGGTTTGGCCAGCGCCGCGCGAGAGATGGAGAATGATTTCAGGCGCGAGAGCCTTGTGGCTGTTGCCGACCACCGCCGCTACCCCCGCCATCCCTGCCAACTCCTCGGGCGCGCGCTGGGCGTAGCAGCCAGTGACGACGATTTGGGCCTCGGGATTGCGGCGGTGCGCGCGGCGGATGAAGGCGCGGGCCGCGCGGTCAGCCTCGGCTGTCACGCTGCAGGTGTTCACGACAACGATGTCGGATGCCAGGGGCTGGCGCTCGGCGAAAGTGCGCAGAAGCCCGGCTATAGCCTCGCCATCGGCGCGCGCGGCCCTGCAACCGAAGTGTTCGATGTGAACGCCCGCCATCTCCTTCAGTGTAGGGCCTCGTTCATCGTGCGAGGCTGGGAAATCGCCTTGCCCAGAACAACGCGAAAAACTGCCCTTCGGTATACTGGAGGAGAGCAGTTTCTGCCTGTCGATTCGTTCCGCACGATGCCAACCCCCTCCGCAGCCAACATACCGGTTTCAGCCCGGGCTTCTGCCAGGGGCCAGGCCCGGCACATTGCCGGATATGTCTACTTCAGCCTTATCTGCTATATTTCCATCGGCTTACCGCTGGCAGTCCTGCCGCCGTTTGTGCATCTGCGAATGGGCTATAGCACAGTGCTGGCGGGGTTGGCCATCAGCATCCAGTACATTGCCACTCTGGCGAGCCGGCCCTGGGCGGGCCGCATCTCCGATCACATGGGAGCCAAGGTTTCCGTGCTGTGGGGCATGGCCTGCTGCACCTTGAGCGGCGCATCCCTGGTGGGCGTGGCGGCGTTGCGCGACGTGCACTGGCTCAGTTTCTCGGTGTTGATCGTGAGCCGCCTGCTGCTGGGAGTGGGCGAAAGCCTGGGCTCGACCGGAGCGACGCTGTGGGGCATTACCAGCGCGGGGCATGAGCACACCGCGAAGGTGATCGGCCTGAATGGCATCAGCGCGTATGGCGGCATGGCGCTGGCCGCGCCGCTGGGGGTGGTGCTGGACCAGCAGTGGGGCCTCAAGTCGATTGGCGTGCTCACGATCCTGATTTGCGCCGCGAGCTTCGCCCTGGCCTGGCGCAAGGATCCCGTAACCGTCGAACCGGGCGAGCATCTTCCGTTCCGCCACGTTCTGGTGCGCGTGGCGCCGCACGGTATGGGGCTGGCGCTAAGCGGCGTGGGTTACAGCGTTCTGGCCACGTTCGTCACGCTGTTTTACGCCAGCCGGCACTGGGGCGGAGCGGCGCTGTGCCTGACCGCCTTCGGGATCGGGTTCATCGCTGTGCGCGTGCTCTTCATCCAAACCATCACCCGTTATGGCGGGTTCCCGGTGGCGATCGCCTCGCTTCTTGTGGAAAGCGCGGGCATGGTGCTGCTGTGGCAGGCGGCGGCGCCGTGGATGGCCATGGCCGGCGCTACGGTGACCGGTTTGGGCGTCTCGCTCATCTTTCCAGCCATCGGCGTGGAGGCGGTCAAGCGGGTGCCGGAGTTCAATCGCGGCACCGCTTTGAGCGTCTACACCGCATTTTCCGACGTGTCGTTCTTCCTGGTGGGCCCCACCGCCGGCGCGGTGATCGGCTTCTTCGGCTACGCCAGCGTGTTTCTCTTCGCGTTGATCAGCGTGCTGGCGGCGCTGGGGATTGTGGTGGTGCTGTCGGCGCGCGGACCGCAGGCGGCCTCCTAAAGGCGGCGCGAACGCTGCAAGCTGTCTACACTTACGGCTGCTTTGCCGCGCAACGGCCAGTTCTGTTGGTATGATGATCTGTCCTGCGGCAAACGCGCCTGCGGAGGGCCTCTGTTCCCGCAGATGCGCCGCAGGAGATCATGAAGGTCTTGCTATGGGTTTAACTGATTCCAAATTTGCGCGGCGAGAGTTTCTTAAGGGCGCGGGAGCGGCGCTGGTGACGGGGCCGCGGCTGTGGAGGCTGCCGGTTCTGAAGGGCACGGCCAGCCAGGGCGTGGCGCCGGCGGTGAGCTTCGACGAACGCTCGCTGATCTTCCACGGCAAGCGCAAGCTGGCAATCTACGGCGAGATACACTACGCGCGCTCCACGCGCGCCATGTGGCCGCACCTGCTGGACCGTAGCAAGGAACTCGGCCTGACGGGGATTGCTGCCTACGTCTTCTGGAACTTTCATGAGACATCGCGCGACGTGTACGACTTTACCGGCGAGCGTGACCTGGGATATTTTCTGGATCTTTGCAAGGAGCGAGAGCTGCAGGTATTCCTGCGCGCCGGGCCGTACTGCTGCGCGGAGTGGAACTTTGGAGGGTTTCCTCCCTATCTGCGCGACGAGCCGGGCATCACACTGCGCACCATGAGCTTGCCGTATCTGAAGCGCGTGGAGAAATACTTCAAGCGGCTGGCGGTGGAGGTGAATCCCCATCTGGCCACACGCGGCGGGCCGGTGGTACTGATCCAGGTGGAGAACGAGTACGCGAATGTGGCCGCGCGCTACGGAACCAAGGGTCAAGAGTACCTGCAATGGATGGCGGAGTTAGCCAAGCGGGTGGGATTCGCCGATGTGCCGACAACCATGTGCGAGGGGGCATCGGAGGGGCCGATTGCCACGCTAAACGGACCGGAGATCTCGCCGCAGCGGGTGGCGCAGTTCCGCGCAAAGGATAAGCGCGATCCACTCTTGTGGACGGAGTTGTATCCAGCCTGGTACGAGATCTGGGGCGAGACGCGACCGGCGGCCCGCGACCGCGATCCGCGGACCATGGCGCTGGACATTCTGGTCTTCCTGGCCAACGGCGGGGCGGGATGGAACTACTACATGTGGCACGGCGGCACGAACTTCGCCCGCACCAGCATGTACCTGCAGACCACCAGCTACGATTTTTGCGCGCCGCTGGACGCGTATGGCCGCGTGACCTTGAAGGGCAGCTACATGAGCCATCTGCACAAGACGCTGCTGGCGCATCAGGACTACCTGATGGACGGGGAACGGACGGTCTCCGTCACAGCCGAGGGCGTACAGAGCACGGCGTGGAATTGGAAGGGCAGAAAAGTGGCTCTCATGCTGCGTTATCCTGCCGGCGCGGCGAACGAGCAGACAGCGCAGCCAACGAGCGCGCAAATCATCGGTCCGGAGGGGAAGATTGTCTTCGATTCCGAGGAGGTTTACCAGCAGGTTCAGGCCGAGTGGAAAGCGGCCTCCTGGACCCCGGCCGGGAATGCGCCGCTGCGCTGGCACACTTGGCGTGAGCCCATGCCCGAACAGCGCAGCGGCGAAGTGATTCAAGCCGAACAGCCCACCGAGCAACTGCTGCTGACCAGGGACCACACCGACTACTGCTGGTACAGCACGACCATCCATGTGAAATCAGCAGGTCCGCAGGAACTGGTGATTCCATATGGCGGCGATTATTTCTATGCGTACCTGGACCGGCGGCTGGTGGACCGGACGGTCGCGCCGCTGAAGGAAGACCGCGGCCCGATTACGCCCGACGATCCGGCGCATCCGCGCGTGTACACGAACGGCTACACGCCGCAAAGCGGCGGATACCGGCACGTCTTTAACCTGGGCGATGTGCCCGTAGGGCAGCACCGGCTGGATCTGCTGGCTACCGCGGTGGGCATGATCAAGGGTGACTGGATGATCGACAGCCCTATGAACTTTGAGCGTAAGGGCATATGGGAGGGCGTGCTGCTGAACGGCTCACCGCTCACGGGCTGGGAGATGATTCCGTTTCTGGCCGGCGAAAAGGCGGGCGTGGTGGAAAAGAGCTCGGCGGCTACGTGGACAAGCCTGGGCGCCGCGCAGACGCTGTCCTGGTACCGAAGCACGTTCCATCTGGCGCCTGAGACGCTGGCCGAGGACGCCGATTACCGCATTAATGCGGCCGGACTGGGGAAGGGGATGCTGTTTGTGAACGGCCACGGCGTGGGGCGGCACTGGCTGATCGTGAGTCCCGGGACCGGCGGACAGCCGACCCAGCAATGCTATCTGGTGCCCAGAAACTGGCTACGCGCGGAGAACACGCTGGTCATTTTTGAAGAGCAGGCGGCACTGCCAGCCAACGTGCAGATCGAGCGGCGGCGGGCTTAGCGCGTAAGCGGACGCCGAGAAGAACGGCACACGCAGAATGGCCACCCCGGAGGGTGGCCGTTCTGATTCCAATTCCAGCGAAGGGTTGCGTTACCGCTCGCCCTTGCGCCAGTTGACCAGGTCGCCAAGCGTGGTGGTAGAGCTGGAGACGGGCGCTTTGTGCGCGCTCTCCTTGTAGTGCTCGACCGCAGTCCGGCTGGCTTCCTGGCCGTTGAAGGCGCGCAGGCTCAAGCCCACCTTCTTTTCTTCGACGTTGATCTTGATGATCTTGAAGTCGTGCTCCAGGCCCTGCTCGATCGGGGAGTGGCCATCGACCGGGTCGCCGGCCTCGGAGATGTGGCAAAGGCCCTCGATGCCCTCGGCGATTTCGACAAAGGCGCCGAACTGCGCGGTGCGCAGGATCTTGCCGTGAACCATGTCGCCGACGCGATGCGAGGCGAAGAAGCTCTCCCAGACATCGGGCTGCAACTGCTTGATGCCGAGTGAGAGGCGGCGATTCTGGGGCTCGACGCCAAGAACGACGGCCTTGACCTTCTCGCCCTTCTTGACCACTTCAGAGGGGTGCTTGACGCGCTTGATCCAGCTCAGGTTGGAGACGTGGACGAGACCGTCGATGCCGTCCTCGATTTCGATGAAGGCGCCGAAGTCGGTGAGGTTGCGCACGCGGCCCTCGACGAGCGCGCCCACCGGATACTTGTCGCTCAGGTTCTCCCAGGGGTTCTCCAAGAGCTGCTTCATGCCCAGGGAGATGCGGCGGTCGGCGGGGTTGACGCTGAGAACGACGGTGTCCACCTCGTCGCCGGGCTTGGCCATCTTGGAGGGATGCTTGAGGCGCTTGGACCAGGTCATCTCGGAAAGGTGAACCAGCCCCTCGATGCCCTGTTCGAGCTCGACGAAGGCGCCGTAGTCGGTGACGGAGAGGACGCGGCCATGGACTTTGGCGCCCACGGGATAGCGCTCCGAGGCGTCAAGCCAGGGGTCGGGCGTCAACTGCTTGAAGCCGAGCGAGACGCGCTGCTTTTCCTTGTCGAACTTGAGAACCTTGACCTGGATCTCGTCGTTGACGTTGACCAGGTCGCGGGGATGAGTGAGGCGTCCCCAGCTCATATCGGTGATGTGGAGAAGGCCGTCGATGCCGCCGAGGTCGACAAAGGCGCCGTAGTCGGTGAGGTTCTTCACCGTGCCGGTGAGGACGGCGCCCTCGGCCAGATGCTCCATGGTGGCCGAGCGCTTGGCGTTCTGCTCTTCTTCGAGGAGTTCCTTGCGGCTGACGACGACGTTGCCGCGCTTCTTGTTGAGCTTGATGACGCGGACTTCAATCGGCTGGCCAAGGTAGGTGTCGAGGTTGCGCACCGGCCGGATCTCAAGCTGCGAGCCGGGCAGGAATGCCTTGATGCCGATGTCCACGGTGAGCCCGCCCTTGACGCGGCTCACAACAGTGCCGGTGATGGGCGTCTTTTCGTTGGCGGCCTTTTCGATGGTGTCCCACACGCGGAGGCGCTGAGCGCGCTCGTAGTTGACCAGGTAGCCGCCTTCGTGCTCTTCGCGCTCGAGAACGACATCGATGTCGTCGCCGGGCTGGAACTTGACCGCGCCGGTGCGATCGAGAACCTGTTCCAGAGGCACGAGCCCCTCGGATTTGAGGCCCACATCGACGACCAGATATTTCTCTCTCTGCTCGACCACCTTGCCGGAGACGATCTTGTCTCCGAAGGCCTCGACGGCGGCCGCTTCGGCGGCCTGCTCGCGCTCAAAAGCGGCAAGCGCGGAGGAAAAATCTTCTGCCGGCTCGGCGGGCGGCGCGGACGCACGAGTCGCAACGGCTGGAGCCGGCGCGAATGGCGCGGGGGCCGCGACGGCAGGCGCAGGAGTCTCGACAACAGGCGCGGGCGTTTCGACGGCAAGCGCAGGTGTCTCGACAACAGGCGCGGGCGTTTCGGGCGCCTCGGTCTGGGCCGTAACGGCAGGCGCAGGCGGGGGCTCGGCGGACGGCGCCGACTCGAGCGCCGGGGGCGCAACAGCCGCGGCAGGCGGCTCGGGCGCCTCGGCCTGGGCCGTAACAACAGGCGCAGGCGGGGGCTCGGCGGACGGCGCTGACTCGACCGCTGGGGGCGCAACAGCCGCGGCAGGCGGCTCGGGCGCCTCGGCTTCGGGCGCGGCCGGAATTTCAGGAGCAGTCGGCTCCAGGAGTGGAACAACCTGAGCGGCAGGCTCGGTTAGGGCATCGGCGTCCAGTGGGAGTGCTTCGACAACGGCGGCGTTCTCAGGGGTGGACGTGGATTCACGCAACGGCTGGTCAATCCTCGGTAGAGGTTCCAGTTCCGTCGCAGGGTCAAGCGTTGGGGTTTCCAATTCGGTGTTCAGGGTTTCGCTCTCGGTTTCGGGATTGACGACGTTTGCCATTACAGCCAGCTCCGGGACTGCATGCTCCAGCGCTGGATTGCGCCAGCCGCTGGGTGGCTCCCACGCCGCAATTCCGCGTTCCGGTCGCCAACGGGTCCCTTGACTTGCCCTCGCGCCATGCGACGCGCCGGTACTGTCTTCCGCAGGAAACGCCGTTCCCCATGGTATTGCTCAGGGGTAAAAACGCGGCTTGTTTCCTTGGGAAACGCCGGCAGGCAACGGCTTGCTGGGAGGGCGGCCGCAACTCACTGCTGGAATCCGCGCAGGAAGCTACGCCCTTGAGTGTAGCAATCTCCGCAATCCAGCGTCAATTGAGCGCCGCGCGGGGCCGTGCCTCAGTTTGGCGGAACCATCCCTCAGAGTGCGGCAGACCGGCCTGCCCGTTCTCCCGGATACGCGCCTTTCGCCGTCCGCCGCGGGAGGCGCGGCAAGCAGGGCGCCGAAACCCTTCTATACTGGGACGAACAGCGAGCCGCGCAATGGATCATCTATGGACCCCCTGGCGCTTTGCCTACGTCACCACGGCGGAGAACGCGGTGCGGCCCGGCGTTCCAGCGGCCCTGGATGCGTGGCCAGGCGATTTGGGCTGCGTCTTCTGCAACCTGATCGCAGCGATTGATTATGCGATTGCGAACGGCATGGATCGCGAGAAGGCCGAGGCGGCCGGTGGCCTGGTTCTGCGCGCCAAGTACTGCTTCGTCTGCCTGAACGCTTTTCCGTACACGTCAGGGCATGTGATGGTCATGCCTTACGCGCACCTTGACCGGCTGGCGGCGCTGGCGCCCGAAACCGCGCACGAGCTGATGGATCTGGCGCAGCGGACCGAAGGCGCGCTCGACCGGGTTTACAAGCCGCACGGATTCAACTTCGGCATGAATATCGGCCAGGCCGCCGGAGCGGGCGTGGCCGGCCACCTGCACCTGCACGCCATGCCGCGCTGGGTGGGCGACACCAGCTTTATGACCACGGTGGGCGAGACGCGGGTGCTGCCGGAGGACCTGGAGACGACGTGGAAGCGGCTGCGAGAGGCGTTTGGGGAGAAACAGGGACTAGGGACGTAGGGACTAGGTGTGTAGTGTCAACAGATTGTTCCGATCTGCGCCTGCTCTGCTGATGGGAGTGTAGTGGTTGAGACTGGCGTGAGGTCTGTGCCAGTTGTATTCGTGTATCCAGGGCAGAAGCTGGGCGCAGCGTTCATCGGAGTTCTGATAAATGCGGGCATAGGCCCATTCCTGTAGAGCAGTGCGGATGAAGCGTTCGGCTTTGCCGTTGGTGCGCGGGGTGTAGGGCCGGGTGAAACGATGTTTGATGCCGAGTTCCCTGCATACCTTTGCGAAGCGGCGCGAGCGATAGGCCGGTCCGTTGTCGGTGAGCAGGCCGCGGAAGCGGATGCCCAGCCGTGCGTAGTAGGCCACAGCCTGGCAGAGGAAAGCGACAGTTGAAGCCGCGGTTTCATCCGGGAAGATGGCCGAGAAGGCGATGCGGGAGTGGTCGTCGATGGCGACGTGGACGTACTCCCAGCCCACGCGCCGGGTGCGGTCGGCGAGGTTGCCGGTGACGCGATGGCCGGGCTTGGCGATACGGCCCAGCTTCTTGATGTCCAGATGCAGCAGGTCCCCGGGCGCGGCGTGCTCATAGCGCAGCACGGGTGGGCGTGGTTCCAGATCGCGTATGCGGCTGAGCTTGCGCCGGCGCAGGATACGGCTAACCGTGGCCCGGCTGAGGCCTGTGGCTTGCGCGATGCGCAACCCGGTCCAGCGTTGGCGACGCAGCAACTCAACCCGCTCCGCCAGCTCCGGCTTAGTGGGCCTGCGCAGGCGGAGCGGCCTGCAACTGCGGTCTGCGAGCCCGGCCAAGCCCAGCGCCCGATAGCGCGCCACCCATTTGGCAGCGGTCTTCGGGCTCACGTTGGCGGCGGCTGCAGCCGCCGCCAACGTGCTTCCCTGCTCGATCACCCGCTTCGCCATCTCTTCTCGACTCCAAACCATGGTTCGTGCATTCTGGTGATAGTCCATCTGGTCTCCTGAATTACTGAGTCTTCGCAAACCCAGCTTTACAGGTTCAGATCAGATGGACAATCTATTGAAACCTCACAACTAGGGACTGGAGGAGTTGCTCCCAACCTACTTTACTGGTGGGTCGTTGGCCGTGAGGAGCGGCTGCGACCATTCGGGCGATTCCAGTTCGCGCACTTCCGGCTGTAGCTTTGCCGTTTCGGCTAGATCTCCATCCCCGTGAGCCAGTTCGCCCAACTGGCGCCCATAGGAGAAGACGCTGCCTTTGCCTTCAATGGAACCGACGAAACGGTTGAAGTAATCCACGCTGTTGGCGAGCGCATTGCCGAGGCGCACCACGTGTCCTTGCGCCACAACGAGCTTTTCGTAGATGCGGCGTCCCATCTCGTGAATCGCCCTGGCGTTCTTGGTGATCTCCATCTGCTGCCAGCCGAACTCCACGGCGCGGAGCAGCGCGATGAGGGTCGTGGGCGTGGCCATGACTACGTGGCTTTGCGCGCCAAATTCGATGAGCGACGGGTCGGCTTCCAGAGCGGCGCTGAACAACGCCTCGCTGGGCAAAAAACACACCACGAAGTCCGGCGCTTTCTCAAACTGTTTCCAGTAGGCCTTCCCCGAGAGATCTTTCAGGTGCGTCCTTACGCGCTGCGCATGAGCCTCGAAGCGCACTTTTTGCACGGCTGGATCGGTGCTGCCGCTGGCGTCCAGAAACGCATCAAGAGGCGTCTTCGCGTCCACCACGATTTCGCGGCCATTGGGCAATTGAATGGTCATGTCGGGACGCAGAAGGCGGTCCTCCTCGTCGCGCGCCGAAACCTGCTCGGAAAAGGAGCAGTATTCGATCATTCCGGCGTATTCCACGCAGCGGCGCAACTGCAGCTCGCCCCAATTGCCGCGCGTTTTGGGAGAGCGCAAGGCTGAAATAAGCTGCGAGGTTTCGGTCTTCAGCGCATCGAGCGACGCGGGGATCGATTGCTGCAGATTCCCCACCAACGTTTCAACCTTGGAATAAGCGCCGGCGCGCGCCGTCTCCATGGCGCGTGTCTGCTCGTCGAGACTCTTGAGCGCGGCGCCCAGCGGGTCAACCATATTTTTAATAGCCAACTCTTTGGCTTCCAATGTTTGCTTTGCCTCCCGCGTCTGCCCTCCCAATTGCTCTTTTGCGAGGCTAAGAAACGATTCTGTATTGGCGCGAAGGGCGTCGGCCGCCGCGGATTTAAAGGCCGCATCTAGGTCCGACTTCATCTGGTTGTATTTTTCCGCCTGGGCCGCTTCGCGCGTCCTGGCGACTTCGCGTTCGTTGGCCAGAGCCTGATCGAGCTGCTCACGCGCCGCAGTGCGGCCCTGCCTATGACCCAGCAACATTCCAACAAGAAAAATGCCAACGGCAATCAGGGCAAATGCAATCGCTGAGCTTCCCATAACCAGATCCTCTTCGCCAAATATACGCTGGACGGCGGTGCGTTTGTGCGATCCGTATGGGGCCGGGGCGTTTGCAGCAGCTAGGAGACGACAGGCCAGGGTAGCGGCACGGGAATTCCGGGTTGCAGGTTCATAAATCTCTTCTTCCGCGCGCCTTTACACCCCCGGTTTCGCCCGGTAGACTTGAAGATTCGGGACCATGCGCATCTTTTGTGGCGCGGTGGTTGTCATTCCCAGCCGCGGGCGGGTATGGTAGGCTCGCGGGGCGAAGCAATCGTTTCAGTCCCCGAAGTGTTTTGCTTGAGTTGTAAACATCACGAGGAGAAGCACGCATGGCCGTTGAAGAAAAAGTGAAGCAGATCATTGTCGAGCAGTTGCAGGTTGATGAAGCCGAAGTCACGCCCGGCGCCAGCTTTCAGGAAGACCTGGGCGCCGACTCGCTGGACGTGGTCGAGCTGGTGATGCAGTTCGAGGAGGCGTTCGACATGGAGATTCCCGACGAGGACGCCGAGAAGATCAAGACTGTCAAGGACGCCATCGACTACATCGAGAAGAACGCGAAAGGCGGCAAGTAGCCATTGACTGAAGTACCGACCCAGGCATCGAAGCGCAGAGTTGTCGTTACCGGTGTGGGGCTGCTCTGCGGCGTAGGCAACACCGCATCCGAAGTTTGGCGGCAGTTATTGGCCGGGGCCAGCGGCATGGGGCCGATCCAGGGCTTTGACGCCACGGGATTCCCGGTCGCCTTTGCCGCCGAGGTGAAGAACTTCGACCCGCTGCAATTTGTGGACAAGAAAGAAGCGCGCAAGATGGGGCGCTTCATTCACTACGCCTTTGCGGCGACGCAGGAGGCGATGGCGCAGTCGGGCCTGAAGATCACGGAAGAGAACGCCGAGCGGATCGGCGTGTTCATCGGCTCCGGAATCGGCGGATTCGAAGTCATCGAGCGCGAGCACTCGAACCTGCTGCAGGGCGGCCCGCGCAAGCTCTCGCCCTTTTTCATTCCCGCCACGATTGTGAATATGGCCGCGGGGCAAATCAGCATCCGCTACGGCGCGCAGGGGCCCATCTCCGCCACGGCTACGGCCTGCGCCACCAGCGCCAACTCCATCGGTGACTCGGTGCGCATGATCCTGCACGGCGACGCGGACGCGATGATCGCCGGAGGCGCGGAGGCCGCGGTGACGGCTCTCTCCGTAGGCGGATTCGCCGCCATGCGCGCGCTCTCCACGCGCAACGACGATCCCACGCGCGCCAGCCGCCCGTTCGACAAAGACCGCGACGGCTTTGTGATCGGCGAGGGCGCGGGCATCCTGATTCTCGAGGAGCTGGAATTTGCCCGTGCGCGCGGAGCCAAGATTCTGGCAGAAGTGATCGGTTACGGCATGAGCGCCGACGCCTATCACATGACGTCCCTCGCTCCCGAGGGCGCGGGAGCGCAACGCAGCATGAGAGCCGCGCTCAAGGACGCAGGCATCCGGCCGGAAGAAGTTGGCTACATCAATGCGCATGCCACGTCCACGCCGGCGGGAGACGGCAACGAGTCGCGCGCGATTGAGCTGGTCTTCGGCGAGCACGCGCTCAGCCACCGGCTCAAGATCAGCGGAACGAAGTCGATGACCGGGCACCTGCTGGGCGGAGCAGGCGGGCTGGAAGCCGGCATTACCGTGCTGGCGCTTATCAACCAGCAGCTCCCGCCGACCATCAATCTCGAGAATCCCGATCCGGAGTGCCGGCTGGACTATGTGCCCAACAAGGCCATCGCGCACTCGTTCGACATCGCCCTGTCGAACTCGTTCGGGTTCGGCGGCATCAATGCGTCGCTGATCATGCGGCGGTGGACGGAATAAAACAGGGAATAGCCAATAGGGAGCAGGGAATAGAACCCCAGGGCCTGGCGAGAGCCGGGCCTTTGCTTTGTATTGGGCGGGCTTGACGGAGATGTGCGTTCGTCAGCCGAGGATGAGCGACGGGTCGGCGGAGAGGTCCGGCGGGGCGAAATCCTGCGCCAGCAGGCGCGGCCATGCAGCAGCGGCGATCATGGCGGCGTTGTCGGTTGAGAGCGCGAGGGTGGGGAAGGCAATGCGCAGGCCGCGGCGCTCGGCTTCGGCGCTGAAGCGGGCGCGGAGCTCGCGGTTGGCGGCCACCCCGCCCGTGACCAGGATGCGCGCGGCGCCAAGCGACTCGGCCGCGGCGAAGGTTTTCTTGATCAGGTCGCCGATGACGGCGTGCTGAAAGCTGGCGATGAGGTCGAGCGTGGGCTGCGGGCAGAGGGCGAGAGCTTCTTCGCGCGATTGCGGCGGGCGGAAATTGGCGAGAACGCGCGGGACCCTGGCTCTGGACTCGGCGCGCAGGCCGTGCAGCTCGACGTAGCGCAAGACGGCGGTCTTGATTCCCGAAAACGAAAAGAGGAAGTGCGGGTCGAGGCGCGCGATGGGCGCGGTTTTGGCGGCCTTGGTGCGCGGGGGTTTGCCGCCGAGGTGGACTTTTGTTTTGATCTGCGCAAAGGAAAAGGGCACAGCGCGCGGGTTGCCGAATTGGGCGAGCGCGTCAATCCATGGTCCGCCGGGATAGCCGAGGCCGAGGAGCTTGGCGACCTTGTCGAAGGCCTCGCCGGCGGCGTCGTCTAGGGTGCGGCCGATGAGGGTGTAAGTCCAGGCGCCGTGCGCGAGGCGCGCAAGATAGAGGTGGGTGTGGCCGCCGGAGACGACGAGGGCGAGGGCGGGCTCGACGCTCGCGCTGAGCCGGGGTTCTTGCTCTCCCACCCTTTCCGAATCCGTTTGGACGGATTGCGGAAAGGATGGGGCACCCAATTCGCTTTGGGACTCGCGCTCGTTGAGCAGGACGGCGTGGATGTGGCCTTCGAGGTGGTTGACGGCGATGAGAGGGAGATTGTTGGCGAAGGCGAGAGCTTTGGCGTAGGTGATGCCGACGAGCAGCGCTCCGGCGAGGCCGGGGCCGCAGGTGACGGCGATGGCGTCGAGATCGGCGAGGGTCAGGTGCGCTTCAGCGAGCGCGGCGCGGACCACGGGAACGATGGCGCGGAGATGCTCGCGGCTGGCCAGCTCCGGAACGACGCCGCCGTAGCGCGCGTGGGTGGCGATTTGCGACGCGACGACAGAGGAGACTGTGCGCGCGCCGCGCTCGACGATGGCCGCGGCCGTCTCGTCGCACGAGGTTTCAATGCCGAGGATGAGGCCGGAGCCGGGCATGGTTTCAGTGTAGCGAGTTGGCACGCCGCTGCGAGGCGAGTCGGCAAGTTGGCGAGTTGGCCGTTTCGCGGGCTCGGGCTGGCGGAGCGAGAATAGAAACACCGACGATGGCTGGCACTGGACAGTTCGAAGCGGCGTTGCGGATCGTGGAGACGCTGCGCGCGGCGGGGTATGAAGCGTACCTCGCGGGCGGATGCGTGCGCGATCTGCTGCTGGACCGCGAGCCGGCAGACTACGACGTGGCCACGAGCGCAACGCCGGACGTGGTGCTGGAGATGTTTCCGCGAACCTTCGCCGTGGGCGCGCACTTCGGCGTGGTGCTGGTTGCGCCGCAGACAGAAGATGCCGGGTTTGTGACGGAAGTGGCGACCTTCCGGTCGGATTTGGCGTATTCCGATGGGCGGCATCCCGATGCGGTGCGGTATACGAAGACGGCAGAGGAGGATGTGCGGCGGCGCGATTTCACGATCAATGGGCTGCTGCTGGACCCGCTGAAAGCATTCCCGCACGGGCTAGAGCCCGTGTCATCGGGAGGAGGCAATGTACGGGCTGAAGCCCGTAGCATTTGGGAAAAAGCAACCGCAGATCCTTCGACTGCGCCGCTCGTAAAGGACGCGAGCGGCTCCGCTCAGGATGACAAATCAGTGGGAGTGGGGGCTGATTTGCGCGCGGCGGTGCTGGATTTTGTGGGCGGGCTCGCGGACCTGGATGCGGGAGTGGTGCGCGCCATCGGCCGTGCGGAGCAGCGCTTTGAGGAAGACCATCTGCGCATGTTGCGCGGGGTGCGATTTGCGGCGCGATTCGGGTTCGAGCTGGAAGCGGAGACGTTGCTTGCGATCCGATCGCTCGCGTCGCGTATTCATGCGGTGAGCCGGGAGCGCGTGCGCGACGAGCTGACGAAGATGCTGACGGAGGGCCACGCGCGGCGAGCTTTTGAACTGCTGGACGAGACGGGGCTGCTCGGCGAGGTGCTGCCGGAGGTGGCGCGGATGAAGGGCGTGGAGCAGCCGCCGCAGTTCCATCCCGAAGGCGACGTGTGGGTGCACACGCTGATGCTGTTGGAGCAACTGGAGGCGGGATGCTCGATGACGCTGGCGTGGGGAGCGCTGTTGCACGATGTGGGCAAGCCGCCGACCTTCCGTCGCGCGCCGGAACGGATTCGCTTCGATGGGCATGTTGAGATCGGCGCGGCCATGGGCGCGGAGATCTGCCGGCGGTTCCGCTTTTCGAACGAGGAGACGCGGCAGGTGCTGGCGCTGATAGAAAACCACATGCGGTTCATGGATGCGCAGAGGATGAAGGAATCGACGCTGAAGCGGTTTTTCCGGCTGGAGCGGTTTGAGGAGCACCTGGCGCTGCATCGCATGGATTGCCTGGCCGCCACGGGCAACCTGGAAAACTGGGAGTTTGTGCGCGAGCGGTTTTCCTCGATGCCGGAGACGGCGGTGAGGCCGCGGCCGCTGATTACGGGCAGAGAACTGATTGCGGCGGGATACCAGCCGGGAGCGCGGTTTCGCGAGATGCTGAGCGCGGCCGAGGATGCGCAACTGGAGGGAACGGTTGCCACGGCGGAAGAGGCGTTGAAGCTGGTGCGGGAGAGATTTCCGCCCGCGGCGGGCGGCTTGCAGCAGAGGAACGGCTAAAACTTCATGCGCAGGCCGAACTGAATCTGGCGCTCGCGGTAGAAGTCGCTGCCATTGATGTTGAGCGGCTGGCCGAAGGCGGGCGTCAGGGTACCCGAACTATTGGCAGAGGATGCGCAACTGGCGCTGCCGCTGGTGTTGATGGTGAGGTAACAGAGCGTGGGGTTTGACCCGCTGTTGTTCTCAATGTAGTAGCCGGTGGTTTCGATTTCAGTCACGTTCTGGTGGTTGAAGAGATTGAAGCTCTCGGCCAGCAGCTCCAACTGGCGGGTTTCGCCCAGGTCGAATTTCTTGCCCAGGCGCAGATCGGCCTTCCACGCGTTGGGATAGCGGTAGGTGTTGCGGGCCAGGCCGTACAAGCGGTTGTCGCCGCCGGAACCATTCATGCTCGGTCCGAGGCCGACGACCGTGGAGTTGAACCCCATGGGGATCGAGCCGGTCACGCGCATGGAGTAGGGCAGGCCGCTGCGGAATTGCCCGATGCCGGAGAGCATCCAGCCGTTGCCGAGGCGGCCAGCGAAGTTGCGCAGCTTCCAGGGCGCTTCATAGACCACCGTGACTGCGGCCGAGTGGCGCACGTCGAGGTTGCTTGTGCCGTACTCGGCGCTGAAGTTGGCGGGATCGAGGACATCGCTGCCGGGCGTCAGGGTCGTTCCGTCGGGGTTCCAATCCATGGCGTGGGCGTACGTGTAGTGGGCATGCAGGCTCAGTCCGCGGCTGCCATAACGCGTGAGTTTGACCATCGCCGCTTCGTAGGTCGAATTGGCCCTGCTCTCAATATTGTCGATCTGTTGGTAATCCGGGCAGAGACGCCCGGGAAGGACCTCGCCTGTCGTCGGCGTGTAGTACGGGCAAGTCCCTCCGTTCGCCGGCCAGGAAGCGTAGAAGGGAACTTTAATCTGCGTGGTCTGCGTGACGTTGATGGGGCCCTTGCCGGTGGGGTCCTTCACGGCATAGGTGATCATTCCACTGTCTGCGTTGCCACTGATGTCGGTATTGACGTTCGTGTCGATGGAGACGGGCAGTCGGCGGCCGAGCGAGAGCATCGCGCTTGCCGTAAGTTCAATGCGGCCCGGTAGCGGCTGCTCGATGGCGGCAACGGCCTGGTGAATCTCGGGGTTGCGGAAGTTGGGCGCGAACTCGACCGCGCCCGGCTTGACCACGCTGGAAGGTTGGCCGGCGAAGACGTGGGGGAACGGCGGCGCTCCGCCCGAGCAATGTTGGCAATCGTCGGAGGGCCGCATGAAGAAGCTTAGGTCTCCTTTGAGCGAGCCGGTTTGGGTGAGCGCGGTCTCGAGGGTGGCGTTTTCCACGCGGCCGTAGTACATGCCATAGCCGAGGCGCAACACCGGCCAGCGGTTTTTGGCGTTGCCGATTGCGAGGCTGACGCGCGGACCCCAGTTGTTGCCGAGATCGGGCATTTGCCCGGCTTGCGGCAGGTCGGAGTTGGCCAGCGCGGCGATGGGCGGAGGCATCTGCTCGCGCTCCCAGCGCAGGCCGAGAGAGAAGACGGCGAATTTGCTCGGCTGCCACTGCGCGGTCGCGTAGCCTGCCCAGTCGTTGGTGCTCAGATGCCAGTCGGAGGGTCCAATGGTCTGCGAGTAATAGGAGTAGCAGGGCTGGCTGCCCCATTCGCTGGTGGTCGCGCCGCAGTTGTGCGGGTTGGTTGGGTCGAGCGCATCTGCAAACCCGAACTTCTGAAAGACCAGCGCATCGGCAATGAAGTCCTGCACCTTGGAGTAAACATAGGTGCCGGTCTGGTTGCGCAACATGCTGGTTGCGTCGGCGTCGTGGTCCAGCTCGAAGCCGGCCTTGACCAGCAGCTTGTTGTGGACCCAGTCGAGCATTTCCTGGCCGTGGTATAGCTTTTCGTCGGGATAGCTGCCCTGGCCGAAGCGCGAAGGATTGCCGATGGTGAATCCATAGCGTGAGTCGACGACAATCTGCGGCAACTGGCTGTAACCGTTCCAGCTTCCGCCAAGAAATCCTTGCTCGAAATTCGAAGGCGTATCGGGCTTCGCGCTGAGGATGGTGCGCCCCGCCGAGCCTTGCGTGACGGCGAGCAGGTTTGGCGTGAGATAGGCTTCCCAGCGAGCGAGCAGCCACTGTTGGCTGGCCTGGCTGGAGCCGAAGCTGTGGCTGCCATAGCTTTCTGAGACGCGGGTGAGACCGCCGCCGGGCGAGGACCAATTGGCGCCAATACCTTCGAGCGTGAAGCGGTGGCGCTCCGCCGCCTGCCAATCGATGCGCGCGAAGCCGGTCCATTGCGAGGAATTGCGAGCTGCGGGGCCGAGCAGCGCAGCCAACTGCTCCAGTCCCGCCGCAGATTGGCCGGGCGCCGCGACACCGAGGTAGTCGTTATAGGCCTGGTTTTGACTTTCGCCGAGCTGCGCGCTGAGCAATGTGACGGACGCGCTTGTCGGCTCAGGCAGATAGAAGAAATCGCTGGCGTTTTTCACCGTCGCCAGCCCCGGATCGTTGCGGTGATAGCTGTCCAGAGCTGCGAACCAGAAAAGCTTGTCGCGGCGGATACGGCTGCCCATGCCGAGCCCCCAGACGATCTCATGGTCGGGCGGCGTGTACGGCACGGACGCAAAGCTGGGGTCCGCTTCCGTACCCGTGTTTTGCACCCACTGCGTAAAAGGGTTCCGCGCGCCCCATGTGTTCTGGCGGTCGAAGAGGAAGGCCTGGCCGTGGAGTGCGTTGCCGCCACTCTCGGTGCGGAAGGCCGTGCGTCCGCTGGAGGAGCGTAGTCCCTCGGCCTCCACGTTACCCGCGGTGGCTGTTACCTCATGGATGGCGGCTTCGCTCAGGCCCAGGCCGCGCCCGCCGTTCCATGCGCGGCTCATGGATCTCTCCTGCTCCTCGTTCTCAGAGGAGGGATCGGACGCCTGCGAACGGGAGCCCGAGCCGGCGGCGGCGCCAAAGGCCAGGCGTATGCTCGCGCCGTCGACCGCAATTTCGGCTGACTCCTGGGAATTGCGGAATGAGGCCTGCGAAGAGTCCGCGGAGGCGCTGGCCGCGGGCGTATCGAGAAGGAACTCCTGCCAGCGGCGCCCGCTCGCGGGCAGAGCCTGCAGTTGCGCGGCGGTAACCGTGGTGGCGACAACAGGCGTTACGGGATCGGTTGGTTGCGTGACGGCTGCGCCGGGCGCTATCGAAGACGAGTTCAGCAGGGCTGCCTGCACGGTGCTGGCTGGCGCTGCTGCCGCGGCGAAGGCGGGAGCCGCGCCGGATGCGAGGGGGAGGGTGCGCGTAGGCGCAACGGCAAGCGCGAGCTGCATTGCAAGCGATTGCGTTTCCAGCGCGGCCGGCTGCGGCAAGGCCGGCGCGTGGGTTTCCGGCTGCTCCTGCCGTGGCTCGCGTACGGCGGCCGTCGCGGCGGAAACGCGGGGCGCAGCCGGTGTTTCCGCAGGAGCGGAAGGCGCCGATGCCAATCGCGGCTGGGTTTGCGACGGTTTGACGGGTTGCGTGAAGGCACCTGCCGGACTCTGCTCCGTCGCGGCCGGCTGCTCGGATGGGCGCATTCCGTCTGCATCCCGTGAAGCCGCCAAGGATATGGATCGCAGCGGTTCGGTGGCGATGGATGCAGTGGGCACGGGGCGGGAGGTGCTAAGCGCCGGGCGCGCAGCGATGAGCGCCGTGCCGGCCGCAACGGCCGGATTGGCCGCGCTGAGTTGTGTGCCAGCCGCCGTGGACTGCGCCGTGCTGGACGCGCGCGAGGGCGCGGATAAGGGCGCCGCCGAAGCCACGACTGATTTGGGAGCGGCGGCCGGAGCGGCGGGCAGTGCGGAAGCCGCCAGCGGCATGGGAGTGGCGGCAGCGGAGGGTACTGCGATGCGGGTTGGCGCGGCGGGCCTCGAAGCGCATAGCGGCTTGCACGCGCGCTTCGTTGCCGCCGGTAATGAGAATCCCCTCGAGTTGGCCGCGGCCGAGCTGGGCCGCGTCGGCTTCGAGCGTGTATTCGCCCGCGTCCAGAGACGCAATGCGGAATGCGCCATTCTTCGCTGTGGTTGTGCGAACCTCAACGCCCGTCGCCTGGTTGCGCAGAACGACGGAGACGCCGGCGAGCGGAGCCGAGTGCAGATCGGTGAGGCGGCCGGCAAGCGAACCTGAGGGGACAGAGGAAATTTGGACGGTGTGCGGGGAGCCGAGACCGGCGGGACCCGATTGGGCAAAGGCTACCGTGCGAACGCTCAGGCACAGCGCCCCAACCGTGAACCACTGAATCCAACTCCGCCTTGCCTCTGCCATGGTCAACGCAACATGGGCAGATCGCAGGGAAAGGACAAACCAAGCTGCCGGCCCGCTCTGACGGCGGGTCCGGTGCGGGGCGTGCGATACGCAATTTTTTCGCCGCGCTACGCGGGCCTGAAGGATGTTTGCGAGCGATTCTATGCCTCGAAAACGCTATTGAGAAGTAGCCTGCGTCACAATTGCGGGTTTTTCCGCCATTGGCCGGGGCGGCGGGGCGCGGGGTGCGGGTTTTCGCGCGCGAAGCCGGCCGGAACGGCGATCCTGGCCGGCCGCAGGCTAGCGGAACGGTTCGATACACTGAAAAGACGGCGCTTGAGAGAGGATCGCGTCAGTGTGCCGCGGCGATTGGCCGCGTCATAGCCCCGGCGGGCCGGCAGAGCCATGTTCATCGATGAAGCCAAAATTCGCGTGAAGGCTGGAGACGGCGGCAACGGGTGCATGGCCTTCCGGCGCGAAAAGTTCGTGCCGCGCGGAGGCCCTTCGGGCGGCGACGGCGGCCGGGGCGGCGATGTGATCATGGAGTCGAGCCAGCGGCACAACACGCTCATCCACTTCCGCTACAACCCGGAGCACAAAGCGCAGCGCGGCGAGCACGGCATGGGCTCGAACTGCACCGGGCAGGACGGCCGCTCGACCGTGCTGCAGGTTCCCGTGGGCACATCGCTCTACGATGCCGAGACCGGCGAACTGGTGCACGACTTTCAGGAGCCGGACGAAAGCATCGTAATCGCCAAGGGCGGGCGCGGCGGGCGCGGCAACCAGCACTTCGCCACCAGTACGCATCAGGCTCCGCGCGAACACGAGCTGGGGCGCGCGGGCGAGGAGCGCGCGTACCGGCTCGAACTCAAACTGCTGGCTGACGTGGGTCTCGTCGGCTTTCCCAACGCGGGCAAATCCACGCTCATCTCGCGCATCTCGGCGGCGCGGCCGAAGATCGCCGATTATCCGTTCACCACGCTGGAGCCGAACCTGGGCGTGGTGACGGTGGGCGAGGAGCCGGAGCAGCAGTCGTTTGTGGTGGCCGACGTGCCGGGGCTCATCGAAGGCGCGCACCAGGGCGCGGGGCTGGGAACGCAGTTCCTGCGGCACATTGAGCGCACGCGCGTGCTGGCGCATCTGGTGGATGTGTCGGATGCCTCGGGCCGTCCCGATCCGGTGGAAGACTTCAGGGTGATCAACAACGAGCTGGCCAGCTTTGGGGCAAGCCCTGGGGCGAGCGCGGGTTCGGCGGGGCGTGATGCGGGCGAGCATCCGCTGGCCGCGAAGCCCATGATCGTGGTGGCGACCAAGATCGACGCGGCCAACCCGGCAAAGCTCAAGAAGCTGGCGGCGCACGCCAGGCGCAGGAAGCTCGAGTTCCACGCCGTCTCGGCGGTGACGGGCGAGGGCATCGAAGAGCTGAAGTGGGCGCTGGCCAAACGCGCGCGGCGCGAGCCTACCTGACTGTGATTGCCCGCCGTCCAGAGGCGGTGGTGAAGGCGCTGGCGAGCTAAGGTTTCGGAAAAGACGGCGCTTGTATCTCAATTAGTATACAATGGTTGTATGGGTGGCATTATGCAGAGTGCAACTGCGATGATTCATGTTCGGATCGATCAGAAGCTAAAGTCTAAGGCGTCTAAAACGTTTGGCGCCATGGGGTTGAGTCTCTCCGAGGCGGTGCGCGTCTTTCTGACGCGCGCGGCGGCCGACCAGGCCTTTCCCTTTGAGCTTCGTGTTCCCAATGCCGAAACCATCGCGGCGATGGAGGCAGGGGATCGGGGCGAGGTAGAGAAGTTCGGGAGTGTCGAAGAGTTGATGGCCGATCTTCATGCGGACGATTAGCCGAACCGCCAAGTTCAAGAAGGACTACAAGCGCGAAGCCAAAGGGCAGCATCGCGCCACGCTCGATGCGGACCTGCAGGCGGCGATTTCATTCCTGGCGTCGGATCGAACCCTGCCGGAAAGATTTCACGATCATCCTTTGGCGGGCGAATATACCAACCATCGCGAGTGCCACCTCAAGCCCGATCTGCTTCTCATCTACAAGAAGCCCGACGATCTCTTTGCGGCTGGTACGCGTGGGTTCTCACAGCGAGCTTTTCTAGCGATGGTTTTCCAGCGCGCACCGGCAGGGAGGATCGAACCATGAAACGGAAGAATGTTGCGGACGAACTTGTCGCGGCCATGCGCGAGGCGGCAGCAATCGCCAAGGGCGAGGCGGAGCCTGCCGCCGTTCACCAGTTTCCGCTCCCGCTCGAAGTGGATGTACGCGCGGTGCGGAACGCTACCGGCCTCAGCCGCGCGGAGTTTGCGCGCCGGTTTGCTCTCGACCCGCGCGCCTTGCAAGACTGGGAGCAGGGGCGGCGGCGTCCGGATCGCGCGGCGCGAGCTTATTTGACGGTGATTGCCCGCCATCCCGAGGCGGTTGTGGAGTCGCTGGCGAGCTGAGTCTTCTAGTCCCAGGTCTGAAAATTTAGGCCTGGGGCACCCAGATTTATGGCGGATCAGACGTGAGCCGCCCGCCAGTAATTTTGCTATGATCCGGCCATGCCCTTATCTTGGAATGAAATTCGCCACCGTGCCATTGCCTTCTCAAAGGAGTGGACAGGCGAAGCTAGCGAGCGTGCTGAAAAGCAAACATTTTGGAATGAGTTTTTCGAAGTGTTCGGCGTGCGTCGGCGAGTCGTCGCAGCTTTCGAGGAACCTGTAAAGAAAATCTCCGGGAAATATGGCTACATTGATCTGTTCTGGCCCGGGATTGCGTTGGTTGAACATAAGAGCCTAGGCAAAGACCTCGGCAAAGCCGAATCGCAGGCATTCCGGTACATCCAAGACTTGGCAAGAGAAGGGCGCACAGACGAAATACCTCGGTACGTCATAATTTCAGACTTTGCACGGATCGCATTGCACGATTTGGAGCCGGAAGAGCAACTCCATTTGCCTTTGTTCAATGGCATCCGCGTAAATACGATTGAATTTCCGCTATCGCAGCTTCACGATTATATTCACGCCTTCGCGTTCATTCCTGGATATAAACAACACAAATTCGAAGAACAAGATCCAATCAACATCAAAGCCGTTCAGATCATGGGCCGTCTTCACGATGCTTTGGGTGCAGGCGGTTATTCAGGTCACCGGCTTGAGCGATTTCTTGTCCGCATCTTGTTCTGCTTGTTCGCAGAGGACACGGGGATTTTCGAGCGCGAATCCTTTCACTTGTATTTGATCAATCGAACGGCCAAGGACGGCTCAGATCTCGGGCTCCACCTCGCCCGGCTTTTCGATGTCCTTAACACGCCTCACGAAATGCGCCAGAAAAACCTTGATGAGACACTAGCGGCCTTTACGTATGTAAACGGAGAGTTGTTTTCGGAAAACCTTGGATTTGCTGATTTCAACGCCGACATGAGGGAAGCTCTTCTCGCGTGTACACGCTTCGATTGGTCACGCATTTCTCCCGCAATCTTTGGCTCCCTATTTCAGGAGGTAATTCCGGAAAGGCGTCAGATCGGAGGGCATTACACAAGCGAGCGTGACATCCTCAAGGTCGTTCGTTCGCTGTTCCTCGATGGCCTTCGGGAAGAGTTTGAACGTGCTAAGAGCAGCAGAGCTGAATTGTTACGCTTTCACGACGCAATTGCGCACCTTCGATTTCTCGATCCAGCGTGCGGTTGCGGAAATTTCCTGGTGATTACTTACCGTGAACTGCGGTTGCTCGAAATTGAGGTTCTAAAGCTCCTTTTCCCATCCGCTCACCAAGAGTTGGACATTCAACGTCTCTCCCTCGTTGATGTCGATGCGTTTTTCGGAATCGAGATAAGTGAATGGCCCGCCCGCATTGCTGAGGTTGCAATGTGGCTCATGGACCACCAGATGAACATTCGCCTATCGGAAGAATTTGGCCAGTATTTTGTACGTCTCCCGCTTAAGAAATCGCCCACAATCCTTTGCACAAATGCCTTGCGAATGGACTGGAAGGATATTCTTCCTCGTACCCAATGCAGTTACGTTCTCGGGAATCCGCCATTCGTCGGGAAAAAGGCTCGGAACGCTCAGCAACAGGCCGATATGCGGCACGTATTTGGCGAACTAAAAAGCGCCGGCGTCCTGGATTATGTGTGCTGTTGGTATTTGCGAGCCGCGCAATATATTCGTCGAACGCGTATTAGAGTTGGCTTCGTCTCGACCAACTCCATTACTCAAGGGGAACAGCCAGGTATTTTATGGCCGATCCTATTCGGTTCTCTGGACGTGAAAATTCATTTCGCTCATCGCACTTTCGCTTGGGAAAGCGAGGCTCGTGGCAAAGCGCACGTTCATGTTGTTGTCGTTGGCTTCGGCGCCTTTGATGTCAGAGGGAAAAGCATCTATGACTATGAATCCAGCAAAGAGAGTGTGTTGGTGACGCACCCTGCAAACATTAGTCCTTATTTGATCGAAGGGAAGGATGCTGCACTCACGTCTCGCAGGCGACCGATAAGCAATGTACCTGAGATGCGATTTGGGAATATGCCGAATGACGATGGGAATCTTCTATTCACCGACCAAGAGAAGCGGACATTGCTGGCCGATGTTCCAGAGGCGCGGCCCTTGATTCGAGAACTCTTGAGTTCCAATGAATACCTGAATGGAGAAAAGCGTTGGTGTCTTTGGCTGACGGACGTTTCGCCTCAGGCAATTCGCGGAATTCCGGAGATCAATCGTCGCGTTATCGCTGTACGGAAATACCGGGAACAGAGCGACAGACCCGCCACGAACAAACTCGCAGATTTTCCGTCTCTATTCGGCGAAATTCGCCAACCGAGCAGTAACTATGTCTTGGTTCCTCGCCACAGCTCTGAGAGTCGTCGATACATTCCGATGAGCTACTTCACGCCAGACTATATCGTTAGCGATAGCTGTCTTTTCCTCGCGGATGCGTCACTCTTCCATTTTGGTGTGCTCTCCTCGGGAATGCACATGGCTTGGGTGCGTCAGGTCTGTGGCCGAATAAAGTCGGATTACCGCTACTCTGCTTTGTTGGTTTATAACAATTTTCCTTGGCCGCAAGATTTGACACCGAAACGCCTGGGTTCCGTCGAAGAGGCTGCAAAGGGGGTGCTCGACGCAAAGGCCGAGTTTCCAAACTCAACGCCTGCGGAACTTTACGATCCAATTGCAATGCCTCCCAAGCTAGTCAAAGCTCATGCCGTCTTAGATCGGGCCGTCGAGCGATGCTATCGAGTCCAGCCCTTTGTGAGTGATAGGCTACGAGTCGAATTCTTGTTCGCACTTCACGAACGGCTGGTAGCGCCCCTTATTGCAGTCCAGAAGCGGAAGCGGAAACCATGAAGCAAGGGAGCAATTCTGATCTCGATTTGGCTATTGATCTCGGAGAATCCTGGCGGGGGTGTCCTGGCCGGTGGATGGGCAGCGGGGCGTTGACGCGGATTTAAAGCGACGATGCCCCGAAGAACACCGCGGGGGAGACGTTGAAGCGGCGGCTCAGCCGCGCGATGTGGTCGCGGTTCAGATGGCGCTTGCCTGAGAGGACCAGCGAGACGGTGCTTTCGCTGCCGAGTTCCGGGGCGATGTCGCGCTGCGAGAGTTCGTTATGCTCCAGCAGAAAGCGCAACACGTCGGCGGGCTCGGCGGTAGGGATCGGGTAGCGCTCCTGCTCGTAGCGCTCGACCAGCAGGGTCATCAACTCGATCGCTTCCTCTTCTTCCGGTGTGGGATCGGGCTTGGCCGTGAGCGCGAAGAGAGCCTGCGTGTATTCCTCAAGCTCTTCGTCAGTGTGAATCAGGCGAGGCGCGCCCTGCCGAATCATCTCCGTTGGATTGGCAAGCGTCGCGCTCATCGTTTCACCCCCACCAATATTCAGTTTGCTCCGAAGGCTTAGGGCGACGTGGTACCCCACCCTTGGCGCAAAAACAAACGCGCGCGGCCGGGCGAGCCAATCCGAGGCTGCTCCGGCGATTACCTTTTTACCTGCGCAGGCAGTTTTTACCCTCACACAGGCAAGCAGTTTTTACTCGCGCGGCGCGCGTGCGGCTCTGCATTCCCTGTGTGTTCAACCTGCTTCCGGTTGGATTGCGATTCCTTTCGGTTTGGCCTGCCGGATGCAGGAACCTCCGCACCCGGACCTGACCGAACGAGCGGGTCCGGGCGAATCCAACCCCGGAGGTACTCGTTATGCGTTCCATCAAGCACGATCTTATTGACTTCGCTGCCCTCTGCGCGGCGGTACTGTTTCTCGCAGTGATATGGGGAAGCCCATTTGTTGCCGCCGGTTCCGCCCGCGTGCAGGATCAGGCGCAGCCGCAACCACAACCGGACCAAAGCCAGGCCAAATCCGCAACCTTTACCGGAACCATCGTCCAGAGCGGCGAGCAATACGTACTGCGCGACTCATCCGGTCAAGTCTACGGGCTCGACGCCCCGGATCTCGCCAAGCCGTTCGTAGGCAAGACGGTGAAGGTGACGGGCCAGCTCGATGAGCAGGCGAAAGTGATTCACGTGGAAAACATTGAAGCCGCGGACGCGTAACCGGATACGGAATCGCTCACGGTTCCACGGAGAAGACCCAGCGGGCAACAGTGCGGGTAAATCCACGCGGAGGGAGAGACCGGCGAGTCTTTTCCTCCGCGGCCTGCCCGGCGAGGAAATCGCCCAGCGGGCGAGCCGCCATTTTGTTCTGGGGCCAGGGCGGCGCAACGCGTTTCAGTCTTCGCCGGGCGTAAAGTGGTAGTCGTCGCGCCGGCCGCGAAAGTGCGTTTGAATCTCGAAGGCAACCGGAATCTCGCCGCGAGCCGCGCTCTGCCGCGCCTGCGCGACGAAACGTGCGGCGAAAACGCGATCGCAATCCAGCAGGCGCAACCCCTGCGCGAGGCGGCCGAGGAAGCGCGGAGCCAGGCGCAGCCAGCGGCGCGCCGCCCAGGCGTCCGCGTCGAGGCAATCGAGGGCGATGGCATCCAGCTTCGGCAGCCACTGCGCGCGCGCCGAATCGACGCGCCATGTAACAAGAGCCGGCGTCTTTTTTAGATCGAGTTCCACCTGCTCTCCCTCCTGAAGCAGGAGCGCGGGGTGAGAGGACGGGAGGGGCACGTCACGCCGCAGCAGATCGGGCACGACGCCGCGTTGCTCGATCTCGCGCTCCACCTCGACCGGCGCCAATGCGACGCAAACGGCCACGGTTTCGCGCTTGCGAAGCTGGTTCTTGAGGATGCGCAGGGATTCGTCGAGCGAATTGACCAGAAAATCGGCCACGCCGTCACGGAGGGCCTGCTTTTGCGCGGCGCGATCGCCGGTGGCGGTAAGCGATGCGGCGCCTGCGATGCTGGCCGCTACAAGCAGCGCGCGGCCCTCGCCGTCCGGCTCTCCCGCGTAGAACAGCGTGCCGCCAAGGGCCGTCTCCGGGTGAGCAGGAGGTGACGCGATCAGCCTCGCGTAGGCCTGCGCTGCGCGCGCGGCGAAGTGGAAAGCGGCCGGGGATGGAGGATCGAGCGCCAAGATTCCATCTTATCCATTAAGGCATTTCTCCCAATCCTCAAGAGTGCTCAATGGTTCGAAGGTTGCCGCTCACTGGGGTTCGCGTCAACTATGCGGTCTTGAACCCCTATACACCATTGGGAGAAATGTGTTAGCGCGCAATGGACTCCGGGCAACCCGGCGCGCTTCTCGACAAGGAATTCCTTGCCCAAGATTTGCCTGAATTGACGCCGGAAGCAGAAACGGCCTCCGAACTCGTATCGGAAGCCGCTTAGAATCAAGAATTTTTTGGTTGCGGGGGCTGGATTTGAACCAGCGACCTTTGGGTTATGAGCCCAACGAGCTACCGGGCTGCTCCACCCCGCACTCCCATCTTAGCAAGCGAATCGACGCGGGGTCAATGATTCGCCGGCAAAGGGATGGCGCGCGGCACAAATCGTCTTCGCTATAAATTCCTGTTGCCCCTGCGGAATCCGCCCAGGCAATTTCCCCATGGAATCTGTTCGGGAGAAAACGCGCCCGGTCGCTCAAACCGGCCCTCCGCCTGACGCAATCGGCAGTCAGGCTAGGTTGTACACATCGCGAATCCTAGGGTGTATCCACATATACGAGTGGTCAGCGACGGGAGCCATGTTTTCTCATTTCGAGAAGCGAGGAGTGACGCATACCGGGTGTCTGCTAGCGACGAGCGACAAAGAAATGGGGAAAAATGGCCCCGTCCCTTCGGGTTGCGGCGTAAATTGGGCCATATTGCGTTGTCGGCCTCGACCTTGGAGCCACCAAAGCCTTCGGCCTCCGCCTTGTCTGGCCCAATTTACGCTCGCAACGCTGACTACCCGTATATGTGGATACACCCTAGGGCTTGTTCACACTATTGGGGTGCGGCGGGATCCGCAGTCCGCGAACGCCGATCCGATTCCGCAACCGGTCACGGCTGCTTCGGGCCGGTTTCCGTTGCGTCAGCCTCGCCTTCCACCGCGATGCGCAGCGAGCGCAGAAAGTGCAGGTCGTTTGGCGTAAATTTTCCCAATTCGCCGTCCGTCCCCTCACCCTCCGCGGCGGCCTCGTTTTCCTTCGCTGTCACTTCGTTCAGGCCGATCGTAGCTTCCAGCATCAGCAGCACGTCGAAGCCGTGCTTGCGGATATCCTGCACCACGCCCGCGATCTGTTCGCTCTCGATAACCGACTCGTGGATGGCTTCGCCGAGTTGATGAATGAGTTCACGCATTCGCGATGTCACGGCTACCTCCAGGAGCTGCCATCCGCGCCTGGGAAGGCGCGGATCGCGAAATGGAATCTTTCTACCTTACTTCTATTCCGGTCGAAGAGCAACCCGGGATCTGCGGCAGGCGGCGCAAAGTTCCATGCCCGCTGCTACCATCATAAACGGAATGAGACCTCGAATCGTTGGCCGCGCCCTGGGCATCGGCGTTCGCGTCGCCGGGCGCATTGTGGGGCAGCGGGTTGCCGCTCATGCGCAATCCGGCGCCGGCATCTCGCGCGCCCGTGCAGGGCCGGCCGTGCCGCTCGCCGCCCGTCTCCAGCAAGCCCAGGCTGCAACCCAGGCAGTCCAACAGATCGCAACCCAGGCCAGGCAGGAGGCCGGTCGCGGCATTGGCGGAATCTTGCGTCCCTTTCGCCGCGTAGGCGGCATCGTTTGGCTCGAAGTCACCGGCTTCTTCTTTCTTTTGTTTGCCGCTATCTTCACTCTGCGCCTGTGGCAAAACTGGGCCGGATTCAGCGGCAACCCCATTCCCCGCGATTTTGCCGTCGTCGCCGCGGCGGTCTTTCTCTACCTGGGAATCAGCGCCTTCTGGCGCGCGCACCATCGCTGACCGGCGCTCGGCCGGTGTACGCAAACGGAAGCCCGCCGATGCGCCTCGGAGCGGTTCGGTGAGTCACTCGGCGATTTGGCGCTGTCCGGAACTGGATTCGTGTAACGCTCAGATGAGGTGAAGGGAAGGGCGTTTGTCAGGACCTGTTCTCTAAATGGTCCTGATCCGGCACTCGAAGGTGGCATTTTCTACGCTCCCGGTCCGAATCTCGCACTCAATGGTTTTCCAATACCGCTCAACAGAATCTTAAGAGCAGGTGGTGAACTGCGATGGGACCCAGGGTTTCATTTGAGCGGTTGTGGTGGGAAATCTTAACGTCATCGAGCCCGTCGCCAGACCAGTTTGCCGACTCCAACTCAGGCGATGATGCAGGGGTGCGAAGAGGAATGGAACGAGCCTTCAACCCATCTGCGAGCCGGGACAACCACACCGCGCAATCGTCGGACTGGACGTATCCTAGCATTGCCGCTGACGGCCAATCCGCGGCGTATAACCCTTTGACGAACATCTCTAGTTGTGAAGTTTCAACAGGTTGTCCATTCGATCTGACTGCGAGAAGCTGGTTCTGCGACGAATCAGATTTCCCGGAGGGATCGAATGGACTATCACCAGAATGCCCGACTGACCGTTCATAGTCGAGAGCGGTTAGCCAGATATGTGCTTGAGCAGGGCAGTACGTTGAAGGCCGCTGCAGCGGCCTTCAACGTGAGCGATAAGACTGCGGCCAAATGGGTGCGCCGGTATCGAGAGCGTGGGCGGGCCGAAATGAAGGACCGCAGCTCAAAGCCGCATCGCTCGCCCCGGCAAACTTCGGCTTCATTATTAGAAAGGGTTTTGGTTCTTCGCCGGCAGCGTTGGAACGGCTGGCGCATCGCCCACGAACTCAAACTCAGTCGAGCCACCGTAAGCCGAGTCCTGCGTCGCGCCGGAATGAATCGGCTCCGCTCGCTTGACCCGCCCCCGCCCATAATTCGCTACGAACACAAGCATCCTGGCGACCTGATCCACTTCGATATCAAGCGCCTGGCGCGCATCCGCAGGCCCGGGCATCGTGTCACCGGTCAGCGTCGCGGAGAGTCACGGGGCGCCGGCTACGAGTACCTGCACATTGCCATCGACGATCACAGCCGCATCGCCTTCTCCGCCATCCTGCCCGATCAGACGCACCACTCTGCCATGCGCTTCTTCCTCATGGCCAGGGCCCATTACGCGCGCTTCGGCATCGCTATCCGCCGCGTGCTCACCGACAACGGCTCCTGCTATAAACACTGGCTGTTTCGCAAACTGCTCCACCGCCAACACATCAAGCATCGCCTCACAAGACCCTACACGCCACGCACCAACGGCAAAGCCGAACGCTTCATCCAGACTGCCTTGCGCGAGTGGGCCTACGCACGCTCCTACCAGAACTCAGAACAACGAACCGAGCAGCTCGAACTGTGGATGCACGATTACAACTTCCACAGACCTCACGTCAGCCTTAAACTGAACTCACCCGCTTCCCGCTCCGGCCTGAATCGGAACAACCTCTTGAGCCTCCACAGCTAGTCCGCCCAATCCAAAGTATTCACTAACTGAATCTGAACGATAAAGTCTCTTTGCCTCGATATGAAATCGAGGGCGCCGCCCCCGAACAACATACAGGAATTCAAAATCGATACGCGGACGATTCTTCCCGAATTGTCCGGCCAGATTCTGCGGAGGGTCATCGTTGATCACAATGTAGTCCATCCATGATTCGGCCTCATCGCTCTCAACGAGGCTCTGGGCCACTCTGATCATCTCGCCGGTAATATGTGGTTCTTGAGCCGACTTTAAAGAGACGGAGGGCAGCCCGCCATGTGCCCGCACAAGGAGTGTCAAGCAATTGCGAATGAATGCCGGTCGATAGAGCGCCTGCTGTTCTGATTGCCCGAATGGCATGAGCATTAGCCGGCGACCCCCATCTGTGCAGATGGGTCCAATTGCAATGAGTCCGCAATTATCTCGCCTGCGTCTCGAATTGCCTGAGTCTGAGTCCAATGCAAATGCTGCAGAGGCTTAAGCAGGTACGTTCGGGGACCGTCATAGACTCGCAGATTGCGGTTGAAATAAAGCCATTGACCGCGTTGCTCGGACAGAAGCGATCGTGTCTGCTCGAGCTGCGCCGCAGCACTGTCGGAGGCTTCTATGATCCGAATGGGTTGCACTGCCGCCCGCGCTTGAACAATGTCCACGCACACTAGGCCCGAGCCGTCGCCAAACAGAACGTCAACTCGATGTCTGCTGCCACTGGATCGCGCAACGAAACTGTCCAATTCGTCGCGAAGCATCGCCGCGTAGTTCCGGAATTCTTCGCGCACCGGTTAACCTACAGCAGAAGCTTCTGTTTTACCATGCAATAGACCAAACCGAACGTGGACAAGATCGTGAACGGCCGCCCTCGCTCGCGCGGACAGTTTCAAACCGTCTGCTGTCAGTTCGTTGAGGGTTTTGATTAATTCAGGGATATCAAAATCATCTCTATTCGCGCACTCAGTAGAAATCCGATTGTAAAGAGCCTCCCATTGCTGAAGGTCATCACCTCCCTCAAAAGGAAGCGGCAACGACCGAAGAGACTTCAGGGTATTTCTAGACTTCTGAATCCCAGCTTCCGTTGTCGTCAGGAACTGATGGTAAGCAACGAAATCAGAATTCAAGTAAAGGGAGATCGCTCTCAAGAGACCCTTGTTTCCAGTTGGCGAGATCATCCCAATTTGCCTTGGAGGGATAAGAAGAAAATCATCTGTGTAAATCGCAAAATTGCGTGATGCGCTGACAATCAAGTGCGGAGGCATACACACGCGCATAGGGTTTTCGAACCCTCCACGCTTGCGAACATATGTTTCATCTGGCTTAATACGCGCTAGCGCATTCGCGGGAAACCTCCAGAGGAATCTCCGATTTTTTAGGAGACCGACATTGACTGTCTGTTTATCTGCCAGCTCTTGGTGCTGTTCGGTCCGCTCGGCTCCGCTTCGTTCCAGAGATCGAAGCTCAAGCCCCTGGGAGACCACAAGTGTTCCATTCTCCTCAAGCTCAGCGATCTTTTGGAACCGCTTCGCGGCCGCTGAGATGACCTTGCGGTCAATCACCGATCCCCACATCGCGATCTTCCATGAAAGTGGGTCTCCATCCGCCACATGCCTATAGTCGATCTCGCGGATATCGCTGGCGTTTACTACCAGATTCCAGGTCGCTTTGTTGCCTTCGCTATTTTCTCCGCGACTTGCCGGTTGATTAGCGAGCACCGGAGAATAGACTTCGATCAGCCCCTCGCTCGCCTCGGCATTTCCGGTCGCAGGCCGGGGAGAATAAAAGAATGTCGCGGCAGGCAACGTGGCACGCCCGCCGAAAAGCACGTATGCAAGGTTGGCGAAGTTCGCAACGGACCAGAGGTGATGGGTTGAAAGGAACGATTTGCGGAAACACGTTGACTCATACTTAAACAAAGTCATAGCCGGAAGCAGCAACGCTACAACGCCATCTGGGGCTAACACTTTGGATGCTCGCCATGCGAAAGCTTCAGCCAACTGGTTCCCGCCTACCGGGTGCTCTTTGGGTGCCTCTTGCATCCAGCGCCACGCTACTTCGTCGGGGGGATCGAGCTTCTTTGACTTCAAGTCCTTCCATGGAGGGTTGCCCACAATCCACTGGAAAGGCCGGGTTCGGCCCTCCTTGTACCAGCACGTTTTGTCATCGAAGGCGTTCTCATTGAAAATGTTGCTCCCGCGAAGAGCCGGAAGCTTGAAACTGGTTTCCGTAAGGTCGGGTGGATTGATGTACTCCAGAAGAGTAAGTGCCAGACTCAACTCGGCAATTTGGCAGGCGTCTTCGTCTATATCGACGCCGAAAATGTGGGCTGTTAGTAGCTTGCCCAGTTCCGCTGGCCGCAAACGACGCCCGGCTTCTCGCCGACGCCTTTCGATGAGCTTTCGATAGCACTGCACCAGGAACGCACCCGAACCGCAAGAAGGATCCAGCACTCTCATTCCTTGCTCAAGTGGCTTACGTGCATCCAGCTTATCCAGCATGAAGTTTACGAGCGGAACCGGAGTGTAATAAGCACCCCTGGCTTCGCCCTCCGATTCTCCTGATTGATTGGGAGTCTCGTGCAGAAACTGCTCATAGATCACAGAAAGAGTCTCTATCGGGATGAACGAGAAGTCGTAGATATCGAATGATGGTAACGGCAGCTGGCCGGATTGAGCCTGCTCTCCCATAAAGACGGAAGCGACCTTTCGCAGGTTCGCCGCTCCAAATTCCCTGATCTTTGTAGTTGATAGGGGGAATACCGCTCCGTTAAGCCATTCGTCCAAGTGATCTACCAGCTCTGTAAAGCTGTTGAGACGAGCATTGTGGCTAAAAATGTGAGCCGGATCAATGTTCCAATCGCTAAGCCGACTGTCGGACAATATCTTGCGCTGGCGGAGGTAGTGGATGTAAACGAACTTGCCGATCATGGCATGAACCAACTTACGATCGCGCACATTGCCATCGTCGTGCAGCCATTTGGTCAAGCCGCGGAGATTCGCCAAGAGTTGCCAGTCAACCCGTCTGTCTGGAGTAACGGCGTCCCCTAATTCGCTCCATACTCTGCCCGAATTTATCGACTTCGCGTGAAGCGATTCATTGAAATTTTCGAATACCCGCAAAGCGCCGTTGAGAGGATCGCCGGATATATCCCTCTGATAGCTGAAACCAGGATAGAGCCGGATCGCAATCGGGCTCGCAATTATCAGAAAGGGAACCGCATTCTGATTCCATACCTTTTTATGGATTTCGCGGGCTTCGGCCTCAGAATCCGCCTCGCAGACATAAACTACTGGGACGTTTGATTGTGATTGATCGAAGGGGGCGGCGTTTAGTACGTATACACCCTGAAGACGACAATCGGCCTTCGCCCTTCGGAAAATGTGTCCGAAGTCGCGATCCTTTTCCAGCGCCTCACCAACGAGGAAGTTTGGCGAATCGCTGTAGCCGAGTGAATCTAATACGCTGCGCAATACCATTGCACATCTCATCTCTTAACTTGCATTCAATCGGCACACGAACTGCGCTTCCATGTTTCCGTCATTATGCCATAGCGGGGAGCTTGTGAGGCGAAGAAAAAGCGATTGTGGATTATAACCGCCAATCGGGTTAGAAGTGGCGCAGATTGATAACGAGAAGCCACCCATCGCTCAGCAACCCGTCGCGCTATCGGATGTTAACTGTCGCTACCAGCCCAATTCACTCTTCCACCCTTCCCGTTTGCCCCCAAGCCCCAAAAACCTCCGGGCGAGCCGGAACTTCTGCTTCGAGTGGTTCGATTCCTGAAGAACAACGCACCAGAGACAGCCCGCCCTGGACAGACTCCGCCGCGCACCCCCCCAAACCTCCGCCCGGACCCTCAAAAAACGTATCGCGAACCCAAGATTCGACGATTTTCACCCATTCCATGCACCTGCAGGTCACAATTCCCCGCGATTGCTCCACCTGTGGGTCTCATTTTCCGCGAGCTCGCGATGCGACGATTTTTTCTACGCCGCAGCGTTGCGTTTCTGTGACCCACAGGTCACAAGTTCCGCCCATCCGGCGGCGGCCTTGGACTGCTTCCCATGGACGTGATTCACAGCAGGGATCTGCGGTTGCTCCCTATGAACCGCCGCGAAACTCAAACGCCAAGGCTCTCACTTATACTGACAAACGAACGGGGCAGCTCAGGGAAGCGGTCTTGAAGACGAGAAGAAGCCCAATGAATCGGCCTTCATTCGCGCATGGCCCCTTGAGAATTACCCGCGGAGATTGAACTTGAAGGAGTAAAAATGAGCTCTGTTTCGAAGTTGGCCGATCCTGAATTGCCGGGTCAAAATAATACCTCGCGGCGCGAGTTCCTGAAAACAAGTCTCGTGACTTCGGTTGCGGCAACCGCGGTTGGAATGGCCGCGATGGGGGAAAGCGCCGCCGCGAAGGCCGAATCGGAAGCGGAGAATCCATCCGTCATCGCGGTGACCGGCGCGCAAGCCGCGCCGCCGTTGCGAAAGCCGTGGAAAAGCGCGATCGCGACAGGGTACGCCCCCTTGTTGCTGCGCGAAGACCTGCAGGATCAACTGGCAATCCTGCAGCGGGACATCGGGTTTGGTTACTGCCGATTCCACGGAATGTTCAATGACGACATGGCGGTGGTTGCGCGCCGCAAGGATGGAAGCCTGGCGTTCCGCTGGGCGCAAGTGGACAAAGTTCTGGACGCGTTGCAAAGGCTTGGCCTGCGCCCGCGCGTGGAATTTTCCTCGATGCCCGTGGCGCTGGCTTCAGGAGCCACGACGATCGACGATTGGCAATGGAACGTCACGCCGCCCCGCGACTACGCCGAATGGGGCCAGTTGGTGGGAGCCTTCGCTCGTCATTGCATGGATCGCTACGGCCTGGATGAGATCGCGCAGTGGTATTACGAAGTTTGGAATGAACCGAACATCAATTATTGGACGGGTTCGCAACAAGACTACTGGAAGCTGTACGACGTTTCGGCGGCCGCGCTCAAGGCGGTCAGTCCGCGCCTCCGGGTTGGCGGGCCGGTCTCGGCACGCTGCGAGTGGGTCGGGGAGATGATCTCGCATTGTTCCACGAAGGGTGTGCCGTTGGATTTCATCAGCACGCATCTCTATCCGCAGGATGAATGGGTGTTGTATCCGGACCGGAAGGGCAGCCCGCACAAGCCCGGCATGTTTGTTTCGGACATGGTGCGGGGCGTCCGCGAAACCATTCGCCGGTCGGCCATGCCGGATTTGGAGCTCCACATGACAGAGTGGGACAGCGTGGTTCCTACTCCCGACGGTCAGCAGCTCTGGAACCTGAATCCTAGTTCGTCGGATAGTTTTTCTGCTGCGGCCACCGCTTGCGATCTGGCGCTGGCGGTGGATGGGGACTGCGAGGTTTTCTGCTGGTGGGACGCCAGCGATATTTTTGAAGAAGGCGGCATGACGCAGAGCGAGTTTTCCGGCTGCTACGGATTGCTGACGCTCAATGGTATCCCCAAGGCGACGTTGAATGCCTTCCGCTTTCTCAACCGTCTGCGCGGCGGCCGGCTGGAACTCAAGCACGAGCCTCTGGCGGCCGGATGCAACCTGGTGGCCACGGCCGGAGATGGTAGCGTGCAAGTCCTGCTTTGGTACCGGGACCTCTCGGTCTACGGAGTGGGGACGCCGCAGCCCTGGGCGGGCACGCTGGAACTGCCTTGGGCGGAGCCGGCCAAACCCGTGCTGGTGCAGGAGCGAATTTCGGCGGGCGCGGGCAGTTGTTATGAGACCTGGCAGTCGTTGGGTAGCCCGCAAAATCTTTCGCCGATCGAGCGCCATCTGCTCGAAGTCCATGCTGCTCCGGAGGCGCAAGTGTTCCATCCGGACGCAGGCAACGGCCAGGTGACGCACAATTTCCGGCTGCTTCCCGGAGAGGTGGCGTATTTGGAGTTGCGCGCGCAGGGAGAGGCCGCTCTTCCCACCACCCCGCTGCGGCAGGAACTGGCGGAGTGGTATGCGAAGCACGGCGCGAAGGAGTAGCTGGATTGTCGATGCGCGATGACGGGCTTCGGCGAGGCATCGCTTTCTGAGTGAATGCACGACGCAGGTTAAACCGCACAAGGTTTTTGCAAAAGGACAGCGGCATGAACAGAATCGACAGATTAACGAACGCAGGTGAATTGATCCGGCGCGAGTTCCCGAGGACAAGCCTTGTGACTTCGGTTGCAGCAACCGCGGTTGGAATGGCGGCGATGGGAGAAAGCACGGCCGCGAAGGCCGAAGCTGGAGCGGAGAATCCATCTATCATCACTGTGACCGGCGCGCAAGCCGCGCCGCCGTTGCGCAAACCGTGGAAAAATTCCATCGCAGTGGACGTGTCTGTCTTGCTCTTGCGCGAGGATCTGCAGAGCCATCTGGCAATTTTGCAGCGCGACATCGGCTATCGCTACTGCCGAACCTATGGGTTCTTCTATGATGAGATGGCCATCGTGGCGCGCCGCAAGGATGGAAGCCTGGCGTTCCGCTGGGCACAGGTGGACAAGGTTCTCGATGCGTTGCAGCGGCTCCGATTGCGCCCTTTCATGAATCTATCCCCCGTGCCGGTTCCGCTGGCTTCTGGAACTCAAACCATCTTTGATTGGGGCGTGAACGTGCACGCCGCCTCACGATTACGCCGAATGGGGCCAGTTGGTGGGGTCATTCGCCCGTCATTGCATGGATCGCTATGGTCTGGATGAGATTGCGCAGTGGTATTACGAAGTTTGGAACGAACCGAATATCAACTTTTGGACCGGTTCACAGGCCGACTACTGGAAGCTCTATGACGTCTCGGCGAAGGCGCTCAAGGCAGTCAGTCCCCGCCTCCGGGTGGGTGGGCCCGTCTCGGCCCATGCCGCCTGGATCGCGGAGTTGATTGCGCACTGTTCCGCGCAGAACGTGCCGCTGGATTTCATCAGCACCCATACTTACGCAGAGGATGAATGGGCGGAGTATCCGGGCCGGAAGGGCAGCCCGCACAAGCCCGGCATGTATGTTGTGGACGTGGTGCGGGGCGTCCGCGAAACCGTCCGCCGGTCGGCAATGCCCGATCTAGAGGTTCATCTGACGGAGTGGAACAGCCTGGCGCCACTCCCCAACGGCGAGATTGCCTGGGACAATAACCCGAGCCTGGACGAGGCATCCGCGGCGGCAACGGTTTGCGATCTCGCCATGGCGGTGGATGGGGACTGCGACACCTTCTGCTGGTGGGAGGCCAGCGATGTGGTTGGCCAAAGCGGCATCCCGCTGAGCGAATTTTCCGGCACCTATGGGTTGCTGACGCCGAACGGTCTTCCGAAAGCAACGTTCAATGCCTTCCGCTTTCTCAACCGTCTGCGCGGCGGGCGGCTGGAACTCAAGCACGAGCCTCTAGCGGCCGGTTGCAACCTGGTGGCCACGGCCGGAGATGGAAGCCTGCAAGTCCTGCTTTGGTACCGGGATCTCTCAACCTATGGAGTGGGGACACAGCAGCCATGGACGGGCACGCTGGAAATGCCTTGGGCAGAATCGGCCAAACCCGTGCTGGTGCAGGAGCGAATTACGGCGGGCGCGGGCAGTTGTTATGAGACCTGGAAGTCGTTGGGTAGCCCTCAAAATCTTTCGCCGATCGAGCGCCAATTGCTGGAAGTTCATGCTGCTCCGGAGGCGCAAGTGTTCCATCCGGACGCAGTTAGCGGCCGGGTAAGTCACGATTTTCGGCTGGCTTCCGGAGTCGTGCTATATTTGGAGTTGCGCCCGCAAGGAGAAGCCGCACTTCCCACGGCACCGCTGCGGAATGAACTGGCAGCCTGGTATGCATCTCGGCGCGAAAAGTCAAAATGAAAGAGAGAATCGTTATAGGAGTGAGGACAGGTGTTCCACCACAATGTATTCCGTGCGATAGGGGTTAGCGCATCACTGTTTGGAGCGGTTTTCCTGCTTGCAACTGTTTCGCCGCATCAAGTACCCTCCGATGCTAATTGCCTGCAAGTGGTGAGCGCATTGGCGGCTTGGCATCCCGCCGGGAAGGTTGCCACCGAACAACTGACCCGGCCCGGCAGCAAGGCCGCACCCATCACCGTCGATTATCCCCAGGACGGCTCCATCTTCCCGCCCGAGATTCTGTCGCCGACCTTCATCTGGCGCGATCCAGATACCTCTTCCTCGTCATGGCGCATCGATATCGTCTTTGCCGATGGCGCGAAACCGGTCCATACAAGCTCCATGGGCGAGCACATGCAGATCGGCGAGATCGACCCGCGTTGCATTTCTCCGAACAATCAGCTTCCTTCACTGACTCCGGAGCAGGCCGCCGCGCACACCTGGAAACCGGAAGAGGCGACCTGGACATTCATCAAGCACCACTCAGTGAAGCGCCCAGCCACGGTGACAATCACCGGCCTTGATGCCGCAGGACGGCCAACCAACCATGGCCGCATCACGCTGACTACCTCCAGAGACCGGGTGGACGGAGAGATCTTTTATCGCGACGTTCCGCTGATGCCGAGCGAGGGCCAGAAGGGCCAGATTCAGCCGTTGGCCTTTGCCAATCAGCCTCTGATCAACTGGCGGCTTCGTGACATCGGCCAGCCGCAGAGCCGGATTGTGATGCACGATATGTATACGTGCGCCAATTGCCACTCTTTCTCCGCCGACGGCAAGTGGATGGGCCTCGACGTGGATGGCTCCCTCCAGAACAAAGGCCTGTACGCCGTTGTTCGCATTCAAAAGCATATGACCATTACCGACAAAGATCTGGTGGCCTGGATTCCCGATCGGAGCATTGCGAATACGCGCGTCGGCTTCATGTCGCAGGTCTCGCCAGACGGCAAGTACGTGCTGTCTACCTTTGCCGGGCCGGACCAGACCGTTCCCAGTTCTTACTACCTGGCCAATTTCAAGGATTATCGTTTCCTCCAGGTCTTTTATCCCACGCGCGGCATTCTTGCCTGGTACAACCGCGCCACGGGCGTCAGAAAGTCGCTGCCGGGCGCCGACGATCCTTACTATTCCCAAGGGAATGGGGTCTGGAGCCCGGATGGAAAGTACATCGTGTTTGACCGCGCGGTGGCCAGGGATTCCTACCCGCCAGGACAGCCAAAGGCATTGTCGGCCAACGACCCGAACGAAACGCAGATCAAGTACGACCTTTACCGGATACCGTTCAATGATGGGCTGGGCGGCAAGGCAGAACCGATCAAGGGCGCGTCCAACAATGGAATGAGCAACAATTTCCCCAAGGTTTCCCCGGACGGCCGCTGGATTGTTTTCGTCAAGTGCCGCAACGGTTTTTTGATGCGCCCGGACAGCGAGTTATGGATTGTTCCGGCCACCGGAGGCGTTGCGCGCCGCTTGCGCGCCAATATGTCGCCGATGAACTCCTGGCACAGCTTTTCTCCCAACGGGCGCTGGCTGGTTTTTTCTTCCAAGGCCCGCTCCCCTTACACGCAGATGTATTTAACGCACATCGACGCCAATGGAAACGATAGCCCGGCCATCTATATCGATAACTCGACGGCAGCCAACCGCGCCGTGAACCTGCCTGAGTTTGTCAATATTCCGCCCGGCGGCATGGAGGACATCGATGTGCCGCTCTCCGACCTCTATCGCGTCATCGATCAGGCGGCGGATCTTGCGAACAAGGGCAACAAGCCCGCCGCGCTGGCCAAGTGGCAGGAAGCCGCGGAAATGGACCCCAATAACCCGGTTGCAAACGGCGGTTTGGGCGCCGCGCTGGTGGATATGGGAAAACCGAAGGATGCTATTCCGTATCTCCAGAATGCCACTCGACTCGACGGCAATTATCTTGCCGCTTACTATAATTTGGGAAATGCGCTGGCGGCGGCCGGGCGGGAAGATGAGGCCATCGGTGCGTGGCTGAATACGGTTCGCATTCGGCCCCATTTTCCGGAAGGCCGCGAAAATCTTGGCTACGCGTACTACAAGCAGGCGAAGTTTACCGATTCGCTAGCTCAGCTAGAACAGGAGTTGGACTCCACGCCGGATCGGCTCTTCGCGCTCAGCCTGGCCGCGACTCAGTTGGCGACCTGCCCGGATGACTCGATCCGCAATGGCGCCGAGGCGCTCACGTTGGCCGAACGAGCGAATAGTCTGAGCGGCGGAAAGACCCCTGTTATTCTCGACGCACTTTCGGCGGCTTACGCCGAGAGCGGCCGCTTCGACGAAGCTGTCGAAACCGAAAAGCAAGCATTAGATCTGGCGTCGCAAGGAGGCGATGCTTCCGTAGCGGCCACTCTGAAGGCTCACCTGGAGAAGTACTCGTCGAATCAGCCCCTCCGCGAACCGCCTGATCCGGCATTTTTCTGATGCGGGTTTTCCGGGCCTGATCGATCGAGCGGAATTGCTCGCGTAATTCGGGCTGGGGAAGGCCGGCGTTGTCGACAAGGGGAGCTTTCTTGGTACACCGGCGTCAGACAGGTTCTTACCAATGTCAAGGCCGATCGGATTCTCACGGTAGTTGAGAGTCGATAGACTCCGGCCGCAGCAGGCTGCCCACAAAACGATCCAGCCGATACTGGGAAACGATCGTCCTTCGCGGGGCTTGGGATGCCCAACCTTTTGGGCCTCCCGCACTGCATTTCACTTCACTTGGGACGCGCAAGCGTTGCAACCGGCTCCTCCACTTTCATGATCTGGTCCACGGGAGGATGATCGATTCGTTGCACAATTCCACTCGGCCAACGAATCTCTACATGATCCAACTTCGTCTCGCCGCCAAGACCGAAGTGCGCGCGGCGATCACTCGATGACATGAACCCCACGCTTGTTGTCACATGGTTATAGAGAGTCCTCCCGGAGCCGGTAGTCACCTTGATTTTTGCGCCGATCCCATCGCGATTGCTCTTGTGGCCCCGCAGGTCGAACATGATCCAGTGATTCTTGACGACCCCATTGTTCATAAGGATGCGCGGCCTCTCGCCAAGCGACGTCACCACCAGATCCATGAATCCGTCGTTGTTGAGATCAACAAAGGCCACGCCCCGCTGATAGCCGACGAAGGCGAAGTCCGGGCCCATCTGCCCAGAGACATCGACCAGTGTTCGGCCGTCCAGATTCTGGAACATGGTGTCGTGCTGGCTGGAGTAGGCAGTCAGATTATCTACATCTCCATTGGCTGAATAAAGGTCTTTCCAGCCGTCATTGTTGTAGTCGATGAATCCAATGCCCCACCCTGCCAAGTTGTGGGTCAGAGACTCGAGCCCGGTTTCCAATGTTATGTCGGTAAAGAGCTTTCCACCCTCGTTCTTGAAGATGCCCCACACCTGATCGATAAGGTCGTTGTAAACAATGTCCACCCAGCCGTCGTTGTCGAAGTCCTTAGCGTCGCAGCCCATGCCTGACACCTTATCTCCCCGCAAATTGTATGCCACGCCATATTCGATGCCGCGTTCCTTGAAAGTCCCGTTTCCCTGGTTGATAAAAAGGAAATTGGGTTCGGTGTCGTTGGCTACGAAGACGTCCATCAGGCCACTGCCGGTAAAGTCCGCGATGGATATGCCCATCCCTTTACCGAGGGCCTTTCCAATTCCGCTCGAGTCGGTAACGTCCTTGAAATGGCCGTGGCCGAGATTGCGGTAAAGCCTCGATGCAACGCTCGGGTATATGGTTGGGCTGCAGTACTCCTCTTGTTCGGCGTCAAAGAAGCATTGTATGTCCGTTTGTGGCGTCCATGTAGTGTAATTCGCAACAATGAGGTCGAGCAGTCCATCGTTGTCGTAGTCGAACCACGCCGCCCCGACACTGAGAAGGTTTGGCGGCTTGTGGTCCAGGCCGGAACCAACGGTCACCTCCGTGAATGTGCCGTTTCCGTTGTTATGATAGAGAGCGTTCCTTCCGGCATTGCAGATAAAAATGTCCTCATAGCCATCGTTGTCGTAGTCCCCCACGGCCACGCCGATACTGAGGCCAAGGTTCGCTCCGCTGAGTCCGGCCTTGGCGGTGACATCTTCAAAAGTGCCATCGCCCTTGTTGCGCAGCAAACAGTTGTAAAAAGCGGGCGTGGTCTTTTTGAGTTCCGGGAACTTGGCGCCGTTGGTAAAGAACAGGTCCATGTTGCCGTCGTTGTCGTAGTCGATTGCCGCAACGCAGCCGCACATCGGCTGAGGGAAGTATTTCCGCCCCGTGTAATCGACGTTTGTCCAGTAGGAAAAGTTCGATCTATTGGCGACATCAGTGAACCAAACGGAACCAGCCTCCGCCGAAGAAGCGCTCGGCGACTGGCCTTTGGACTCAGATTGTGCGAGGACGGAGCGGGAGGCCGCGGAGGCAATAGGCGACGCTAATTCCCGTGAAAAGAGCCGGCGAAGGCCCAAGCCGGGCAGGGAGGCGGCGAAGGCAGCCAAAAGATCTCTGCGGGTCATCAGAGCTATTTTAGCTCAGTTGATATTCTCGGTGCGTGGGAGTTGCGGCGCATCAGAACCCGGTTAAGCTGAAGCTGCTCTGGGATTTTCGCAGCCGGCTATGGCGGAAATCGGACTAGTACGATTCGCGCGGCCGGCGTTGCAAGTCGGCAAGCGGCGCTGCCTGCTCAGCGCGCCAAGTTCAGCAAGCGTCAGTTCACACAGCCGCAGTTGCTGGCTGTGTTGTGCCTGATGCGCTACGAAGACTGGACCTTCGGCGAAACCGAGGTATGGTTCAGCGAGCACTCCGAGTTGCGTGCGCAGGGGGAGGCCGCACTTCGCACAACCCCGCTGCGGCACGAACTGACGGATTGGTATGCAGCCCGGCGCGGCACGAAGGAGTAGTCGAATTGCCGGAAAGCGGTCCCGGATTTCGGTGACGCATTTCGTGACAGCGTGATCTCACTCCGCAGATTGAACGAGTTATGATCATACAAAGGAGCAATGGGATGAGCAAGATCAACAAACAAAAAAATGAAGACGGATTGAGCCGGCGCGATTTTCTTCAAAGCAGCTCGGCCGTTACGCTGGCGACGGTGCTTGGCGCGATTCCTTCAGCGGCCCAGCCGACTCACAAAGCAACATCCGAGGCGCCGGGAGGGAATAAAGTCAGCAAGGAGATCGAACCGGGCGCCGGCTTTCCCAGGGTCTGGATGTCAAGCGCGGAAAGTGTCATCCCATCCAGCAGTTTCGGGGACATTGCTTCTCACGGTGTACAGGTGATTGAGACCACCGATATTCAGAGCGCCCGCAAGCACGGTTTACAAGTGATGCTTGCAAGCGATGTCGGCGGGATGTTCATGGGAGAGATCATCGGGTCGAGAGATGTGAAGCAGATGGGGTTGACGCCCGAGTTTGCGGTGGCGATCACAGGCACCTATCAGGATCTCAGCATCGATTCGCATACGTTTCCGTTTGCCAGGGGCAAACACACCATCGAAATCGGCCTGCCGTTTCATTATGCTCCGTACAATTGGAAGACCAAGAGTTACTTTACCGATAATCACACCTTCGATAGTTACTTCGACCCGGGGATTTTTTCGACCGACCGGGCATTCAAAGCGGAAGTGGTCGTCAAGCAGAAGGACTACGACGGCAGGCAGCATCTGGCGATCGTCCAGGCACTCATCAGCGACCGCGGCAGCCAGAGCCTGCGCATCACGTTCGACCTGACGGATGTTGAGGGCGATCTGGACCACACGATTCTCGCCGTCTACTGGCGCACGAATCAACTCAGTCCGGCCGCTGCTTCAACACGAGAGACCGCGGCGCAGTCGGTGCGCGCAGTGCTGGACCGATTCGCCCAGGAGAACGGCGGCGCCTTCCCCGAGGATGTGATCCGCGCCATGCGGTTCGGCGACGAATGTTTTCTCAGGACCGGCTTTACGAACTCTCCGAAATGCGCCATACCGCTCTACGACTACTCTGACAGCGGGATCGCCGGTTATCGCAAGCTCAATGGGATCGATGAGTACCCGCGCGTATGGGGGTTTCCCGAGGTTTTCGGCGTAAACGCCTACCGCGACTGGCTGTACGCCTTCCACACGGCGACCGCGGAGTTGGTGAAGGCCGTCGTGACCGAAGCTCACAAAGTTGCGCCACGCCTGATGGTTTTCCGCAACCCCACGCGGTTCAATCCGACTCCCTTCGCCACGCTGGCGAACGACCACGACGGCTGCAGCGCGCAATTGCTGGTGCAGCAATTCGACATGGTCAATCCCGACCCCTACCCCGTCGCGCGCACGGGGGATTCGCAATGTACGAATTCGGACCGCGATCCGCGGGCCAACTATATTTCATCCATCATTCCGCTGGAAAATGCGTACTGGAGCGGGTTGGCGAGACGGTTCGGGAAGAAGTTGGTGCCATGGGTGCAGGCACACACGTTCTCGTACGACCTGCAGCACCCATCGCCAAACGATGTCCAACACATGTACGAGCAAGTCGTGGGTTACAACCCAGACGGCATTATGTGGCTGGGATACGAGCCGGGCGATACGGCGGTATCGACGCGCTTTGGAATGACCCTGCCCGATGCGAGGCCAGAAACCTGGAAGGCGCTTCGCAGCATTCACGTCCGCGCGCGACACGACTTGGGGCGTCCCAAGAAGGTTCCAGATGTAGCCGTGCTGCGCTTTTACGCAGAGCGCTCGCTGGTGGACCTGGAACGGCGCCATCTTCACGATCGTTTTCTCACCGAGCAAATACTGACTGGTCTGACGGTCGATCTCGATATTCCCTATGACGTCTTCGAGTGCTACAAGCGCGAGGATCTCGATTGCCGCGAGTTGCGCGGCTATCGGCATGTCATCCTGTGCGTTACTGACCTGGAGGGCCTGCCGCTCGATGAATTCGAGAGGCAAGGCATTCCGCTCTCGATCGTCTGTTGGGATGCCGCGTCGCTCGCCGCGCATCCCGAGTTCAGCGGCGTAACAAAGCTTCTTCAGCTGCCCGGCGAGCCGTCCGGGGTTACGGAGCCGGTCTACAATGGCGTTGCCGTTCCCGAGAATTACACGGGGATCACCGAGTGGAAGAGCAGCCTCGATGTGAAAGGGCCATCGGGTGTCGTCATCCCCGCCGGTCTGGCCTATGGCGCGACGCTTCGGTCTGCCGCGACCGCGATTGCCAAGGCGGGCGACGCGTGTTGTGTCTGGCGGTACAAGAATGCTACTTTCTCCAGCTTTCTTCCCAGCGATCCATTCGACGACGGCGAGTACGTTCGCTGGTTGTTAAGCGAAGATATAGTGACTTAGGAAAAACAAAGAAAAGGATGTGCGCAGGCCGGTCGAATTGCAGTATCGGTGAGGGAATTCTGGAGTGCGCGCTGGACAAAGTACATCAGTCAATGAAGTAAAGAAGGAGTTGGGAAATGGATTCTTTCACTCGGCGATCATTCGTCAAGTCGCTCGGTCTTGCGGCTGGGTTGGGTTCGGTTGCCTCTGTCGTGGAAGGTCAAATGGAACATCCCGCGCCGGATGTGCCGATGCCAAGCACAACCATCGACCCCAAAGGCCTACGATTCCGGCAGGTTCATTTGGATTTTCATACATCTCCTCTCATCACGGACGTGGCTGCGGACTTCGATCCGCAGGCATGGGTCCAGACGCTCAAAGATGCCCACGTCAATTCCATCAATATATTTGCCAAGTGTCATCATGGCATGGCCTATTACCCAAGCAAAGTGGGTCCGGTTCATCCCGGCCTGAAAATCGACTTATTGGGAGAGCAGGTTGCCGCCTGTCATAAGGCGGACATTCTGACGCCGGTCTACATGACAGTCATGTGGGACCAGTATGCCGCCCAGCAGCATGCCGACTGGCGCGTTCTTGACGAGCATGGAGCGTTTATTCTTCAGAATGGAGCAGTGGGTGGCGCTGCCTCCTTGGAGTCTGGTTGGATATGGCTGTGTCCGAATACGCCGTATCTGGATTACATCAGCGCGCAGGCCGAGGAAGTGGCCAGGAACTACGACGTGGATGGTTTCTGGTTTGACATCATCTTAACCCCGCCCAATGGGTGCTTCTGTCACTACTGCATGACTGAGCGGGAGAAATTGGGGCTGGACTCCACAAAGCTGGAGGATCGCCTCAAGCATTTCGCCATGGTGGTCGAACGCACGATGGATCGCCTGCAGACGACGGTGCGCCGGTACCGGCCTCATGTTCCCACGTTCTTTAACGGCCAGGTGCATGTGGGCATGCGGCCGCTCCTGAAGCACTACACGCAGATCGAGGTGGAATCGCTCCCCGGCGGTGAATGGGGATATACGCATTTCGCGGTGATGTCGAGATATGTTCGCAACTTAGGCCTGGAATATCTGGGCATGGACGCGCGGTTTCACCGCGGCTGGGGAGATTTCGGGTCGCTGCGCAATCAAGCGGCATTGGACTACGAGTGTTTCCGCATGTTGGCTCAAGCAGCCAAGTGTTCGCTCGGCGACCAGATGCATCCGCGCGGGCGGCTGGAGAAGGCTGTCTATGACCGGATCGGCAGCACCTATAAGAAGGTGGAAGAAAAAGAGCCGTGGTGCATCGGGGCGCAGGCGGTCACGGAAATCGGCTTTCTATCCACAAGGAAACCCACGACACAGGAGCCGGTTGCTACATCGGACGCCGGCGCTACCAATATGCTGGCGGAGCTGCACCAACAGTTCGACGTACTTGACCGCGATTCCGACTTTTCCAGATATAGCGTTCTGATCCTTCCAGATTCGCATCGTTTCGACCAGGACTTGCTGCGTCAGGTGCGGAGCTATCTGGCCGGAGGCGGCAAGCTGATCCTCAGCCACGAGTCGGGGCTGGATGTGGACGGCAAGCAATTCGTGCTGAGCGAGATGGGGGTCGAGTACTTTGGCCCCTCCCCTTACCCTGGGGATCTCGGTGATTACTTCGAGGCCCTGGAAGGCGTAAATGATGACATAGATCCCATGGTGCAGTTCACCTACGCTCCGGGTTCTATGGTTAAGGCCAAGCCGGGCACTGCTGAGTTAGCTCGGTTCTGGAAGCCGTACTTCGACCGCACATATGAGCACTTCAGTTCTCATCATCAGACGCCCTGGGAAGAGCCTACGGATTACACGACTATCGCGCAACGCGGCAATATCATCTATATTTCATTTCCGATCTTTGAGTCCTACGCTAACAATGCCTATCGCGCTCACAAACTGCTGGTGAGGAATTGTCTTCGCCGTTTTCTGCCCGATCCGTTGATCAAGGCAGAGTTGCCCTCGACGGCCGAGGCGACGGTGACCGGGCAAAACGGAAAGCGAATCGTCCATTTATTGCATTATCCGGCTACCCGTCGCGCTCCGGATCTCGATATCGTCGAGGAAGCAATCCCGCTCGCCAATGTGAAGATTGCATTGCGGACGGAAAAGGAGCCTTCCCGGGTGTATCTGGCGCCGCAACGGCAAAGTTTGAAATTCGATTTCCAAGACGGTTACGCCCACACCGTAGTGCCTTCGGTTCAGGGACATCAAATGGTAGTGTTCGAGATCTGACCGGTCTACGGCGGTTCTCCTGCAACTATGAGCCATTTCGAACAGAATTCAAGGTGGCTTTTCTTGATGAAAAAGCCACTTAGCGATTGTGCCTTGGTTTACACCTGCAGGAGAACCGCTATAGCGGTCGTTTGCGTTACGATGGCCCTGGCTATCGTTCGCTTGGTATCCCCATTTATTCGATCACCTCGGCGCCGTTAAGCGTCCGTGCCAATCCCTTCTCTTATTTAGAAACACGTAGGTTGCCCATGCAAGCCTTACGACCCCGCCTAACAGGAAATATCCCACCGCAACGGCATTCGCTCCGAAGAGTTTGCCGAGGATCACAGTGCATAAGCCTAAGACAAGGGCCACAACTACGGACTGCGCGAGGAGCGGTTCGCGTTTGTGCGCGCGAAGGTAAAGCGCCTCACCAAAGAAAAAGTGATTCAACACCATCGTCAGAAGCAATAGCGCAAACGTCCACGGCGACAGGACTCGCATCGCCAGTTGTGGAAAGCGTTGGCTGCCGATCAACAGGCAGAGGAAGCATCCCGCGGCTGCTGTAGCGACCACCACAGTGGATTGCCATAGTGTGCGGAAAAACACTTTATCCAGCGCCGCATTTTCACCGCGGGCGATCATATTGCCGAAGGGAGACGCCTTCGTGCCCATCCACGCCACCCCAATGGCTCCGATCGATGTCGTAATACTTAACGACATTCCCATGCGCCCTGCCTCTACCGCCCCCTGGAACGAAAACAGCACAGGAGTAATCAGTTGCGAGATAAAGTAGCTCGAAAACCAGGTGACGGCGATTCTCCATTGGAATGGCCAGATGTCTTGCCTCCAGTTCACGCTGTTTCCGCCTACATGGCGATAGAGCAGACCTGACAACATTCGCCTTAACGCAGGCATAGCCAAAAACGCCACTTGCATCACTGCCTGACTGAGGATCAGCATCGCCGGAGAATACAGCCCGTGGTGCATCGCGATGGCCGTCCACGCCAAAATGCTTCCCAGCAAGACCTGGCCCAGACGCATGCGGGCTACCAAAGACACAAACCCGCAGCCCTCAATGAACGAGAACACCGGATTGAGCTGGAACGTCAGCGCTGCCGCCACGACCAGCAGAGACCACGGTCCCCTCCATGCGACCGCCATCCCTGCATGCTGATTGGCGCTGAAAAAATAAAACCCGGCCGGCAAGAGAGTTACGACCATCAGCACCGCAGCCACAAAATACCAGCGTACGGACTGTTGCAGCAGCGAGGCTAAGCGCGAAAACGAGGCTGCATCGCCATGTATGTTGCCATCGGGGGCAAACCTCAAATGGGCGCGTTCGTGAGCTGCCATTTGAAGAACAACGAAGGAGAAGCCCAGCTCAAAGACGACCTGCAGCGCAGACAAGCTGAGAAATGTGTAATAGTAACCCTGCTCGCGCGGAGTAAGAAAGTGAGCGATCATCAGCACCGTCACTATGCCCGCAAACGATGTCAATATGCGCGCCAGTACCACGAATGCGATGGCGCGATCCATGCCGGTCCAACGCTTCACCTTAGCGTGCCAGGAAGGAGCGGGCGCCGGTTCACCGTCACGGAAACGCGCAACTGCGATCACTTCTTTCATAATTGTTTGGCCACTTTTTCCAAGGACACAGGGTTGGCTTTCATCAACCCTCAGCAGCACACCGCCATTTCCGGTTCTTCTTACTTGCCCTCCGGCGGGGCGATTTCGTATGGGCCAGTCAAACGGCCCTTGCGCAAGGAAAACACCTCAACCGCATAAGCGGCCCGGCGCCGCACTCGCAGTTCCCAGCGCGGCAATTCGTGCAGGGGACGCGGATAAGCAAGCATGGCGCCGATAAAAGACGCCTCCTCGATGGCCAGCCGATCGGCGTTTTTATTGAAAATCCTTTGCGCAGCCGCATCCGCGCCAATAAGGCCGGAGCCAAAAAAAGCGCAAGCCAGATAAGACCGTAGAATTTCAAGTTTTTTGTAGCGGGATTGGATCATGAGAGCTAAGAATGCCTCATAGATTTTTCGCCGGATCGTCGGCTCCCTGAATCCCGTCGCAGTACGCACAAACTGCATGTCAATAGTACTTGCCCCTCCATGTTTGCGGCCTTTGAACGCCTTGATCGTCTCCCGGACAATGGAGCGCACGTCGATGCCGAGATGATAAAAAAATCTTCTGTCTTCCAGGGCGATAGTCATCAGCTCCAACGCTGTCAATGCAACCGCGGGCGAGTGCGGCAATGGCCGGACGTTTTGATGAATTCGCGATAAGTCGCTGCGCAGTCTGGCGAGCCACGCCGAAGGCTTGGCCCAGCCAGGTAGTTCGAGCGCCCTGCGCGTAACCGGCTCGGCCACGACGGGGCGGCTTCTTCGGGACTCTTTCGATCCCAAAACATCCGCAACGTTCGTGTTGACCCATTCCGCAACGGCCTCCGCCGTTCGGTCACCGAAGAGGTGGTTAGGACAGTCGGTGGTTTGTTCGTTACCCGGGGCAAATTTGTGCCCCAGCACATTCGCGGCGGGTATTCCATATGCTGCGGCAAGCCAGCGAACGAGCTGTGCGCTCGCAAGGCTCTGAGCATCCGTGAGGCGGTCGGTTGCCGTGGCGACATGCTCTATACCAATCGATCTGGAATTCACGGCTTTCGCGTGCCAGGCGGAACACTCGTCGCGGACCATCTGGTATATATCGCCATTTTTATCGACGACGTAATGAGCCGATACTTGCGACTTGGGATTCAAGAACCAATTGATAGTTCCCCCAACGGTCGCCGCCGTCGTACAGTGGAGAACAACCATGTCGATATTGGTTCCATTGCGCGAGGAGTAATTTGGGCTTTCGATGAAGCTTTTGACGGCGGGTTTCGCGATCGCGCGCTTCGAGCGGAAAATGGCCCGCGCGTCAAATGCATGGAGGCCCCACGGGAACCGTTTGCGCTCCTCGGTAGAGATCTTTGGGATGACCTGCTCATGCCCCACGGCAGAACGCGGCTTTGGCAAAAAACGAGCCCCCCGGGGGACGACCACGTTGACCTGGACCACACCGTCATCGGTATTCCCCCCGAGGAGCCTGAAGGCGGTTGCAGTAAGATCAATCGCCGCGCCCGAAGCGGCGTATTTGGAGGGGCCGAGGTCGATGAGCGGGAATGACTCCACCTGACCCGAACTGCGATTGACTACGCGGACAAGAGTTCCCCAGGGAAGCTTCGGGATCGGGCTGCCGTCGGTCTTATGAAAATGGAAGCCGTCCATCGGAAGCGCGCATCCGAGAAGCTTTGGATTGTCCCGAGTTGACACTCCACTTGCTGTCCGGCCAGTGTCGCTCGGGTCACCCGGCCCGCTAAACCACGTTGCCGTGACGTTGCGAATCACCAGGTCATCGCCAACCGCCTCAACAACAAACTTGAATGACGGATCCCGCGGTTGAATCACCTTCATTTCGTCCATTGTACCGTTGTGCGGAGCCGAGACAGCTTACTGGCATAGCTGGGTTATCTGCTGGAATGGATCAGGCTTAGCCGACGGGTACGGCAAGCGGCGTGCCTCCAGGAACTGCTCGGGAAACGTGCCTCCCGACGCGAGTCCAGCATCCGGATCCTCGGCATAAGCCGGGTCGCTCTTCACCAGCGAGAGACTTTCGAAGCCGAATCCCTGCTTGCGAAGCATGTCGAGCAAATCCGAAAGCATCAGCGCGGTGAAAGGCGTTGCGTGCAGCAGCATCACGTTTGGAATCTCGCGCCCGAACACGATCCGCTCTTCTTCACGCCCCAGCCGGATGTAATCCGCCGCGGTGTCGAGGTAGCTTTGCCGCAGCCACGCGATCGCCGCCTCGTCGTGCCTGGCCAGGCACCGGCAGTATGCGTCGTTCCACGCCCAATCCTTAAACTCCAGCGTCACCTGGGCGATGCGATATCCGTGCTTGCGCAGGTAGGCGCGGACGGCACGGCGCTTCTCCATCGTGTCACCCTCCTCCAGAAACGGATAGCGGAACCAGCGCCAGTCGCGCGATTCGCCATACTGCTCAAGCGGCAGCTCATTCTGCGCGATGTCTTGCTCGAAAGCTTCGACGGAATTCGCGTTCAGCCTCATGTGCGACCACGTATGGTTGCCGATATTCATCCCCGCGTCGAGCCAGATTTCAAGTGCCTGCGGCGCACCGGGACGGCTTTCGAGCTTGTCGCCGTTCACAAAGCCGTACGTGCCCTCAAGGCGATTGGCCTTCAACACACTTACCAGCGCTGTCGCCACCTCGACGCGGTTTGCTCCCGGCGGCAAAGTGCCCACGGCCGGTAAATCGTCAAAGGTAAGGGCGACAACTGGATGCGCGTCGAGCGGCGGGTCGGGCTGTTCTTTCTGCGCGTCCGGACTCGGTTTGCGCGGCGACTGGGGGCCAGCGCCCGCCGCGGCTCCCATGGCAACAAATCCCATCGACGCGGCGCCAGACGTCTGCTTCACCATTTCGTAACCTCGCGCCACTTTCTCACAAAGTGTAGCAGCCATCGAAGCGAAGCGCGGCAGTCCACGCTCCCGCACCCGCTACAGTGGAACCGTGATGGAACTTGTCCAGGTCGAGCAAGCGAACTGCTTTGGCGATAGTCGTAATGCACATTTGCGCTGGAAACTCGGCGCTTGGTCTGCCTGGGATGCCTACGGCGGCTCTCCTGCAACTATGAGCCATTTCGGAGAGAATTCAAGGTGGCTTTTTCTTGATGAAAAAGCCACTTAGCGATTGTGCCTTGGTCTACACCTGCAGGAGACCCGCTTTAGTTGTGACCGCTTGCCTGTTCGAGCGGAGAAATTGCGCGCGTGCTTGGATCGGAAGCCAGCCACTTCCCAAACTGATCCACCGGATCGCTCCCGCCCAGCCCCAGAAGCGTATTGCGCAACCGCGCGGAGTCTTCGTCCGAGGGTGTCGGCTGCAGCACGCCGTTTGCGTCCAATTGCTCGCCCCCCGCGAACTCCGCAAGTTCAATCAGCCACGCCGGCGCGCTGCCGGTCACGATGGGGCCTTCCTGAAGGCGTGCCTCCCACCCCCGAGGTGCTTCATTCTGGTCCACGTCTTGCCATGCCGTCAGGATCCACTTGCCATCGCCTGTGAATGAAATGTGAACTGGCAGGCTCTCCGCCGTGCCCATCGTATGGTTCAGCGGCCGGCCTGCCTCCACTCCAGTCAATCCGTCCCACACCTGTCCCACTCCGTCTTGCGATGCGGTCAGCACCCACTCGCTGTTGGGGCTGAACGTGGAAGCGAGAACCGTATCCTTCTCCTGCATCAGTTGGCTCACCCGGTTCTTGCCTGCCACGGCCCACACCTGCGCGGCGCTCCCGTAGGAGGTAGCCACCCACTGTCCGTTGGGACTGAACTCCGCATCGGGCACCCAGTTGTCTACCTGCAGAATCCCGACCTCAGCCCCGGTCCTCACCGTCCACAGGCTGGCTTCGTGGCCGGTTGTCGAGGAGGCCACGAGTAGCTGCCCATCCGGGCTGAAGTTCGCGCTCTTCACTTCACCCTTGTGGATCATCGGCTGGCCGATTGCGGCGCCGGTCGCAACATTCCACACCATCACCGTTCCGCCGTGCGTCCAGGTCGCGACCATGCTTCCATCGTTGCTGAACACCTCTCCGGTGGCGCCTCCGCCAAGTCGTATCGGGCTCCCCAGCGGCTGTCCCGACGCCGCATCCCATATTGCCAGCTCGTCCGCCGAGACCACGGCCAGCCGGCGGTCGTGCGCATCGAAAACCGCTGCGCCTGGCGTCTCCGCCAGCGCAATTGCACTTCCCGCGGGCGCGCCGGTCATTGCGTTGCGAATCTGGCCCTGCTTCCCTGAGGCCGTGAACAGCATCGTCCCGTCAGTGCTACATGCGGCCAGCGTCACTGGCCCAATGGCCGCCATCTGTCCCGCTGCCTGCCCCGTGCGCGCGTTCCAGATTTGCGCGCCGCTTGCGGTCACCGTCACGAGTTTCTCGGCGCTCGCGTCAAGGCACACAGCCTTCAGCGCACCCGTGCCGCTGATGGCCGGCAGCTCCGCTACCCGGTTCCACTTCCAGATGCGCGCGGTATGGTCGAATGACGCAGTCACAATCAGGGACGAATCCGCCGGGCTGAACCGCGCCATATACACAGCTCCGCTGTGCCGCATTGGCTCACTCAGCGGCTGCCCTGTGCGCGCGTCCCACACCCGCGCCGTCCGGTCGTAGGAGGCGGTCACCACGAACTTGCTGTCCGCGCTGAAGGTTGCCGCCCGCACCCAGCTCGAGTGGCGCATCGGCTGCCCGATCGGCTTGCCCGAGGGTACATCCCAAAGACGCGCCGTGTTGTCTTTCGACGCCGTGACGATGGTGCGGCTGTCCGGACTGAAGGCGATGTAATTGATCGAATTGCCGCTCCCGTGCTGCAGAGGCAGCCCCACGGCTCGAAACGTCTTCGAGTCCAGGATGTATCCCGTCCCGTCATCGGCTCCTGTGGCGACCCATCGGCCGTCGGGGCTCATCACCGCCATATTCACTTCGTCGTTGTGCAGCTTGTTGAACTTCTCCGTGTGCGTGGCCAGGTCCCACAGCCGCGCCTCATGATCGGCAGACGCCGTGACCACCACCTGCGGCGCGCCCGTGGGATTGAACACCGCCGTCCATACCGTCTCCGAGATCGCGCTGGGCAACTGATGCACCAGAGATTTACCGATCTGCGGGTGCGCGGGCGTCGTCGCGTCCCAGATGCGCGCCGTGCGATCCCACGAGGCGGTCACGATCTCCGTTCCGTCCGCGCTGAAATGCGCGCCATTCACCCTGCCCCGCTCAATGGAAACATCGTGTTGCATGGCGCTGCCGATTTGCGCGCCGGTCTGCGCGTCCCACACCCGCGCGGTGCCGTCCCAGGACGCGGTCAACACCTTGGCGCCGTCCGGGCTGAACTCCGCCGTATGCACCCAATCCGAGTGCTTCATCGCCTGGCCGATCTTCTGCCCTGTCCTCGCGTCCCATACCTGCGCGGTATCATCCGCCGAGGCGGTCACCACCCGTGTCCCGTCGGGACTGAAGCTCGCATCCTGCACCTCGCCGGCATGATGCAGCGTCACCACCGGCAACACCGCGTTGCGCAACTCCGACACCGCCAGCGCAATCGCTTTCCGGTTCCCGGGATTCTTGCGCAGGGCATCCGCCAGATACGCCAGCGATACCGGTTCCTCGCCGCGCTGCATCTCCGCCGCCGCAAACTGGAAATCCGTTTCGCTCGCCGCCAGGCGCGCGCCGGCCGCCGCCGCCTGTGCGTCATGCCGCTTCCTCACCTGATACGCGATCACAAAGCTGAACACCAGGCAGAGAACCACGGCCAGCGCTCCTGTTGTGCGCACCACCTCACGCCTTCTCAGCGCCGCTGCGTGCTCCACTGAAGCGTCGATGAATCTCCGTTCCGCTTCGTTCAATTGCCGCGGCTTTGCCGTCTGCCAGGCCTGCGCCCGCGCCAGTTTCAGCCCCCAAAGCAGCGCTTCCTTCTTCTGCTTCTCCGGCGCAGCCTCCCAGTCCGTGAGATCCTGGTCCAGTTGCTCTTTGCCGGTCAGGAACTCTTTCTCTTCGTCCAGCCAGTTCTTCAGCCGGGGCCATTTGCGCAGCAACGCTTCGTGCGTCACCTCCACCAGCGTCACGCCGCGCTCGTGGCGAACGGTCAACAGGTACGCTTTGGCCAGCCGCTCGATCATGGGCATGGCGCGAGGAGAAATCTTCGACATCTCCGCCGCGCGCCGCGCATACTCACCCTCCGCGTTCACCCGCACCATGCCTGGAATGAATGCCTCTTTCAGCGCCTGCAGGTCCTCCTCCGTCGGATTCGCCTGGCTCAGCACTTCATCCGCCTTGCGCCGCACCGCGTTTTCCAGAGGCGAAAGCTGTGCCTGCGCATCGCCCATCGCTCGATAGGCGTCTACCGTCATATGTTTTGTGCTGGCGGACCGGTCGTAGAGTTCGCGCAGCGCGAAGGCCAGCAGCGGCAGCGCATCGTCGGTCCGCGCATCCGCCATCATCTCGGTCACCAGCGCATCGTCCACGGTCACGCCCGCCAGCTTCGCCGGTCCCAGCACAATATCCCGCACCCGCTCCAGCGGCATCGGCTTCAGCCCGAACTGCTCGAACGGCGCCGCCAGCCGCGTCTCCTGCTGCAAATGGCCCAGGTAGTCAGAGCGCAGCGTCATCGTTGCCAGGTATGGCAGTTGCGCGCTCAGCATCGCATTCAGCACCGCGAAGAACCGCTCTGTCTGTTTGGCGTCCGCGCTGCCGAACAGCTCCTCGCCCTGGTCGATCGTGATCAGAATGTGCGCTTCGTTCTGCCCGTGCGCCGCGCGCAGGTCTCGCGCCAGATCCTTCAGCGCGCGCGTCGGATTCTCCCCTTCCAGCTCGGTCCGCCATTGCCGCCAGTTCTTCGCGTCGCCGAGCGCCGAGGCGATCGCCAGCGCCAACTCGTCCAAAGGTTCTCCCTGGGGGCGAAACGGCGGCAGCACGATCCAATTGTGCTGGTCCTGTTTCAGCCGCGGCGCAACGCCGGCCCTCAGCAGCGACGACTTGCCCGCGCCCGATGCGCCGAGAACCACGACCAGCTTTTCGCCGCCCTGCACGCGCCTGGCTTCAAGCCGTTGAATCAGCGCCCGGATGTCGTCGTCGCGCCCATAGTAGATTGCCGCGTCGGCCTCCTCGAAGGCCATCAGTCCGGGGTATGGCGGCCGCTTGTTGTCCCAGGGCAGCCCGCCGCGCCGGTTCATCGCAATCTGCGTCAGTTCCGCCCGCAGCCGGTCCATCCCGCCTTCGCGGTCTTTCACCAAGTCCAGCAGTTGGATGTCGTCGCCGATGAACTTTTCTTTGGTCGGCGTCTCCACCAGCGGGAAGATCGCCTTGCCCAATGCACGCGCCTGCGCGAACTCCACAAAGCACCACTTGCTCTGAAACCAGTTCGGAGTCAGGATCAGAATCACCGCGTCGCATGCTGAGATCTCGCGATACAGCGTGCTCTCCCACTTCTCTCCCGGAGCGATGCCCCGCTCGTCGTCGAAATCGAGAAATGTGGACGTAAACCCCTGAGTACGTAACCACTCCAGGAGTTCCGCCGACTCCTTTCCGTCCGTGCTCGAATGGCTGATGAAAATTTGCGCCACGTCACTCCCCCGGGAGACGGAACCTCGCTTGATCTGGAATTTCGATTTGCGTTCCCGGCTGCCAATCAATATACCTGATATGTCCCATTTGCATCCGTTAGCGATCTTTTTACATTTGCTCCGGGCCACGGCTCGCTGAATGTTCCCGATTGGCCTGAAGCGCGTGGATTGAGCGTATCGGATCTTCGCTGGCGGGCTGATGCTGTGGCGTGGGTGATCGATTCGGGCGGAGAAATGAGCGCCGACGGGCTGCAGGCGCAAAGAGTTTTTTGGCAAGGGCGCGATGGTGTACTGCCAACTTGATCCGACCCGCTTCGATGCCGACGTTAGGACGTACTTTCGCATTACGCGGCGTGGAAGTTTGAGCCGGTGAAGCAGCCAAGCGGTTTTTTTGAGTTCCGATTACCGTGACGACTACGCCCTCGGCGACGATCCGTACCGCTACTACAACTGGTAGTAGTAGAATGGACCGATCTGAAACGGCGGTGTCTCAAAGTAAAGCGTAGACAATTTTCAGCAAAGGATGGATGACAGGTGAGAAAACCGGGACCATTGCTTGAGGTAATGTTGCTCGTGACGATCGCGGCTGCAACGTCGCTTTGCCTCTCGGCCAAGGTTGCGGCAGCAGAGCGAACCGTGTTGTCGCTGGACGGCCAATGGCAGATTACTGACAGTAAGTTGCCGGATACTATTCCCAACAACTTCACTCACACAGTTCCGGTTCCCGGTTTGGCGCATTTAGCAAGCCCTCCATTCCCGGATGTGGATCGATTTATCAGCCGCGAACGTATGGCCTCGCGCATCGCCAGTCATCAAGCGGACCCCAATTGGATGGTCAAATACTGGGACGGCAAGGTGGAGCAGGATCGCAATTATTTCTGGTATCGCAAGACGTTTCGCGCGCCGTCGGCGCGTGCGGTGGCGATGCTAAAGATCGATAAGGCGCAGTTCGGTACCGCGGTCTGGTTGAACGGACAGCGCCTCTCGCCGGAGAACGATGCCTGGCACTCCGAATATCCGGGCGGCTTCAGCGCCAGCTATTGGAATCTGAGCCGCGAGATCCACTGGAACGCCGAGAATACTCTTATCGTCCGCATCGGGGCGCATCCCGCGGTCTTGCCCGACGACTTCCCGGTCGGTTCGGACTTCGAAAAGACCCAATGGACTCCGGGCATCTACGACGACGTCTCGGTTTTCTTCTGCGACAATCCGGAGATTGAGAGCGTTCAAGTCGCACCGCGCATAGGCACGGATGAGATCGTCGTTCAAGCCACGCTCAAGAATCGCTCCGATGCAGCGTATTCCGGCTCCATATCTTATGCCATCAAAACCTGGAAGGCCGGCGAGCAGGTCGCAGCATCCAAGATGGAAGACGTCTCACTTGAGCCCGGCGGGGAAAAGGTTATAACGCAAACCATCAAGATTCCGCACGCGCATTTGTGGTGGCCGGAAGATCCATTTCTTTATGTCCTGGAAATGAGCACGGGCGGCGACTCGGTTGGGACGCGGTTTGGGATGCGCGAGCTTCGCTTCGATCCCGTCACCAAGCGCGCTTATTTGAACGGCAAACCTTATTATCTGCGCGGCTCGAATATCGCATTGCACCGCTTCTTTGAAGACCCTCTAAGCGGAGATCTGCCATGGGACGACGCCTGGGTGCGCAGGCTGCTGGGAACCGTTCCCAAGCAGATGCATTGGAATTATTTCCGGTTTACCATTGGCCCCGTGCCGCAGCACTGGCTCGATGTTTGCGACGAGGTAGGGCTCATGGTCCAGTACGAGTTTCCCGTCTGGACCGGATGGGGATGGTACAAAGAACAGGGCTATTCGCGCACTTACAACGCCGATGAAACGATCCGTCAATTCAAGGACTGGATGCGCGACAACTGGAACCATCCGAGCGTCGTCGTTTGGGACGCCGTGAACGAGACCCGCAACGACATATTCGATACGCAAGTAGTTCCCGCCGTGCGCGGGCTGGATTTATCGCGTCGGCCCTGGGAGGACAGCTACAATCCGCCCGGCAGTCCCGGCGATGTGGAGGAGTTTCACGGCTACTTCTTTGACCAGGGCGCTCAAGGGAAACTCGCCTTCCACATGAGCGACCTTGAAAACATGCGTGGCGAACCTATCGCCGTGGGGCTGGACACGCCGGTGCCTTCCACCCACAACACGGTGGTCCTCAATGAATACGACGCTTTCTGGTTGAATCGCAACGGCACGCCGGTGAACAGAAACCTCTACGCGCAACTCATGGGAGCCGATGCGACGCCGCGCCGGCGGCTCGATGAGTTGGCTTATCTTCTGGCCGGCTTGACGGAGTACTGGCGGGCGTATCGCCAAATGGCCGCCGTCGATTATTTCGTGTATCTGAGCGACAATGTTCCCGGTGTTCCCACGTCGGACAACTGGAGCGACGCGAGGAAACTCAAACTCGATCCAGCCTTTGTCGATTATGTAGGAGAGGCCTTTAAACCCCTGGGCGTGTATATCAATTTCTTTCACCCCACACTCCCGCCGGGTGCGCCGCACGAGTTCCTGGTGAAAATGATCAACGATTACGACCAATCGATGACAGGTAAGCTCGTTCTGACACTGGAGACAAAGGAAGGGAAAATGCTGGCCAAGGCAGAACGGCCGTTTGACCTGGCGGCTTTCGGCGCGGAGGATTTCTCAATCGCATTGCCCGTACCGGACGAACCGCAAGACAACCTGATCTTGAAAGCCACGGCGGCGCCGGACGGCAAAACCGGCGTCACGCCGACGATCTCGCGGCGCTGGCTGTCTGTGACGCCATAATTCCGGCAGTTACGGCGCGTCAACACGAAAGAGGTTTTTTGGTTGTTCAATAGCCTGCCATGAGCTCACTGTTTAATAAATCGTAGGCTTGGGGCGATGACTGTAACGACATGCAAATTCCGGCTAGAGGTATCTGCAATGGATGTATTTCATAAGACGGTGCGAGCGGTATGTTTTGCTATGTTGGGGATTTCCGCGCTGCTGATCGGGACGAGCACTACGCAGGCACAGTCGGTCACGGAGGCTGAAGCAAAGGCTCGAGCCGAAAAGCTCCTGCGCGAGATGACACTCGATGAGAAACTTGGCCTCATCCATGGCACAGTCGAAGATCCTGCGCTCTATCAGGGGCAAGCAGGTTACATTGCAGGCGTGCCCCGACTGGGCGTTCCCGGCTTGCGCTTTGCCGACGGGCCGCCAGGCGTGCTCACACGTCACCCGGCGCAGGGCGAGACGGCCACTATGGGAGTTGCCGCTACCTTTAGCGTCAAGGACGCGGAAGAGAATGGTCTGGAGATTGGTCGCGAGGACCGGGCGATGGGCATCGACGTTTCGCTCCAACCCTTCGTCAACATGGTTCGCGATCTCGTATTCGGGCGCGGGTACAACACGTTTGGCGAGGACCCATTTCTCACGGGCCAGATTGGCGCGGCTGAGATCATGGGCATCCAGTCGCAGCACGTGATGGCGATGGTGAAGCATTACGTAGCCTACGATTCCCAGAGCCTCAACAACTTCGTCGATGATCAAACCCTTCATGAAGTCTACGTGGCTCCGTTCGATGCGGCCATCCAGGCGGGTGTGGCGTCCATCATGTGCTCATACAACCATGTGAACGGCCCTTATGCCTGTGGCAACCGAGACACGCTGACCGGGATACTACGTGACCAGATAGGGTTTAAGGGATTTGTAACCTCCGATTGGGGAGCCACCCACACCGTCGAGGACATCAACGCCGGCCTCGATATGGAGATGCCGGGCAACACCGGCTCGATCCCATCCTTCTTCTCACTCAAGCCGTTGCCGGTACCGCGACAGACAGATGATCCGAACTATAAAAACCACATTCCGGAAGACCCGGATGGAACCGATAAATCCGGTGGCATTGGGCTCGAGCCCAAGCCTATAAAGATGGCCGAGGCCCTTAAGGACGGTACCGTGACGGAAGCCACGATCGATCGCACAGCAAGCCGGGTCCTCTACGAGATCATTCGTTTCGGTTACATGAACGGCATGCAGAAGCATTCCATCACTCCGCAGGACATCGACGCCAATGCAAAGGTGATTGAAAAGACCGGTGAGGACGCCGCCGTTCTTCTCAAGAATGAAAGCAACATTCTTCCCCTCAAGGCATCTGCTCTCTCTTCAGTAGCGATGATTGGTCCTACCGCAGGACAGCTAGACTCCATCGGCATGGCTGGCGAACGCTCCGTCGGCCTTTTCTCGCGCGAGGTAAGTCCCCTCGATGCGATGAAGAAGATCTCCGGCAATCCCAATATCGCCTTCGCCGTAGCCGATGATATGACCGGCACGCTCGTTCCGGCCGATGTCCTTAACCACGATGGCAAACCCGGCTTGTCGCGCGCCGGGTCGTGCGGTTCGCAAACTGACGCGCAGCTCGACTTCACCGTAAAGGGTGGAACCGCTCTGCCGCCCAACTCAACCTGCACCTGGAAAGGCACACTGACCGTTCCGCGCACAGGCAGTTATTGGCTATATCTTCAAGCTCTAGGCGACGACGCCAGCTTTTCTATCGACGGCAAGCGGGTTGGTTCGACGGGCGTAGCGCAAGGCGGCCAGCATGGCGACATCCTGGAGCCCAACCAGGACAACATTGTTCCCACCACGGACGGCCTTGACAATGTACGCCGTGCGGTCGAGCTGGACGCCGGGCCGCACACAATCGAAATCAATATTCACCCTGACAGCTCGAACGCGCCTGCGCAGGTACGCCTCAATTGGTACACGCCCGAGCAGCGCGAAGCCGATCACGCAGCCGCCATTGCTGCCGCCAGCAAGGCGAAAATCGCCGTGGTCTTCGTTTGGGCACGCCTTGAGCCCGTCTTCGGTCTGCCAGGGGATCAGGACAAACTCATCGATGAAGTTGCCGCCGTCAACCCCAACACAATTGTCGTTCTCAATACCGGCGAGCCTGTCGCGATGCCGTGGGCCGGCAAGGTCAAAGCGATTCTCGAGATGTGGTTCCCTGGTGACGAGGGTGGCTGGTCGACAGCGAACGTGCTGCTCGGCAAGGTCAGTCCCGCCGGTCGCTTGCCTATAACCTGGGGCAAGCGCCTTGAGGACTACCCTGCAACCGATCCTGGATATCCTGAGCGCGCTTTCAAGGGCGTTGACGGCAAGACCATCTATAGCGAGGGCGTCAATGTTGGCTATCGCTGGTTCGACAAAGAAAAAATCGACCCGCTATATCCGTTCGGTTATGGCCTCAGCTACACCAACTTTGCCTACTCCGGCCTGAAAATAAATAAGGTTCCCGACGGGGGTCTCGATGTGACCGTCACCATCAAAAACACAGGCCCCATGGCGTCCGACGAGGTGCCGCAGGTCTATCTCGGAGCGCCCCGGAAGATCCCCAGCGGCGTTCAGTTCCCGGTCAGGGCGCTGGCGGCTTTTGATCGCGTTCACATCCCCGCCGGGGAAGCGAAGACCGTAATTCTGCATGTTCCCCCGCGGCAGCTTCAATACTGGTCAACCGCCGATGGCAAGTGGGTCAGGGCCGCGGGAAAGCGTACTGTCAGCGTCGGTTCTTCTTCACGGGATTTGCGCTTGGAGCAGACCATCGACTAAAGAGCCTGCTTCGAGGGCCCAACTCCCACTTCCATGGTTGGCTCCATCGTGCTCGCCTCAGAGCTCTCGTTCCTCCTGCTTGTACCAACCCCCAAGCATAAAACTCGAATCAAATGTGCGAAAAACATCGTACGTTATCAGTCTCAACCTTCATCCGAACCCACTGTCTTATCGCCAACCGCGCCGAGCGCCTGATTTCTCAGGCGACTCCCGGAGCGCTCAGCATCGCCGGCCAACAGTCACACATAAGTAGAGCGAAATTGACTTTGTTTATCGCCTAAGCCGGCCTATTTCTCGCTGGGGTTGAGGTCTACTTCAACGGTCGTTATTGGCGCGCTTTGTTCGACTTGGCGCGTCTCAAGGTGAATCACCAGCCGGTTGCCGGCCAGGTCGGCTTCCCATCCAATCGGCATCGAGCCAAACCCGGTCGTTGTCACCTTCGGCAGAACCTCGCCATTCACTCGTACCGCGGAAGCATTAGTTGCGCCATAGACCAGCAAATAGCCCGTTTCAGGAAGGTTCTCGAGCGTCCAACCAAAACCGCCGGGCTTGGATTGCACAGTTACTTTTGCAGTTTCTCCCGGTGTAATAACCAATGTCACGGTCTTATCCCTATTGGGAGGAGTTACAACCAGCACGCCGACACGACTGTTGGTCATGCTTTGACCGAATTGCAATTCTTCATTGAGTTGCACCGGCACGACGGCCCCTGGCTTCAAATAGACGGGAATCGTATCCAGAGGCGCGCTCACCTTGAGCTTCACCGGCCCGGATACCGTTTTGCCATCCCATAAGCTCGTCCAAACGCCGGATGGAAACGAAATCGTCTTGAACGTGTCTTCGTTGACCACCGGCGCAACCAGCAAATCCGGCCCGAACATGTATTGATCCCCCACGGCGGCCAGGGCCGGCTCTTGCGGAAACGACACCGGCATGGAACGCATGATGGGAATGCCCGTTTCATGCGCAATGACGGCGGAATTGTAGGTGTAATTCAAAATGTTCTCCCGCGTCCAGGCCAGGAATTTATAGTTCGTCACCGCTGCTTCGCTGAAATACCATGGATCGCGCGGCGCGGTGCCATGCGGGCGCATTAAAGGACTAAAGCAGCCGAATTGGAACCAGCGCATATACACCGCCGGCTGCGGATAACCGAAATATCCGCCGATGTCGCTGCCCCACAGGGAATAACCGCAGGCGCATAAGTTCATTGCCCCGGTTACGACGTGCTTAAGCCCGTTAAAGTTAGCCGGGTGATCGCCGGCAAATTGGCCCACCCATCGTTGCGTTCCGGGCGCGGCTCCTCTGGCATATAAGATGAAGTCATTGCCGCGTTTTTCCCGATAGACTTCGCTGACCGTCCGTTGATAGTCGTAATAATAGAAGTTGTGCATCTCGGCGCCGCGCCGGCCGTCGTAAAAGACCGCGTCGTCCGGCGTCAAATCGCCAAAATCCACCATGCTTCCGGCTTGGCCAAGGTCCAAAGCCTCCCTCAACGCGCGCCGGCAGAGCTCCAGCGCGTTGGGGTTGGTGAAATCAATGTAATTGTCCTCTTCGGAGTCTGGGGCAATGGCCCCGCTTGGGAAGCGCAAAATGGGGAGTTGATCGGGCTTCAGTTCGGGCATAAGTCTCTGTTGCAGTCGCAGCGGGACTTCCGCAGGCATGAAGTAGCCCAGCACCCTGATCCCGCGGTCTGCCATGAAATGGTTCAATTCCGGTGAAAGGGCAGAAGGGCCCTCCGCATAGATGGCCGAATGCGGGATGTCCAACTCCGCGTAATGGAGGGTGACTCTTTCTTCCTCCGACACCGAGAACATGACGTCTTCCCAATGACCCTCGGCCCAAGCCCCGCCGCCGCGGCCCATCCACGGCTCGAAAACCCATTTGGGCGGCAGCGGAACCCTGCCCGTCAGAGCCGTATAGGATGGCAATGTCTTCTCGGGCGCGCCCATTAAGAAGTAATAGTCGAATATCGGACCCTGTTGTGTAATTCGATATTGGTTTGGATCCGTCATTCCGATGTCTGCTCGTAAACGATAGGAGGAATTGTCAAAAACCATGTAACCCCTGGAGCTGTGAAAGATGGGCAGAGCCTTGTAGGTTGTATTCGCCAAGCCCTCCCCGTTGCCAACCCAGTCATCCGTCCCCCAAAGAGTTAGCACACTGCCATTTTGATTAAAGTGATCGTACTTCTCTCCAAAGCCATAAATCACCTCGTCCAGAGCAAGACGATTTCTGAAATCTATGGCGAGTATCTTGCCATCCGGGTCAAACCGGAAAGCCAGGCTGCCGGCGCCTATTTGCGTTACTTCATTTCCAGAGGCGTCATAGAAGGAAACCGAAAACGGTTTTTGGCTGATCACAACCTTGCCGTCGGTGGTTTCGATGGAACAGGAGCCTGGGGTTTGGGTGGCCTTTAGCGGCAACAAATCGTCCGGTCTCCAGTATCCTTCTTCGCTGCCGTAGATTCGTATGCCGCCCGTTTTTGGAAGGGCCAGGCGCAAGTCAACTTGATGGCCGCCGGCCTTGCACCGCATCAGCAGCGTGCTGCCTTGCACTTCCAGGCTTTCCGCGCTTGTGACCGGCGTCCATACATCCGTCAGAATGTCGCCCGGCGATCCATCCGCATACCACCACCTCGACAGCTTGTCGAGCTGGCTCAGGTAAGTGTCCAGCAATTGATATGCCTGCCCCGGATCATCCTTCTGCAAAGCCGCGTTCACTTTTTGCCGGATGAGCGGTAAAGTCATGTCACTCTTTAGAATGTCCCATCCCCTGGGATCGATCGACGCCCTGAGATACAACACGAGCCCTTCCTGGGTAACCAGGTCGACCCAACGTTGCGTGAGATAGAGCCGCTGCGCCAGATTATTCTTATCCGTTGGCGTGGTTAAGGACGATTCCATCTGCCAAATTTGCCGGCACGTGTCGGCACCAGGGTAGGTCAGCAGCGCCGGGCTTTGCCAGCGCAGGATGCCGGAAGGCAACCGGCATAGGCTGCTTAGAGAATCCTGGACCTTGGCACCGCCCGAAAAGTAAGTTTCGATAAGCAGGTCAACCGGCATGCCTTCATTAAAATCAATTGCCACTGGACTGCTGAACTCGCCATCACGCCAGCGAGTACGCATGGGCAGCAGACCAAAATAGGACTTCGGTTTTCCGCCCAGTGCCTGCCACGGTATCTGGAAAAAGACCAGCCATTCGCCGGTTTTACTGATAACCGTCGCTTCGAAATCTTCGATTTTGTTGGCGATCTCGGGAGAGCGGCGAGCGGCAGCAGCGGCATCAGGAGCCACATCCGTACTGGAACTCAACTGCCGTTCGCAGCCAAATTTCAAGCCCTGCGGCGTCGCCGCAAACTGGTAATACGAGGGCGCGCCCGGGTCGGGCTGAATCAGAAAGTCCACTTCATCCGGATAAGGGGGCCAGTTATTGCTTGCGGAAGGCAAACCATGCAGCGAATGCCAATTCGCCGATCGCCACAAATCGGTATCCAGATTAGCGTAAGGGAAAGACATGTCGCTTTCCCCGCAACGGAAAGCCACAAAGAGCGCGTCGCTGTTGTAAGCAACGTGACATTCGGCCGGCGTCGCCGGACGATTATCACCGCCAACGCGATAAAACCGGTCCAAGACCACCGTGTGCTCATGGTCCGACAGAAGATCATCCAGGGAAGGCGAACCACTCCAGGGAGACTTGAGAACCACTGCGTTGGTTCCCCAAGCGAGCGGCCCCTTTCCTTCCGTCATCACGTCACCATAGCGGGAATGCGACGGACTCTCTCCGCCTGCTTTCAAAATTCCGCTATGCATCCCAGCCAGAGTCCCGATCCCAATTGCCGAGTTTTTCAAGAATGTGCGTCTTTGCATTTCATCTCCTACCTTCGAACTGTGCCGCATAAGTCAATTCGCGAATACTCCGAATCCTCTTCTGTCGTGAGTTACTGCAAGCGCGAGAGATTATTTGTACGTGGCGACGGCGCCTCACGCCTATATCTCCTCTTTCGAGGCAAAGGCCTGTATTTCACCTACGGTCTTTTCGGGAAATGCAGCCTTGGCGGAAAACTCCCAACCGCGGCGTTTGTCGATCGCTCCCCGGCTGCGCTCAATATAATGCCGGAGCTCCTCAAGGCCATATTGCCGGGCCAACGCCCTCGCGCTTACGCCGGGCCGCTTTGCCTTCAGCACAAACCACTGTTCCATCTTCATCCACTTCTCTTGGACCACATCCTGAGCATGCTCTTTCAGCAGCTTGTCCCGTTTCTCGAGATTGAAGTTCTCATGATAAATTCCGCGGTCCAAATCCAAAGTGACATGGCTGACATTCACATCTTTAGCCGATTCGTATAGGAGCCGTTCCCCGGTAATATCATAAACAATACAGTCGGGCGTAGCCGATGAAGTTACGATGTAATAATGGTGATTGATCGCATGAGCCTGGAGTGAGGAACCGGCGGAATACGCGCTCGGCCATACGACGACTTCGGCCCCCAGCTCCGACAAACGCCGCCATACCTCGGGAAAATTAGCATCGAAGCAGGTTGCAAATCCAATGCGGCCAAAATCCGCTTCAAATACTTCGCTTGCGTCACCCGGGCTGACAGGGGGATGCAGCCCGTATTCCGACCAGTAGGGAAACAATTTATTATAGACACCTGCGACATGTCCCGTGCGATCCAGGAATACGACGGTATTCAGTCTCCTGTTCTGATCCCGCCGGTCGATAGGAACAGCGATATAGGTGCGATGTTTTGAGGCCAACGCCGCCATTGCTGTAACCGTTGGACCGTGCAGCAACTCTTCACTTGACGCACCTTGCCCCCGGCACGTCTCCGGCAAGGCGATAACATCAGCGCCTCGTGCTCCCTCCTCATCGACGTGTCTTACGATCTGTTCCAGAGACATGCCTGTGCCTTGAAACCCGATGCTTACGATGCGGACTGGGCGTCCTATGGATAGGGCCGCACCTGCCGCCGGCAGGGCCTCCGCGCCGGGAGTTTCGCCTGCCGCCAGCTCCTCAGCTTCCAGAGCCGGCAACACTCCACTTGCGAGGGCTGTCACCCCCATGGCTGCCCGTGTAAGGAATGTACGTCTTCTCATGTTCCTTTACCTCCTGCATGAACTTGTGTTTTTGCACCTATTCCCAAGCGCCGGCCGAGTAGAGCACATAAGGTCAGTTGCTCTTGCTTCGCCGATATAGCCAAAGTGATACGACAGGCGCAGGACGAAAGCCGATTGGAGATATGGTAGTAGCAGCGCTAAAGTGAGCTTTTGCCATTACGGCAGCGTGGGCAGATCCGGTAGCGGGCGCCATTCTACGCTCCCGCTACCTGAAGTTTCAGGCTCCATGCAAAGTCGCATGGCCTATTACTCGGTTGCTGCAGGTTCTCCGGCAAAGTGATGATCGTCCCTTGCGCCGAATCGAACTTCCATGGCAGCTCCGCCTTTGAACCTAGAAGAGTTACTTTGGAGCCATCCCCTGGCCGAATGGTTTTAAGCGTTACCTGCGCTCCGGGCCATTCGGTCAGGATCGCGTAGACAAACCGCCGGTCCTTCGATCGCGTGTAGCGAACCGTCTCGCCTTCAGACCAGAGCGTGCCCTCGCGCGGGCGAGTGGCATAGATTGCTTCGCCGTTCACCTTCAACCACGTTCCCGCACCTTTCATCTGCCGGACCGCCTCGGGGTGGAATTCGCCGTGAGGGCTGGGACCAACGCCGATCTGCAACCCGCCGCCCTTAGCCACCGTGTCGACCAGATTGCGCACGATCCACGCCGTACCTTTATAGTGCGAGGCAACGGGATCGTAGGAGAAATCCGCGCCCAGCGGATAGATGGTGAGCCACGGTTTGTCGGATGTCTCTTGCGATCCAGGGACCACGCGTTCCGGGGTGAAGTAGTCGCCGTAGTTCCCTATGCCGCGCATCCGCAACATCACGTCCGGCTGAAGCGCGCGCATCTTCAGCACCGTCTTGCGAAGTTCGGGCCAGACACGCGGCCCCAACCACATATCCAGGCACATCGTGTCGATCTTCCCGTAGTTAGTTAACAGCTCGACAAGCTGCGCACGATGCCTCTCCATCATGCGCTTCACCTCGGCATCCGTAGGATCGGGAACGATCACGGCATGACTGCCTAATCTTTCATGCGTCATTTGTATATCAGTCGGGATCATCCACTTTGCCGAGGAGGGTATCTGCAGCGGATGGCACACATAAGGCCTGAAGTCCGCGTCATACCAATCAGGGTGCGAAAAATAGAGATCGATCTTGATGTCCCTTTTATGCGCGGCATCGCAGACCTCCTTCACCACATCCCTCCGGAAGGGAGTGTCCATGATGGAATATGCCAAGTCACAGGATTCAATCTTCGGGCCCCCTGCGGCTGTCCAGTTGGCCCGGTTCTTCACCCTTGTCCCGGTGTCGAACATGCAGAAGCCTTCGTGATGCTTGGTGGTGAAGGCAAGCATCCTCATGCCGCTTTCCTGGAAAGTGTCCATCCATGCGTCGGCATCGAAGCCCGCGGGATTCCAGGTCTTATAGAGATTGTTGTAGGCCTGGCGATCTTCGATGGACATCGTAAGGAAGGGCCAGGACTCGGGGCCGCGATGCCATATCGAGTAGATTCCCCAGTGAATCCGGATTCCGAACTTCATATCCCGGAAGGCCTCGTAGGCACTCGCCGAGGCCCAATGGTATTCGGGAACGGGCGTAAGCTCGGCATACGGATCGTACCTCGACAACTCCGAGGCTGGAAATCCGTGGGAATGCTCCGGCGCCTGCGTCAGACTGGGGTAGGCGGAAGTTGCTGCTAAAGCCGCCGACGTCGCAAGAAATTGTCTCCGATTCATGAGTATGATCCCTGACAAAGCAGCATCCCTCCGCATCGGTTGAAACCTAACCGAAGCGGATACTCGCACGCTGCTGCAGTTGGGAAGAACGTACCTATCTCAAGCGCGAATCATTGATATATCAAGATGGCGTTCTCTGTCAAACGCGTTTCTGCCAATGTCTCCGATTCATGTTCCCAAGTGAGCCCGAATGCGACGGTTGGCATTGTGTGCTTTGGCTGCAGGACACAAAGCCACACGGCGATGGCAGGGCTAACTTTTGAGGAGCTGCCGGAATCGAGCTCCAGGGTCTGGACCGAAGCGAGCGCGCCTATGCGGCTGCTTACACAGTGGCCTTGGTAGCGCTGGTCGAGACGCCGCCATCGACGAGGAGGGTCTGGCCGGGTTGCAGGACGCACGTCGCGCGTGCGAAGTGGCGACGCAGCTGCATCCCGGGCCCTCGCAAGGCATCGGGCCAGACCCTGGGCCTGTGCTCTACACTCAACAAAACGACCATTTCTCCGCGAAGGAACCCGCTCCCTTGAGAAAACTTGCCCTCTCAGCCCTGGCTGTTTCCGCGACGCTGCTTGCATTCCCTCCCGCTCTTTGCGCGCAAAAGTTGGCGCTCACTCCGGCCCAGCCGGCCGCGCCCGCCTCGCTGGAAGACCGCCGCAAGGCCCTCAACGATCTCTTCCACGACTATTGGGAAGACTTCCTCAAGCACGACCCCGAATTCGCCTCCTCCATCGGCGACATGCGCTACAACGACCAGATCGGCGACTACTCCGTCGAGGCCGTCAACGACGAACTGGCGAGGGAGCAGAACCTCCTGATGCGTCTGGCGTCAATTGACCCCACGGGGTTCACCGATCAGGAAAAAGTCAGCCAGGATTTACTGATGCGCCGCTTCGAAATGGACCAGGAGGGCGCGGAGTTCAAGGAGTGGGAGATGCCTGTCAACCAAATGGACGGCATCTACTCCGACTATCCGCAACTGGAGGCCGAGCTGAGCTTTGCCACCGTGAAGGATTACGACGATTGGATCGCGCGGCTGCACGCGTTGCCCAACGCCTTTGCCCAGGTCACGGAGAATATGTCGATCGGGGTCGAGGATCACCGCGTTCCGCCCAAGGATGTGCTCGAAAAGGCGCTCGACCAGGTAAAGCAATTGGCGAATCAGAAGCCCGAAGACTCGCCGCTCGCCTTGCCGCTCAAGAAGTTTCCTGCGTCCATCTCCGCCGCCGAGCAGGAGCGAATCAAAACGGAGATGCTGGGCGCGATCTCAAAAGAAGTTCTGCCCGCCTATATGCGCTTCGCGCGTTTCCTTGAGGTGAGCTACATACCCGCCGGACGCATGAAACCCGGCATCGATGCGCTGCCCGACGGGAAAGCGTATTACCGGTTTCTGATCAGGCGCACGACCACAACGAACCTGACGCCGGAGCAGATTCACCAGATCGGCCTGGACGAGGTGAAGAGGGACGAAGCGGAGATGCTGGCCATCGCGCAGAAGCTCGGCTTCCAGAACCTGAACAGCTTTCGCGCCGGCTTCAAGACCAATCCCAAACTGCACCCAGCCTCGGCCGACGCACTGCTCGCCGCTTATAAAGGCTATCTGGAGCCCATGCAGGCCAAGCTGCCTGAGCTCTTCGGCACGCTGCCCAAAGCGCCTTTTGAGGTCGTCCCGGTTCCCGACTACGCCGCCAAGACCTCGCCCCCTGCCTACTATGAAGCGGGCACGCCCGACGGCAGCCGCCCCGGCCGCCTGTTCATCAATACCTACAATGCCACGGGACGCAACCTCTACGGCGTCGAGGCTATCGCCTATCACGAGGGCATCCCCGGGCATCACCTGCAAATCTCCATTGCGCAGGAGCTCAAAGGTCTCCCGGAATTCCGCAAATACGGCGGCTACACGGCCTACATCGAGGGGTGGGCTCTTTACGCCGAGCACCTGGGCAAGGACGCGGGCTTCTATCAGGATCCCTATTCCGACTACGGCCGCCTGGAAGCCGACATCTGGCGCGCCGTCCGCCTCGTCGTCGATACCGGCGTCCACTCCCAAGGCTGGACTCGCGACCAGATGGTGCAATACTTTCACGACCACACCGCCCTCGATGAGACCAGCGTTCAAACGGAAGTCGACCGCTACATTGCATGGCCCGGCCAGGCGCTGGCCTACAAGATCGGGCAGATGAAAATTCTGGAGCTGCGCGACCGCGCGCAGAAAGCTCTGGGCGGCAAGTTCGACATTCGCGCATTTCACGATCAGGTGCTTGACGCGGGCGCACTGCCGCTGGACGTCTTAGAGCAGCGGATCGACGGGTGGATTGCGGCGCAAAAAGCAGCGGCACAGTAGCGGAGATAAGGCGCCTTCGGCGTCTTAATTGGCCGCCCGGGGATGGTATTCTTTCCAGTTCCTTTTTATGGTGGCTCGCGCCGCCAAAATTCCTGCTGCCACTGCGGGTTCGAGTGGCTGAAGAGGGTTTTATGAAGCGCTATCTTGTTGTGGTTTGTCTGTTTCTGGGGTTCGGATGCGGCCTGTACGCGCAGGTTGTGGATACGACAGTATGCGGGGTGGTGAAGAATCCGGCGGCGTTCGACGGAAAGATCGTGCGCATCAAAGGCACAGTGGTGGCGGGTTTCGACGAGTTTGCGATCAAGGACGCGACGAATCCCAACTGCGGATACCATGTGAACGCGATCTGGCTCGCCTATCCGCAGGGAGCGAAGGGCAAGGCGGGACCGGCGGCCATGCTGGTGGTGCAACCGGCGCGGAACTTTACCGGAAAGTACACGCCGCCTACGCGCACCGCGGTGACGCTCGACAAGAACAAAGACTTCAAGCAGTTCGATTCGTTGCTGGCGCAGAAGCATGAAAAGGGCGCGGACATGTGCCTGGGATGCACGCGCTATGAGGTGACGGCCACGCTAGTGGGCCGGCTGGATGGCGTGGCCGACGCGACGCTGCAGCGCGATGCCTCGGGCAAGATTGTGGGCTTTGGCGGTTTCGGAAACATGAACGCATATCCCGCGCGGCTGGTGCTGCAGTCGGTCTCCGATGTGACCCCGAAGGAGATCGATTTCTCGAAGAACGACGAGGAGACCAGGGGCGCACCGGCGCATGTAGACTCTGGCTCCGAGTTCTATCTGTATGACGCCATTGCAGCCGCGCAGAAATCCGCCGATGCGCTCGTTGCGGGCCCTGCCAAGAACGTGGCGGAAAGAGCAGCCGGTGTTTACGGCAAGGAGGGCGAGCACACAGGAGTGTTCGTTAGCTCCGGTACAGCGAACGAGGCGTCAGCAAAGGATGAGGAGCTGGGTACCAAGGACTCACCGGATGGCGTGCTCTTCAACTGCACGTTCAACTTGGATAGCCTGCAGGGGGATGAGTTAACGAGGGCCTTGATGCACATGGGCGTGCACGTGTCTGAATTGCGCAATCCAGCGCCAGGAGCCGAAAACGCGCCACCTTACATCCTTGAGTCGAACGCCTGGCTGGTGACAGCCGTTTCCGCTTTCTACAACGGCCAGAAGTTCCTCACGCTCCCCGGCGGGTACCTGATTTGGGATGGCAGTTGGCCGCCTGCCCAGCGCGACGACAAAATGGGAACGGCGCTGAAGGATTTTCTGGCCAACGAAGCACTGCTCGGCCAGTGAGCGGACGCCGAGCAGATTGGGCGGGGATGTGAAGCAGGCTGTCGCGCCCCGGGTCGCGATTTCTTTGGGCCTGGGCGGCGAAATCCGTGCATGCAATCAGGTGAGTATGTGTGCGGAATGCGAGTATCCTTGGAGTTGCAGCCCATGTTGCGCGCAAAAGCCACTGTAGCCGCAAAATTAATTTCAGATGAAAGGAAAAGAGATATGGCCGAGATCGCCGTCGAGGCAACGCAAGTTCCCGCGCAACTGCCGCAGGTCCGCGTGGCAGTTCTGGGCGCCGGCAAGATGGGCGGCATCCTGCTGCAGGCGTTTCTGAAAGAGAATCTGTTTGCTGCCGATCGGATTCACGCCACCGTGGGCCACGCCGAGCGGGCGCTGGCGCTGAGCACGCAGTGGGGCGTGGACGTGAGCACCAACAACGTGGAGGCGGTTCGGCAATCGGACCTCATTCTGGTAGGCGTGAAGCCGTTCCAGGTTCCGGATCTGATTGCGGAGATCAAGCCCGCGCTTACGCCGGCCAAAACGCTCGTCTCTTTTGCGGCGTCCGTGAAGACCCGCGCCATTGAGGAAGCAGCCGGCATGGAGATCGCCGTAATTCGCGCCATGCCCAATACGCCTTCGGCGCTCGGCGCGGGCATGGCCGCGCTGTGCCGTGGGCGCTTTGTCTCCGGCGCGCAAATGGAACTGGCCCAGCGCATGTTTGAAACCGTGGGCCGCACGGTGCTGGTGGACGAAAAGCACATGGATGCCGTAACCGGCCTTTCGGGCTCCGGTCCGGCGTATCTCTACATCATCATCGAGGCGCTGGCCGAGGCTGGCGTGAAGGTGGGCCTGCCGCGCGACATCGCTACGCAACTGGCCGCACAAACGGCCTTCGGCGCGGCCAAGATGGTGCTCGAAACCGGCTACCATCCGGCGCTGCTGAAGGACGCCGTGACCACTCCCGCCGGATGCACGATTGACGGCATTCTGGAACTGGAGGAGGGCGGATTGCGCGTCACGCTGATCAAGGCCGTGATGCGGGCGACAGAGCGGGCCAGGCAATTGGCTGCGGGATGATTCGCGCCGGCCTGGCCACCGTGCGGCAAACGACCTTGCCTATGCAACGCCCAACCTGGCTTCCCTCTTACCTGCCCGAACTCGACGGACTGCGCGGCCTGGCGATTCTGGGCGTGGTCCTTTATCACTGCCATCCCCGGCTGCAAGGCACATGGATCTACTACGCCAGCTTGTGGGGTTGGGCAGGAGTGATCCTCTTCTTTGTTCTCAGCGGGTTTCTGATTACCTGCATTCTGCTGGGCGCGCGCGACAAGCCGCACTACTATCACAACTTTCATGCGCGCAGGGCGCTGCGCGTGTGGCCGGTGTACTTGCTGGTGCTGGCCGTGGTTTATCTCAACGCACCCTGGTTCATAGGCCCCGGTGTTTGGGAAGCGATCAAGACCGCGCCGTGGCTGGCCTATCTCTTTTGCGTGCAGAATCTATTTCACCTCGCGCTGCCGCCTGCCCTTGATCCCACATGGGCGCTGGCCATTGAGGAGCAGTACTACTTTGCATGGGCGCCGGCGGTGCGCGTCTTGCGGCGGCCCTGGATGCTGGCCGCCGTGCTGGTGACCGCACTCGTCGCGTCGCCGCTGCTGCGCCACGCGAATCTGCGCTGGATGACGCCGACGAATACGCTGATTCATCTGGACGGGATCGCGCTGGGCAGTTTGCTGGCGCTCGCGTTTTACACGCTCAAGCTCAGCCGGCGCGCGTGGCTGGCGATCGGCTTTGCCGCTTTTGTACTGGGAATCGCGGCCGCGGCCACCATCGCCGGCGGAACGGCGTTTCTGGATTCCGCATTGTCCGTGGGCTTTGCCGGCGCCATGCTAGCGGCCATCGCATCGACAGGCGCGCGCAATCCGCTGAACGCGCTGCTGCGCTGCGGACCCCTGGCCTTTTACGGGCGCATCAGCTACGGACTCTACATGACGCACATTTCTGTCTTCATCTTTTTCGGCTGGTTCGACGCGCGCATGAACGCCTACGGCATGACCGGCAATTTGGCGGTGGTGGGCTTTCGCCTGATCGTGACCACCCTCGTGGCCACGGCGCTCTGGTACGGGTTCGAGTCGCAGGTCCTGAAACTGAAGCGCTATTTTTGAAGCCGGACTAGCCAAGGTATATTAGGGATACGGACCAAGTACATACAAATACTGAGCGCAATGGCAAATCAACCCCGGTGGCACTCTCAACTACGGAGTACATTTTGCGTCGTCGTCCCGAAGAAGGGGACTCGGCCATGATCCGTATCTTCATTCGGTTTCTTCTTTCCGCCCTGATCGCTGTTCCGTTTTACGCCGCTGCGCAATCCACGCCGGAAGACCAGGAGGCGACGATCCGCGCGACCGCCGATCTGGTCGTGGTCGATGTAACGGTGAGCGATGGCCAGCAAAACCCCGTGCATCATTTGGGCGCGACGGACTTTACGGTCCTGGAGGACGGGCGCCCGCAGGCCATCAAGGTCTTCGAGGAACACGCGGCGAGCGCGCCCGCGCCAATGCCGCCCATTCCCAAGCTCGACCCCGGAACATTCACCAACTACTCGCCTGTGCCCGCCAATAGCGCCATCGACATTCTTCTCTTCGACAAGCTCAACACTCCCGTGAACGCACAGACCGAGGTGCGAAATGAAGTCCTGAAGTTTCTTAGGGAGACGCCGGCGGGAGCGCGGATCGCCATCTTCGCCTTGACCCCGGAACTGAAGCTGCTGCAAGGGTTCACGTCTGACCCATCGGTGCTGCGCGCGCTGGTTGAGGGCAAGGAAGGCAGTCAGAGCGCCTCACCACTGATGGACAATCCGCTGTCGGGAGACGAGCCTGGAGCGGACGACGAGCGGATCATGAGCACGGAAGCTGCGCTGGGCAATATGCCGAATAAAGCGACGGTGCTTGCCAACCTGCGGCAGTTCGAAGCCGAGCAGCAGTCGCACCAGCTTCAGCTACGCGCACGCTTTACGCTGGATGCGCTGAACCTGCTGGCCCGTTACATGAGCAACCTGCCGGGGCGCAAGAACCTGATCTGGTTTTCGGGCTCTTTTCCGATCAGCATCCTGCCCGACCCCTCGCTTCAGAACCCCTTTGCGATCGTTTCGTCGTCGGAGGACGAGTTCAGGGAAACAGTGGATCTGATGGCGCGGAGCCAGGTCGCGGTGTATCCCATCGATGCGCGGGGGCTGATGGTAGAGCCGATGTTGAACGCGAGCAACAGCGGGCGCACCGACGCGGAGAGTCCGGGAGACGCGAACAAGTTCACCTTGCAAACGCGCGGTGGGCGCGACACCATGAGCCCAAACGACCAACCGACCGGGGACAACGAAACCATGATGGGCCAAAACGCGATCAAGTTCTTCCGTCAAACGGCCGAGGAACACGACACCATGCAGCAAATGGCGGAGGCGACGGGCGGCAAGGCATTTGTGAACGCAAACGACTTGAAAGCGGCTGTGGAGAAGGCCATCGATGCCGGCTCGAATTACTACACGGTTGCCTACACGCCCATAAACCATAATTGGAACGGCAAGTACCGCAAGATTGAGGTGAAGGTTAACCTTCCGAAGGTGGCTCTCGCCTATCGGCGCGGCTACTATGCCGACGATCCCAACGCCCCGGTGCGGCAGGCTGAGGTCCAGAGCGAGAAGGATGCCTTGCCGCCATATAATGCGATGCGCGCCGCCATGCTCCGGGGCGCCCCCGACCCCACACAGATCATCTTCGTGGCCAATGTACGGCTCAGCACGGACGACGAAGAGCCGGCGGTTGCGCCAGGCAACGAGGCCGCCAATAAGATCAACGGACCCTATCGCCGGTATACGGTCGAATTTCGCGTGAGCCCCAGGAGCATTGATTGCGCGGCAACACCTGACGGAGTGCATCACTGTACGCTGGATTTCGCGTCTTTCTTGTATGACGTAGATGGAGCGCTGCTCAACTCGCAAACCAACAGCATCAGGGTCAATCTTTCGTCCGCGCAGTTTGCTTCGGCCTTGAATACCTTTTTCAACTATCGCCAGCAGATCAGCGTTCCAGTGAAAGGGGAGTACTATCTGCGCGTGGGCCTGCGCGACGCGACGGCCAACCGCGTGGGCGCATTGGAGCTTCCTGTTGCGGAGGTCGCCAGGCTGAAGCCGATTGCAGCGCGGGGTGAAGCATCCGCTCCGGCAGCGCCGCCGAAATGAATTGCTGCTAGGGCCTGTTCGCACTATTGGGGCGGATTTTCGCCGCAACCCGAAGGGACGGAAGCCAGTTTCCCCGATTTCGTTGTCGCTCGTCGCTCCAGTGGTCCACCACAGCACGCTCCTCGCTTCTAGAACTCGGAAAAACTGGCTTCCGTCGCCGCCATCCCAATAGTGCGAACAGGCCCTAGGCGGTATCCACATATAGACTTTGCAGCGGGTGTTTGATTTGTTGCACTTGTAGCATGTCGAGTCGATATGAGTTGAGCGAAGGGCAGTGGGAGCGGATCAAGGACACGCTTCCTGGCCGAGTGGAGCATGTTGGCCGTACTGCAGCGGACAATCGCCAGTTCGTCAACGGAGTATCGTGGGTGCTTCGTTCGGGGGCCCGTTGGCATGATCTTCCGGAGCGTTACGGCAAGTACAAGAGCGTGCATGCGCGGTTCATGCGCTGGGCGCGATCGGGTGTCTGGGAGCGCATTTTCGCCGACCTTGTGGCGGACAAAAAGAATCAATACCTGATGATCGACTCGACCATCGTGCGCGCTCACCAGCAGGCGGCCACGGGCCGCAAAAAGGGGCTCCGAAGACAAGGCTCTGGGGCGTTCCCGAGGTGGACTGAGCACCAAGATCCACCTGCTGGCTGACGAAACTGGCCTGCCCGTAGCCTTCCGCATCACACCTGGACAGGCTGCGGAATACCCTCAGGCAATCAGCTTGTTGGAAGGCCAACGGGCCGAAGCCGTGATTGCCGACAAGGGCTACGATTCGACCGAGATCGTCGCCACTATCGAAGCCCTGGGCGCGGTTGCCGTGATCCCGCCAAGGCGGCACTGGAAACAGCCCCGCAGCTACGACCGTACCTTGTACAAACTACGAAACCTCATCGAACGCTGCTTCAACCGCCTCAAGCAGTTCCGCCGCTTCAGCACCCGCTACTGCCGAAATATAGAAGCTTTCCGAGCCTGCACCGCTCTTGCATGTGCATGGCTCAGACTTCAGCTATATGTGGATACCGCCTAGGGCGGCCAGCGCCCGGCAATCACGAAGAGGGCAAGAAGAAAGGTTGCGACAGCGGGCGCTGCCGGCTCCTTGCGGCGCACGTGGTAGATGGTGGCGCCGGCCATCAGGAACGCCATCTTGCGCTGCGGCTACTCTATAGCGGGTCTCCTGCGGGTGTAGACCAAGGCACAATCGCTAAGTGGCTTTTTCATCAAGAAAAAGCCACCTTGAATACTGTCCGAAATGGCTCATAGTTGCACGAGAACCGCCGTAAACAGCCAGGCCCGTATGTCTGCACGGAGAAATCCGTCCTCTTACTCTCTGTATGTGACTTGAGTCACCCATCACCTCGCGGACTGGCTGCTACGCTGGATGGGAAGAGTTTCTCCAGGTCTCGTGGAGCCGGCAGCATTGCGCTTGGTAGCCGCGGAAGTCAGCGCTTTGACGGCGCTTGAAGATTTGCGCCGGTTGCGGGGATGTTCGCTCGCACACAGACTTGCTGATTCGTACATCTGTCATTCTGAAAGGTCTTCACCATGTCCTCGTTGCCGGTTTTGGTATTGAACAGCGGTTCTTCTTCCATAAAATTTTCCTTATATGAAGCCGGAAACGGCGAGCGGACGCGGCTCTTCGAGGGTGCTGTCGACGGCATCGGCACCGATCTGGGCAAGTTCTGGATCAAAGACGCTAGCGGCAAGAAGCTGGTCAACCGGACGCCGGCCGTGCCCAGCCGTTCCGTGGCATTCCAGTTGGTGGCCGACGCGCTGCACTCGGGTGACTTCCCCACACCGGCGGCAATCGGGCATCGCACCGTGTGCGGTGGGCCGACGGTACGCGAGAACCAGCGCATCACGCCCGCGCTGATCGACGAGATCGAGAGCTACCAGGACTTGGCGCCGCTGCACACCCCCATCGCCGTCTACATCATGCGCGAGGCGCTGCGGCTGTTCCCGCGTATTCCCAACTTTGCCATTCTCGACACCTACTTCCATCGCACGCTCCCCGAGGTCGCCACGCATCTGCCGATTCCGGAGGAATACGTGGCCATGGGCGTGCGGCGCTACGGCTATCACGGCATTTCCTATGAATCGATCGTGTATCAACTGCAACCGAATGTGCCGGAGAAGCTGATCGTCGCGCACCTGGGCAACGGAGCCTCGATCTCCGCCATTCGCAACGGCAAGTGCATTGATACATCGATGGCGCTGACGCCAACCAGCGGGCTCATTAGTGGCTCGCGCACGGGCGACATCGATCCGGGCGTGCTGATCTTCATCCTGAAAAAGCTTGCTGAGACAACGCCGGATACGGCAGAGGCGGCTGAGAAGCTGGATACGGTGGTGAGCAAGAAGTCCGGCCTATCGGGAGTGAGCGAGCTTTCGAACGATATGCGCGATCTGCGCGAGGCCATCGCGGCAGGCAACGCAAAAGCGCGGTTGGCCGTGGATAAGTTTTGCTGGACCATCGCCCGGTGGATCGGAAGCTATGTTGCGGAGTTGAACGGTCTCGACATGCTGGTCTTTACCGGCGGCATCGGCGAGAACGATATCGCCTCGCGCGCTGAGATCTGCTCGGGACTGGGCGCGCTGGGCATTGTGCTCGACGCCCGGCGCAACAACGTGCGCGGCGCGGCGGTCATCTCCACGGAGAATTCGCCTGTGACCGTGCGCGTGATTCCTCCGCTCGAAGACCTGATGATCGTGAATCATGTGGTGCGGCTGCTGGGCGAGTGAAGCACGGAGTAAATGCTTGCACAGGCGCACTCTCCGCAGTGCCCGCCGATCGCCTAGCTCATCGCGAGGTGTAGTTGTTCTACACTGGTGGGTTCTCCGCGGAGTGATCTCGTATGCCTGCGACCGCCGTTTCCATGCAAACTCATCGTCTTCCTTCGCCAGCGCTGCGCCGGTTTGCCTGGGCTGTCCTGGTTTATTTCATTGCCGTCATTCTGTGGGGTGGGCTGGTGCGCGCCACCGGATCGGGCGCCGGCTGCGGCGATCACTGGCCGCTGTGCAACGGAATGGTGATCCAGCACTCGGCGCGCGTTGACACGATGATCGAATTTACGCATCGCATCACCAGCGGTCTCTCGTTCATTTTTGTCGTGGCGCTGCTCTGGTGGACCATCGCCGGCACGGCGCGTGCCCACCTGGCGCGAGTTGCTGCTCTGGCTGCCGTGGTCTTCACAGTCGTCGAGGCGGCGCTGGGAGCTTTTCTAGTCAAGCTTGGCCTCACCGCGCAGAGCCGTTCGCCCCTGCGCGCGCCGTACCTGGCGCTGCACCTCGCCAATACGCTGCTGCTGCTGGCAGCGCTCACGCTCACCGCGCACCTGCTCGGCCGGCGGAGCGGATACCTGCGCGGCAGGATTCACTTTGCCGCGCCGTTTCTATCGATTGCATCGCTCCTCGTTGTGTTGGCTGTCGGCGTTACCGGATCGCTGGCCGCGCTGGGCGACACGCTCTTTCCCGCGAGTTCGCTCGGACAAGCTTTGACGCAGGATTTTTCGTCCGCCGGCGGCTGGTTGGTGCGCTGGCGCTGGACGCACCCCACGGTTGCGCTCGCGGCCGGCGTCTTTCTCATCTGGCTGCTTGTGCGCGCTGCGCAGCGGCACACCTGCTGGGATAATCGCGGCCTTTCCGCGCTGGTGTTAATTCTTCTGGCTGCGCAGTATGCGCTGGGTGTTCTCGATGTGGCGTTTCTGGCCCCGGTTTGGCTGCAGATCGCGCACCTGCTGGGCGCCGATGCGCTGTGGTCTGCGCTGGTGGTGCTGGCGGCGCGCCTGATGCTGGAGCCGGCGGAGACAAGTTAGCGGGTTACAAGTCAGCAAGTTCTCGAAAAGGCTCCGTGCGGGGCCTTTTCTGTTTGAGGGTTCACATGCTGGCGCGCCGGCAACCCGGCAGGTCAATGAATAAGCAAGCCTGCGAGCGAACGCCGATTGCCGGCGTTCAGTCTTCCAGGGCTGGGTGGTAGTGACTCTCCCAGCCCAGGTAGCGCGACGCCTCGTGCACCGCCTTCGAGACGTCGCTGAAGTTCGCGGCCACGTGGTGCTCGAAGCCCTCGCGGCAAATGTACTTGAGCAGCTTTTGCAGTTGCGGAATCTCGGCCACGCCCGCTCCGCCGAAGGTTTCGAGCGGATCGTCGGTGAACCGGCCTGCGCCGGTATAACCACGGATGACGCCGCGCCGGTCGTCGGTGGAGAAGCGCGCGAACGTCATCGCGCCGGCCTTCACGCGGCCCACGCACGTGCCAAAAGTATTCTCCTTGCCCACCGTGCCGGCGATGATCTCCTGGTAGTCCATCCGGGCTTCCTTGAAAAAGTGCTTGGGCAGATTCGAGCAGTGGAAGCAAACGCACTTGTTGGGATCGTTGCCGTAGTTGTTGTTCCAGTCGAGCAGCGCGGAAGGCGTTCCCGAAGCCAGCGCCATCATATACATGCTGAGCGTGCCGGGCACATCCACCTCGCAGGCCGAGGGAATGAGCTCGTTCGACATCATGCTCATGATGGTGCACGGCACCACGCCAAAGAACTCCTCCATCGAGGTCCAGCACTGCACGGCGCTGATGGTGCAGTTGGTCTGCTTCATCCAGCCGTCGACGACTGCGCCCAGTTTGGCCATCTTGAGTAGTGCTGCCTCGGGAATTCCGGCCGTAGCGACATATTTTTTGATGGCCGCGAGCTTGGCCTGCGCCGCGCCGTCCGAGTCCTTCATGCGGTTGATGCGGCCGAAGATCTCCGACAGATCGATCGGCTCGACGGAGATGCCGGCTGTCTCCAGAATGCGCTCGGAGTAGCGCACGGTGTTGAAAGCCGCGGGCCGCGCTCCGATGGCGCCGATCTTCACGTTCTTCAGGCCTTTCACGATGCGGCAAACCGCGGAGAACCACTCCAGGTCCGCTTTGAACTGGGGCGAATCCAGCGTCTCGGTGTGCAGTGTGGTCAGCGAATAGGGAATACCGTACTGCATGAGGTTGTTGCAGCAGCTCATCTTGCCGCAGAAGCTGTCGCGGCGCGTGGCGATGGTCATCGCGTCGGAGCGGTCTGGCGTGGCCTGCACCAACACCGGAACCTTCAAGCCTGAGAGACGGATGGCGTCCACGATGCCGCGCTCCTCGCCAAAGTTGGGCAGCGTAACGACGATGCCGTCGATCTCCTCGGCGTGTTTCTTAAAGAGCTCGGCGCATCGCAGCGACTCGGCATAGGTTTCTACAGCGCCGTACTTCGACTCTTCCGGGCTAAGCACGATAGGCCGTGCGCCTGCGGCCTCGAGGACAGAGATGATCTCTTCCCGGCCGGTCTTGGCCAGGTGATCGGGGAAAAAGCCGCGATTGCCCACTACAATTCCAAATGTCATCTTGCGTTGCGCTGCCATTTTCGCGCTCCTTCAACCGTTGTGCTTGCAGGTAGACTTTTTACCGCGCAAAACGCTTACTTGCGTGCGCGGCCGGGGCGAAACCTGACGGCATAGAACATGCCCAGAGCCGCCAACAAGCCGCCCCACCACACCGGCGTGTGCAGATTGGTCAACTGCACGCCGGGAGCATAGCTTCCCGTGGTCCATTCAAAGACGCCGTAGCCCAGGATCATGGCGCCGTAGACAACCAGCAGCACGCCAATGAAAAACCAGATCGGGATTCCGGAACCACGCATATTTCTCTATCCCTTCTCTCCCAACATCCACGCAAATCTTTCGCGCCGAGACGAAATCTCCCTACCAGAACAAAATGTTGAGCGCGGCAAAAATGATGACCACCACGCTCGCCCACATCCACTCCCGCTTGTAAAACGGAACCGGCTCTTCCTTGGGCAGCGTGGTCGCTCCGTAGACCAGGCCGTCCAGCTCCGCCACCGGCCGCGGCTTGGTCAGCAGGCTCACGACGATGACCACGATCGCCGTAAATACGAACGCCCACAGCGCGCGAAAAACATTCTCGGCCATCGGCTTGGCGTCGGGTGAAAGCGCCACGGTGGCCAGCGCGGAAGGACTGAGGTGAACCCACTCGAAGAGGCTGGCGGAAAAGACGATCCCGAACAGCAGGCCCAGGAAGCCGGCGAGCCTTGTAGCGCGTTTCCAGAACATGCCGAAGAGGATGACGCCCAGCAGGGGCGCGATAAAAATGCTGAACAGCGCCTGCACATAGTCCATGATGCCGTGCGCGTGCTGCACAATGTAGCCGGCGAAGATGGATACGATTACGCCGGCGACGATCGAAACCCGGCCCACCTTTACGTAATGGCTGTCGCTGCCCTTCTTGTTGATGAGCGGCTTGTAGATGTCATAGGTCCACACGGTAGAGAAGGCGCTCACGTTGCCGGCCATGCCGCTCATGAAGCCGGCGATCAGCGCCGTGATGCCCAGGCCCAGCAGACCGGGTCCGAGGTAGCGAACCATCATCAGCGGCAGGGCCTGATTGTAGCTGTGCAGCTCGGAGCCGGGAGCGGCGCTGAGCACCTGCCGTTGCGCCTCGGCAGAGAGATTGGACTTCGACGACATAGCCGCCGAGCAGGCCTCAGGATCTTCGATCTTGCCGGTGGCGGAGGCGGCCGAGCAGGCGGCCACCACGTCTTCGCCGACGAGCTGCCGGCGGCTGCCATCGGGATTTTGCAGCAGTACGAGACCGAGCAAGCCGGGCAGAATCACGATAAACGGCACAGCCATTTTGAAGAACGATCCGATGATGGGCGCCATGCGCGCGGCGCGCAGGTTGCGCGCGGCCAGCACGCGTTGAACCACCAGGAAGTCCGTAGTCCAGTAGCCGAAGCTGATCACGAAGCCCAGGCCGAAGACGATTCCCGTCCAGTGCACTCCCATGGGGTTGGCGGCAAAGCTGCCGGTGTCGCGCCACAGGTGGAAGTAGCTGTCGGAGTGCAGATTGGCGAGGATTTTGGCCTTCAGGCCGCTCCATCCGCCGGCCTGAATCAGGCCCAGGATGGGCACCAGCAGTGCGCCGCCCCAGATGAGCACGAACTGCAGAACCTCGTTGAAGATGGCCGAACGCAACCCGCCCAGGGCCACGTAAAGCGCGACTGCAAACGCGGAGACCAGGATGCTGAAGGTAATACTCCAGCCCAGAACGACCTTCATCACCACGGCCATGGCGAACATGTTTACGCCGCTCATCAGGATCATCTCCAAGGCGAAGGAGAAGGCGGCCAGGACGCGGGCGTGTTCGCCGTAGCGCAGGTTCAGGTAGCCGGGCACCGAATGCGTCTTCGACACGTAGTAGAAGGGCATCATCACCAGACCGAGGAAAAGCATGGCGGGGATGGCGCCGATCCAGTACCAGTGCGTGGCCAGAATGCCGTATTGGTAAGCCGAGCCGGCCCAGCCCATCAGCTCCAGCGAGCCCAGGTTGGCGGAGACGAAGCTCAAGCCGGCGATCCACGCGGTCATCTCTCGGCCGGCCATGAAGAACTCTTCGCTGGTGTTGGAGCGGCCCTTGAGATAGAAGCCGATCCACAGCACCATGCCGAAGTAGAGGGCGATGACCAGGATGTCGAGCGTGCGCAGATGCGCCAACGGCTCCGCGTTGAAGGCTAGCAGAGCTGGTAGAGAGCTGAAGAAACCAGCGGCAACAGAGCCTGTGACGGATTCGACCATGAACATCATCTGAAGTGGCGAGATTGCACCCGTAAAAGCTATCAACGGTATGCCCATAAGTAAATTGCTTTACTTAGACAGTTGTCAAGCACGGAGCGCCGCGGCGAGGGAAGCTTTCCATCGTTGCGACCTCGCGTCAGGGGTCCAGGCAGAGGGCAACCTGCAGCCGGCGCGGATCGAGTAAGCGTCTACTCGACAAGGCGTAGCCTTTCGCCGCAAGTTTTCATGCCATGTCATGATTTCCGCTGATCGGGCGTGGTCTGGCTACTGGCTGCGACCGCCGTTTCGATCAATCGTTAGCCGCCATAACCTCGTGCAGCCAGCCGGGCGCTTTCAGCAGCTCGCGGGGGCGTGGACCATCGGCGGCGCCCACCAGGCCGTCGCGCTCCATGAGGTCAATTAAATGCGCGGCCCGGCCGTAGCCGATGCGCAGCCGCCGCTGCAGAAGCGAAGTGGAGGCCTTGCCGAATTCGAAGACAAGACGAACCGCATCGTCAAACATCGGATCGTCTTCATTTGCATCTTCGTTCTCGCCTTCCATTGCAGTGCGCTCGTCTTTCGGCGATTCGAGGAAGCCTTCGACGTACTCAGCGGTGCCCTGGGATTTCCAGAAATCGACCACGGCTGCTGTCTCCTTCTCGCTCACATAGGGGGCATGCAGGCGCATCAGGCGGCTGGTGCCCGGCGGCAGAAAGAGCATGTCGCCGCGGCCCAGCAGAGCCTCGGCCCCGTTGGTGTCGAGGATGGTGCGGGAGTCGACCTTGGTAGCCAGGCGGAAGCTGATGCGGGTAGGAATATTGGCCTTGATGAGGCCGGTGATGACATCCACGCTGGGGCGCTGCGTGGCCAGGATGAGGTGAATTCCAACGGCGCGCGACATCTGCGCCAGCCGCGTCACCGACTCTTCCACGTTGGCGCGGTCGAGCATCATCAAATCGGCCAGTTCGTCGATGACGATGATGATGTAAGGCAGCGGCTCCTCCTCCTCGCCTTCGTCGAAGAGCGAAGGCATGGAGCCCTCAAAGAGCTTGTTGTACTGATCGATATTGCGCACGCTGCGCGAGGCCAGCAGCTTCAGGCGGCGTTCCATTTCGCGGACCGCGTTGCGCAGCGCGTTGGCGGCCAGTTTGGGTTCGGTGATGATGGGCGTGAAGAGGTGGGGAATGCCCTCGTACATGCCCAGTTCCACGCGCTTGGGATCGACCAGAATGAGCCGCACCTGGTGAGGCGTGGTGCGGTAGAGCAGGCTCATGATCATGGCGTTGATGGCCACGGATTTGCCCGAGCCCGTCGATCCCGCAATGAGAATATGCGGCATCGAGGCCAGATCCGCGGTCACGATGCGGCCGTTGATGTCTTTGCCCATGGAGATCGTGAGGCGCGAGCGAGCCCTGACGAAGGTCTCGCTTTCGATCGCGTCGCGCAGGTGAATAGTTTCCCGTTCGTGGTTGGGCACCTGGATGCCCACCGTGCTCTTCCCTGGCATACGCTCGATCAGGATGCTCTCGGCGCGCATGGCCAGGCACAGGTCGTCGGCCAGGCCGGTCACGCGCGAATATTTCACGCCCGCCTCGGGCTTGAACTCGAAGGTTGTCACCATGGGCCCGGGATTGATCTGCACCACCTGGCCGCGCACATCGAACTCGGCGCATTTTTCCACCAGCACCCGCGCTTCTTCGCGCAGCACGTCCTCGCGCACCGTTTGCGGGCCTTCGCCCGCACTCAGCAGTGTGCTCGAGGGCAGCTTGTAGCCGCTCACGTTTTTCGGCGCCACGGCGACCGTGTGCACTTCGGCATCGGCACGGCCATGAATGGCAATCTCCCCGGCTTGTTGCCGCGGCGTGGGAACCGGCACGGGCCGCATGGCCGTGCTGGGATCGGCCGGCTGCGGGACGCCAGTCTGCGCCTGCAGGGGCTTGGGCAGCGGCGTTGTTGTGGCTGGAGCCGGCATTGGCGCGGCTGTCGCTGCCTCCGGCTCGCCCCGCTCCCAGATGCTCGGCCTGCGCCGCGTAATGGGAATCGCGGCTTCGCTTCGTTCCTCCGGACTCTGAGGCAAATCCATCCGCTGGTAAGCCGGAATCTTATCCAACGGATCTTGCTGCGGCGCATGTTTGCGGGTGAAGAACGCGAGAAAGCGGTTCGGCCAGCGGGCAGGAAGCTCCGTTTCCACGTCCGGTACGGCTGCGGTGGCGAGCTTCGGAAACGGGACGGGCCGATTCTGCTCCGCGCGCAGGTCGTCGCGCTCTTCGCGGCGGCTGCGCCAACGCTCGCGCCAGTCGGCAAAGCGCATCCAGCGCTCGGCAATGCTTTCGCGGAGAACGGAGAAGCTGATGGCCGATGCAAAATAGAGCCCCGTGGCAGCCAGCGCGGCGGCTACCATCCAGGCGCCCTGCAGGTTCAGGTAGACCACCAGCATACCGGCCATCAGCCGTCCCACCACGCCCTCAACGGGAATCATGTGCAACCAGCGCCAATGCCACGGCAAAAGCCCAAACACGGCCGGCAGGAAGGCCAGGGCGAGCACCGTGCCCACCCAGCGCAAGATGGGCGAGCCGCCGGGCCGAGAGTGCATCCACGTCCAGCCCAGACCGCCCATCCACAACGGGAGCAGAAATGCCGTAAGGCCTAGCGATTGCAGCAAAAGGTCGCTGATGTACGCGCCGAAGAGGCCAACCCAGTTGCTGGCCACGGCGGAATCAGTGGCCGTGTTCAGCGAGGGGTCGGTGGCGTGATAGGTTGCAAGCGCGAGGAAAAGAAGCAGCGAGACCAGCAGCAGCACCAGACCCAGAAACACGTTCAGGGGGCGGCTGCGCGTGGGCGCGAGAACAATGCGGATCGGCTTCATGACGAGGGCGGTCCCATTCTCCGGCCGCGAAGGGTATTGCGGGCCGCGGGAGCAGGCAAATCGTCCCAGAGCAATTTCAATTATCGGCGCTAGCAGCGCCGCTTCCGGGCAAAAGGGAGGGAGGGGGAATCACGATGTCCACCCCCTGCGGAATCGCCGGCCTTACGGGAAAATCCCTCGTTCCGCGGAACTCTATACAGCGTTTCAGCCCCTGATCGAAGATCAAGATGCCACGCATCGGCTTGTGTAGGCAACAAGGCCGAAACCGCGTTGATTCTCCTGCGTTTATCCCCCGATGTACTTTGCTCCCCAAAGCAGCAGCGCTCCGCCCAGCAGTATGCGGTAAATAGCGAACATGGTGAAGCCGTGCTTGCGCACCCAGTAGAGAAACCACTCCACCACGCCCAGCGCCACGATGAACGAGACGATGGTGCCGATGAGCAGCACGATCCATCGCTCGGGATCCATGATGACGCGCGCGGCGGCCGCTCCGGCGGCTATGCCGGGATGAACTTCCTTGACGAGATCCCACCCGGTGGCGGCGATCATGGTGGGAATCGAGAGTAGAAAGCTGAATTCAAGCGCCGAGGGGCGGTCGAGCCCCGCAAGCTGACCGGCGGCGATAGTCGACATGGAGCGCGAGGTGCCTGGAAAAACGGCGGAAAGTGTCTGGCAAAGGCCGATCCAGACGGCCTGCGGCAGCGACATCTTCTCTACGTCCGTGGTATTTGGCTCATAGCGGTCGCTCCAGGCGTCCACGGCCCACATGACAACTCCGCCCGCCAGCAGCGCGATGGCTATGGCGTTCAAGCTGCCCAGATTCTTCTCGCTCCACTTGCGCAGCAGCAACGCCGGAGCCGAAGTGCATGCGAAGGCGATCAGCGTGAGGGAGATGGGGTGGTTGAGCCATGTGCGGTCGCCGGCTTCGCCGCGGGGAAATGTGCGCAGGAAGTTGACGATCCTTTCCAGGAACAGCAGGCACAGCGCCAGGATTGCTCCCACCTGGATGACGATCGTGTACATCATCCAGTACGGATCGTCGAGCGGGATCTTCATCAACGCTTCCGCGATGCGAAGGTGCGCCGTCGAGCTGACCGGCAAAAACTCGGTCAGGCCTTCCACAATTCCCAAGAGAATGGACAGGAAATACGGGCTCAAACTGCCTCCTGCTGATTCTTACGTTTGCGTCAGGCGGGGAGCCCCGGGAGGCCGTCGGCTGCTCACTCCCGTTCAATGCCGTAGACAGGAACCCCTTCATCTAATTTGTACACCAGGGCGGCGGCGCGCAAGGCGTAGTCGGAGTCGGCAAAATGGGCTTTCAGTTTTTCGGCCACGGTGCGCGCATGGTTGCGAGCATCGCTGCTTTTGCGGTCATCTCCATTGGCGGCAAACATGTCGCTGAGCACGGCAATACGGTAAACGGCCTCGTACAGCGCGCGCGCCGTCCGCGGACCGTCGGTGTATTCATCCGCGTATTTGAGGTAGATCTCCGACTCCTTTTCCGGGCATTGGGTTGAGCCTTCCCAATCGCCGCAGAGCTTATTGTCGATCAGGTCGAAGGCCGCCAACGCCGCCCAGCGCGTGTGCGGATAGTACTTGATCAGCTTCTTCAAGGCGTCTTCGTCCATCGGCTGGCGAAATTCGGGATCTCTTTGATGAGCCGAGGGCAAGGTTGCGGCGTCGGCCTTCTCCAGTTGCCACTGGATGTCTGCCGCACGCCACGCGGCTTCGGGTGCGAGCGGCGAGTTGGGGAACATCTCCGCGACGCGGCGGTAGAGCAGACGCGCGCTCTGCGCGGCATTGGCCGGGCCGCGCGGATTAGAGGCCAGCGCCTCCTGGTTGGCCGCCGCGCCCATCACGATCTGATCGCCGTTGGGGGTGGTTTCTTCCACCACTCCTTTGGCCTCTATCCACCCTGAAATCGGCGGCGTGGCCTCATCGCTGCCGACCATCGGCGTGTCCCTGTCGCTGTGCTGCTCCTCGATGTCGGTGTTGGCGTAGACGCGCATCCAGGGGCCGCTCTTTTCCGCGACCACCATCTCGCGGCCGATCTGCACTTTGTCTACTTTCTGCGCGCTGTTGTCAGGCGTGATATAGAGCCAGGTAATGCGCAGGACCGTGGCGCGCGGGCCGGCCATGGGCTTCACTTGCTGCGGCGGCTTTTTATCGGCGTGAACAGGCAGCGCCGCGCACGGAAGCGCCAGGCCCAGGACGAGAGCGCGAAGTGGAAAGATCCGGCGGTTCATGACATGCCAAATCATAGTTGAACGACGTTACGGCCGGGTTTCAGTGAGCGCCGGGGCCGGCAAAACCGGATCCACGCTGCCGCCGCTCGCCGCCGATTCACTCGTACGCCAGCGCGTCGATGGGGTCTTTGCGCGCGGCCATCCACGCAGGATACAGCGCCCCTAACAGCGAACCGGCGAAGGCGATCACGGCACTGCGGCTTAGCCATAATCCTGTGATCTCGAAGTTCATGGTGGGGAAAAATTGAGACATCAGCAAACGTACGCCATACGTGCCGATCATGCCCAGAATCACGCCCGCGACCGCCAGCACCGCGCACTCGCGCAGCACCACGCTGACAACCGTCAGTTTGGAGGCGCCCATGGATTTCAGAATACCGATCTCGCGGGTGCGCTCCAGCACCGCCGTGTACATGGACTGGAAGATCACCAAAAACCCGATGATGACGGCAATTCCCGTAATGACGCCAAGCGCGAGGTTAAAAGCAGGAATTTTGCTCGGCATCATCTGGTTCAGCCAACTGTCCACTGTGGTCAGGGTATTGTTTTCAAAGCCGCGGATGGAGCGGATCTCCTGCATTACGAGGTCGTCGTCGGCCGGACTGTCGCACTTGATGTAGAAAATCGAAGCTTTACCTTCGGCGCCGGTCAGTTCCTGCATCGTGTCGATCGGAACCAGTTTGCGGCCGCCCTTACCCTGTTCCACGATGCCGGAGATGCGGAATGGCTGGCCCATGATCGCGATGGTGTCGCCCACGGCATAGGGCATTCCCGTAGCCGGATTCTTGCTGCCAGCAAGGACGCCGTCAATGATCGCGTCGTTTGGCCCCTGAAACGGGCCGCCAGAGAGGAACTTGAAGGGCTTGAGCGCCGCGAAGCTCTGATAATCGATGCCGTAGAGAATCTCGACGCCCCCGTTGGTCGCGATCTTCTGGATGGCCGGCGACACCACCGCGACATGCGGCAGTTTCCGCAGCACTTCCTCGTCCCTGACCGGCATGGACGGGCTCCCCAACCCGTTGAACAGGCTGGCATTCGAGGGCAACAGCATCAGGTCGGCCCCAATGCCGTTGGTGCGCCGATTCTGGTCGTTCAGCATGCCCGTGAAAATGCCGACAATCGACAAAATCATGATGACTTCGATCGCTACGGCCAGCATGCTGATGATGGAACGCATGGGGCGATGAAGCAAGTTGGCAAAGATGAGCTTATTCATATTCGAGCTCGGATCCATGCGCCATGCGGCGCAAGAACCCTCGTCATCAGGGTAACAGTCTGGAGCGGGAGGGCCGGACGGCAGTATGGAAACCAAACCCCGTGCGCCGATGTTTCGAAACTAGGTTCAAGCGCTCAAAAAGGGCTCTCATCCGCGCTAAATCGCTTTGACCCAGCGCGAGACCGGGCTTATTGTGAAGATAAAATTTCTTCCTGGGTGTTTGACCCGGTACCGGTCGCCGATGGGGAGTTTTGGAGAAGACCTGCGCAAGGAGCGCCTCGCGCGCGGCGTTGCGCTGGAAGACATCTCGGCGGTCACCAAGATCAGCCAGCGTCACCTGATTGCGCTGGAGCAGGAGAGGTTTCGTCTTCTTCCCGGCGGCATTTTAAGCAAGGGCATCGTCCGCGGTTACGCCGGCGCTCTTGGCCTGGATCAGCAGAACTGGACTGAGCGCTTTCTGCAGGCTTCGAGCGCCTCAGGCCAGACGCCCGATGACGATCGCGGCTGGACGACCTTCGCTTCCAACGTGGGCAAAGCGAGGATTCTGCGCCGCGAAGCCGTCGAGGTCCGCTTGCGCTGGCTCGGCGCCATCCTGCTTTTGCTGGCGGTCGCCGCCGCCGTGTTCCTGGCCGTCCGCTACTATGGCGTGCGCGAGGGTTGGTGGCATACTCTGCTGCCGCTGCACGGCGTCTCTGCTGCGCTCCATGGCGCCTGGGCGTTAGCCCGCGGCCTGGTTGCCCGCGTCCTTTCCAGAACCTAAACCCTCCGGCTCAGAGCCTCCAATCCGCCATTGAAAGCCATTTCTTTACCGTACGCTGCATGCCTTTGCTCCCGCTGCCCTGCCGCAATTACCATAGAAGGGATGCACAGTTGTGCCTGATCCCGCCGTGTGCGGGATCGCTGTGTGCAAGTGGGAAGGAGCTTTACAAAGTTGAGCGACCGTTTTTTGTTTACTTCCGAATCCGTCACCGAAGGTCATCCCGACAAGATTGCCGATCAGGTTTCCGACGCGATTCTCGACGCCTGCCTGGAGCAGGATCCCTATAGCCGCGTTGCCGCCGAAACCCTGACGGCGACCGGGCTGGTGGTGATTGCCGGTGAGATCACAACCAAGGCCTACGTGGATTTTCAAAGCCTGGTTCGCGGCGTCGTTGCCTCCATCGGTTACGACAACGCGCTCTATGGCTTCGACTCCAACACCTGCGCGGTGATTTCGAGCATCAACAAGCAATCGGGCGACATCGCTCAGGGCGTTGATACCGGCGGCGCCGGCGACCAGGGCATGATGTTCGGCTACGCCTCCAACGAGACGCCGGAGCTGATGCCGGCGCCCATCTCGCTGGCCCACAAGCTCTGCCGCCAGTTAACCGCTGTGCGCAAGAGCGGCAAGCTGCCCTACCTGCGCCCCGATGGCAAGAGCCAGGTGACTGTGGAGTACGGCGAAGACGGCAAACCGGCGCGTATTGACGCCGTGGTCATCTCCACGCAGCATTCCGAGGCCATCGACAACGAGGAGTTGCATGCCGATATCCTCAAGCATGTCATCCAGGCGGTTCTGCCTGCGAAATGGCTCGACGAGCACACCAAGTACCACATCAACCCCACAGGCCGTTTCGTTATCGGCGGCCCCATGGGCGACACCGGCCTGACCGGCCGCAAGATCATCGTGGATACCTACGGCGGCATGGGCCGCCACGGTGGTGGCGCTTTTTCAGGGCAAGGACCCGACCAAGGTCGATCGCTCGGCAGCTTATATGGCCCGCCACATCGCCAAGAACATTGTGGCGGCCGGGCTGGCCAGCCGCGCCGAAGTGCAGCTTGCCTACGCCATCGGCGTCGCCGAGCCTGTGAGTGTGCTGGTGGAAACATTCGGCACGGGCAAGCTGAGCGAGGCCAAGCTCACCGCGCTGATCCGCAAAAATTTCCCCCTAACGCCCAAGGCCATCATCGAGTACCTCAACTTGCGCCGTCCCATCTACCAGAAAACCGCGGCATACGGCCATTTTGGCCGCACCGAGCCGGAGTTTACCTGGGAGGCCACGGACAAGGCCGCGAAACTTGCCGAGCAGGCGGGAGCGACTGCAACGGCAAATGCAAGGTGAGCAACAAACCGCCAATCCTCTGAATGGGTTTACAAAACGAATGGGATCCGCCGCGCGGGTCCCATTGTTTTTGGCCTACGCGCATCGATGGCTTAGAATTCTCCGGGAAGCTCAATCGCTTTTCTTAGTGGAGATACGCATGCGTCTTACCGTGATTGCTGCTATGGTGTTTTGCGTTGCCGCCGCCTGCGCCGCCCAAAGCGGAGCCAATTGGTCCTACGAAGGGAAAACCGGCCCGCTGATGTGGGGCAAGCTCGACCCGGCATTCGAAGCCTGCTCCAGGGGCCACGAGCAATCGCCCCTCAACATTCGCGGTGCACGGTTGAACAAGGCGCTCGAGCCTCTCGAGTTTCACTACATTGCCGGGCCGATGACGCTCGAAAACACCGGCCATGGCATCGTCGCCCACGTGGACCCCGGCAGTTTCATGGTGGCCGCCGGCGTTCGTTACCGCCTGATCGAACTCGACTTTCACCACCCCAGCGAGCACCCGGTGAAAGGCACGCTCAGCGATATGGAAGTCGACCTGGTGCACCGCAGCGACGACGGCAAGATGGCCATTGTGGCCGTTCGCCTCAACCAGGACCGGGGCTTTCCCAACGCGCTGCTGGCCACGCTCTGGGAACACTTGCCGGCGAAGGCAGGTACGAGCACCAAGGTCACCGACATGGTCAGCGCCGGCGGACTTTTGCCCGGCGATCGTGGCTACTGGACTTATATGGGCTCCGAGGTCGCGCCGCCGTGCACCGAAGGAGCGCGCTGGTTCATCTTCGAGCAAGACCTGAGTATAAGCCGCGCGCAGTTGCACGCCTTCGCGAACCTCTACAAGGTGAACACGCGCCCCATTCAGGACGCGCATGGACGGCGGATCGAGGCCAACGAATAGGGGCGGGGTTCAGAGATCGGAAAGCGGCGTGAGCTTCAAGGCCGGACCATCTGACCTGCTTTCGACACGTATGCCGGTCAGGTCGCGAACGATTTGTCGCGGACTTACCGTCGCTTCTCCGCCGGAGTCTCCTTTAGCGCGGGAAAGCTGACCCTGGGTGGGTCGCCGAAAGTGATTGCAGCCTCGACGGACCGCTTGCGTGCGCCCGAAACAACCTGGTTCTGGCCGAGCTTGATGGCGCCGTTGGCAATCAAAGCGTCCCCGGCCCAACGGTCGAAGTGGGCCAGCGCGAGAGGAATTGGCGCAGGTTTGGTTGTTTCGCTGGCGTTCGCGGTCTTTGCGGCCGCAATGCTCCCGTGCCGGCACTCGAAGTGCACTGTGCCTTTGGCCGAGGCGGCTAAATCCTTGCCGGTGTAACCCGAGAGCCCGACGTTTCCGCTGCCGCTCACAGTCCCGCCTGTCCAACGCAGTCCCAGCAAGCGCCCCAGGTCCGCGGCGTTCAGCTTCTCGAAATCGCCATTCAAGATGTATTCCGGCTTGTCCTGGCCGGCCGCTGGCCTAGTGAGTGTTCCGGCAAGATGCACGGCGCCACCGAAAAGGCTGCCATCGAGGCTCGTAATCTCAGCGCTGCCGGGAAGTATTCGCACTGCGGCGGTGACCCCCTGGAGCGTGACTAGTCCCAGAACCAGCGAATCGGCCTGGATCGTGCCCTCAACCTGCGGCCATAGAGGCGCGGTGGAGGGATGGAGGCGGTCAATGAGGTTGGAGATCAGCGTGCCCTTTTCCCGTGCGCCGAGCAACGCGCCTTCCAATGCAGCCGCGTCGAGATCCGCGAACTGCAACTGGAACTGCGTTAAGCAGGGCTGGGCCGCTGCGTCCGGCGGGCAGTTCACAGGGAGCGTCAGGCTCGCCGTCCCCTTGATTGGGCCGTAGGAAAAGTCCACAGGATCCCAGCGCAGATCCCCGTTCTCAAGGTGCAGAGTGGCTTCAGGGATTTCTATGTGGTTAGCCAGATAGCCGGCCTTCCAGTTGGCGTTGTGAATGGTGATGGTTCCGGTGAGCGTGTCGGTGCCGGAATCTGCAACTGTGGCCGTCATGGGTGCGGCAGAAGCCGAAGATTCCGCGGCGCTTGAGGTTGACCCTTCGACTGCGGAGATGCTGCTGAGCGGAACCTCCTCGGGCGGTATCCACGGCCCTTCGGCGGTCAGGTCCACTGCGATCGGTTCGCCTGCGAGGGCAGCCAGCGCCGAGTTCTCCGGAATGCCCGCGGCATGGGCCAGCTCCCTGGCACGCGCGAAGCTGGACTGGCCGCGCACGCCTACGCGATAGCCGGAAAACGACAGGTAGACGCTGAATGTGAGCGGAACGCTTCCGCCGGCAGGGATGGTCACCGTTCCAGCCAGCTCTTGCGCGGCGCCTTCCGCTGTTGGCGGCCCATGCGAGGCGTCCGCTTGAGGTGTGGTGGACGCCACGGCCACTGGCTCCAGCGTGATCTTCGCCGCTTGCACGGGACGGCTGAGGCCGCCGCCGCTCAACGCAAAGTCCGTGATGGTCAAGCTGCCGGTAAGCGGTCTGTGTTGTTCCGCGGCAGCTTCGGCCGAATGGTTCCCGCCCGGCTCCCCCGGCGCTGCGGCTTTTGGGGACGCGGCGCTTCCGGCCTCGTCCGCCGCATAGACAATCTTTCCGCTCACCGTGCCTTTGGTCTCGAGATCCGGCGCCAGGCCGTTGCGGAGGGTGCGCAGCGCGTCGAGCCCCGCAGCCAGGGGAATGCGATTGAGCTCAACAGAAAAATGTTGCGGTGCGTCCATGCCCAGTTCATCGCCTGCGATGTGCACGCGACCGTCGCCGAGAGGCGAGTTGCAGTCCAGGTTCTCCAGGCTGCGCTGTGCGTAGTGGTAGACGAAGCCGCAGCTGGCATCAAAGTCGAGAGGCGAAGCGGGAGTAAATTCGGCGCGATGCACGCCTGAGGCGCGCAGCCGCATAGCGATTTGCGCGGCATCGGCGGTGCCGTCTAGGTGCAGCTCTCCGGTAAGGTCGCCACGCCAATCGGAGTCGGAACCCGTGATGAGGCGGGCAAGCTGGCCGAGCTGCGCCTCGCGCCAGTCCAGGTCCACATGCAGGGGCATCTGGTGCAGTGTGCGCGCGCGGTGCACGCTGGCTTCCATACGCATCACACCGGTTTCCTCCTGGTTCAGGCTCACGTCTGTCCGGGCCGGCTGGCCGCGTAGGCGCACGCGCCACTCGCCAGGCGTCTCCTGCCAGAAGGAGACATCGGCATTGATGAGCGAGAACGGCAGTTTTTCCACGCCGTTCTTGAAGTTGATGCGCGAGTTGGTGGCTTCAAGGTAGGGCAGCGGCGCCAGGTGTTGGGCGCCCGGCGCGGATCCGGTTTGAGCGGCGGCGGTGCGAAAGATGAGGTCGAGGTTCCAACGGCCTGGCCCTGCGCGCACCACGTTGAGGCTGGCCTCGTCCACGCTGATCTTGCCAATCTCCAGCCTGCCGCTCCACAACGCCAGCAGCCGGATGGACGCTGTGACCTGGTTGGCATAGAGCACAGGTTCGGCGCCGTAAGCTGGGTCTTCGGCAACGCTGAGACCGGAAATCTCGAATCCCGGCCAGGGCAGAAGCCGCGCCTGCACCGACGAAAGATGCACCGGCCTGTTCAGGGATTGCGAGATGAGCCGTGTAATTTGGCCTTTATAGTGGTTTACGCTGATCAGCGGAGGCACGACGAGCAACAGCACCAGGACCGCGATGGCCGCCAGTGCGATCCGCAGCCGGCCACGCATTCTTTCCTTGCCTTCGGCGCCGTTTATCATTCCTGTTCCACGGATCATTCTAGCTTCTAGCCTCTGGCTGCCGGCTTCTCGCCCGGCGCGCGAGAGAACCAGCTGTGCGCAAATAGCCGGGATTGGAAGTCCTTGGCGGACGGGAGGGTACGCCCCGCAAGAAATAGCTGGCGGCTAGGGGTTGGAAGCTGATAGCTGCTTTCTCACTGCGTTAGATGGAAGGTACGGCGCCAGCGTGTTTCCGTGAAGAAATGCAGCACCACGTGGCCCATCCAGGCCAGCTGTTTGCCGAGGCCCGTCTGGCTATAGACCGATTCCGGCGTCTCGAATGACCAGTAGTTGAAGAGGGGACGGCCAATGATGTTTTGCCGCGGGACGAAGCCCCAGTAGCGTGAGTCGAGGCTATCGTGCCGGTTGTCGCCCATCATGAAGTACATGCCCGGAGGGACAACAAGGTTGCCGTTGACAACGTCCTTGGGAAATTCGATGCTCGCCCAAGTGTCGGGGACCTGCGCAATGTTGGGCGGCAGCACGGCGGGAAACTCATCGAGGAATTCGTCGAAGTTGTCCGGCGTCGTGGGCGCGGCATGCGGCTGCGCTTGCGCCACGCCGTTCACGATGACGATTCCGTTGTGCAGATGGATATGATCCCCCGGCACACCAATCAGGCGCTTGACCAGGAAGAAGTACTGCGGCTTGCCCTCGGCGTCCAGTTCCGGCTCGGCAACTGGCTTGATGAAAACGACGATGTCGCCACGCTTCGGCTCGCGGTAGCGAACCAGGGGCATCCACCTGGCGGGCGGAGCCAGCGTGATGCGGTCGACCACCAGATGATCGCCGACCAGCAGTGTCTTCTCCATCGATCCCGAGGGGATCACGTAGTTCTGCGCCAGGAAATAGAGGATGAACAGGCCCACCACCAGCACCGAGCAGATACTGGCCACCGCTTCAAACGGCGTTTCCTCCACCTTGGCGGGCTCTGGAACCGGCTCCGGGCGTTTCTCGGAGGGCTCTTTGAGTGCTCGCGTCTTCTTCTTCGTCATCCTGTCGCTCTTTGCGGAGGTGCTCCGGAATTTACTGCCCGAACCCACGCCAAATCAATGCACTACACGGAAGATGCGCCGCCAGCGCGCAAACCCCGTAAGCCGTTCGGCGAGATCGCTTTCGTGTCTGAGTCTATCATTCGCGGCTTGCTGCACATCGGTTGAGGAGGGGTGGGTAAGCGAAAAGTAGATCGCCAGCGGCCGGGCGACAATCGCCTCACGCGGCACGAAACCCCAGAAGCGGGAATCCTTGCTGTGATTCCGGTTGTCGCCGAGGACGAAGTACTCGCCTGGGGGCACCACCAGTTCGCCGTCGCGCGTGAGGTTCTGCATCTGGCGCCACCAGTCGGGATCGACCTCCGGGTCGGTGTAGATTTTGCCGGGAAAGTTGTCGCGGCCGGGATTGGGCGGCGCGGGCTCGAAAACCGCGTACGGCTCGTTGAGCGCGGCGCCGTTCACGAATACCTGTCCGTTGGCAATGCGCAGGAGGTCTCCGGGAACGCCCACCACTCTCTTGATAAGCATCGGCGGCTGCGTGTGATGAAAGACGACGATGTCGCCGCGCGCCACCTGGCGATACGGCAGCAGCCAGCGGCTCAGCCGATCCGCCGGCGCATAAATTTGCTTATTGAAGAGCAGAAAATCTCCCACCAGCAGCGTGCGCTCCATGCTCTCGGAAGGAATGAGGAGGGGCTGCAGCACAAAGGTGAGCACGAACAGCGCCACCACCACGGTTTGCAGCAGCGACGCCAGAACGTGCGGCAGCGCAGGCAGGTGAGCGCGCACGAGCGCCAGTTGGCGCAGAAAGGAATGCTGCACTGGGGCGGGGGCGCTCATGTTGCGTCCTGCTCGTTCTCTTCCGCGGCAGGCTCGAAACCAGGACCGAAGTCCGGCGCGCCGCCCGCTTCGTGCGCGGCGGCAGCCTGACCATCGAAATTCGCCAGACCGTCCAACGCGCGGCGCGCGGCATCCTGCTCGGCATGTTTCTTGGTGCGTCCCATGCCGCGAGCCAGCGGCTTCCCCTTCTGCCCTGGCCCGCTCTTCAGCCGGACCTCGACCAGAAAGCGCTTATGGTGGTCGGGACCGCTTTCGCTCTTCACACGATAAACGGGCGCTCCGGCTCCAGCGGCCTGCAGCCGCTCCTGAAGCGCGGATTTGTAGTTTCCCAAAGCCGCTCCGGAGCGCAGTTCGTGGGCCAGCCGCTCGGCCGCTTCGCCCATCACATGGCGGCAGACAAAGGTCCGCACGGGCTCCAGGCCGCCATCGACGAAAAGCGCGCCCATCACTGCTTCCATGGTATTCGAAAGCACGGTGCTCTTGCGCCGCAGGCCGCTGCGCTCTTCGCCGCGGCTCAGGCGCAAATGTTTGCCCAGACCAATCGCCTCGGCCACCTGCGCCATGTGTTGCCGGCTGACCAGCAGCGAGCGAACGCGCGTCAATTCGCCCTCGCGCCACTCCGGATGCAGCGTAAACAGCGCGTCCGCCACTACCAGCCCCAACACCGCGTCGCCAAGGAACTCCAGGCGCTCATTGTCGGCCTGGGCGGACTCCTTGCTTCCGCCCGCCTGCGCAAGCTCGTGGGCCAGCGACCGGTGCGTGAGCGCGCGCACTAAAAGCTCAGGGCTCGAGAATTCATGTCCCAGTGCGGTTTCAAGCTCTTTGAGATCCGTTCCCACGCTCGCCCTGCCCGATTCCCGTCTTTCCTAAGACATTGAGAGCATTTCGCCGGCAGCTTGCGCCGCAGGCGTGGAATCTCTGACCGGAGAGTTCCGTCGATCCCATCTGCGCCTGCCTCTATTGGGCCTCCGGTTGAGAATTACTGCGGCTTTGGCGCGGCGTCCTGTGCTTGCGGCTCAGGCTTAGCCTGTGCTGTGCCGGGTTCGCCGTCAACGCTTTCGCCGTCGCAATCGTGCTCGTGGCCCCTCAGTACATAGGCCGTTTTTGCTCCCCGCTCTGCAGCCAGGCGCGTATCAAGCTGACCATCGCGATCCGCCAGCGCCTCCTTGTACTCGGCCAACGCATCGTCGCGTTTGCACTCCAGGTCCAGCATCCGGCCAAGGTAAATGTGTGACCAGGCGAGCAACCGCTGCTCCTTGCTGGTAGCGACCGTCTTCTGGAATTCTTCGACCGCCAGGTCCGGATGGCCGGTCAACAAATCCACGCGCGCCATGATAAAGTGGGCGCGCGCCGCGTCGGCCGCCGGTGCAACGCTGTCCGTCGGCTGAGCCAGCACCTTTTGCGCCATGGCGGAGGCCGCGGCCACGTCTCCGCCGGCCAGCTTCGCCTCGGCCAGGTCGAGCCCCGTTAACTGGCGCGGCTTGCTTCGCTGCAGCACATCTTGGTCGGCCACGGCGTCAAACTCGGTCTGGCGCGCGCGGTGTACCTGCTGATCCACGTCCATGCCGTACACCATCTCGCCGATGGTGTCTTTCAGGCTGGCGGGATCCTTTTCAAACTGCAACAGCTGCTCATAAAAGTATTGGGTGAGCACATACCCTTGCCGCATATCGTGCCCGACTGCGGCCCACTTCACGGCGTCTACCTTCTGCTGGTAGAGTTCCCGCTCATGCTGGTAGAGCGGTAACTGCGAGCGATCCACTCCCGCCGGAATCTTGTACTCGGGTATGCCTGTATCCATGGTGCGCGCCTCAACGGCTTTGATCAGGCACTCGATGGTGAGCGCCACCGTATCGGAGCGGAAGCGGAATTCGAGAGGCGCGCCGCGAATCTCCTTCAGGATCGGCTGCTCGTGGTCGATGGCGTTGGAGCGCGAAAGCAGCAAGGGATCGATCACATAGTGCAGGTAGGTGTGGCGTACATCGTTCATGCGAATCTTGCCGTCGGCCGGGGAAACCACGACTACGTAGTCGGTGCCGTAGATGCGCGCGTTGACCATGCCCGGCGAAAGCTGCGGCTCGACGACCACGATGAATCTGCGGCCATCGTAGGTCGAGGCGGGCATCTTGAGGTAGAGGTTGGCGGCAACGATCATCTGCGACAGCGGATCGTGCAGCCTGTCGATCTCTTCGTCGTAGGCGCGGTGCGCGGTCAGCCAGATGCCGTGCAGGTCGATCGCGGCGGCAAATGCGCGGAGAATGGGAACCATGTCGGCCACCTGCGTGGAGTCGGGCGGCATCGCGGTCAGGTCTTCCGTGATTTCAATCTCCGGCGGAGGCGTCAGGTACAGCGCCAGCGAGATGTACTGCGAAATATCGCGCTCCGTGCCGGTCATTCGGTGCTGGGCGATGTATAGGCAGAGTGCGTCGCGCTGGGTGCGGGCGTCCTCGCTTTGGGCCAGGGCCCGATTCATCTCGTCGCGAACGCGCTGGCGGATCGGCGCGCTCTGCTCCAGGCCCTCGTCGTAGCCGCAGGCATTCAGTGCCGCTGCCATGACAAAGACCGGCTCGGCGCTGATGAGCGAGATGGTCGGCCCGGCCGGATCGATCAGCGACGGCGCCTTTTCCCGCGCATACATCAGCGTGGACGACGAACTTTGACTGCTCGAGGAACTGCCCGAGGCCTGCGCGGAGGACGAGGCGGGGGTCAATCCGGCCAACAAACTCAAAATTGCGGCGGAAAGAAAGGCGAAAGATTGCACAGAACGCGGCGTCATGAGGAAACCCTGCCTGCAAGTCTAGTTAGGCGCGCGGGTGGGGTCAAACGGGAGAAAAGAGCCAGCTTCTAGCTTTTAGCCCTTAGCCTGTAGCTCCAAGCCATCGGCATTTCGCGTAGCTGCCGGAGGAGGGAACCAACAAGGACATTACGGCAGGAACAGAACAGACCTTGATCGCTCCCTGGAAAAGCAGAGGAACGCCCCTCCTGAACGACAGAAAAGCGCCGGCGTCAATTGCTGCACGAATGAGCTAGAAGCTGAAAGCTAACAGCTAGAAGCTGCTTTCACCCCCGCACCGACACGCCGGAGAACGACAGCACCGCCAATCCGCGGACCGGCTGGCCGAAGAAGCGGGCCGGCGCAAAGCGGCTGAACAGCAGCAGGTTCTCCACTTGGGAGCGGGTTGCTGCATCGGTTGGGCCGGAGAGGATGCGGTAGTCGTAGACCTCGCCTGCATCGTTGACGTACGCCTCGATCACGACAGGACTGGAGATGGCGTCTGCCGCATTGCTGCCCGAAGCATTGGAAAAATAGAGTAGATGAGGGGCGGTTGCATTGCCCAAAGGCTCGTCGGGCGTAGCCTGCGCCGTCTCCGGTTTGGCAAACACGGTCACCAGCACAATAATGGTTCCCAGCAGCAGCACCGCGCTGGCCAGTCCCGCGCCGGCCTGTAACAGGAATGGTCCCACAGTATTCTTCCAGGCCAAATCCCATGCGGTGAACACACTGCGGTGGCTGCGCGCTCGTTCCTGGCTCACCGCGACACGAATTCGCAGAGGCAGATCCGCCGGTTCTGCCACCGGACCCAGCCCGGCCAATGCAGCCTGCAAATCGCGCAGCGATTTCCACTCGCGCGCGCACTCCCGGCAATCCTGGAGATGCGCATTCATCTCCTGCATCTCGCGTCCGCTCAACTGGCTGTCCAGATAATCCGTAAAGCCAGCCTGCATTTCCTTGCAGCCGTTCATCGCGCCTCCTCTCCCAGGGAAACTCCCATCTCTGCCTGCGCTGTGGGCCGCGAACCCGCTACCGGGGTCGCGCAGCGGGGGTGCAACAGGTCCTGGTTGCCGGGGTGGGGCCTGGGCGCCGTCAGCAGCGTCCTCAAATAGGCGCGCCCGCGCACCAGCCGCGACTTCACCGTCCCCAGGTTCACGCCCTGTATAGCCGCCACTTCCTCGTACACAAATCCCTCGATGTCGCGCAGGACGAGCGTGGTGCGGAAAGGCTCTGGCACCTGGCGCAGCGCCTGCTCCACCCGCGCCCGGTTCTCCTCGTGCAAGACCAGTTCGTAGGGCGACTCCGCCGGGTCCACAAGCATATCTTTCAGCAGCACCGGCCTGCCGCTTTCTCTCTCCGCCATCTCCTGCTCGATGGGGATCTCCTGCTGTTGATGCCGCGCCCACCAGCGCCGCTGATTCGATGCTTCGCGCAACGCAATTCGATAAATCCAGGTCCGCAATGCGGATTCGCCGTGAAAACCGCGGATTCCGCGGAAGACCTTGACGAAAACTTCCTGGGTCAGATCGGCGGCGTCGGCGGGGTTGCGCACGGTGCGCGCCAGCAACGAGTAAATTGGCTGATGGTAGTGCGCGATCAGCCAGGCAAACGCCTGCTCGGAGCCGGCCTGCAGTTCTTCTATGAGAACCGCTTCATCCGATTGGAGCGTCAGCGTGCCTGCAAGATTGCCCATGGTGAGGTCCGTTTGCAATTCCGTATCCTCCCACGTTACCGCAAATCGGCCATCGTTTGCATGTGCGCGCATCACACGCGCCGCTGGGCCCAAGGCCGGAACACATGACTCGATGCCGCTTGCGGCCATTTCCACCGGCCGTTTAGCCGCCGGAAACGCATTGCCGACCCAAGGCGCGAAGGCATGCGTACCGCAATCTGACCCGCGCGCCTACTGTTCTTAGACACCGCCGGCCTGATAAGTGTTCCCGCTCACCTTCAACAAAGTTTTTCGCGCCACAAGAATTTTGTTGACCCGCTCAACCGAAAGCCCCGTCTACCGAACCGTAAAGACGATCCTTCGCCCTTTTTCCGCGCGGTCCCACGCCGTCTCAACCTCGGCCAGCGGGACCGGCTCAACGGCGACCTTCAGCGTTCCCGCCGCAGCCATCCCGAAAAGGGTGGAAATTGTTGCGAGAATCCGGTCCAGCGGTGCGGCGCCAAAGCCGCTCCCCAGTAGGGTCAAATCGATGCTGCGCAGTGTGGCTCCGGGCAATGTAATTGTCTTGCCCGCACTGTCGCCCACCTCGACGAGGCGTGTTTTGTGAGTTGCCTCGGCTTTGAAGCCTTTGGCGAGGGCCTCAAGAAGCAATTCCGTGGGCCGGCCCCAAAGGTAATCGATCACGACATCGATGCCCGCGGCGGCCTCGGCGGCAAAGGCCTCGCGCACCGCATCCTCCGGCTGGCCGAGCGCGACCACCGCATCCACGTCCGCCGCCGCGATAGCCTCCACGTTGCGTCCGGCCGCGATCACGCGCTTGGCGCCCAGGATCCGCGCAGTCTGGATGGCAAGCTGCCCCGCAACGCCCGTCGCACCCAGCACCAACACTGTTTCTCCAGGCGCGAGGCCGGCGCGTCCCTTCAGCGTGACCCAGGAGGACATGCCGGGATTGGCAATGGCCGCCGCCGTCACGTCGTCCAGCCCATCGGGTACGGGAATGCACATCTTCAGCGGAGCAGCCGCCCGCTCCGCCATCGTTCCCCACGGCTTGCGCACGAACCCGAAGTAGGCACGGCTGCCGTCGTCGAGAATGCCCACGCCATCCACTCCCGGTACGGCCGGTCCATGTCCAGCTCCCTCGCTCGCGTAGTGCGACCCGCTCGCCAGAGCCTTCACGATGGGATGCAATCCGGCCGCACGCACGTGGACGAGCGCCTCGCCATCCTGCGCCACGGGTTCGGGAAACGATTGGTACTTCGGCGCCTGGCCGGGTACGTTAACCACTGCTGCCTGCATCCAGCTCACCTCCGGGGAATGCCTGCTCTCATGATTTCAAAACACCGCCCAGCCGAGCCGTTGAGCCTTTCCACAAAATGCCGTGGGCAGGTCGGCGCCATGTACTGGAGTTGGATTCCGCGGCCCGCGGTTTCGACTCTGCTTTCCGAGCGCATAGGATGAAATGCGGAGGTGTCTGCCCATGTTTACCGCCCATCCCATCGGCTTTATCCATAGCCCCTATCACGAAACTTCAGCCATTCCTAAGGGCCTCGGCGCCACGCACGAGGCCGAAGGCGCGATCGAGTTGCTGCGCGAGTACGAGCCGGGGTTGGCAGATATCGAAGGCTTTTCGCACCTGTTCGTGATCTGGGAATTCGATCGCGCCGGCGGCTTCGACCTGATCGCTCATCCGCCCACCGATGAAAGCCGGCCTCATGGCGTCTTCGCCACACGGTCGCCGCGCCGGCCGAATCCGATTGGCCTGACGGTGGTGGAACTGCTGCGCCGCGAAGGCGCCGCGCTACACGTGCGCGGGGTCGACATGCTCGACGGGACGCCGGTTCTCGACATCAAGCCCTATCTGTCCAGCATTCCAGCGGAGAAGCTGCGCCGCGGTTGGCTCGCCGAAGCCGAGGCGCGCAAAGGTTGAACGTGCCTTCAATCCTCGCTATGCATCCCAACCCATGAGCGCCTCTGTTGTCTGATCTCTGATCCCTGATCCCTGTTTCTACGGAATCCCCAGCAGCTTCTGCGTCTGCAGACTCAGCCGCCAGCGCGGGTGATCGAGGCAATAGGCCAGCGCCAGCTTCGTGTTGAGCTCACGGCCGGGGCCATCCATGGGCTGCACGAAGAAATGCCGGAACTTGAGATCCTCGAACATGCCCGGCTCCGCGCCAAGTTGCGGATAAACCAGCTTGAGTTCGTCCCCGCTGCGCTGCTTCAGCTCCGTGCCGGCCTTGGGGCTCACGCAGATCCAATCCAGACCCGCCGGCGCCGCAATGGTTCCGTTGGTCTCCACCGCAACCTCGAAGCCGTAGCCGTGCAGCGCGTCGATCAGCTCCACGTCGAGCTGCAGCAGCGGCTCGCCGCCCGTGCAAACCACGAATCGCTTTCCGGCCCCGGCGCCTTCGGGCCAATTCCGCTCAATGGCAGTTGCGAGCGCTGCGGCGGAGGAGAAGTTTCCGCCGTCACGGCCCTTGGTGTCGGCAAAATCGGTGTCGCAGAATTTGCAGATAGCCGATGCGCGATCCTGCTCGCGGCCTGACCACAGATTGCATCCGGCAAAGCGGCAGAAGACCGCCGGGCGCCCGGTCTGCGCGCCTTCACCCTGCAGGGTGTAGAAAATCTCCTTGACTGCGTAGCTCATAAAGGCAGCTTCTCTAGCTCATAGCTGATCGTGCGTGGGCCGTGGCCGTCAACTCGGCACTGAAGAGTTAGCAGCTAGAGGCTAGGAGCTAAGAGCTTGCTTTCAGCAGCGGGTCGTCGATCCCGTTTTCGCGGAAGCCCTTTTGCCTCAGAAGGCAGGAGTCGCATTGCCCGCACGGCACGCCCATGGGGGAGGGATCGTAGCAACTGCTGGTCAAGCCGTAATCGACGCCCAATCCGAGCCCCATCCGGATAATCTCCGCCTTGGTGAGCGCAATGAGCGGCGTATGAATTTTCAGCTCCTGGCGGCCTTCCACGCCGGCCTTGGTCGCCAGGCTAGCCATCTTCTCGAAGGCAGCAATATATTCAGGACGGCAATCGGGGTAGCCTGAATAGTCGAGCGCATTCACGCCCAGAAAGATGTCGCTCGCGCCCAATACCTCAGCCCACGCCAGCGCAAAGGCGAGGAAGATGGTGTTGCGCGCAGGAACATATGTAATTGGGATGCCCTGAGCCATCGCCTGGGTTGCGCGGCCCTTGGGGACGGGGATGTCGTCGGTGAGCGCCGATCCCCCGAAGGCCCTCAGGTCAATCGATGCAATGCGATGCTTTGCCACGCCGATGGACACGGCAACCCGCTTGGCCGCCTCCAGTTCCCATGCGTGCCGCTGGCCATACGAAAACGAAAGCGCGTACATCTCGTAGCCCTCGCTTTTGGCCAGAGCCAGCACGGTTGCCGAGTCGAGGCCTCCGCTCAGCAAAACCACCGCTCTCTTTGCTGCGTTCGCCATTTCAATCTCTTTGCGGGCCGGAACTATTTCACTCGAAAGAGAGCCGCGCCTAACCCCGCTAGCTCCGCTAGCCCCCGCGAACTCCGCTGCTACTTCAAATCCCCGCCTCTGCCAATGTCCATCGACGGCGGAATCGGGTTGCGTTCGTCGATGTAGGCGTCGATGCACTGGTCCAGCACGCCCTTGGCCTCCAAAATGAACTCGACCGCATCGCGCGCCGCGCCATAGCCGCCCGCGTTCGGCGTCACATAGTGCGCCTCGGCCTTCACCCGCTCGCGCGCATTGGCTACGGCTACAGCAAAGCCCACCTCGCGCATGGCCGGCAGGTCGATTACGTCGTCGCCCACGTAGCAGATTTCGTCTAGCGTCACGCCTTCCTTTTCCATGATCTCGCGGATGGCCTGCATTTTGAAGGCGCAGCCCTGGTAGACGAATTCGAGTTTCAGGTCCCGCGCTCGCGTGGCCACCGTCTCGCTGATGCGCTTGGTGATGATGCCGCACTTCAGGCCGCCGATCCGCGCCAGCGAGATCGCCGTGCCGTCGTGCGCGCTGTACCCTTTGGCCTCGACCATCGTCGCCGATCCCACGCCAAAGCCGATGCTTTCCTTGCCGCGAATCTCGTCCAAAAGTTTGCCGTCCGCAGCACGCCCGGGGACGAGCCAGATGGTGCCGTCGGTCCATACTCCATCTACGTCGAAAAGTACGATCTTGATCTTGCGGGCGCGGTCTTGCACTGAGAGAGCCATACTTCGATTGTATCTACCGATACGGCGGGCGCCGCAGTGCCAACCAAGTTCGGCAATTCAGCGATTCCGGTGGCCGGACGTGCCGGAAAGGTGCTATAAATTCACGTCTGCGAGGAGCGGCATCCGGGCTTTCTGAAAAGGAAGGCATCCCCCGCGCTCGACACGCAAGGCACAGGGATGAAGGAGGGTAAGATGGGGGTTCTTCTTTGGATTCTTGCCGGCCTGATCGCGGGCTGGCTCACGGGAAAGATCATGAAGGGCGCGGGCTACGGGTTCTTCGTGGATATTCTGCTGGGCATTGCCGGAGCTCTGGTGGGCGGGTTTATCGCGCGCCACATCGGATTGGATCTGCACGGCGGATTTATCTACAGCACGCTGGTTGCCCTGGGTGGCGCAATCATCCTCGTGGCAATCCTCCGCCTGCTCAAACGCGCATGAAGGCTGCCGGCAATTTCCGTGGCCTGATCGCGGAAAGTGCCGGGCAAGGGCAATCTTATTCGGAGCCGCCGCTGGCCGGCGGCTGGCTGGCCGGCGACTGACCGGCCGTCGGCGAACTGGCTGGCGCCGTCGCTGCCTCCCGCACCAGCACGGCAAACCGCGGAAACGCGAAGCTGCCCGCGGCATCGTCGATCACGTTCAACTGGCAGACGTAGGAGCCGGGCTTGAGCCCGTCGAGCGGCACGTCCAGTTCGAAAGCTACCGCGCCGCGATCCTCCACGTTGATCGATTTGGCCTGTACGATCGGCGTCTCGTAAACCTTAGCCGCTCCCTGGATCAGCTCCAGGCTGCTGAGCAGATCGATCCCGGGTTTGGTTCCCTTGGGCTGGTTCTCCGCCGCTTTCTCGCGCGCCGGATCGTAGACCTCGTAGAGCAGGTAAAGGTGCTGGCTCTGGCGGAAGACGTGGCTGATGTTGGGCACGTACTCTTCGCCGTTGCGCACCAGCGGATCCTGTTTCTTGCTCGGCGCCCGCTGCGACGCCAGCACGATCGAGCTCATCTTGAGCGGCGCTTTTTTCAGATCGGGCAGCGTAACGTCGGCGATGAACGACCCCATGCGCCCGGTCTCATTTTCGCGCACCACAAACTTGATCTCGTACTTCCCCGGCGGCAGATTGAAGCTGGTGGTGTACTGAATGTTCTTCTGCCGCGCCTGCAAGGACGGGTCGAGGTTGAGCTTGACCGTATCGCGCACGCGTCCCACGGGCCGTTTCGCCTCGTCGAGCACTGCGCCGATGATGTCCAGCGTAGCCTTGTCCTTGTCGCCGCCTTTCACAAAGGGAATCTGCGCGCCGGGCACCACCAGCGAAACCGGCATGAAGAACCGATTCGCGTCGAGCCGGAAGTACATGGCGTCCATGTAGACCGCCATATCGGTGGCCGGCAGGTCGCTGGCCAGCTCATCCTCGAGTTCCTGCTCGCGGTCTTCTTTGCCGGAGTGCTTGAAGTCCGCCGGCGCGTAGTAGCCGGGCCGGTATTCGAGCTTGATCCCGGGCCGGTCGACCTTGACCGTCAGCTTGCGGTATTTGCCGTCGCGCGCCGGATTCGACGAGTGAAAGCCGATGGCGTAGTAAGCAGAGTTATCCTTCTGCACCTGCGCAAACGCCGGTGCAAAGTCGTTGGAGTCGAAGAACGCCTTGCCGCCGGTACCGCTGGAAAGCGTGGCCATCACTTCCTGGGTGTCGAAGTTCTGGTTCATGTTGTTCGTGAGCGCGCCGCCGTTGAAGGCGCCCTGCCCGCGGTAACTGCCGGTCGAGGCGTCGCCCAGCGGCCCGATGGCCTGCAAGCCGCGCGTGTCCACGCTGTAAATAGCCAGGTCGGCTCGCACCGCCGCGTTGATTGCCGCTCGCAGAGAGGCCTCGTTCTCAATCCCATCGCGCGAAATGCCGCCCGAGAAGTAGAGCAGCGACTTCTTCTCGTTGATCTTTGAGAGCGACTGCGCGACGGCGCGCAGCGCGAACAGCTCGCGGTCGGTGTTCAGGTCGTTGTATTCGCTCTCGTCCGGCGTGTAGGCGGTTGTGTCCTCCACCTGGTTCGTGTTGGAGTTGGCGCCCTGGGTAAAGCCCTGCCCCTGGGTGCCGTTGTATGCGCCCACTTCGCGGATGAGCGCGTCTTTATCGGCGGTAAAGTCCTGGTCCACGTTGAGCGTGTCGCCGAGAGAAACCAAAGCGACAAGGTCGGCAGGCTGCATCTTGGCGCGCAGGAAAGCCTGTGCCGCATCCACGCTGCGCTCCAGGTCCTCAGGTTGCATCGAAGTCAGGTCGAAGAACATCACGATCAGCCGGTGGTTGCGCAGTTCCTCGGGCCTGGCCACCACCACGGCTTTGCTTCCGCTGGGCCCGGCGGCAAGCCCGCTCACCGTGGCCTCTTTGAGCGGCGCGGCCATGTCCACGCTTTCAAAGTCGAAGGTGTCGATCCTTTGCTCCTTGCCGTTCTCGTAGATCCTGAAGTCGCTCTGTTTCAGCCCCGTGATTAACTCGCCGGTTTTGGCGTCTCGGGCAACGATGTTGGTGAGGACAAGTTCGGCGTTTGCCTTGAGCGTAAAGCCGCCCTGCGGCGTGGAGGTGATCTGGATCCCCTGCGGCGGATTTTGTGCCGCCGGGGTGCTGGTGACCTGGCTGCTGTTTTGCGCCCCGGAGTTTTGTGCGGAGATTGGCTGCGCTCCCGGCGCCACCAGCGCCAGCAGCGCAAACATCGTGCTCGTCCTCCGCACCAGTCCCGTCATTGCTCTCCTTTTGCCGCTAGCCCGCTAGCTCCGCCAACTCCGCTAACACCGCCAACTCCGCTAGCCCCGCTAACACCGCTAGCTCCGCTGCTCTTCAAAACCTGAACCTCGCCATGAACTGAAACTGCCGCATCTGGCCGAACGAATTCACCTGGCCGAACTTCGGATCTCCGAACGTGGCGTTCACGCCCGCGTACTGCACGGTGTTGAACACGTTGTCGATGGTGGCGCGCATCTCCATGCTGCGCGTCTCGCCCATCTGCATGGTCTTCGAAAGCGCCATGTTGTTCGAGACCGTGCCCGGCCCTTCAATCGAATTGCGCGGCGCGGTCCCGAAGTAGTCGCAGTACCCCGGTGTGTTGGTTGGGGCCGAGTACGCCGCGGTGTTGAACCACTTGAACCGCGAACCGCCGCCGGACGCGATGGGCTGACCGGGCACGAGATTGGGCCGCAACGCGCCACTATTGCCGCACTCCACGCCTTGCGCCGTCGGCTCGAAGCCCGGCGAGAGCCAGGCCCCAGTGGCGAAGCGGAAGTTGCCGGAGATGGAGAAGCCTTCGAGGATGTGCGATCCCACGCCCGTCGTAACCCATCGCTTGTCATAGCCGAAGGGCAGCTCGAAAAGATACGTCCCGCTCACCTGGTGGCGAATATCGAAAACCGAGTGTCCCTCCTCGGCAGCCAGATTCTGCCAGTCCTGCACCACCGATCCCGAGCTCCCATTCACTGAGCTGGCATCGTCGATCGCGTGTCCGTACTGGTAATTCGCGCCGACAGCAATGCCTTTCGACAGGCGTTTGTTCAGCCGCACTGTACCGGCGTTCATCTTGTAGTACGCGGCGGCCTCGTCGTAGTTGAAGGGCGGCGGCTGATTCGTCACCGGGTTGGGCGGATCGGTACCCGGAATGTTCGGCAGCGCGCGCGGCGCCAGCTTCACGTCGAGGTGGTTCGACCGCGATCCGTTATAGCCGAGATTCATTACGATGCCCCAGGGCAGCGTTTTCTGGATGTCGAGGTTCCACTCCATCACGTAAGGCAGCCCGTAATGCGGATCGAGCGCGTAGTTGCCGATCGTGGCGGGCGATGGAAATCCATTGGCCAGCGTGAAGCACGTGCCGGTCTGCGCGCAGGCCGTGGAGGGCGTATTTCCCGCGGCTTCTTCGTTGGTCTGCTCGTTGGTAAATGGCGGCTGGTGCGCCATGGTGGTCGCGAAGCCCGCGTACTCGCCTACCGTGTAGTTCATCCCGAAGCCGGCGCGCACCACCGTCTGCTTGATCTTCGGCACGCGCCACGCCAGCCCTGCGCTCGGCCGGAAGCCCTTATGCCAGGGGAAAACCAGCGAGCCGGGCAGCCCGTTCATCCCGGAGGTCTGCTCTGTCTCGCTGGTGAATCCGGCCTCCGGGTTGGTAGCCACGTCGGCCAGGCGCCCATATTTCTCTGTGTACGGAGCGAAAAACTCCCAGCGCGCGCCGTAATTGAGCGTGAACGAGGGCAGCATCCGCCAGTCGTCCATGGCGAAGGCGTCAACAAGGTTATCGCGGAGATAACTCTTGACGAGCGAGGAGTTGAGCGTGGTGGACTGCGGCAATCCCAGCAGAAAATCGGCGATGGAAGAGCCGGTGGCCAGGTCCCCCGCTGCGTCCTCGGTAAACAACCCGGTAAAAGCAAAGTCCCCGGTGGCGTTTGAGCCGGCAAGAAAGTCCCGGTGCACGCGCCGGTAATCGCCGCCGAAACGCAGGTTGTGTTTGCCGTGAATCCAGCTCAGGACTTCGGTGAATGAGATGGTCTGAGCAATGGAGAAGCTCGGCTGTGTCTCGCTCAAGCCCTCGATGCCGTTGCTGAGCGAAATGCCGGGCACACCATAATTGAGAGGAACGTTGTTCGGCACCGTCATGCTGGCGGTTACCGCGGGATTGATCGGGGTATTGGTAAAGAAGTTGATCGTGTGGCTGCTGCTGCGGTTCCAGCTCACGTTGGAGATGCTGGTGAAACGGTGGTAGCCCACGGTGTAGCCGGCCTGTAGCGAGTCGGAATCCAAAGCGCTTTTGCCGCCCAACTGCGGAAATAGGTTCACCTGATCCGAGGCCGAGTGGGACCAGTTGTAATTGAGGTTGATGCTCTGGCGCAGTCCCTGGCTCTGCGATCCGCTGCGCCTACCACCGCCGCCGCCGCTAAACCCTCCACGGCCGCCGGTCTGCCCAGCGTTCGCTCCCAGGCTGCGCATGTAACGGATGCCGGCCTGCGTCGAGTTCGACTGCGCGGTGGTGAGCAGATGGTAGTTGTAGCCGCTGATGGTTTCGTCGTTGGGCAACGGCTGAGGAAAGTAGGCAAGCAGCGCCGTGGCCTGCGGGGAGACCGACTCGCCTGCGGCTCCCGCCGGCGGAATTATGTTTGTGATGGCGCCACTGCAAGTGTAGCCGGAGCCGCTGTAAGTTGCTGTCTGGCCGAAGCCGCAACCTGTGACCGGATCGTAGATCGGTGGCAATCCGGGGGCCGAAAAATCGCCGCTTCGCTCCGCATCCGTGGGAATCGTTGCGTAGAAATCCTCGGGCTTGGACGCGCGCGTGCCCGACAGCGTGAGGAACACGGTATCTTTGCCGCTGGGCTTGGTGAGGTGCGGCAGATACGGCGCGCTCATGAAGGTGATGCCGAAGCGGTTGGACCCGTTGGGCGGCTGCACCTGCGGCTGGCCGAGCAGCGCGAAGGGCAATGCATTGATCGCCGAATTGGTTCCATCCCAGAAAATGGCGCCGTGCGGCTGGCCGGGATTGAGGTTGCGGAAGTTTCCGCGTCCCCCTCCGCCACCGCCTCCCCTGCCGCCAAATCCGCCGCCTCCGAAGCCCCCGCCGCCAAAGGCCCCGCCAAACCCTCCACCACCGCCATACCCGCCAAATAATCCGCCCTCGCCCGCCTCCCCGCCTTGCCCGCTCAGTCCGCCCTGCACCGCAATTGTCTGTGCCGCGTCACGCACGCGGTCCATATCGATGCCGGCGAGAGCGCTCACCTGCCCCGCCTGCCCGGTAATTGCCACCGACTCGTCGCTGAAATCCGAGTTGCCTGCAATCGAAGGCAGTGAGGCGCCGCTCGAGCCTGCCGTGCCGGCCTCCGTGTCGGTGTCGGCGGTCAGCGCACTCATCAGGCTTACATTCTCGGGCGCATTACCCGCCAGTTGCCGGGCAGATTGTCCCTCCCCTCCCTGAAGGCCGCTCTGAAGGCCCTGTTGCCGATCCAGCTCCGCCTGCCGCGAAGCCAGGATCAGCTCGAAGTTCACCATCTGATCGTGACTGGCGGCGTTCAGAACGGCCTCCTGAGCTCCCTGCGCGAAGGCCACAAACTGCGTGCGAATCACATAACGGCCGTTTTGCGGAATGTTCATCGACCAGGAACCGAGAATGTCGGTCGTGGTGGAATACCGCTTGCCTGTGAGCGTGTTTTGCGCGGTGACGGTCACTCCGGGCAAGGGAATGGCGCCGCTCTTGACCACGCCATGCAATCTGCCCCCTGCCGCCGGTTGACCTGAGGATGACGCCTCTGACGCAGCCGGTGCTGGTGCGGCCTGGCCAATGGAAGTTTGCGTCGCCGGGGCCGGATTCGCTGGAGCCTGGTCCGTTGCGGTTCGGCGCGCCGCAGCCGGCGCCTGAGCCCACGTAGCCAGGCAGCAGGCCAAAACCATCCCCCCTGTCCCCGCAACTTTCCTTGCTGCCTGCCGCATTCGCCTTACCCAGCCTCTCGCTCTCGTATTCAGTCTGACGGATCGCGCGCCGTCAGGGTTTACCACGCAGCCGCGCCGGCGCGGCCGGAACCCGGCGACCGATGGATTGCTCAGTTGAGGCCCGGAGGAACTTTGCGCTTGCAATCCCGGCCTCCGCGTGTTAACTCTCAAGCTAATAGTTTCCTGATTGCTACAACATCTGTAAACCCCGGTACGCATCAGGCGAAGAGTGAACGGACATGAAGATCGGCACCACCATTCGCGCTTACCGGCTGCAGAAGGGGCTGTCGCAGGGAGACATCGAAAAGAAGACCGGCCTCTTGCGCTGCTATCTCTCGCGCGTGGAGAACGGCCACACCGTCCCATCGCTCGACACGCTGGCCAAGATTGCCCACGCCCTCGACCTGCCCATCGCGCAGTTCTTCGCCGGCGACACGCTCGCCCGCCAGATGAATGAGCAGAACCTCTCCGACGACGAGCTCCGCTTCCTCGCGCAGCTCCGCCGCTACTCTTCGAATCTGAACGAGAGCGACCGCAAGCTGCTGCTGGCCATGGTGAAAAAGTTCGCCGCAACGGCGACGCGGTAAAGCATTTTAGGAAACTCTGTAAGACGAGACCGCTGCCCTGAAGCCGGCGCGACCAACAGGGAGCGACGACCTTGCACGACGGCAAAAAATTCAGACTATTTCCAAAAATGCCTTAGCTGCGCCGGCTTCAACTCTGCGGCGGGGCGATGTTGGCCACGTAAAACCCGAAGAGCACGAGCAGGACAATCATTCCCGCCACGGCAAGGCGCATGCGGGTTTGAAAAACGCTGCGCGGCGAGCCAATGCGCGGCACCAGCGGCAAAGCAAGCAGCAGCCCGCTGGAAAATCCGCCGATATGCGCGGAATTATCGATCGACACGCCCGTGAACCCGCTGCCGAAGTTGACCGAAAGACCGATGATCAGATTGATAGCGGCAAAGTAAATCACGGATTTGCGCAACCTGCGTAGCTCTCGAGGCGGCACCGGCAGCCGATTCGATTTCAGCAATATGATCAGTACGCCGGCAATGCCGAAAACTGCTCCGGACGCTCCCGCGCCAGCCTGAAAATACACCGCTCCCGTCGCGTCGCGGACTGGCCAAACCCAGTTATAGAAAGTGGAAAGCAGATTTCCCGCGGCCCCCGTGAGGATGTAGGCCGCAAACAAGCCAAATGAGCCCATCAGAGGCTCGGCAAGCAGCCCCAGGTTCCACAGGCACCACATGTTGGTGGCCAGGTGAATGATGCCCACGTGCACAAACATCGCGGTGACGATGCGCCACCATTCGCCATAGACCAGCACGTTGTTGGGCCTGTCGGCGCCCCAGAACATCAATTGGTCGAGAGTCGGCATCCAGATGCTGGATCCGCGCACCGCCATGGCTAGAAAAATGCCGCAGTTGATCCCCACCAGCAGATAAGTAGCCGGAGCCTCTGCCCATCCTCGCCGCGGACGTCGCGCTGGGGGAGGCGCATACTCACCTTCAGGCGCGAGAATCTCCGGCTGGGGTGTCGAGGGATAACTTCCCATATCTCCACTTTAATGCATCTCCGCTTGCGTCGCGGGCAGGGGTTTGCCGCCTGCGGCGCTGGTGGAATGGGACGGCATCTCAAACTGTTTGCATAAATCGGGTCTTGAAAGGGCACGACTTCAGTCGTGCCGTGACAGGCGCGCAAAATCCCGGGCTTCAGCCCCTGAGGGATGTTTCTCTCGTGGTCGAGAAGCATTGATGCAACCAGTTCTCGCGTTGGCCATTCCATCCACAATTGCGTCCCGCCCTTCGATGTAGTCTGGAGTTTTAGCCCGTGTCCGGCGAAGCCTCGCAACGGCGAGTCAAGCCTGCGCGGATTCTCGGAAGAGGAGCGGAATCGTGAGTTCGGAAGGTTTAGCAAGTAGGACGGACGCCAAACCCATTCGCCGCGCGTTGCTGAGCGTGACGGACAAGACCGGGTTGGTCGAGTTTGCGCGCGTGCTGGCCGGCTTTGGGGTCGAACTGGTTTCGACAGGCGGGACGGCAAAGGCGCTGCGCGAAGCCGGCTTGGCGGTAAAGGACATCGGCGAGTTGACCGGCTTTCCCGAGATGCTCGGCGGCCGCGTCAAGACGCTGCACCCGCGCGTCCATGGCGGCCTGCTCTACGTTCGCGGCAATGCGGAGCATGAAGCCGCCGTCGCCGCTCATGGCATCCAGCCCATCGACATGGTGGTGGTCAATCTCTACGCCTTCGAGAAAACAGCCGCCCAGCCCGGCGTCGCCTTCGGGCATCTCATCGAAAACATCGATATAGGAGGGCCGTCGATGGTTCGCTCCGCGGCCAAGAACTTTGAAGACGTGGCGATCGTGACGCGCGTTGCGGATTATGCGCCGCTCATTGAAGAGCTGAAGGCCCACGGCGGAGCCCTCGTTCGCGCCACCCGCTGGCGTCTGGCCAGGCAGGCGTTCGCGTTGACCGCTGCCTACGACGCGGCTATCGCGAACACGCTGGAGCGGATCGCCGAAGCGCCCGCGCCCGAGGCTCCGGCTGTATTCGACGACGCTGCGCTGCCCTCGACGCTGCGCATCGACTATCCGCTGGCCCAGCCCCTGCGTTACGGCGAAAATCCGCATCAGCGCGCCGCGCTTTATACCGACGGCTCCGGACTGGGAATCGCGGCAGCGGCGCAGTTGCAGGGCAAGGAACTCAGCTTCAACAATCTCGTCGATCTCGACGCAGCGTGGGAGCTGGCGCAGGAGTTTCCATCCGGCGAGTTCGATCCCGCCGTCGTGGTCATTGTGAAGCACACCAATCCCTGCGGCGCCGCGACGGGCGCCACGCTCCTGGAAGCCTACCAAAAGGCTCTGGCCTGCGATCCGGTCTCGGCCTTTGGCGGCGTGATCGGCATCAACCGCGAGGTAGACGCAGCGGCGGCCGGGGAAATCGCCAAACTTTTCGTGGAAGCCATTGCCGCGCCCGGTTTTTCGCCCCAGGCTCGCGAGCGTTTTGCCGCGAAGAAGAACCTGCGCCTCGTGGAGGTTCGCGCGGCCGAGCCACGGCCAGTGGTCAAGCAGGTGTCGGGAGGGCTCCTGTTGCAGGATGCCGACACTGGCCGCGTGACGGAGTCGGAGTTGAAGGTGGCCACGTGGCGGCCGCCCACGGCCGGGGAGTTGCGCAGCCTGCTCTTCGCCTGGCGCGTGTCGAAGCACGTCAAATCGAATGCCATCGTTTACGCCCGCGAAGGGCAGACCCTGGGCGTGGGCGCGGGCCAGATGAGCCGCGTGGATGCAGCCAGATTTGGCGCCATGAAGGCCGTGCTGCCGCTCAAGGGCTGCGTGGCCGCTTCTGACGCCTTCTTTCCTTTCCCCGACGGTCTTCAGGCAGTTGCCGAAGCCGGCGCGACGGCGGTAATTCAGCCCGGCGGCTCGGTGCGCGACGACGAAGTCATCGCCGCCGCAGACAAGCTGGGCATCGCCATGGTCTTCACGGGCATTCGCCACTTCCGGCATTGAGTTTTTCCGTGCCGGCATTGAGCGGAGGTAACCACCTTGCAACGAAAGGTACTGGATGCCGGTCGGGTAAAAGGCGGCCTGATTGCGTTTGGGCCGCGCCTTGACGCCCGTACGGGCGCGGAGTAGCGTCTGAATTAAGAGCGAAGGGTTCCCAATGACCGGGATTCGGTATCTAACCGATGAGGACGGCCGCAAGATTGCGGTCCAGATCGATTTGCGCCAGCACGCGGAACTTTGGGAAGAGTTCGAAGACGTTCTGGTTTCCGAGTCGCGGCGCGCGGAAGTCAACATTCCGCTGGATCGCGTAAAGGCCAAGCTCTCAAACGTCGGCAGCAAACGTGCCTGAATACCGGGTTGCGTTCAAATCCAGTGCGGAGAAGGAGCTTCTTAGGCTTCCCGGCCCCGTCGTTTCCCGCATCTTCTCCAAGATCGAATTGCTTGCTGCGGATCCCCGGCCTCGTGGGGTCAAAAAATTGCGCGGAGCAGGAGATCTCTGGCGTATCCGCGCCGGAGATTATCGCGCTATTTATGCCATCGACGACGAGAAAAGAGAAGTTACAGTGATGAGAGTCGCGCACCGGCGGGAGGTCTACGAATAGGATGCGAAGGCCATCTTTCTTTCGGGCGCCCTCGTCGGCATAGCACAATCGTCACGAAAATCCCGGAATCGACCGGGTATTTGCGACCAATGACAGGTAAAATCGTCTGTAGCAGTAGGCAGAGTTGTTTAAAACGGCTGCCTACGCCGTATTCCGGTTTTCCAGAGCGTTTTTCTCTGCTTTTCCGGTCGAAAGCGTGGGGATTCCCCTGAATGATGACAAGAAACCTTCCGATGCCAATGATCGGGCCCAAGTTTGCCGCCGCCATTCTGTTTTTGCTGCCGGTTGCGCTCGTCTGCGCCCAAAACACTCCTCCAGGCGGCACTGCCAGCCCGGCAAAGAGCCCGCAGGTTCAGCCGGCCGTGGCCCCGGTCCAGGCCGCACCGGCAAAGGTCGCGACGGCCGACGCCGGGTCGAGCCAGAGTAGCGGAACATCCGCCGCCGCGAAGGAACCCAATCGCGCCCAGGCGTACTACCACCTGGCCCTGGCCGCGGTGTATGAGGATGACGCCATCTCCGAGGGACACTCGGACGAAGTGAACCAGGCCATCGAGCAATACAAACTGGCGCTCAACGCCGACCCCGGCTCGGCGGAGCTGAGCGACGATCTGGCCGCTCTTTATTTTCGCGTCGGTCGAGTACACGATGCCGAGGCAACGGCGCGCGCGCTGCTGAAGAACTCTACCGGCGACATTGAAGCCCACAGGCTGCTGGGACGCATCTACCTGCGCCAGCTAGGCGGGGGAGAAAACGGAGGCTCCTCGGCTTCGTCCTCCGGCAACGTTCTTGACCAGGCCATTGCCGAGTTCCAAAAGATCATCGCCCTCGACCCCAAGAGCGTGGAAGATCACATGGTGCTGGGTCAGCTCTACACCGTAAAACACCTGCCCGAAAAGGCCGAAGCCGAATTCAAGACCGCTGAGGCAATCGAGCCCGAGGCGGAGGACGTGGTGCTGAACCTGGCCCGGCTTTACGCCGAGAGCGGGGACGTACAACATGCCGTGAAGACGATTGAAGCTGTTCCCCAGGACGGGCGCACCCCCAAGATGGAGTTCATGCTCGGCGCGCTCTATGACCAGTTGAAGCAGCCAAAGGACGCCATCGCCGCCTATCGGCGCGCCGACGATCTGGAGCCCGGCGACCTGCAGACCATGGACGCCCTCGCCGCGGCTCTGCTCACCGGCGACCAGCTCGACGAGGCGCTCAAGCAGTACAAAGCGCTTGCCGAAGCGGATCCTGAAAATTCTGAGGCGCTGGTCCATATCGGCGAGATCGAGCGCCGCCAGGGCAAGTACGAAGAGGCGCTGGCCACCATCCGCAAGGCGCGCAAGATCGATCCCAAGTCGCTGGAAGCGGGATTCAACGAAGGGATGCTGCTCGATGTCCTGGGCCGCTTTGACGACGCGGTCCAGACCTACCAGGAGATGGTGGACGCCACTTCGCACGCCAACGGCGCTTATACCGAAGAGGAAAAGAACAACCGCGGCATCTTTCTGGAACGCCTCGGCGCCGTGTGCCTCGAAGAGAATAAGACCGATCAGGCGATCACCGCCTACCAGAAGCTGATCGACATGGGCGGCAGCCTTGCCGTGCGCGGCTACCATGGTCAGGTGGATGCGTACCGCGGCGCCCACGAATTCGATAAGGCCCTCGACGCCGCGCGCAAGGCGGCGGCCTCCGATCCCAAAGACCGCGACCTGAAGCTGATGCTCGCGGGAGAACTCGCTGACCAGGACCATCCCGATGAAGGTCTGGCCATGGCGAAAACTCTTCTTGACGGCGCCACCCCTGACCAGCAGCGCGGCGTTTGGTTCGCCGTCGCCCAGATGAACATCCGCCTCCGCCGCTTTAAGGATGCCGAGGAGGCGCTCGATAAGGCGGAACCGCTCACCACCAAGAAAGACGATCGTACCTACCTGTTTTTCCTTCGTGGCGAGTGGGCCGAGCGTCAGAAGCATCTCGATCAGGCCGAACGGTACTTCCGCCAGGCGCTCGATCTCGATCCGCAGAGCGCCATGACGCTGAACTATCTGGGCTACATGTGGGCAGATAAGGGGATCAAGCTGCCTGACGCGCTCAAGATGATTCGAAAGGCCGTCGAAATCGAACCCATGAACGGCGCGTATCTCGATTCGCTGGGGTGGCTCTACTTCAAGATGGGCGAATACGAACTGGCCGAAGACAATCTGCGCCGGGCCGTGAGCCGCGACCAGTCCGATCCCACGGTGCACATGCATCTGGGTGATCTCTACGAAAAAACCGGCCGTATCCGGCTGGCCGCCGCGCAGTGGCAGATTTCGCTCGATGAATTCGCCAAGTCAGCCCCGGCCGACATCGAGCCCGGCGATGTAGCCAAGGTGCAGAAGAAGCTGGAAAGCGCCCGCGTCAAACTGGCAAAGGAAGTGAACTCTCTGGGCCAGACCAAGCCGGAGTAAGCCCCTCGCAACCGCAACGGCGTTGTCGGCGCGGCGTCACGGAACCGGAAACTGGAAGCGGCAAGACGGCAGCGTTCGCCTGAAGGAACGCTGCCTGCCGTTGTGCGCCGCTCTCGACGTGGCCCCTACTGCGCGTGAGCCGCTGCCGCAGCCAGATACACATCCACGTTGCTCTTGTCTACCAGCGACGTCCCGGTATCGACAAACACCGGGTACGGCGCGAACGCATCGGCGCTGTAGTCCTTGTTGAGTTGCGCGGGCGGATCGTGAAAGATCTCGTCCAGCGCCTTCAGCCCCACGAAGCCCATCGTATAGGGCTTTTGCGCGATCGTCGCGTCGATCACTCCGTCCTTGATGCTTTGCAGCGTCTCCGCATTCACGTCCCACGCGACCAGTTCCCTGCTGGTGTCTCCCGTGCGGTTGATCGCGTCGGCGACCATCTTGCCTGAAGCGGATTCCAGGCACACGAAAGCGTCGATTTTCTTCGCACCCGTTTGCGCCATCAGTTCCTGGGCCTTGTCGAAGGCTGTGTGCAGATCGCCCTTGATGTCCACTACTTCGACAATGTTGATGCCCGGCCGCATGGCAAAGACATCCTTGAAGCCCTTTAGTCGCTCTTCCGTGTTAGGCTGGCCGGCAAGCGTAAAGAAGACCACGTTGCCTTTGCCGCCCAGCTTCTCGATGACCCTCCGGCCGCCCAAACGCCCAGCTTCAAGGTTGTTGGTGCCTATAAAGTAGAGCCTGTGGCTGTTCGCGGCATCGGAGTCCATGGTGATCACCGGAATGCCGGCGCTCACCGCCGCGTCGATCCCCGGCTGCATCACGGCAGCGTCAGAGACAGAGACCAGTATCCCCGCCGGTTTGGCCGCAACCGCCTTTTGGAACTCCGCCAGTTCACCCTGTGGATCGTACGTGTCAGGCCCGGCTACCCTGGCCGTCACGTTATATTGCGCGGCAGCGCTCTTGAATCCGGCCACGGCCGTCTGCCAGTAGGGCAACGAGACGTTCACTGCAACTAGGTAGTACACTTCCTTGGGCGAGTGCCTCGCCCCGCAACCCGATACCATCGCAACCGCCAGCGCAACCACCGCCGGCGCCATTCTCTTGATCGGTTTCATTGCTACCTCCCTTTGCGGTCCCAAAAAGCTTCTTGGCGTGCACCGGTAATTCCGTGCTCCCGCAGCCATCGGATAAGTTCGGCAGCATAGTACTCCCGGAAGTTGGCGGTGTCCATCCTTCGGCGCACAGGTGCTTTTATACCAGCCGCGGAACCCGGCACATCGTGACTCACGGCACAGGAATCGGTTCTCTGCACCCGCAGCGTCCTTGTTTGCGGTATAACCAGACGTGAAGCGTTAAGTCCGCGGTTACGCCGCCAAGGCCGTTTTGGATGATGCAGCTCAAAACTGAATCCGATCTGCTGCTGCCTGCTGGAATTGCCGTGAGCGGAAATGCGGAGAGCCAACTCGCCTGCCGCGCCCACGCGGAACTGCCCCACGCCTATCGCACCCCGTTTGCCCGCGACGCCGCCCGCATTCTGCACGCGCGCGCCTTTCGCCGCCTGGCCGGCAAAACCCAGGTCTTCACCCGTCTGCCGGCCGAGGGCCTGTCGGATCACTTTCGCAGCCGCCTGACCCACACTCTCGAGGTCGCGCAGATCTCGCGTACAGTGGCTGCGGCCTTGGGACTGAACACGGAGCTGGCCGAGGCCCTGGCGCTGGCGCACGACATTGGGCATCCGCCCTTTGGCCATGCCGGCGAGAAGGCTCTCGACCGCGCCTTGCGCGCCCACGGCCTCAGCTTCGACCACAACCTTCACGCCCTGCGCATTGTCACCTGGTTTGAGGAGCGCTATCCGGCCTTTCGCGGGCTCAATCTCACCCTCGCCGTCCGCGAGGGCATCGTGAAGCATTCGCGCGACTACACCGCCGAGGACCACCCCGAGCTGGCCGGGTATTTTCTCCACCAACTTCCACCGCTCGAAGCGCAGTTGATCGATCTCGCCGACGAGATTGCCTATCTGACCGCCGACCTTGACGATGGGTTGGACTCGGGCATCCTCGCCCTCGATCGGGTGCGCGAAGCATCGCCTCTCTTCCGCGGCTTCCACGACGCAGCTCTGGCCCGCTACCCCCAGGCCGCGCCCAGGCTCGCTGTTTATGAAGCCTTGCGGCAGGTTCTGAACGCGCTGGTCACGGATCTGATTGAGGAAGTGCACGCACGCGTGGGAGCCCTCGGCGCTACGGTCCTGGCTGATATCCGGCGCGCCCCGCAAAGGCTTGCCGCGCTCAGCCCGCAAATGGAGGCCGAGCGCATTGCGGTCAAGGAGTTCCTCTACGCGAGCCTCTACAACTCCCCTGGCCAGGAGCAGGAACATATCCGCGCTGAAGAGGTAGTCATCGAGCTTTTTCAGCGCCTCATGGCCGAGCCTGGCCTGATGCCGGAGGACCACCAGGCGCAGATTCCCACTGAGGGCCTGGCCCGTACCGTGGCCGACTACATCGCCGGCATGACGGACAGCTATATTGTGCAGTTGTGGAGACGGTGCAGCCGCGGCTAACCGAAAGATCGCGGCTCCGGCCTCCCTCAGGAGGCCGTTTTGGCAAGGCGGTTATAGAGCCAGCCAAAGACCGCGCCGCCGATCAGTCCATCGAAGAAGGCGTAGATGGTCACAATCAGGACCTCGACGATGCTGCGGGTTGCGTGATATCCGGGATACCCTGACGACAACATCTCCAGAAAATGCTGGCCGTAGCTGCCGCAGATGAGGTTGACCAAAGCCACCAGAAAAACAGCCGCTCCCCAAAGAATCGCCGAGGACAAAGCCAGGGCCTTCACGTCGAATTTCATCGTTTCCCCCTCTCTGCAACGGAATTCTAGTCCGATGGGAGGAAAAGCAGGAACACGCGGAGAGAACTGTTTTTCAGCACACGAAAAGCGCAGGGTGCAAAAGCAATGCGGGCCTATAGCGGGTCTCCTGCAGATGTAGACCAGGGCACAACCGCTAAATGGCTTTTTCATCAAGAAAAAGCCACCTTGAATACGGTCCGAAATGGCTCATCGTTGCAGGAGAACCGCCGTAACGGCACTGGCCGTTACTGCGCCGTTCCCTGCGGCCGCAAACGCCGGAGGCGTCAGGCCTCACGGGCGGCTCGATGATCTTGCGGGAAGAAATTCGATCTGCGCCAGATTGTCCACGGACTTGAAACCGTAATCGGCGGTTACCAGAACATGTTGCGGCGAGTCCATGGCCAGGTTCAGGGCAAAGGCGTCGGCGTAGGACATCTTATGATCGACGCGGAGCTCGGCTGCACACACCGCTCGCTCGCCGCTCGCCGGAACAATCCCGGCCTCGCTCGGCAAAAGGCTGCTCAGGATGCGTCCTTCCTCCTCTGCGCCGAATCTCTTGCGCAAGTTCCCGGCAACCTCACCCCACTGCACGGCGGAGATGCGGATCTCAGCCTGTCCTGTGACGCAGGCTTTGAGGACCGCTTTCACGCGCTCCCCGCCAGCCTCTTTGTCGAGGTAACGGATCAATGCTGACGAGTCCAGAACGTACACTGTCATGGGATGGTCCTACCAGCCCTCTTCTCGCAACTCCCGCTGGCGCTCGAGACGCCTGTCTTCGAGAAGCATATCCGTCCCCGAAGGACCGCCAGCGGTACATCCATGCATCTTTTCGATGATGCGCAGCTTGGCTGCCAGAGTCTCCGGCCTGAGAACCACCGCGTTCCCCTCCTGGCGGATGGCGACGCGCGTTCCAGGCTCGATCCCAAGGGATTCCCGGATAGCTGCGGGAATTACCATCTGGCCCTTGGTGCTCACTGTCGCGAAAAGCTCTTTCGTGGCCTGCCCCATAGCTTACATTCTAGCATAAGTAAAACAAATTTAAGAAGTAAGGCACATTTAAAAGTAAGATTTTATGAGTCATAATCTTACTCATGGCATTTCGTCTTACTGCACCGTCCCCTGCGGCCTCAACCGCCGAAGATCCAGCGCGCACTGAACTGCATTTTGCGCATTCAGGCGCAGGTTGTCGGCGGCGGCCCACAGCCACAACCGGGATGCCAGGTTGGAGTTGCGGGTCAAAGGCTCCGGCCGCAGGCGCACCAGAACGTCGTTCTGTCCGGTGGACGCAAGGTTCGAGGGCGAATCGGTATCTTCCAGCACCAGATCGATGTGTTCGCCGGCCAGCGCCTCTTCAAGCGCAAACATCTCGACTGGCCGGTCGAGCTCCACGGCGATGGAAAACGTATGGCCGTGGAAGACCGGCGCGTTGATGATTTGGACGGCCAGCGACGGGCCGCGCCCCGCTGTGAGCGCTTCGTACTGGCGGCGAATGCGCGCCTCCACTGCGGGAAGATTGATCGTGGCGCTCTCTCCCAGGCCGCCCAGCAGGTTGTAGGCCGCCTGCGCGTCGTAGATGGCCCGCGGCAGCGGCTGGAAGCTCAGCAGGCTCACCGTCTGCTGGTGCAGTTCGTCCATGGCGGCGCGGCCAAACTCACTGGCCGGCTCAAGGATCGTAGCCGCAGCAAAGCGAACCGGAGCGGCTTGTTGCAGCCGCTTGAGCAGCAGCGCAAGCGTAATCGCCGCGGGGTGGGCAGGTACGACGGCTGGCGTAAATAGGTCGACAGACGCCTCCTCTGTTCCCAGCCAGGGTGCGCGCACCAGCACGCCGGCCTCCTGGTCCAGCGCGCCTGTGAGATCCAGGACCGTGGACCCGGAGCGCAAGGCATGACGCCAGTACCGGAGCGTGAGGTTCTCGCTGCCGCAGAAAAAGGTGAAGTCGGCATGCTCAAAGGCTTCGGCGCTGATGGATTGGATGAAGGTGACTTCGTCCCCCACTTGGTCCAACTGGCCTTGCGCGTCTTCCTCGTCGAGCAGAGCAAAGCTGGCCGAGGCCAAAGGAGACTCCGAGATAACCTCTTTCAACTCCCGTCCCACAAGGCTTGAAGCCCCGGCAATGGCGATCTTGTACACAGGCATCCTTTTCTTGAACTGGAAGGTAGGCTACGGCCTCCAGGGGCCGGGTTCTGCGGCAATTTTTGTGGGATCGGGCGTGTCCTGGCGCCGCCTGCGGCGCCGCCTCGACCAACCGTACGCCGCGCGTGCCCATATGCCCGAGAACATGTAGGCGAGCGCGGCCAGGAACAGCGCCGTGTTTGAGTAGCGGACCATCACGTAGGCAACAATCGCCAATGGCACCAGCAGTTGGAAGGGATGGCGGCGGGAGAAGTTGATCTCCTTGGCCGACCAAAAGCGCCAGGTGCTGACCATCAGGAAGCCGCACAAACCGACCAGAACCAGCCACGGAACTGCAATCCACCACTCTTCGACAGGGTAGGCATTAAAGAAATGAACGGTGGCGGCCAGCAGACCCGCGGCAGCGGGAATCGGCATGCCCACAAAATACTTCCTGTCCGGGCGCCCCGGGTTGCGGGGCTGCGCGTCGTGGCTGATATTGAAGCGCGCCAGCCGCGAAGCTCCGCTGAGAAGAAAGAGAAAGCAAACGAAGGCGCCGGCCTGCATCAGGTGCATCCTCATTTGCGGATTCATGGAATCGGGCAGAAAGTGGAATCCCCACACGAGCGCCAGCAGGCTGGGCGCGATGCCGAAGGTGATGACATCGGCCAGCGAATCCAGCTCCTTGCCGAAGTCGGTGGTCGTGTTGGTCATGCGCGCGATGCGGCCGTCGAGCGCGTCGAAGGGAATGGCCAACAGGATGGCGATGGCCGCCCAATCCAGGTGCCATTGCGCGTCGCGGCTGATGGCGTCAAGCGTCTGGGTGATGGAGAAGTAGCCGATCCCTATATTGCCGGCCGTGAAGAGCGAAGGCAGCAGGTACATGCCACGCCGAAAGCGCGGATGCGGCTTGCCTTTTGCCCGGGCAAGATCGAAGTGGTTCATGCGTTCTCTCTCCCCGGCAGGGCCGGGGTCCCCGACGACAGGCCTTCGTCGGCGGGGTGGAGGGCCGGGGTCCCCGACGACAGGTCTATGTTGGTCGAGTGGATTGCGGCCAGCACGCTGGCGCCGCCCTTCACCCGCTCGCCCACCCTCACCCGAAGCACCGCGTCAGCCGGAATGACAACATCGACCCTGGAACCGAACTTGATCAGCCCCACGCGCTGCCCCCGCTCCACCGTCTGGCCTTCGTGGCAACGGAAAACGATCCGCCGCGCCAGCAGCCCGGCAATCTGCTTGAAGGTGACTTCGAACCCCGCGTCGGCTCCCTGGCCGCGCAAGGTTACCGCGTTCTGTTCGTTGCGGTCGGCCGAGGCGGGATTCATGGCGTTGAGGAATCTGCCCTTTTGGTAGTGCACGCGGCTTACCACGCCGCCGATGGGCGCGCGGTTCACATGCACGTCAAAAACGCTGAGGAAGATACTGATCCGCTGGCGGGAGCCTTCGGGAGTCACAATGGAGGCTGTCTCGGTAACCCGTCCGTCCCCTGGCGAAACAATGCATCCTGCACCGGCCGGAATCGCGCGATGCGGATCGCGGAAAAACCACAGAAAGAAGGCTGCCAGAAGCACCGGAATCAAGCTGAGCCACAGGCTGCCGCTGAACCACCAGCATACTGCCGCGACTGCAAGAAACACCAACCCGTAGATGTAACCGTCGCGAACCATCGTCCCAACGATTATACGGTGATTTAGGGAATGCATTGTGGGCGCAGCGCCCAGCGTGCACACAAAACACACACTGTGCCGCATGAGGGTCTCGCTCGGCAAGAAAGCCGCTATCGCCAGGCGCCTTGGAGCCTATGCCACGGCCATCGCCCGGCGCTCCAGCGCAAAGATCAGATCCTTGGCGTGCAGCTTGAGCTTCTTCAAGCGCACTTCTTCCAGTTGCTCGTCTTCGGTAAGGTATGGCTTTTGAAGCAACTCTTCCAAACGCTGAGCGTAACAGCGATGTTCGGCGTGCAAGCGATCGATCTCTTCGCTCAGCGTGGAACCCTGTACTTCGTCCATCAAGCACCCCCAGTTCGGCGGTTCGGGTAGGCGGTGCAGAGCCGCCGATTTTCTTAGAACATTTACATATATCGCCACGGTAGGACAATCGGCAAGCCAGAAAACCGCCGAAAGTACCGTGAGCCTGTGAAAATCGGGTAGAAGGTACGCCGTCGCTGGCCACTCTGCTGGCCGGCAACATCCGGCCGGAATACGCTGACAGACGCCGGATCGCAACTCAGCCCCAATCAGCGAATCTTCCGCCCCATCAGCACCGCATCTTCAACAGGATCTGCATAGTAGACCGTCCGGCGGCCGGTCTCGACGAAGCCGAGCGCCCGGTAGAACTCCTGCGCCGCCCGGTTCGAGGCGCGCACCTCCAGCAGGAGCTCGTGCACCCCGGCCGAACGCAGTTCCCCGGCCAGCGCGTGGAACAGCCGCCGCCCCATGCCGCGCCGCTGGCAGCCTGCTGCCACGGCTATCGTCTCCAGTTCGGCCAGCGGCGGGACAAGACGGGCCACCGTAAAGCCTTGAACGCACGACTCCTGCTCCGCCGCGGCCAGGGCGATCCGCCGGGGCGTCCACTCCGGATTCAGGGCTTTTTCATAGTCCGATCGCGGCCAGTGCGGCGCATTCGGCAGGCTCGCTGCAATCTCCATCACCCGGTCCAGGTCGGCTGCGGCCATGCGCCGGATTTGGATTTCCGCCGCGGGTTCGTTCATGCTCTTTGCTTTGCCGCCGCGGCCGCCTGGGCGGCAACGTCGGCGCCGAAGATCTCGGCGTCCGACCGGCGCAGATAGTGTCCGTCCAGCAGCGCCGCATCGATAAACTCCCCGCGCGCCACGCGCGGCGCGCAGAGCCGCAGAGCGTCATCGGCGTTGGGTGCCGCGGCCCTCACCAGCTCAACCGCCGGCCACGCCGCCTGAAGCAACTGGGCCGCTTCTTCGTCGCAAACGGCGACGCGAGGCGGATGAGGCTTGATGGCGGCCAGCTCTGCCGCTCCGGCCAGCAGCTCCTGCGCCGGGCTTCCCGGCTCCGCGAGACGGAGAAACACCTCTTGACGGTGCGCGTCGAGGGCGACAGAAGGGACTCCGGACGCTGCTGCAAACACTTCCAGGCGGGACACAGCGACAACGGGAATGTGCGATTCCTCGGCCAGGCCTTTCACGGCGCTTAAGCCGACGCGGACGCCGGTAAAGCTCCCCGGCCCGTTGACGGCCACGAAGGCTTCGATCCACTCTGGACGCACTCCGCCGAGACCCAGAAGCTCACCGACCGCCGCAATTAGCCTCTCGGAGTAGCTGCGCCCGCCAAGCTGGCTCTCGCCCAGAATGTAGAGCTCCTGGCCCTCCTTCAAGCCCAGGGCAATGGAGCCAGAGGACCCACAGGTGTCAATCGCGAGAATCATGTACGACTCGTGCATGATGCCTCGTTACACGGCTTTCAGCGCCTGGTCGAGGTCGCCGATTAGGTCTTCCTTGTCCTCGATGCCGATGGAAAGCCGGATGCGGCCTTCGTTGATCCCCATCGCCCGCCGCACCTCTTCGCTCACCGAGCCGTGCGTGGTGGTGGCCGAGTGCGAGGCCAGCGACTCGACGCCGCCCAGCGACTCCGCGTTCAGGAAGATCTTGATCGCCGTGAGGAACCGCGCCGCTTCCTCGCGCGACTTGAGCTCGAAGCTCATCATCGACCCGAAGCCGCTCTGTTGTCTCACCGCCAGGTCGTACTGCGGATGGCTCTTCAGCCCCGGATAGGCCAGCTTGCTCACCTTCGGGTGCGTCGAAAGGAACTCCGCCACCGCGCGGCCGTTCTCCTCGTGCTGCTTGATCCTGAGCGGCAGCGTTTTGATCCCGCGCAGCACCAGAAAACACTCGAAAGGCGACATCACGCCGCCGGCCGCTTTCTGGATGAAGAGAAATCGTTCCTTGTGCTCTGGCTTCGAGCCGACCAGGACACCGCCCAGGCCGTCCGAGTGCCCGTTCAGATACTTCGTCGTGGAGTGCATCGCGATGTCCGCGCCCAGCTCCAGCGGCCGCTGCAGCGCCGGCGACAGAAACGTGTTGTCCACGCTCACCTCGGCGCCGTGCGCGTGGGCAATGCGGCTGACTGCGGCAATGTCGGTGAGCACCATCAGCGGATTGCTCGGCGTCTCAATGTGCACCAGCTTCGTATTCGGCTTCATGGCCGCTTCTACCGCCGCCAGGTTGCTCGTATCCACGTACTCGATCTGGATGCCGTAGCCGCTCACGATCTGGTCAAAGAGCCGCACCGTGCCGGCATACACGTCTCGGGAGCACACGATGTGATCGCCCGTGCGCAACATGGCCACCAGCGCCGCAATGGACGCCATGCCGGTGGTGAAAGCGTGGCCGCTCGTACCGCCTTCGAGCGCGGCCACCGCCATTTCCAGCCGGTCGCGCGTGGGGTTGCCCGCGCGCGAGTAATCCCAGCCGCGGTCGCTGCCGATGCCGGTGAGCTCGAAGGTCGAGGAAAGGTAAACGGGCACATTCACCGCGCCCGTCTGCGGGTCGGGGTGCTGCCCCGCATGGACGGCAAGAGTCGAGTACTTGTATGGGGACATGGGGTTAGCTCTTCGCTGCGATCTCCTACTTTTAGCTTATCGTGCGGGCTTTGACGCGGCCCAATGAAATCCTGCCGATGACTGAGAAAAGGCCCTGGAGGGTGTTATAAGCACTCAACATCCGGGCCATCTCATACGTCCACTCAGGCGCTCGAAATGCAACCGCTCTCTATGTAAACTGGCTCCGGAACACCGCCTTGATGTGCGCCAGCCGCTTTTCCAGCGCCTCGGCCTCATCCTTCAGCCCCAGCCGCTCGGCCAGCCCGATGGCATCCCAAAAGCACTCCTTGGCGTCGCTGTAGCAGACGTTCGCGCCGCTCGAGGAATGGGCCTCGTACATGTCGTCGTAGGCCTTCTCGCCCATCGCCTTCAGGTGCGCCAGTTGCTCCAGCATCGCCTGCCGCTCGGCATCGTCCTCCATATCCGCTCCCTACCTCGCCGCCTCTGCCGCTTGCTTGGCCGTAGGCGCCACCGGAAAGTATCCGGTGCGGGTGAGAACTGTCAGCTTGCCCATCCCTTTGGCTTCGGCGGTCACTTCTATGCGTCGGAATCCCGGCTCCGTCGTCGACTTCGTCGAGTGGTAGACCAGCGTGTACTGGCTGCGAATATCCCGCGCCACCTCGGCGGCGATCTGGTCGATCTGATCGATGGACTTGGGGAAGAACGCCATCCCGCCGGTTTCGGTGGAAAGCAACTCCAGGGCGCGGCGCGCATGGCGAACCGAGGCGCGGTCATTCTCGTCGCCGAAAAGCAATCCGATCGAGTAGATCACCGGCCCGGAAAGCTCTTGCACGCGGCGAATCGTCTGCTCCAGGTTCAGACTTGAGGCATTGTCTTCCCCGTCGGTGATCAGGATGAGAACCTGCTTGGGTCGCTTGGCGTCTGCCACCAACTTGTCCGCGGAGGCCGTCACGGCATCGTAGAGCGCCGTTCCGCCTCGGGAATCGATGTGCGACAATCCCTCGCGCAGCTTGTTTACGCTAGAGGTGAAATCGCAGTCGATGAATGCCTCGTCCGAGAAGTTCACCACGAAGGCCTCGTCCTGCGGGTTCGAGGCCACCACCAGATCGAGCGCTGCCTTATTCACCGACGGCCGCTTGCGGTACATCGACCCGGAATTGTCGATGATCAGTCCCATGGAGACGGGCAGGTCTGTGTGCTGGAAACTGATAAGAGTCTGCTTCACTCCGTCTTCGTAGACCGTGAAATCGTCCCTGGTAAGGTTCTCGACCAGGGACGTGCCCTTGAGCACGGTAGCGTTCAACACGACCTCTTCCACGTTGGTGTGGTACAGGTAACCCTCGCCCTGTTTTTTCATCGTGCCTGCTGGAACAGCAGTCACCGACGCGTCGGGCGAGCGAACCGGGTCGGAGTCCACAGTGAGGGACGGCGCCGGCTTTGCCTGCGTTCCGGCAGGCGGAGCAGTCGCCACTTGCGCCGGAAGCAGGAGCCCTGTCACGGCCAGGAATGCGGCGAGAAGCGCGTTATTCGAGAGGCGCATAGTACCCGGTGCGAGCATAGACCGTCAGCGGCGGCAGTCCCGGAGGCGGATTCACCTTCACCTTCACTTTACGCCACTTCCCGTCGCGGGCCAGGTCCTTGGGCTTGTAGCCGATCACATACTGGTTGCGCAGCTCGGTCGAGATCTTCTCGGCGATGTCGCTCATTTCGTCCACGTCGTCAACGCGGAAAAGCCGCCCGCCGGTTGAGGAGCTGACGTCGTCCAGAAGCTGCGGTCCCGTGCGTTCCTCGGGGGTGGACGCGTAAGGATCGAAGACGCCAATCGAGTATATCTCTACGTCGGCCTCGCGCACCGCCGCCCGCACCTCGCCCTCGGTGTAGCGCGACCGGTTGTCGCCTCCGTCGGAGACCACCAGCAACGCCTTGCGCTCGTGGTGCGCATCCTTCATCTTGGCCACGCCGTAGTAAATCGCATCCAGCAGCGCGGTGCGGTGGCCTGCGTGGACCGTCGCCAGCCGCGCCTGAATGTCCGCGACCGAACTGGTGAAGTCTTCGATCAGCTCCGGCCGGTCGTTGAATCCGATCACGAAGAACTCGTCCTGCGGATTTGCTGTCTTAATGAACTGCAGAATCGCGTCCCGGGCGCGCACCAGCTTCGATGTCATCGAGCCGGAGAGGTCGAAGATGATACCGATCGAAACCGGAGCATCTTCGCAGGCAAAACTGGCGATCTTCTGCTCGCCATTGTTCTCGTAAATCAGGAAGTCTTCCTGTTCCAGGCCTGTGACCAGGCGATTCAACGGATCGGTGACCGTAACCGGGACCAGCACCATGTCCACGTTCATGCGGAGGAACGAGCCGGGATGGATTCTCAACGACGCCGCGCCGGTCTCGGGAGGCGCTTCAGCCCCCGTGGGCTCACCCGCGGGCGCCGATGAGCTCGAGGGCGGCTCCACGTGTACTTTATTGAGCGGATCCTCTTGGGCGCCCGCCCGCGCCAGGCAAAAAACCGCGATGAGCAAACAGACCCCGATGCAACGGCAAGGCAATGCCAGATTGCCGCCACCTCTTGGAATCGTGTGCTGGGGAACCGTGGTCATCCATCACCCCGGCGGTTGAAGGCGATCTTATCACTAATCGTGCACTCGCGCTGTTATCGGATTCCCGCTCCGTCATCTCTCAGGCCAAATTCCGCAAAGGCTGGTTGCGCAGCGGCGCTGCGATACAATCGAGCCTGAGAGCACCCCGCAATCCCCAACGGGCATCGCGGCATGACGGGGGCTCAAATTCCACCGTTTCAACGGGGGAGTAAGACCTTCCTCATGGCTCGCATTTATCCCTTTCGCGCTTGGCGCTACAACCCCTCGGCTGTCCGCCTGGAAGATGTAGTCACCCAGCCCTACGACAAAATCTCCCCGGCCATGCAGCAGGCCTATTACCAGCGCAGCCCCTTCAACCTGGTCCGCATCGTCCTGGGACTGCCCGAGTTATTTGACGTGGAGCAGGGCGAAAACGTCTATACGCGCGCCGCGCGCGATTTTCGCGCCTGGCGGGAACAGGGCATCCTCATCCAGGAAAATGTGCCCTGTGTCTTTGCTTACGCGCAGCGTTTCCAGATCCCCGGAACCGAAACCGTGAAGGAGCGGCGGGGGTTCATCGCTCTGGGCAAGCTCCAGGACTATGCCGACCAGGTGGTCTTCCGCCACGAGCAGACGCTGTCCAAGCCCAAAAGCGACCGGCTCCATCTGCTCCGGGCCACGCGGGCGCACTTTGGCCAGATTTTCATGCTCTACTCCGACCCCGCGGGCAGCGTGGAAAAGCTTCTTTACGAAGGCAACGGCGCTGCCGACGCCGAGGTAACCGACGAATTCGGCGTGCTCCACCGTCTATGGCGCGTGAACGATCCTGCCGCCATCCGCCTGCTCGTTACCGCCATGGCCGACAAGAAGCTGATCATCGCCGACGGCCACCACCGCTACGAAACGGCGCTGAACTACTCCAGGGGACATACGGCTGCAGCCCCCGCCAAAACCGCCTCCGGCACGCAGCAGCTCCCGCAGCCGGAATACCCTGAGGCCGCGGCCATGATGACCTTTGTGAATATGGATTCGGAGGGCTTGGTGATCCTGCCCACCCATCGCGTCGTCCACAGCCTCGACGGCTTCTTCGCGACAGCCTTCTTTAAGGCCGCCGAAGCATATTTCACGGTGGAATCGCTGCCTCCATTCGATGCCTCTGGATTCTTGGATACGTTGTCCCGCGAGTCTGGCGTCGCTTTCGTCGCCGTCACCTGTGCCGGCGCTTTCCTGTTGCGCTCCAGGCCGGATGCGGTTGCCGAGGCCCTGGCCGGCCTCCCCGAGCGCCAGCGCCAGCTCGACCTCGCCCAACTGCACTCCGTCGTCCTCGAACGGCTGCTGGGCCTCGATGCCGAAAAGGTGCGCCAGCAAACCAATCTCCGCTATCTGCGAGACGGCCAGGAAGCCGTCGAACTGGTGCGCGCCGGTCAAGCCGATATCGCATTCCTCACCAACCCGGTGACCATGACACAGTTGAAAGAGGTAGCCTTCGCAGGCGAGGTCATGCCGCAAAAGTCCACCGACTTTTACCCCAAGCTGCTCAGCGGCCTGGCGATCTACGCGCTGGAGTAAGCGCATGCCCGGACGGATGTTCATTCCGCGGCCCATTCCTTCGCAGGGCGCGGGATCGGTTTCTTTACCGCACTCCGCCGCGAGGCTTGGATACCTTGCCCGTGCATTGGTTCTTCTGCTGTGCGCCGTCGTACCGGTGCTGGGCGCGCAGGCTCCGTCCGCGCCCGCCCAACGCTTTGTAGTGCTGCTCGACCCTGCCCACGGCGGCGACGACCCAGGCGCTCATCTCGGCCCCCAGGCGGAAAAGGCCTACACCCTGGCCCTTAGCGTCAGGCTTCGCTCGCTGCTCATGGCGCGCGGCTTCGCGGTGGTAACCACGCGGGACTCCGACGCCACAGTGGATTCTGACCGCCGTTCCGGGATTGCCGACAGCGCCAACGCCATGGCTTGCCTCAGCCTGCACGCGTCCGAAAGCGGGAGTGGCGTGCATTTGTTTGTCTCTTCGCTGGCTCCAATCGAAGCCCGGCGCTTCCTTCCCTGGAAAACTGCGCAGGCCGCGTGGATCGCGCGCAGCCTTTCTCTCGCCGGCACGATCGACTCGGCGTTCTCTCACGCAAGCGTGCCCGTCACCCTGGGCCGCACCGCGCTGCCTGCAATCGACAGCATGACCTGCCCCGCAATGGCCGTTGAAGTTGCCCCGGATCGATCGTCGAATGCGCAGGCCGGTCTTGACGATCCTGACTATCAGACGCGCGTGGCCGAAGCCCTCGCCGCCGCGTTGGTGGAGTGGCGATCGGAACAGAGGGAAGATCCTCAGCCGTGATCCCTCGCCACCAGACCGTCCTCTTCATCCTTTTGCTTGTGGCTTCCGTCCTCATGGGCGGTTTGCTATGGAACCAGCTGCGCCTCGCCCATCGCAGGCTGCTCCAGGGCCAAGACTCGGCACCCACCCAGGCGCCCCAGGTAGCCCCCGCCGAGCAAGCCACGCTCATGGCGGCCAACGACGCCGATAACACCGTCGAGCCCCGCATTCTCTCGTTGCCCTTGCCGCAAAATCCTGAGGCCCGCGCGCGCGCCGTCCTGGGCAAGCTGCTCGACCTTTACGCCGCTCCCGATTCCGCGCATCCCGTGCCCGGCGGCGCAGGCTCCATCGCCCAGGTCTTTCTTGTGCCCATTGCGGATGCCGGCGGGAAACTCGCGCCGGAAGGCCCCGAACTTGCTGTCGTCAATCTGACCGGCGCGTTTGCCGCCGGCCATCCCTCCGGACTGGAAACCGAGACGCTCACTGTGCTCTCCGTCTGCGCCACGCTCAACGCCAACTTCCCACGCGTGACGCAAGTTCGCTTTCTGGTCGACGGCCAGCCCCGCGCCACGCTCGCCGGCCACGCCGATTTGACGCGTACCTATCTGACCGCCGAGGCCACCGCACCGGCCGCAGGTGACCGGCCGTGACGCGGGCAAAAACAATCTTCGCATGGGCGGCCCTGCTCGGCTTTGCCCTCGCCTTGCGGCTTGGGCTTGCTCTGGGTTCACCTAATATCTTTTTCCCCGATGAGATTTTTCAAACGCTTGAGCCGGCGCACAGGCTGATCTATGGATACGGCGTAATTCCTTGGGAATGGCGGCTCGGCATTCGTTCCTGGGTGTTCCCTGCGTTCCTTGCCGGAGTCATGCGCGCGACGGCATGGATGGGCTCCGGTTCCGCGGGTTATCTTCTGGGTACTACGATCGTTCTGTCGCTGATTTCACTCACCGCAGTATGGTTTGCCTATGCCTGGGCCAAACGCGCCAGCGGAACGCCCGCGGCGATCGTGGCGGCTTTGGCGTCTTCCTTCTACTTCGGCCTGGTTTACTTTGCTCCCAAAGCGCTTACTGAAGTGATTGCCGCGCATATGATGTTGCCCGGCTTGTATCTCGGCGTGTATGGCTGGCGGCTAGGCGAGCGAAAGCGGCTGTTCCTTGCGGGATTGTTCTGTGCGTTAGCCGCGTGCCTCCGCATTCAATTGCTGCCCGCGTTGCTTTTCGCCATGGTGTACTTCTGCTATCCGCGCTGGCGCGTGCGCGTTCCAGTGGTCGCCGCCGGAGCTTCCATCCCCGTGCTCGTCTTCGGAGCCGTGGATTGGATCACCTGGTCTTATCCTTGGCAGTCATTCATCCTCTACTACAAAGAAAATGTTGTGAGCGGCCCTGGCAAGGCGCTGACCCTGGTTCAGCCGTGGTACTGGTACCTGCTGGTTCTTGTGGTATTGATCGGTCCCGCTGTCCTGTTTCTCTTTCACGGCTCCAGGCGAAGCCCGTTCCTGGCCATTTTCTGCGCCATCGTGGTCGTCTCCCACAGCGTCATCCCGCACAAGGAGGTCCGCTTCCTCTATCCGGTTCTTGCGCCTGCCGTCACTCTGGCGGCGATGGGAATTGTGGATCTTCTGGCCGAAATCAAGCGGGGAGTGCGATTCCTCAACAATCCGAAGTGGGTCGTGGCCATCGGTGTGTCGTTCTTCTTTATCTCGTCGGCAATGCTGGCGGCGCAATGCGCGGACTGGTACAAAACCCCGTGGGGCGTTGGAGCCTTCGATCGTCTCAACCGGGGACCCGGTTTATGTGGAGTGGGAATTTACGATCGCATCTGGTGGGAATCGGGAGGATACACGCATCTTCATCGCAACGTGCCGATTGTCCAGGTCACGGGCGCCGCGGAACTCGCCAGGGATGCTCCGTTTTTCAATGCATTGATTGCGCCGCGCAACTCGCCCGCCATCCCTCCCGCATTCGGTCAATCGCAGTGCTGGAAAGGCGTTTGTCTCTTTGAGCGTGGAGGAACGTGTACAGCCCCAGGAGCGGATGTGGAATTGAATGGGTATCTCAAAAAGATTGGACTGTGACGGCGATTTCCGCACCGCAAAGCGGCGCTCTGGGACGCTGCCCGCCGGCGGAGGCTACTCTGGAAGTGATGACCCCTGCCATCGGCGTCTTCGATTCCGGCTTCGGCGGATTGACCGTCCTGCGCGCTCTGATGGAGCGGCTTCCGCGCGCCCGTTTCGCCTTTTTGGGTGACACCGCGCGCCTGCCCTATGGCTCCAAGTCGCGCCGCACCATCGCGCGCTACGCCGTGCAAAGCGCGCAGTTCCTGGTCCGCGAGCAGGGCGCGGAATTCCTGGTGATCGCCTGCAATACCGCCAGCGCTCTCGCCCTCGACGCGATTCAGGACGCCGTGCCGGTTCCGGTACTTGGCGTCATCGAGCCCGGCGCAGCCGCCGCCCAGGCCGCATCGCGCACCGGCGATGTGCTGGTGGTTGCAACCGAGGCCACGGTGCACAGCCAGGCCTACACGGGTGCTTGCCGCGCTCACGGGCTTCGCGTACTGGAAAAAGCCTGCCCCCTGCTGGTGCCGTTGGTCGAGGAGGGGTGGACCGATCATCCTGTGACCGCCGAAGTGATCGAAATCTATTTGAACGAACTTCGCGCCGAGGCCGCGGCTCACAACATGAATCCTGACACGCTGGTTCTCGGCTGCACGCATTACCCCTTGCTCAGGCCCCTCTTCGAAGCAGCGGTGCGGCCTGGAGCCAGGGTGATCGATTCCGCTGAATCCGTGGCGCAAGTCGCTGTCCAGCTCTTGCATGGGCGGGCCGCGCCGGCCGGGGCGGGCGCGCCTCCGCAAACCGAGGTGCGTTGCTTCGCCACGGACTCGGTGGAGAAGTTCGAGCGGCTGGGTTCGCGCTTTCTGGGACGGCCCGTGGGACACGTCGAGTTGATCGATCTCGGCGAGTGAAGGCCTGGATCGGTCCGCAACTCAAACCTGCGCGAAAATCGCTCTGATATTCTGAGAACCGGGTCGTTCACCGTTTCCCCTCATCGAGCAAAGACCCTGGAGGAAGTCGAACAGCATGATCAACTTGGCGGGAAAGACGGCCGTGATTTTCGGGCTGGCCAACAAGCGCTCCATCGCCTGGGGCATCGCTCAGAAACTTCACGAGGCCGGCGCCACCCTGGCCATCTGCTACCAGAACGAGCGCATGAAGGCCGAGGCCGAAGACCTGATCCACGATCTCTCCGGAGCCACCGGCTTTCAGTGTGACGTCTCCAACGATCGGGAGATCGAATCCCTCTTCGCGGCAATCGGGGAAAAGTACGCCAAAATCGACATCCTCGTGCACGCCGTTGCCTACGCCCCCGCCGAGGATCTGAGGGGCGAGTTTCTCAACACCAGCCGCGAAGGCTTCCGTATCGCCCACGACGTCAGCGTCTACTCGCTCATCGCCGTCAGCCGCGGCGCGGTGCCGCTGATGACCGAAGGCGGCAGCATTATTACGCTCACCTACTACGCCGCCGAAAAGGTCGTGCCTCACTACAACGTGATGGCGCTGGCCAAGGCCGCGCTGGAATCTGCTGTGCGCTATCTGGCTTACGAACTCGGCCCCAGGAATATCCGCGTCAACGCCATCTCCGCCGGCCCCATCAAAACCCTGGCCGCGCGCGGCGTGGGCGCGCTGGGCGACATGCTCAAGTCGCACGCCGAGCGCTCGCCCTTGCGGCGCAATGTCGATCAGCTCGAAGTCGGCGGTACGGCGCTCTATCTGGCCAGCGATCTCTCCAGCGCCGTCACCGGCGAGATCCTCTACGTGGATTGCGGCTACAACATCATGGGGTACTGATAGCGTATCTAATTCGTCAAGGATCAAGACGTTTTCAGCGTGTATGATTCTCCCGGGGACGGGGAACGCAAGAGAATGCCTAACATTTCCTGGAATGAGATACGTCATCGCGCTCTCCTGTTCTCCAGAGAATGGTCACACGCCACGCGAGAACAGGCCGATAGACAGACATTCTGGAATGACTTCTTTGATGTCTTTGGCCTTTCCCGCCGCACCGTCGCAAGCTTTGAAGAGCCGGTGAGGCGGATTACCGGAGCCACTGGCTTCATTGACCTCTTCTGGCCGGGGAAATTACTTGTTGAGCATAAGAGCGCGGGCCATAGCCTCGACGCGGCGGAGTCGCAGGCGTTTGACTACATCCGCGACCTCGTCAACAGCGGTCAACAGGATGAGGTGCCCCGCTACGTTCTCCTGTCGGACTTCCGCCGATTTGCCCTTTATGATCTGGAACCTGAGGAGCAACTCGACCTTCCCCTTTTCTTAGGTCTTCATTTCCATCGCACGGAGTTTCCGCTTGGGGAGCTCAGAGAACACGTCTTAGCTTTTGCGTTCATTCCCGGCTACAAACTTCACCGCTTCACCGAACAGGACCCAGCCAACCTGAAGGCGGTCGCCCTAATGGCGACGCTACACGATACGCTGAGGGCAGGAGGCTATACAGGCCACGACCTTGAACGGCTACTCGTGCGGATCCTTTTTTGCCTCTTCGCCGAGGATACCGGCATCTTCGAGCCGGCCGCGTTCGAACTCTACATCGAGAATCGTACCCAGCGCGATGGCTCAGACCTTGGTGCACGGCTGAACCACCTCTTTCGAGTCCTCGATACGCCGCCAGAACGGAGGCAGCACAACCTCGATGAGGCGCTCTCAAATCTACCTTACGTCAACGGCGAACTCTTCTCGGAGCAGTTGGAATTCGCGGAATTCAACACGGACCAACGCAATGCCCTCTTGGGCTGCACCCACTTCGATTGGTCCCGCATTTCGCCAGCTATCTTTGGTGCCCTGTTTCAGGAAGTAATGACTGAAAACGAACGCCGTCATATCGGCGCTCACTACACCAGCGAACGGGATATTCTCAAGGTTATCCGGCCTCTCTTTCTCGACTCCCTTCGTGCGGAATTCGAAGCAATCAAGGCAGACCGTTCCGCCCGCCGACGCGGGCGGCTGGACGAACTGCGCGCGCGCCTCTCTAATTTGCGATTTCTCGACCCTGCTTGCGGATGCGGCAACTTTCTAGTCATCGCCTACCGGGAACTTCGCTCCCTTGAGTTGGACATACTCAAGGAGCAGCACGGCGCGCAACAGGCATTGACCTTCGACGAGGTTAATCGCCTCTCAACAATTGACGTGAATCAGTTCTATGGGATCGAAATCGCGGAGTGGCCCGCGCGTATCGCCGAGGTTGCTCTTTGGCTCATGGATCACCAGAGCAACATGCGAATCCACGAGGCTTTCGGGCAGCCGTTCCTGCGGCTTCCGCTGCGTAACAGCCCGCACATTCACGTCGGAAATGCACTTCGCATGGACTGGAATACACTCCTTGCAAATGCGGAGTGCTCTTATGTGCTGGGCAATCCGCCGTTTGTGGGTAAGAGTCTTATGGATGGTAGCCAGAAGGATGACATGATGCTCGTCCTGCGGGAGGCAGGCAGGATCCCAGGAGGAGGCGCTCTGGACTATGTCACTGCCTGGTATCTGAAGGCAGCCAAATACATCAACCGAGCTTTGATTGAAGCTGCGTTCGTCTCGACAAACTCCATATCCCAAGGTGAGCAGCCTGGAATCCTCTGGAACTACCTTTTCTCCAACTTTCACCTCTCGATTAACTTCGCGTACCAGACTTTTGAATGGACGAGCGAAGCCCGGGGTCGCGCCCATGTGCATGTCGTGATTATTGGGTTCGCCCAACGTGCCCGGCGGGAGAAGGCCATTTTTCATCAAGATGATGGGGAGATGACCTCCGCCCACGCTTTAAACATCAGTCCGTATCTTGTGGAAGGTGGCAATGCCATTTTATTGAAGCGCTCAAAACCAATTTCTCCTGTACCGGAGTGCATGTACGGTAACAAACCGGCGGACGGAGGGTTCTTGATACTTGAAGATTCGGATCGCGAAAAGTTCCTGCGCGACAACCCCCGAGCCCGGAAATACATACGTCCCCTGATATGCGCAGAAGAGTATCTCAGCGGCCAACCAAGGTGGTGCCTCTGGCTCGTGGATGCCGACCCTGCTGAGGTCAGGCTATCGCAGGGTCTAGTCGAACGAGTCGAGGGATGCCGAAACTTCAGAGTCGAAAGCAAAAAACTCGCAACCCAGAGGCTGGCGCTCACGCCCTACCTTTTTGCCGAAATCCGGCAACCGCAATCGCGATATGTGTGTATCCCAAGGCACTCGTCGGAGTCGAGAAGGTATATCCCTTGCGGCTACCTTGGTCCCGAGTGCATTCTCCACGATAGCTGCACCGCGTTGCCAAACGCGGGGCTTTACCATTTCGGCTGCTTCGGCTCTTCTATGCATATGGCTTGGGTCAAATTAGTGGCCGGTCGCCTGAAATCAGATTTCCGATACTCGAATACCCTCGTTTATAACAATTTTCCCTGGCCGATGAATCCCTCAGAGGCCCAAAGGAATCGCGTCGAGAAATTCGCGCAGGCGGTGCTTGATGCGCGCTCACAGTTTCCGGATTCCACTCTCGCCGATCTCTACGACCCCTTACTCATGCCAGCCTCATTGCTCGACGCCCACCAACAGTTGGACCGCGCGGTCGAACGCTGTTACCGCGCCGAGCCGTTCCCAAACGACCAAGCGCGCGTGGAATTTCTCTTTGCCCTCTATGAGCGGATTACTGCTCCATTGCTTCCCGCAGGGGGTCGCACACGCAAGCGCCGCAGCCAATAATTCGCCGCGCACCTACTCCTTCAGCGTCACCGTAATCCTCCGCGCGTCGCCGCCTTCCGAGGCGATCGCGATCTCGCCTGTGGCGCGCTTCTTAATGCTTTTGAACTTCTCGCCCCACTCCACCACCACCAGCGCATCCGGCGTGAGCAGATCGTCCAGACCCAGCGTCTCCAGTTGCCGCTCGCTCTCCAGACGATAGACATCCAGATGGTAGAGCTTCACCGGCTTGCCCTTCTGTGAGCCGTCAAACTCGTGAATCAGCGTGAAGGTAGGACTCGTAACCTCATCGGGCTCGGCGGCATCGAGCGCCTGCGCGATGCCCTTCACCAGCGTTGTCTTTCCCGTGCCCAGATCGCCGCGCAGCAGCAGCAACTGCGGAGGCGCGAGCAATTCGGCAAGCTTGCGGCCTACCGCAACGGTGTCCGCGCCGCTTTGCGTGGTGAATTCGTGAACCCTGCCTTCCGCGACGGTTGCGGCGTCGGTCATCCTTGAACCTCACCCAGGGCTGCTGCGCGCGCCGCCCCCTGCAACCAAACATACCCGTTTTTTCCGTCTGCATCAAAACAGTGCGCGCGCAATTTGAATGCCCTGGCAAGTTGCGTCAGGTAGTCGCTGGCCAGCAAGGTGTGCTCGTCGCCCTCGTGTACGGCAAAATCCGCCGCCAGCCCGTGCAAATAAACCGCGGCTTCCACGGCGCGCGCCGCATCGTCAGGATATTGCGCGAGCAGGCCGGCAATCAGCCCGGTCAGCACGTCGCCGCTGCCGCCTTTGGCCATGCCGGGGTTGCCCGATGTGTTCACGGCTACGCGCCCGTCGGCGTGCGCCACGAGCGTCCGCGCTCCCTTCAGAACCAGCGTGACTCCCATACGCCGGGCAAACTCGCGCGCCGTCTCCAGCCGGTTAGCCTGAACTTCGCCCACAGTGGTTCCAACCAGCCGCGCCATTTCGCCGGGATGCGGCGTAAGCACCAGCGTGCGTCCCTTGGCCAGCTTGGCTAGCAACGCTGGCCTTGCCGCCAGCATGTTCAGCCCGTCGGCGTCGATGACTGCGGGAATCTTTGTGCCGGAAAGCAGTCCCATCGCGAAATTGGCCGTCTCCGCGCCCAGTCCCAACCCCGGCCCGATGGCCAGCACGGTTTTCCCGGCGATCAATGCGGCCATCTGCCTGGGCTCCAGATTCTTCGCTGCAACCTGGCCTGCTCTCGTCGCCTTGAGCGGCCAGGTCATCACCTCCGGCGCAAACTGCGCCACCACCCCCAGCGCCGGCGCGGGAACCGCCGCGGTGACAAGCCCTGCTCCGGCCCGCAACGCGGCCAGAGCCGCCATGGCCGGCGCCCCTGCCTTGCCGCCCGCTGCTCCAAACGTCCCGCCCACCACCAGCACATAGCCGAAGTTGCCTTTGTTGGCCGCCGCCGCGCGCGGCCCCTGGGCCAGCGCGAGCGACGAGCCGGCCCAATCGATCTCGAGCCCAGAAACCATCGCCGCCTCCGGCGAGCCGATGGGCGCCACAACCACAGGCTGATCCCACCGCCGCGTCAATTGGCCAAAGACATGCGCCGGCTTGGGCGCGGTGAAGGTGATCGCGGCATCGGCGGGAAAACAATCTCCGCCCACGTTCGCCGCGGTTTCATCCGCGGGCCAGCCGGAAGGCAAATCCACCGCCAGAACCGGAACTCGCGCGCCGCCGTTGCGCAACCACTCCAGCGCCGCCAGCGCCAGCCCTTTCAGCGGAGGCTTGAACCCCGTGCCCAATACCGCATCCACAATCAGATCGGCGTCGAGAGCGTCGCTGTGGCGCGCCAGTTCCTTGGCGTTCGTCACCGCGTGGACCCCGCCGCGCGCCGGGTTGTTCAGCTCGCTCCATGCTACGGCCGCATCGCCCGAGAGCTGTTCCGCCGCGCCTAGCAGCAGCGTGGTCACCTTCAGGCCTGCCTCGGCGAGCAGCCGCGCCGCCATCATGCCATCGCCGCCGTTGTTGCCGCGGCCGCACAGCACCGTCACGCGCCGCGCCTCGGGGAACTGCCTCCGCGCAAAAGCCGCAACGGCCCGCGAGGCCGCCCGCATCAACTCCATCGACGGAACTCCAAACCGCTCCGTGGTGGCGCGGTCGCAGGCCTGCATCTCGGCTGCGGAAAGCACTTGCATCGCATTCATGGTACTAGAGAGATAGGCGCAGCGGGGCAGCAACGCAACACGGCCGGGCAACGGCTCTGCGGCTCGCTTACCGTATCAAGCGTGCCTGCAATGGGGCTGGCGCATTGGCGCGGGTCAGAAGGCAAGTCCCATTCTTGTCGCAGCGGAAATGAATGGCGGCCGGGAAGAACTGCCACTCCGTCGAGCGGCCCCGCAGCCCGTTGGCCCCCACCAGGAAAACCCGGCCTCCGCTGGTATCCACGGTCCCTTTCAAGGGGTTGTCGCCAACGATCGTATCGTCGCCATCAATCGGAGCGGGCAATCGCTGCGCGCGCGCCACAAATCTCTGGGTGTTGCCGGCATTCGCCTTTCCGGCCTTGGTCAGGCTGGCCTCGTGCTTCAGCCAGTCCGTCTGGTCGGCGACAGTCGGGAAGTTCGAGATAAAGTCCCACCCGGCGAGGTGCTGGTACGCCTTTTTGGGACAGGGCAACCCGCCTGTGACGCTGATCTCGGCGATCTTTCCATCCGCATCCGCCACATTTTGCACCGTGTCTCCGCTCGGCGATATCCGTGGCTGCATCGTCTGCCCTGTGCCCGGTGGATCTCCGGGAGGCCCCTCCACGGGAAAGAGAATCTCCTTTTGGCATACAACCAGGCCCGACGCATCCCTCAACCGGATGACGAACGTAAGTGGGTGCGGAGGATCTTCGGCCACGGCCTGAAACCGGGCCACCTGCTGCTGGTCGAGAGGATCGATAGACAGTTGGTACGCGGCGCTGCCCTCCCATCGAGCGATAAGCCTGCCTCCCAACCCTGCCGGATCAAGCCTCTGGTTTCCCATATCGATATATAGAACCGGCGGCTTCGGCTTGAGTAGCGTCGGCAGGAAGAAGATGAACAGCAGCGCGCAGGCAAGCGCTGCCACTGCCAGCCCCAAGGCCGGCAACAAATTGAGCTTGTTCTGTTCGGGCTGAGCGGCTCCCGCCGCTTCCGGCTCCACCATGGCGGTGCGGAAGGCAAACAACTCCTCTTCGGCTCCCTCTCTGGAAGAGGGCACCACGTGATAGCCGATATCCTCCCCGCTTGTTTGCGATTGCGGAGTGCTTGCTGCTACCGGCTCATCTGACTCGATTTGAACCACATCGCTCATCAAACAGGTCCCCAACCCTGTGTCCTGAGAGAGCGCCCGCCCGGAAAGTCAAAGATATTCCATCATGGCCGCGGCCGTCTTGCAATAACCAGTCCGTGTCATATAGGGGGGACACTGTCCTTTAGTGATGCCGCATCGCAAATGCCTGCCTGCGGGTGACTTCCGCCGCGCTGTCAGAAATCGATTCTTCCTTGAAAAGCAATCATGCGCGGGGAACTGTCTCCGCCCAGCCCAACGCCCAGCAGCCCGGTCGGCGGCGGCACTACACTTTGCAGCGTTCCGAACTTAGCCGGAACCGAACCAGGCACGCCGGCCTGCACCGTGCTGGGCAGTGCAAAGTTGGGGTGATTGAACGCATTGAACATCTGGCCGTCGATGCGCAGCTTGATCCCCTCCCGGATCGGAAACGACTTGCTGATGTACATATCCGAATACGTGAAGTGCGGTCCGCGCACCGAGTTGCGGCCCGAGTCGCCGAACTGGCAGATGGTTGGATTATCTTCATTTTGTCCGCCCAGTACGCCGGTATAACATGCCCCGGTTGTGGGATCGACCACCGAAACGAACGCGTCGGGGTTGAGCCACTGTTTCGTTCCGTCTATGGTGACGTCAGGATAGGGAGTCTTGCGATAGAGCGGCACGCCGGGCACCCGGTTGGCATAGTTCGGCACGGCGAACTGGATGGTCTGCGCGGGGTTGTACGCCTGAAGCACGCCATTGCCGTTGGCGCTGTATTGCTGGCTCAGCACGCTGAAAGGCAATCCGGAGTGCAGAAAGCCCGTCTCCGAGAAAGACCATCCCCCGAAAACCTGGCGCAGGATCGGGTTGCCCGAGTGGAACGGCACCTGATACATCCCGTATGCGGAGATGTTGTGCCGCACATCGTAGTCGCAGCTGGCATACTGCCGGCTTAACTCTCCCGGTAACGGCGATTCCAGCCCTTGCGTGGAGAAGGCGAGCAAGCCACCATTCGATACTTCGTCCAGGCAATGGCTGAGTGTGTAGTTGGCGCGCAGGGTCAAGCCGCTCCATTGTTGCGTGTAGACGGTCTGCAATCCGTTGTAGATGCTGTTGGCTCCGGTCTGGAACTCGGTAACGTTCCCAAACCGCTGATCGAGCGGCTGCTGGTAGGGGAATGGCGCGAAGCATCCATTGCAGACGTTCTGGTAGCCGTTGAGCTGCACCTGGTAGGGTTCGTGCAGTCCGCGCGTGCCCACAAAGTCGGCGCGCAAGTTGCCGCGCGAGCCGATCTGCTGCTCGACGCCGAGATTGTACTGGTAGTAATACGGGGTCTTCAGCGTGCCCGTCGGAAAGGTATTCATGCTCACGGCCAGCGGACAAGTCGGGGCGCCCGGCTGGATGCCCGCACAAGGCGCACCGCCGGAGCTGAAGGTGGACTGGAAGGATCGGTTGGCTGCTGGCGGCAGCGTCCACGGCGCTTCCCGGAACGCCGGGAGCGATCCCCAGGCCGCCCACCTGTCCTCCGATACCGCCGGTGAAGGAGGGATCGTTGGGAGCGTTCATCAGGCCGCTATCCGCAATCTGCTGCGGGATGATGTCGTTGAAGACGCCGAATCCGGCATGAACAGCCGTGCGCGGACGAAGCTGGTAGGCAATCGAGGCGCGTGGCTGGTAGACGAACAGCGGCGTTGCCGCAAAGAGGTTGTGAACGTCGCCCAGGATGACCTGATCCAGCGGCTGATTGGTTTCATGCGAAGCATCCAGGAAGGAGCCGGCCGTGCGGCCAAAGAGCCCTTGCGGACTGGTGACGTTGGTGTTCCAGGTTACGCGCATGCCGTAGATGAGGGTCGCTTTCAGAGTCGGCTTGTACGTGTCCATCACGTAGTATTCGAGATTGCCGACGGCCACCCGTTCCTTCAGAGAGACCGGGAAGTTCTGCTGTGCGGTATATGCGGCTCCATAAGTGAACTCCGCCAGGTCGTTGTAGGCGACGGTCGGCACAGTGCCTTCTCCGAGGTCGTAGTCGCTGGTATCGACACGGCGCGTATTGATACCGAAGTGCAACGTGTGCCGCCCTCGCGTCCAGGTCAGGTTGTCGTTGATCTGCCATTGCGTAACCTTGCGCCCCTGCGCAAACGTATCGTCCAGGCCACCGATAGTCGTGAAGGGCACGCTGTCGCTGCCCGAGGTAAGCATGATGGGAAAGGTCTCGAGCGCCTGAGAGTAATTGTTCGGCTCGAAGATGCTCGAGTACCAGCTTGCGCCGGGGTTGAATTGATTCACGAGGTTCGTGCTGAAGATGTGCGTGTAGCCCACAACCAGCGTGCGCTGTGGCTGCGGCGAATAGGAGTTAAAGATGGAGTTGATCGGATCCGTCCATTCCGCCTGCAGGCCCGTATCCTGCTGAAAGCGGTACCAGATGCTGTTGTTGGCGTTGATGGTGTGGTCGATCTTCACCACGATCAGGTTCTCGCTGTCGCTGTTGTTCAGAGACCGCTGCTGCTGGGATGCACAGCCGCTGCCGTTGAGCAGAGAGCCATTTGCCGGAGCGGGCAACAGGTTCCCGGATGCGTCCAGCGGGCAGGCTGTGATCGCCACCGGCGACCCTCCGGGAGGCGGCAGCAGCGAGAACATGTTTTTGTAGAAAGGAATCTCTGCGGGTTGCGCCGGAAGGTTGGTTCCTGTGACTGGATCATATCCGCCCGTGGCAAGCTGCCCCAGCACATATTGCTGATAGGCGGGTGTGGGCAAGGTCGTAGATGTGACGATTGGCAATGCGATGCGAATGCCCTCATAGTGTCCAAAGAAGAACAGCTTGTCCCTGCGGATCGGCCCGCCCACGCTGACGCCAAACTCATTGACCACATCGCGGGGTTTGGTGGCGATGTTGCCCGGTGTGTCGTTGGCGTGGAGGAAGTAATTTTCCGCATTGAACAGAGAACCGTTCCACAGCTCATACGCGATCGCCGTGAAATGCGTTCGTGCCGGACTTGGTGACAGTAGTTGACCTGGGCCACGGCATAACGGCCCTGATCGACGGAGAACGAGTTGGTGTTAACGGTCGACTCCTGGAGCGCATCGAGCCCGATGACAAGGTTTGTGGAAAGGCCGATATTCAGACCCAGCCAGGGGTCGTTCGAGTCGTAGCCGTCCAGGATATAGCCGTTCGAGGTCGCAGGAAGCCCGTTGAACTCCACGTTGCCGTAGCCGCCCGGGGCCTTGGCATCGCTTGAGGAACCGGCCGTATTCATCAGAGCGCCCTGCGCGAATTGCGTTACATACGTGAGATCCTGCCCGGGATTGGGCAGATTTTCGATGGTCTTCGCTTCGATGGTGGTGGTGGTGTTGGGATTATCGAGGGTCAGCAGCGCCCTGCTGCGCGGTCACCTCCACGGTCTGCGCTGTCCGACTGAACACGGCAGCGTGAAGTTCAGCGTGACGGTGCGTCCCACGCCTACCGGCGTCGGCTGCGATGTCTGCGTCGCAAAGCCTTTCGCCCGCACCGTAACCTCATAGGTGCCTGGGATTGACCTGCGAAAACAGAAAGTGGCCCATCGGCGTCGGTCGACTCCGGCGCGCGTGGCCTTGGTGTCGATTTCCGTCGCCGTCACCGATGCGCCGGGGACCACGGCGCCGCTCGTATCAGTCACCGTGCCGGAGATCGCGCTCGATGTGCCGCTCTGCGCGGCCAGCCCGCCGCAGTTAACCATAGTTAACAAAAGCAAAAAGACCAGGAGATATGCGGATTGTCTTTCTGCGTTTCATACAACCTCCGGGAAAATCGGGGAAGCGTGCGGAAATCAGCGGCCCATGGCCGTTTGCACCAGCAGCCACACGTTCAGCCCCGCGATCAGCACGGCCGTGAACCACGCCAGCCCCTGCAGCCAGCGGCCGTTCACAAATTCGCCCATCTTCTTGCGGTCGCCGGTGAACATCACCAGCGGAACCACGGCAAAGCTCAACTGGAACGAGAGAATCACCTGGCTCAGGATGAGCAGCTTCTCGGTTCCCTGCTCGCCCATGAACGCCACCACGATGATGGTGGGAATAATCGCCAGCGAGCGCGTGATCAGCCGCCGCAGCCACGGCGAGACGCGGATGTGGATGAATCCCTCCATCACCACCTGCCCGGCCAGCGTGCCGGTGATGGACGAGTTCTGGCCGCTGGCCAGCAGCGCGATGGCAAACAGCGTGCTCGCCCCGGCCGCGCCCAGCAGCGGGCTCAGCAGCTTGTAGGCATCCTGAATCGCCGCAACCTCAAAGTGCCCGCTGCGATGAAACACCGCCGCCGCCACGATCAGAATCGCCGCGTTCACAAACAGCGCAATCGTCAGCGCCAGCGCCGAGTCCATGTTGGCCATGTGCATGGCCTCGCGCTTGCCCTCGGGCGTGCGCTTGTAGCGGCGGCTCTGCACGATCGACGAGTGCAGATAGAGATTGTGCGGCATCACCGTCGCGCCCAGAATGCCGATGGCGATGTAAAGCATGGCGGGGTTGGTGACGATCGACGGCGAAGGAACGACGAGATTGCGCAGCACCGGCCAGTAATCCGGCCGCGACAGAAACATCTGCACGCCGAACAGCACGATGATGGTGCCGATCAGCGTGATCACCAGCGCCTCAACGTAGCGGAATCCCCAGCGCTGCAGCAGCAGGATCAGCAGCACGTCGAGCCCGGTGATCAGCACGCCGTAAAACAGCGGAATGTGGAAGAGCAGTTCGAGCGCGATCGCCGAGCCGATCACCTCGGCCAGGTCGCAGGCCGCAATGCGCGATCTCCGCCAGCACCCACAGCGCAAAGCTCGCCCTGCGGCCGTAGCTCTCGTTGCAAAGCTGCGCCAGGTCGCGCTCCGTGGCCACGCCCAGCTTCAGGGTCAGGCTCTGCAGCAGAATCGCCATCAGGTTCGAGAGCATGATGACGAACAGCAGCGTGTAGCCGAAACGCGACCCGCCGGCGATGTCGGTGGCCCAGTTGCCGGGATCCATGTAGCCCACCGAGATCAGAAATCCCGGCCCCAGAAACCCCAGCAGCCGCCGCCAGTAGAGCGGCGAGCGCGAGATGCGCACGCTGGCATGCACCTCCGGCAGGGAGGGCTCGGCGAGCGCGGTTCGAGTTACGACTTCTGTGGCCATAGTTGTTCCAGGAGAGAGAGACCGCAGGATCTCTCAACCTCAGTATGCCACAGGTTGTTAATTATGGTTAATATATATTTTTATTTTTACATTACCAGTCAATTCTGGGTCTTGACCACTGCTAGGTTCAATCCCTGTTCTCCTGTTCCCTGTTCCCTATTCCCTGTCCCTGTTCCCTGTCTCTTCCGGCCGCAGCCAAACCGCCTCCGCCGCCGGCCGTCCCAGGATCGAGTTTCCCGTAGGCAGCTCAATCAAAACGGTTTGATCGTAGTTCTGGCTCACCACGCGCAGGCTCTTCCCGGGCCCGATGCCGGCGCCGTGCAGAAACCGCAGCAGCTTGGGATCGCGCTCCTGCAGGCTGATCACGGTGTAGCGTTTGCCCTCCGCGGCCTCGGACAGCTGCATCTCGCCGCGCCGCTTGCGCTCCGCCGGACTCTCCGGCAGCACCGCGTTGCCGTGCGGGCAGGCGCCGCCCTCGCCCAGTTTCTCGCTGCAGCTTGGCCTCGAAGGCCGGCGAAACCGCGTGCTCCAGCCGCTCCGCCTCTTCGTGGATCTCGTGCCACTCCATGCCGAAGACCTCGCTCAGCATGCGCTCGATCAGGTGATGGCGCAGCGCGGTGCGGTAGGCCGTCTCGCGCCCCGCCGCCGTCAGCCGCACAATGCCGTCCTCGCCCACCTTCACCAAGCCGTCGCGCTTCAGCCGCTTCAGCGCCATGGTCACCGCCGGCGCCGACACCTCAAGCCAGTGCGCCAGCATCGCCGGAATCACCTGGCGCCCCTCGGCCTCCGCCTCCAGAATGGCCTTCAGGTAATTCTCTTTCGAGACGTAGATCGAGTCTTTCATGGCTGTGCTGCAATCCAGTCTATACGCGAATAACAGTCTCCAAAGCGTGTTTCAAAATCCTGCGGGAGCGGGCGCCCATCCTTCGCGCACTTTGTGAAGGGTAGGATCGCGCAAGCCCCGATGAGCCAATTTTCCTCGCAAACCATTGAAAACAACCCATAAAATCTTCGTCAAACTTTGCAGATAATAAGCTCGCTTAGCGCACAATTGACTTGCAGAACAGAAAGCGGCCACTCTGATCACTGACCACTGATCACTGATCACTGACCACTGACTTACCCCTACCCCCCCATACCCGGAGGGGGTATCAAAACGGCTCATTTCACAGCATAAGTCGTTCAGAATCAGCAACAGCTCGTCCAAAAACGCTCAAAACCGCGGCGATTTTCGTCGCCAAACGTCGCCAAACGTCACCCAAACCGCCCCTTTTGCCGCACTCGGCGCTGGCCTTCGTAGCGATGCGCCTACCTGACAAGAGCCCGCTCCGGCGCCGTTCGCCGAATCCAAATTCCGCTTCCCGGTGATTCAGATCACATTTGACCATCGCTCCTCGGAGGTATAAAAAGGTTGCTATGTGCTTAGCGATACCGGGCAAAGTGGAAGAGATCACCAACGACGGCGGCATCCGCGTTGGCCGCGTGAACTTCGGCGGCGTGGTCAAGCGTGCCTGCCTTGAATACGTGCCAGAGGTCGAGGTCGGCGACTACACCATCGTCCACGTCGGCTTTGCCATCTCCAAAATCGACGAGGAGACCGCCCGGCAAACCCTTGACGACTTCCGCGCCCTCGGCGTGCTCGACGAGGAACTGGCCGGCGAGGAAGAGGCCTTTGCCCGCGCCGCCAGGGCTCCGCAATCCCGCTGCCCCGACGGTAGTTGCTCGATTAACGACAGCGATGCCGGCGGTGCTGGTTCCAGCTCCGCTAACCCTGCTGCCGTCACCCAATGAAGTACCTCACCGAGTTTCGCAACGGCGAGATCGCCCGTGCGCTGGCGCGCGAGATCGCCCAGATCACGACGCGCCCGTGGAAGATCATGGAGGTCTGCGGCGGCCAGACCCACTCCATCATCAAGAACGGCATCGACCAGATGCTCCCGCAAGGCCCCGAAGCGAGCGTCGAGATGATTCACGGCCCCAGCTGCCCGGTCTGCGTTACGCCGCTCGAACTGATCGACAAGGCGCTGGCCATCGCCGCGCTACCCGGCGTCATCTTCTGCTCCTTCGGCGACATGCTGCGCGTTCCCGGCACCGAGGGCGATCTGTTCCAGGTGAAGGGCAGCGGCGGCGATGTGCGCGTGGTTTATTCGCCGCTCGACGCGGTGGAACTGGCGGTCAGGAATCCCGGCAAGCAGGTGGTTTTCTTCGGCGTGGGCTTTGAGACCACTGGTCCGGCCACCGCCATGAGCGTGCACCTGGCCAAGCGCCGCGGCCTCGGGAATTTTTCGCTGCTGGTCTCGCATGTACTGGTGCCGCCAGCGATTGAAGCCATCATGTCCTCGCCCGGCAACCGGGTGCAGGCGTTTCTCGCCGCCGGACACGTCTGCAGCGTGATGGGCTATTGGGAGTACCCGCCGCTCGCTGAAAAATACCGCGTGCCCATCGTCGTCACGGGCTTTGAGCCGCTCGATCTGCTCGACGGCATCCGGCGGGCGGTGATGCAGCTTGAGGCCGGCCGCCACGAGGTGGAGAACGCCTACAGCCGCGTCGTCACTTACGACGGCAATCAGGCCGCGCAAAAGCTATTGAAAGAGGTATTCGAAGTGACCGACGGAGCCTGGCGCGGCATTGGCGTGATCCCGAAGAGCGGCTGGCGGCTCAATGCGGACTACCGCGATTTCGACGCCGAATTGCGCTTTCACATCACTGGCATTCACACCCAGGAGTCTCCGCTCTGTCGCTCCGGCGACGTATTGCGCGGAGCCATCAAGCCGGCCGAGTGCGCGGCCTTCGGCAAAGAGTGCACGCCGCGCCATCCGCTCGGCGCCACTATGGTTTCCAGCGAAGGCGCCTGCGCCGCTTACTATAACTATGGCCGCTTTCTCTCCGCCGAAGAACTGGCCGGCGCCGGAAAAGGTCGCCTCTAGTGTTTCGCCTATGCCTTTCGAATCCTGGATGCTGTCATCCTGAGCGGAGGTCGCCTGGGCGACCGGAGTCGAAGGATCTGCGGTTGTCTTTTAACCCGGCTTCAGTCAAGCCGAAACGCAGCAGGAGAAAGTGGGGGCTTTAGCCCCTGCGAAGCCAACAGCCTTCGCCTTGGCAGGAAAGGGCTAGCGGCTAGAAGCTAGGAGCTAGAAGCTGAGTGACGACGAACGCTAAACCCGATTTCTCAAGCTGGAGCTGCCCGCTCCCGCTCGCCGGTTATCCCGCCATCGTGATGGGCCACGGCGGCGGCGGCAAGCTCGGCAACGAACTGGTCGAGCACTTGTTTCTGCCGGCCTTCCGCAATCCCGCTCTCGAGAACCTCGGCGATGCCGCGGTGCTCGAAACCTCCGGCGCGCGGCTCGCTCTCAGCACCGACTCCTTCGTCGTCCAGCCGCTGTTCTTTCCCGGCGGATCGATCGGCGAACTCGCCGTCAACGGAACGGTGAACGATCTGGCCGTCTCCGGCGCGGAGCCGAAGTTCCTCAGCGCCGGCTTCATTCTCGAAGAAGGATTTGCGCTGGCCCAGCTCGCCGCCATCGTTGACGCCATGGCCAAGGCCGCGGCCGAAGCCGGCGTGCAGATCGTAACCGGCGACACCAAGGTCGTTGAGCGCGGCCACGGCGACGGCTGCTACATCACCACGGCCGGCGTCGGTGTGCTTCGACCCGGCATTCAGGTCGGCCCGCACCGCGCCCAACCCGGCGACGCAGTCCTTGTCTCGGGTACCATCGGCGACCACGGCATGGCCGTCATGAGCGTGCGCGAGGGCCTCGAGTTCGAGAGCCCCATCCGCTCCGACTGCGCCGCGCTGAACGGAATGATCGCGCAGGTTCTCGATGCCGCGGGTGCGGCCGTCCACGCCATGCGCGACCCCACCCGCGGCGGCCTGGCCTCCACGCTGAATGAGATTGCGCAGGCCTCCGATGTTGGCATCGTGATCGACGAAGCCGGCGTGCCGGTGCGGTTTGAGGTGCAATCGGCCTGCGAGCTGCTCGGCCTCGACCCGGTCTACGTCGCCAACGAGGGGAAAGCCGTATTCTTTGTCGCGCCGGAAGCAGCGGATCGAGTACTCTCGGTCCTGCGCGCGCATCCGCTGGGTAAAGACGCCGCGCGCATCGGCCATGTGACCGCGGAGCACAAGCGCATGTTGGTCGCGCGCACCGCCATGGGCGCGAACCGCGTAATTCCCACCATGATCGGCGAGCAGTTGCCGCGCATCTGCTGAGTTTGCGGCGGTCTTCAGGCGGCTGGCGCGCGGCAAGCCAAACTTGTTGCTCCACCCGGCTTGCGCCCTTGTTTTCACCCGAGACAAAAATCCTCTCGATCCAATGAGCGGCTTCTAATTACGCCCGTAAGCGAGGTTCGTTCACCAACCAGCCGTTCGCGGCTCAAACGTCCCCATTTTGCGCCGATAGATGAGAAAAGGCTAAGACCGCACACAGCCCACACAAGGCTGCCGGCGGACTGCGCCTTCTGGAACGATCGAAATGCGCCAACGCCTAAAACTCGTCTCATTTCTTGCCGCCGCTCTTCTGTTGGCCAGCTGCACAAGTTGCGCGCGCAATGTGGCTCCGGGCGATTCCAGTCAGCTTGCCTCCGCCTCGACGGCGGTTCCGGCAGATCGCGCCGCCGATCCCGCCGTCCATGCGGCACTGCCCATTGACGAATCGGAAAGCGTGACCCTCCAAGGCAATGTGCATCCGCTGGCGCGGGCCGAATTCGACCAGGGCGCAGTGGATCCCGGCGCGCGGCTGGACCGGATGCTGCTGTTGCTCAAGCCTTCCACGGAGCAACAGGCCGCGCTCGATGAACTGGTCGCGGCGCAGCAGAACCCGCATTCGCCGCTCTATCATCGCTGGCTAACACCGGCCGAGTTTGGCGCACGTTTCGGTGTGGGCGATGCGGCTCTGGCGCAGGCCACTGCGTGGCTCGCGGCGCACGGATTCACGGTGGAGGAGATTCCGGCCGGCCAAAGGCTGGTAGTGTTTTCCGGAACCGCCGGTCAGGTGCTCGACGCCTTCCACACGGAGCTGCACCGCTATCGCGTGGATGGCGTGGATCACATCGCCAACGACGAGGATCCGCAGATTCCCGCGGAGCTGGCCGGCATAGTGGCAGGCGTGGTTTCGCTCCACGACTTCCGCCGCAAGCCGGAGATCCGGGTCGAAACTCCGCTCGCCGCGTTGCCGCAGTACTCGGCCGGCGGCACGCATTATCTGTTCCCGGCGGACTTCGCCACGATCTACGACCTGAATCCGCTGTACAGCGCGGGGACGAATGGGACCGGCAGCTCGATCGCCATCGCCGCGCGCAGCAACATCAAGCTGAGCGACGTGGAGACGTTTCGTTCCATGTCCGGTTTGGCGGCCAACGATCCCACGGTGATTCTCGACGGCGCGAATCCGGGATGGGTGAAGAACGATCAGGACGAGTCAACGCTGGACGCGGAGTGGAGCGGCGCGGTGGCGCCGGCGGCGGCGGTCCGCCTCGTCGTTGCGGCTACAACGGCAACAACCGACGGCGTGGACCTGGCGGCCGCATATATCGTGAACCGCGGAACGGTGCCGGTGCTGAGCCTGAGCTATGGCAGTTGCGAGCAAGAAATGGGCGCGGCGGAGCTGGCTTTCTACAACAGCTTGTGGGAGCAGGCGGCGAGCCAGGGGATGAGCGTCTTTGTGGTTTCGGGCGATGCGGGCGCGGCCGGCTGCTCCGCGGATACTGCCGGCGCGGGATCGCAAGCCGCGGTGAATGGGTTGTGCAGCTCGCCGTACTCCACCTGCGTGGGCGGCACGGAGTTCAACGAAGAATCGAATTCCGCGGAGTACTGGTCCACGTCGAACTCGGCGGGTTACGGGTCGGCGCTCGGCTACATTCCCGAAAAGGTATGGAACGAGAGCGCGTCGGACGGCGGAATGGGACTGTGGGCTTCGGGCGGGGGCGCCAGCGTGGTCTATGCCCAGCCGCCCTGGCAAGAGGGAGTGAGCGGAACCAGCGCGGCCAACGGCATGAGAGCCGTCCCCGATGTAGCGCTGGCGGCTGCCGATCACGACGGCTACTTCCTGGTGGAGAACGGATCGTACTTGATCGTTTCGGGAACGTCTGTCGCCTCGCCGTCGTTTGCCGGCCTGATGGCGCTTGTGGTGGAGAAGCAGGGCGGTACGGGGCAAGGAAGCGCCAATGCCGGGCTCTATACGCTCCTCGATGCAACGTCCAATCCCTTTCACTCCACGCCTTCGGGGAATAACAGCGTTCCGGGCGTCGCGGGGTTCACGGCCAGCGGCGCGGATTACAACCTGGCCACCGGGCTGGGATCGGTGGATGGCGCGTTGCTGGTGAACGAATGGGGAGCGGAGACAGAGCCTCCAACATTGACGCTGGCAGCAAAGGTGCAATCGGTCACCGTGCCCCAGAGCGGCTCGGCGGCCGTTGCCTTCACGGCCGTCACCGGAGGATCCTTTGCCGGGAGCATCGCCTTCACAGTGAGAGGTCTGCCTTCGGGCGTATCGGCTGCGTGGTCCGCGAATCCGCTTACGCCTGCCGCTAGTGCGAGCACAAACAGCGTAACCCTGACTTTGACGGTTTCTCCGGAAGCATCGGCCGGCGCTTCGACCCTGGCCGTCACGGCTGCGGGCGGTGGGCTGGCGTCAACCCAGAGCGTGACTGTGCTGATCCAGGAGCGCGCGGCAAGCTGTTCCCGGTTCAGTCTGCTGCCTGCGCGGTGCAAGCCTCCAGCGCGGACGCCGATTCGGCGAGTTGGTTCGCCATAGGATTCCGCTTCGAAGTGCTTCAGATGACCGGAGCGCTTATTGGAAAAGCGCAAAGGCCTTTTCGATCCGCGTGGGCAGCGCGGCGGGAGCGTCAGGGAGCGTTTGGCTGATCTCGAGGACGGTTGCTGGCGGCGAGGCAAGCGCTTTGAGGGCTTTGACGGTGGCAGGCCAATCGATCGCGCCGTCGCCCGGCCACAGATGTTCGTCCTTCACGGCGTGGTTGTCGTGAACGTGAACCGAGACAATGCGGCTGCCGAGGGTCGCGATGGCTTCCGCGGTTCCGACAGTGATATTCGCATGGCCGAGATCGAGGCACACGCCGACATTGCTGAGGTGGCCCAGTTCGAGGATGCTGACCAGATGTTCGGGAGTGGTGGGTTCACTCAGCAGGTTTTCGACGAGCAGGCGGACGCCGAGCGGACGGGCGAAGGCGCCCAGGTGTTCCAGAGCGGTGACGGCATACTCGATGGTGCGTGGCGACCAGGTATCGTCCCGCTCGCCAAGATGAACGACGAGGTTGCGCAACGGAATGTGCTCGGCGGACTCCAGCGCCCGCTTGATTTCATCCATGGCGTCGATGCGGCGAGCTTTTTCCGGGTGCAGCACATTCACCCCCGGCGCGCCGGCGCGGCCCATCTCGTAGTCGGGATAGAGCGGGGCGTGCATGGAGAAGGCCGCGAGCGAACTGGAGCGGAACCACTCGCCAAATTCGGCCACGATCTCGCGGCTGGTGTAGTCGAAGTGCTGCCGCGCGGCAAAAATCTCCACGGCCTGCGCGCCGGAGCGCTCCGCGAGCTCGAGCAAGCCCGGGTGCAGGCGATGGTTCAGGAACAGATGGGTCGATAAAACGCGCAGCATCTCGAATAGGCCCCTGGCGCGGTGACTGTGTGACGCAGACCCGACGCTATTGTTATTCTCGCATCCTGGCAAGGGTTTCCCGCGGAGCCGCTGTTGCGATGGATGGTTCGGGATGGAAATGCGTTCCGCGCTTGAGGCCACGTTCGCAATGCGAACGATCCTTGCGGGCCGCAGCGCGAATCGCTCGGCGCTGACCGTCTATCATCAAAACGAAGAACCTACCGTCGAACGGTTCCTGGGAGTTTGAACGCGTGGACGATGTTTTCTGGATCGAAGGAACTCCGTCTGGCGGCCTGGCTATTGTGCTGCGGCCGCGAGGCGACGACTGGCTGAGCGACGAACTCTTGCGTTATAAGCGGAGCGGAGTGGAAACGCTGGTTTCACTGCTCGAACCGAACGAGGCCATATGGCTTGGCTTGCGGGACGAAGGCCCTCTTGCTGAGTCGGCCGGTATGCATTTTCTCTCCTACCCGATTCTCGACGTGCATGTGCCGCCTGATATGGGTACTTTTCGAGATTTTGTGGCTGGTTTGGCGGATCGCCTGCGCGCCGGTGAGCGCATCGGCGTGCACTGCCGGGGAAGCATCGGCAGGTCCACTGTGACCGCGGCGTGTACGCTCATCCATCTGGGCTGGAAGGCGGGTGACGCCCTGGCAGCAATTCAGGCAGCGCGCGGCTGCGTGGTGCCCGATACCACGGAACAACTGCGCTGGATTCTGAACTACAAGGCGCAGCCGTGACGTTGCCCGGACCAAGCATCGACCTCAGCTTTCCGCATCGCTGGCAGGCCGAAGTGCTTGCCGCGCGGCCATTGATTCTGCCGCCGCGCCATTTTGTTTATCCGCGAGCGGCTGAGGAGGTGGAGCGCGGCGCGCTGGAGGTGCTGATCCGGCCCGGCGCGCAGGAAGCGCGGCCGTTCCTGGCCACATGCGCTCTGGGGTTTCGCGATCCTGCCGTTCCAAGCGGCCTATGGTCGGCTCCAAATCCGGAAGAAATCTGCGCCGTCGCAGGAGGCTATGCGTACCTGATCGACAGCACGGCGCCGGAGCGCTTCACGATGATTGCTTACCGGCCAGTGCTTCAGGTGCTGCCCGCGGTTGAAGCGGGCCTGTTGCTCTTCGTCGGGCATCGCACCATCCTCGCCTGGGGCCGCGAAGGCCAGGTGTGGGAGTCGGAGAAGCTTTCGGATGAAGGGTTGACAATCACCGGAGTTGACGGCGGCGTGCTGCGTGGGCTGGGCTGGGAGATGCGGACCGACAAGGAGGCGCCGTTTGCGCTTGATCTAAGGAACGGGTCGCTCATTCGCTCGCGTGCCTAGAGAGCCTCAGTTCTTTTTGTCTCCGCAAGGCCAGCGTACGGCGCGCCGTCAATCCGCGGCAAAGGTTCGATTTGCCCTGGGCACGAGCTCCCCGTATGCCGCGTAGATGCCTTCAAATACCGAGTCCCAACTGGCAGTGAGGGAGTAAGCGCGCGCAGCCTGGCGCATTTGTGCAAGACGGGCGGGATCGGCGAGGAGGCCGGCTATAGCCTCAGCAAACTGACCGTCGGGAACAATGCGGCCGGTTACGCCGTCGCGCACAATCGTCTTCGGGCCGCCGTCGGGAGTGACGATGGCGGGCACGCCGCTGGCCAGAGCCTCCAGCACGACATTGCCAAAGGTGTCGGTGTGCGAGGGGAAGACGAAGAGGTCCATATTGGCGTAGGCGGCGGCAAGCGCTTCTCCGTGCAAAACACCCGTGAACTCAGCTCGCGCCAGACGCTCGCGCAGCCAGGCTTCGTCGCCACCGTGGCCGACGATGAGAAAGCGGATGTTCGTCATGCCCATGCGGTCCAGCTCCTGCTGAATCTGCACGAGCAGGCCAATGTTTTTTTCGACAGACAAGCGGCCGACAAAGCCGAGTACGTGATCGCGGTCCTTGAGGATCGCGCTTGCGTTTGGCGGGATGGAAGAGCTCGGCGTCAACGCCGCGAGGCATGAGATGGCAGGGACGGCCGGTGGCGCGCTCGAGGAGCGCGCAAAGTTCAGCATTGGGCGCGAACAACACCTGCGCCGCAGAATAGAACCTTGCTGCAGTCGCCATGGCCAGATCCTCAATTCTCTGGCCCGTTGCGGCGGATTGACGTTCGGGCAGCAGGCGCAGAAACCAATTCGCGCGGCGTGCGGCGTACTCGTGGACGTTGGTGTGCCAGCTCGCCGCGAGTGGCAGGTGAAGATGGTGCGCGAGTCCAGCGCCCAAGATTCCGATCTCGCTCGGGCCAGTGATGTGGATCAAGTCCGGTCGGAAACGATCGAGCACTTCGCTGATCAGAGGAATGTGCCGAAAAAAGGCGGGATCGAGGCGCAGATCCTTTTCGAGAGCGAAGGAGAGAAAGCCGCGAGGCAGTTCAAGGGTCCAAACATTGCCATCTTCCACCAAAGCTTGCGGCCGCTTTCCGGCGCGCACGCAAAGAAAGGGGAGATTGCGCCGCCGTGCGAAGGCCTCAAAGTGGCGGCTGGTGTGGGCGACTCCGTTCACTTCGTGGAACGAATCGGGAAAGTACGCGACGCGCGGGACTGGAGCGGCCATATTGCGAGTGGAGCCAGCAGAGTCAGTACAAGCGACGGAGGTGTCTTTGCTCGCTCCGCTAACCAGATCAAATCCGTTGCTCTTAGTCAGAATTCGTGTTCGCCCAGGGCGAGGCGCAACTGGTTCGAGTCGCTCCAGGCCATACGCAATCCGCCGGCCACGAGTCCCTTACCCATGAGCTGGACCAGTGCTATTCCTGCGCCGATGAGGCGTGGAGCGGATCCCTTTGGCCAGAGTTCGCTGAGCGACCTGATCACGCCGTTCGCGTCGGGATGATAGACGCGCTCATCCCACCAGCGCGAGCCTTGCGGGAACTCGGGGTAGTGGCGTACCGCATCTAGGGTTGACTGCAGGATGCGATGCTTCCAAGGCTCGGCGTATTGCGGAAGGAAGAGGATGTTGCTCTTCTTCTCCCGCCGCACCTCGTGCACAAACTCGGTGAAACTGGCGGCGCTGGTCAGGTTGATGTTGGCGTTGGGCTCCACGCCGTGACGGTCGCCGCCGGAGACAAGCGCCATGTTCCACTTTTCCGCCAGGCGCCGTACCGCGCGGTTCTCGTCCCAGTTGCGCAGGCCATTCAGTTCCAGTGCGTGAAGAAACGCGCCGTTCTTCTGCAGATACTCGTTGACCAGAAACTGATGTTTTTCTTTGCCGATCAGGTACAGGTCCCACAGGGGATGGTTGAAGACCACCAGCACGTTCGGTTCGCGATGAAGGGCGGCCAGAATCTCGGTCAGCCGCGTATCGCCGGGATGCGCAGTGAACTCCTCGAGCGTCGCCATCCACTCCGCCGCGCGAGCGCTGGGCAGGTTGTGAATGCCCAGATGGAAGGACTGCATGTTGCCGTAGGGCGCGCTCCACTCCACCGACACCGGAATCTGCCGCGCGCTGGGCACCGTGCGCAGAAGCATCGGCGCCTTGATGTTGTCGTGGTCGGTGATCGAAACCATCGGCGCCAGGCCAAGTCTCTCGATCTGCCGCGTCTCCAGGTCAAAAGCCAGCTTGGGAGTCATGGGTGGCGTCCAGTAGCTGGCGGCGTAGTCAACGCGGATACCGTGCATCTGCTCGGCGCGCCGTTCCAGCCGGGACAACAGCGGGCGCATCACCGGGTACTGGTTGCCGAAGTTGGCCAGGAAATCCAGCGTCTCGCGCGACTGGTTGGTGTGACTGTGCAAGGAAACACCTGTCCGAAAGCCCTGGGGGGCGTTCTGGTCGCGCCAGAGATACGAGATGGTTGAATCGGGCATGTCGGCTCCACGGTTGTTTCGGATTTCCACAGTCAGTATCCGTTCCCGGTCATGAATTTCCGGTTAAGAGCGTGCGAAATGCCCTTCAATTGAGGCCGAAATGGAATCAAGTGAGTTACCAAAGTATTGAGAGGAATGGGGGAAAGTCCAGTATCTCCTGTACGGTTGATCCGCTATGTGGGCAGGCGAAACGTTGGAAACGCCCGCGGTTCTTTGTGTCAATTGCATGTCAGCGCCCAATCGGTGATGCAAGCGGGAAGATATCCGTGAATTTTCAGTGAAACCTCAAAAGGTGCTTGGAGGCGCCGAAGCCGAAGAGCGCTGTCGAGCGCGAGTCCGCCCCTAAAAGAAACGGCCGGTTCGCCGATCAAGTGCCAACCAAGGCCGGAGTCCGGTCATTTCCGAGTTTGGGCGAGCTCGGGACCGAGAAAGTCGTCCATGTTCAAGCCTGCCATCAAATCTTCGTTGTGCAGCGGCTTTTTGCTCTCAGGTTGTGCGGCCGCGGCCATGGCTGCCTCGGCTACGAGGTGGTGTTCTGTCAGGCCCTTCTTGAGCAGTTCGAAGGCCTGCTCGGGCGAATCGGCGTACTGGAACAGATCGATGTCCTTAGGAGAGATGGCGCCGGTATCCACCAACGCCTCAAGGTTGAAGACCTTCTTCCAATACTCCGGCCCGTAGATGAGTACCGTGACCTTCTTGGTCAGTTTATGGGTTTGGGTGAGGGTGAGAATCTCGAACATTTCATCGAGCGTACCGAATCCGCCGGGAAAGACGACCAGGGCTTTGGACAGATAAGCAAACCAAAGCTTGCGCATGAAAAAGTAGTGGAACTCGAAGTTGAGCGAAGGCGTGATGTAAGGGTTTGGCCTCTGCTCGAAGGGCAGCAGGATATTCATGCCGATGGTTTTGCCGCCGGCTTCGTAGGCGCCGCGATTGGCCGCCTCCATGATGCCGGGGCCGCCGCCAGAGGTGACGACAAAGCGGTGCTTGCGCGAGGGAATGGTCTTAGCCCACTGCGTAAGAAGCTGGGCAAGCCGGCGCGCGTCTTCATAGTAGCGGGCCATTTCGACCGCGGCCACAGCGCGCTTGCGCTGCAACTCAGTGGCTTTGCCCGCCGCGATCTCCGGCGCCTTGGCCGGTTGCTCTTCACTGGGAGCGGGACGCGTAGAACCGGTGTTTTCCAGCAGTTCCAGGTCATGATCGGCTTCTTCACGTCCGCGAAAGCGCGCCGAGCCGAAGAAGACCACCGTGTCCTGAATCTGCTCGCGGCGGAATCGGGCCAGAGGCTCGAGGAACTCCGACACGATGCGGATCAGGCGCCCGTCAGCGCTGTTCAAGAACCCCGAATTTTCATAGGCGAGCGGTGCGCGCTCCAGCGGCGGCGGTGCTCCATTGCCGGGAATCACTGCATCTGGCATTGTCTGGGAAACGGCCATAGGGCGAGGGGCTGCGCCGGAACCCGTCTGGTTCACCGGCGCGTGCGCCATTTCCTGTTTGCTCACCTTCGCCGCGGCAGACGGGCCCGCTTGCTTCGCTTTGTCCTTCATAACTTAACCATCCCGGTGACGAATGGCGTCTTGAAACGCAATCCAAAGATTCAAAAGCCCGAGCCCCGAGACGATGCCGCGCACTGCGCCGCTGGCGGCAAAGTCGGCAAGCCAAGGAAAATGCAGAAAGAGCGCATTCTGGTCCCAAAAGGTGCGAGACCATGGCGCGTAGCAGACCGCCAATCCGATATACATCCGAAACATGACGCGCAAGAATAATTCGACGCGCTCGAGCCAGTGGGGAATCCTATGCTGTGTGTGCGCGGCGGTTTGCGGCGTGGGTGCTGAGCCGGGTGCGGGATCCGATGCCTGTCCCTGCACAGGAGCCGGGCTCACAGCGAGTATAGACGATGACGATTCCGGCTGCTGCATTCGTTAGCTTCTGCCCAGTGTCTCCGATGTCTTTGCATTGCAATCACTTGCTGCCCATCGCCGTCCCGAAAGGCCAGACGCATAGGTCACTATCGGCAATGGGACGCCGTATTGCAACGGTAACACAGCGCGGGTAGGCGAGTAGAGGCGGGTCAGATGCGAAAAGTGAGTTGACACCCACAAACTCTGCCACTGAAGCTCCGCGCTCCAAGTCAGAGTCGGAGGTGCATTCCGATCATCAGCTCCGCCTTGTATCGGCCGCTCAACTCCCTGCGATCACTGGATTCCTGGTTCGGTAATCGATCTTGAGGTGAGCCCAGCTTGGGTTTTCTACACACAAGCGCCAACTCTGGCCCTTTGACCGCCATTTGTATGCCAAGACGGTCATTGCGTCACTATATATCGTGATACGATATATATGTATGAAGCTTGAATCTCCCGAGAATGCTTCTGACTCTCTGCTAAGAACCCTGGCCGACTTTCGTTTTGAACTGCGCCGCTTCATGCACTTCAGCGAACGTGCCGCGCTGGAAGCAGGGCTTCAGCCACGGCAACACCAGCTTCTGTTGCAGGTAGCGGGCGCTCCTGATGCAACGGCTGTCACGATTGCATATGCGGCAGAGCGACTCGGGTTGAAGCACAACAGCACGGTTGAACTTGTCGATCGATCGGAGCGTGAAGGCCTCCTGGCGCGAACGGTTGACCCCGACGACAGGCGACGAGCAATTCTGCGAGTGACGCGCAAAGGCAAGGCTGTTTTAGGCTGTCTGGCAGGCAACCATGCGCGTGAGCTGAACGAATTGGCCCCACGGCTGGCACAGGCTTTGGAGGATATTCGGTTGCACTCCCACGGTACCGCTAGCGCGGAGACTCGATGAGATCGCGGCCCTCCGCTTTGCGCGACTTTACCGTGGATCATCGAGTATGGCTCTTGACCGGGGTATCGCTCGTGATCGGCACCGGCGCAGCGGCGCTGGCTGTGGTCCTCTTGCGTGCAATCGCATTCGCAACAAACGTTTTCTACTACCACCGGATGAGCTTGGTAATGGTTGGGCCAGCCGGATCGCCACTCTCACCAGGCCTCTTGATATTGGTTCCAATTGTGGGCGGCGTGCTGGTGGGGCTAATGGCCTACTTTGGATCGGACAAGATCCGCGGCCATGGAATTCCCGAGGCCATTGAGGCAATTCTGTTGAATGGCGCGCGTGTCGATCCCAAGGTAGCGGTTCTCAAACCTTTGTCGGCAGCGATCGCAATTGGCTCCGGCGGGCCTTTCGGTGCGGAGGGACCGATCATCATGACCGGCGGAGCATTCGGCTCGCTGATCGCGCAGTGGCTCAAACTTTCGGATGCCGAACGAACAACACTGCTGGTGGCCGGCGCCGCTGCGGGAATGTCCGCAACGTTTGCGGCGCCGATTGCTTCGATTCTGCTTGCCGTGGAGTTGCTTCTCTTCGAGTGGCGTCCGCGGTCGCTTGTCCCAGTGGCAGTGGCGAGCATTTTGGCTGGCGCACTGCGCATTCGGTGGCTCGGCCCGGGACCGCTCTTTCCAGTCGATCTGTCATCGGGCATCCGTCTCGGTCCGACGCTTCTCGTCGCCAGTCTGCTGGGCATTCTCGCCGGTCTTGCCGCCGCGGGGCTCAGCCGTCTCATGTACGGATTCGAGGATGGCTTCGAGTACTTCGGCAGCCGTCTGCGGATTCATTGGATGTGGTGGCCGGCCCTCGGCGGCATCGGTGTCGGCATCGGCGGGTACTTCTTCCCGCGCGGATTGGGCGTAGGCTACGACAATATCGCGGAGGTTCTGCGCGGGAATGCTCCGGTGGCCCTTCTGCTGGGCCTCATACTTGCCAAATCGTTGATGTGGGCGTTTTCTCTGAGTTCCGGGACTTCGGGCGGCGTGTTGGCTCCCATCTTGATGATTGGCGCAGCTTTGGGAGAGGCTGCGGCGCAGTTGGCTCATATGCCGGGCGAAACGCAGGCGCTTTGGGCGCTGATGGCGATGGGGGCAATGCTCTCAGGCGCGCTGGGTGTGCCGCTTACGGCGATTCTCTTCTCCCTGGAGCTGACCCATGCTCTGCCGGCGATACTGCCGCTTGCATTGGCGTGTACTGCGTCCTACCTGGTGACCTCTTTGATTATGCCGCGCTCGATTCTTACCGAGAAGATCACCCGCCGCGGTTATCACTTATCGCGCGAATATGGCGTTGACCCTCTCGAAATGGTGAATGTATCGGACGTGATGACAGAGTTGTCCGCGTCGGGCGGAGTGGAAGGCGCAAACGATGCACTTGAGGCATTACCGGATATTTTTGCCTACTCCGACGAGACCTGCCGGGCAGTCGCGGAGGAAATGGCGACCACGGGAGTAATGAACATGCCTGTCGTGGATCGGAAAACAGGGCGTGTGTGTGGGACAATCGGGGCGCGAGAGTTGCTATTGGGACGACGGCGAGCGGTGGTGCGAGAGTCGGAACGAAGCATATCCTTCCAGATCTAGTCCAAGCGACACCAGGCAAGCAGAGCACTGAATGGAACTACTTATCCCTCTCGGCGTGAAGATTCCGAATAAGGAAGCCCTTCAATGCAACCGCATTGTTGTGCTCGGGATCGTGAGAGCTGTAGAGCAGCGTGACATTGCCGCTGCGAGCAGCTTCCAGTATCGGGCGCCATGAGGCTGGGTTGTTGCTGAGTTCGGTAAGGTAACGCCGCTTGAACTCATCCCATCGCGCCGGATCGTGGTGGAACCATTTCCGCAGACCGACGCTTGGGGCTACCTCCTTCAACCATGCACTGATTTCGAGCGACGACTTTTTCACGCCGCGAGGCCATAACCGCTCAACAAGGAAGCGGGCGCCGTCTGTGCTGGAAGATGCTTCGTAAACTCGCTTGAGCTGAATCATTGTACGCACACCTGCGAGAGGAATTCGATCAGGACGGTGGCGGATACTTCAAAGAAGCCTTCCACCGCGAGGTGCACCACCCACAGCGCCAGTATTCCACCGTAACCAGATTGCTGCGTTGGCCGTACATGAGCCCCGCGGTGCAGAAAAGTAGTACCCGGTTCGCCGATCTGTCCAGGAACCGCGGGAGAGCCACGCCGGAGCGGGGACAGAGCTTTGATCTGTTGCGATTGCGAAGAAGCGCTAGAAGCGGTAGTACACGCCAGCCATGGGTTCGTAGATCTGGGTATATTTGGTGGTTGACGTAAATTCGTCGGAGAGATTGGGCGCCTTCGTCATGTTGCCCCGGACTTGCAAGCGCAGACCAAAGTGCGGAAGAAAGCTCCAATCCAGGCCGCCGCCATAGATAAAGACCGGCCTGGCGACCGTGTTGATGGTGTATGGGCTATTGCCGGGCATCGTGATCATCACTCCGACACCACCCAGGGCGAATGGCCTGATGTTCCCTTTCTTGACGGAGAATACCCAGTTAATCGCGGGTTCGTTCGCTTTGCCTGAAACCTCAAGACTTCCGCAGATGGGATAGCAGTTTGGCGGAGTGGAAGTAGAGGAGGTATAGGTTTCGTTTGCTTCAGCGAACGAATAACTGAACTCGAAACCAACAAGTGGACTGACGATGTGGCGCACTTCCAGCAGCCCGCCTTCGGAATTTGACGGCGTCTGCTGTGTGCCGAAACCGCTGCTGCTGCTGGTGAAGGTCCTGAAGCCGCTCAACGCTACATCGGTCTGCGCTTGGGCCGTTGCGCCGCACAGTGCAGCCGCCACGACCACTACGAAAGCGCCCTGCATCCAAATCTTCATCCGAATCACAGCCTCCTGGGTTGATTGTTTCGTGTTGTATTGCATGCCGGGAACCCGCCCTCCGCCATCTTCAACGCATTTTGACGCCGATACAAGCGAAAGGGCTGGATCGCGACTCGAAGCAGATACGGGACAAACCAAAAATCGGAATCGGTCAGCTATGGGACCACAGGCAGGCCCGCAAGCGCCATAGCGATTTCTTCCTCCGGATAGTCGTAATTCTCCAGTTTACCGGCTTGGTAGTCGAGGTAGGACTGCATGTCGAAATGACCATGGCCGCTAAGGCCAAAGAGAATGGTGCGCGGCTTGCTTTCCGCTTTGGCTTCGAGGGCCTGGCGTATGGCTTCAGCGATGGCGTGGTTGGCCTCGGGCGCAGGGACGATGCCTTCGGCGCGGGCAAATTGAATACCTGCGGCGAATGCGCCCAACTGCTGGACAGTTGTGGCCTCGGCCAAGCCGATATCGATGACGTGGGAGACCAGCGGCGCCATGCCGTGATAGCGAAGGCCACCGGCGTGAATGCCCGGAGGAATAAACGTGCTGCCGAGCGTATGCATCTTAACCAGCGGCGTGAGATGGCCGGTGTCGCCGAAGTCGTAAGTGAAGCGGCCCTTGGTGAGGCTGGGGCAGGCGGCCGGTTCAACGGCCACAAGGCGCGCGTGGCACTTTCCCTTGAGCTTGCGGCCCAGGAAGGGCATCACGAGACCGGCAAAGTTTGATCCGCCGCCGGTACAGCCGATGATGACATCGGGTTCGTCGCCGGCCATCGACATCTGCTCGATGGCTTCCTGTCCGATGACGGTCTGGTGGAGCAGCACGTGATTCAACACGCTGCCGAGCGCGTAATTGGTGTGGGGATCCTTGGCGGCCACCTCGACGGCCTCGGAGATCGCGATGCCCAGCGAACCGTTGGAGTTTGGATGCGCGGCAAGAATGGCGCGGCCCGATTCCGTCTCCGTGCTGGGGCTCGCTGTGACCGAGGCGCCGAAGGCTTCTATCAGGGCGCGGCGGTAAGGTTTCTGGTCGTAACTGACGCGCACCATGAAGACCTTGCAATCGAGGCCGAGGAAGGCGCACGCCATGGCCAGAGCCGAGCCCCACTGGCCGGCTCCGGTCTCAGTGGAAAGGTGTTTTACGCCTTCCTGCTTGTTGTAATACGCCTGCGCAACGGCGGTATTGAGCTTGTGCGAGCCGGCCGGACTGACGCCTTCGTATTTGTAATAGATCCGCGCAGGCGTATCGAGCGCCTTCTCCAGGCGCCGCGCGCGGATCAGCGGAGAGGGACGCCATTGCGCGTAAATCTGGCGCACCTCTCCGGGAATCTCGATCTCGCGCTCGGTGCTGACCTCCTGAAGGATCAGGGCCATGGGAAACAGCGGGGCCAAATCGGCAGGACCGAGGGGCTGCAGCGTGCCTGGATGCAAAGGCGGCGCCAGGGGTTTGGGCAGGTCGGGCAGGATGTTGTACCAGGCTTGCGGAATGTGGCTTTGCGGCAGGTTGTATTGAATGGTCTCCATGCGCAACATTCTACAGGGCGCGCGGGGATACAGTAGTGTGGAATATCACGCGCTGTCAGCGCTGGCTCAATTCTCCGGCAGTCACCATGCGGTTAAACTCGGCCGACAGGCTACGCGGCACGCTCAGCGATTGCCAGTGGTCGCACGCAAAATGCTTCGCCAGCAGAACAATCTGCCCCACGTGATGCGGGTAGCGCGCCAATTGCCGATTGATGGCCTGCATCACGGAGTGCGCTTCGCCACGGATGGTTACGGCGCGCCCAAGGTCGGCGTCGGTCAGCGGCTCGATGGCCGCGAAGAGCCGGTTCCAACCGTCCTCCCATGCGGCGAGCACATCGCCGCGCGTGGCTGGCGGGTCGACGAATTCGCTGTCCCGGTCGCGGTTGGGCTTTTCGCCGTCAGTGGTCAGGAAATCGGTCCAACGGGAGCGCATGTTGCCCGCCATGTGCTTCACGATGATGGCGATGGAATTGGCCTCCGAGTCGAGGACGGCAAAGAGTTGCTCGTCGGTGACCTGCTCCATGGCACGCTCGGCCAGCCGCTTGTAGTAGCGGAAGAGCGACTGCGCGTCTTGAACATACGAGGTGGTGAATTCGAGCGCCATGACCAGAGTCTACGCGAGGTTCGCGTCGTCGTGAACATACAATGTGCGAACGGGCGCCGGCCCCGATCAAGGCTCATCGTTGTAAATGCGCACTTCGACCTTCCCGCCCTCCACCTGCCGGGCGCGGAACATGCCGGGTGTATTGAAACTCCAGGCAAGCTGGCCGTCGGGCGTGACAGCAATGACGCCGCCATCGCCGTGGATGGGGGTAAGTTGCTTGTGAATGACTTCGTCGGCGGCTTGCTGCAGCGTGAAGCCCTGGTACTGGACCAGGGTGCAGACCTCGCGGGCGACGGTGTAGCGAATGAAGTACTCGCCAACTCCCGTTCCGGAGACGGCGCAGGATTGGTTGGAGGCGTAGGTGCCGGCGCCGATCAGGGGCGAGTCGCCCACGCGACCCGGCATCTTGCCCTGCAAGCCGCCGGTCGAAGTGCCGGCTGCTATATTCCCTCACGCGCCGGAGACCGGAAAATGTTTCATCCACTCCCGCGTTCCCGCGTACCGGCAAGATTCAGACGCAACCTTTGCTGCCTCCGCCAAAGATTCGATAAATCCGCGCCCTGTGGACGCAAAATAACAATACGTCCCATGAAAGATGTCGCCAGCGCCCATGGTGTCGGCCGCCTCGACCTGCGGGACGCGGATAGTTCCGGAAGATTGGCCTGACGCAAACTGGATCGGCTCGGCTCCATCCGTAATCGCAATGTTCGCCACTCCGTGGTTTTTCAGGAACTCGATGACTTCGCTTCTAGACGCGCAGCCCGGAGGCAGAAAATCGGCCGAACAGATGGCTGTGTGCACGCTTTTGAGAAGTTCTTCCGTTCCTTCCTTCCAGCTTCCACCATCGAGAACGACCGGGGTTCCCAGGGAGCGCGCCGCTGTGGCCCACACATGGCATGCCTGCATGTAGTGACCGTCAACCAGAACGATGCGCGCCTGCTCGCACAGGCTCCGGTCAACCTCCGCCGGAGGCGTTGGGACGCGCATGGCGTTGGCCGAAACGACGCTGCGGTTGCTGTCCCTGTCAACAGTGACCGACGAGAGGACGGGGATACCCTCGAAATCCGGATGCAAATCAGCGAGCTGTATCGAAAATTTCTGCAGCTCTTCGCGGATGCCGATGGCCAGAGCATTTCGGCCTACTGCCGTTACCAGCGCCGCTTGGCCGCCAAAGTGAGCGAATGCGGCCGCCGCATTGGTGGCCGGCCCGCCTACGAACACGTTCTGGCTCCGCGCCGCGATCTTTGTGTTCGCCGCAGGAAACTCGTCGACGCCGTAGACGATATCGATGGTTGAGAGTCCAACAAAAATTCCACGTGTCATGGTTCAGCCGCTCCGCACAAAGGCCGCTTGCCGTCATTCTAGTTTGCCATGGCTCTCACTTGCCGAGTTGCTCTTGGCGAAGGCAGGTACATCGGTGGAGAATGCTCGGGTCTCTCAATTGGAAGTTCGGGCTGCGCTCTGCGTCTTTAGCGTGTGTGCGGCAGCCGCATAAACCCCGGCATGGTAGGTTGGATGCACTCGATCTGGTTTGGCGAGTTTATTGGCACGCTGGTCTTCGTGCTGCTGGGCAAGGGCGGATCGAACTGGCGCTACGTGCCGATTCCCATTGATGGCGATCTTGCTGGAGCGGCGCTTGCGGGGCTACTGCTGGGCTACGCGCATCTGTAGCCGCAAGCGAATAGCCGGGTTACTGTGGCGCTTTCTTCTTTTCCATCGCAAAACGCGGAGTCGTCTGTGCACCGGCAAAGACCCGTACGCATGGAATTTGTCCTGCTTTTTCCACAAGAGTAGCGTGCTGGCAAGCACTCTGCGGCCGGCTCACCGCGCATGGCGTCAGAATCACTCGAGCAACGAAGCCACCACGGCCAGCGCGGCGATGGCGGCGGTTTCCGCGCGCACTATGCGCGGTCCGAGCGACGCGGCGCGCCAGCCGTTGGCATCGAAGAGAGCTTCTTCCGCAGGAGCCCATCCGCCTTCAGGACCGATAGCGATTTCGAGCGTGGGCATCTCCTCATTCGCTGCGCCGATGGCTTCCTCGACCGCGCGACGCAGTGTGGCCGTCCGCTCCTGCTCGGCGAGCACGATGCGCGTGGCTGCGGAAGCGGCCCGCACATGCGTGGCCAGAGCTACTGGACCGTAGATCGTCGGCACGTCGGAGCGGCGCGCCTGCTGCGCCGCTTCGTGCGCGATGCGGCGCCAGCGTTCGGCGCGCTTTCCTGCCCCTTGAGCCAGGTGCTTTTCGGTCCGGCGCGCGACCACCGGCGCTACTGCGGCGACGCCGAGCTCGGTGGCCTTCTCGATTGCCCACTCCATGCGGTCGAACTTGTAGATGGCCATCACCAAAGTAACGGGCAGCGCGGGATCGGCCTGAAGCTCGGCGGCGAGGTTGAAGCGAACTTCGCTCTTTTCTCCGTCCAGAGTAACCGCGGCAACCTGAGCATGAAAGACGCGGCCGCCGGCCACCACATCCGCCTCCATGCCCGGCCGGGCGCGGAGGACGCGCGCCAGGTGTTCGGCCTGCGCGCCAGCAAGCGTAGCGGTTGCCTCGTCCCAATGTTCGGCGATCCAGCGGCGGCGGGTCATGGTCTTCGTCAGTCTCTTTCTCCACCAGCAGTGTACGGCGTTTTGCGAGGCGCGTAGTTTTGTGCGCATAAACACTAAGGGGAACGCCTTTGAGCGTCCCCCTTAAGTGTTGCCTTTTGGGTTGTTCGATCCGCTACTTTTTCTTCGCGGTCTTCTTCACGGCCTTCTTGGCCGCCTTCTTGGCGGGTGCCTTCTTGGCTGCTTTCTTGGTTGCCATTTGCCTATTCTCCCTTTTCGATGGGTTGCATCGATTCTGCAATTTAGAAACTGCAGATGAAAAATGTATAGATTCATGAAACATCGATGTCAAGAAAAAAACGACGTGAGAGTAAAAAAAGATCAACATCGTTCCGGAGGTGAATCGATCGTCGGAGCAGAATTCGAGTTGAAATTTGAAGCGCAGATGGAAAGTGGAGCGCGATGGAATCGAATTCGACGAACGCGCGAGCGTTAATTCGCTGCGAGCTGCTCGATGCGTAGCGCGATTTGCCGCCGCTTCACCGAAGGCGATGGAGCGCCTGCCGACGAGTTCGATGCGCTTGGCAGCGCGGACCGCGGCTATCGTGGAACCGATATCGGCGGGATCGATGGTGGCGTGTTCATTTCCAGCGGGGCCGGGGAGTCGTGGTCACAGATCGGATTGCAGCGAGAAACAGGGAATGATGCGCAGTTTTCAGATGTAGCCTGCGAACAGACGGTTCCACGGCGCAGTTGACGCAGGACTGTTCCGTTGCAGGCCTATGAGCCGCGGACGAACCAACGGCTCCTTTTCCATCTCTATTCCAGGAACTCGCGGACAAAGCCTGTCTGGCTGTGGAGGAGTTCGTCAAGCGAACCATCGAAGACCAGACGGCCCTCGTCGAGCATGAGAAAGGTGGTATTGGGATTGGTCTGTCCTGCGGGGAGCGGGACCATGCGATCCTGTTCCGCATCGAAGCGATGGTTGCAAAGGGTGAAGGCGTCCTGAAGGCGGTGGGTAACCAAGAGGGCCGGGGCCGCATGGACGTCTCGTTGCTTGACGATGAGTTCGATGATGGTGGTGGAGGTGACGGGATCGAGGCCGCCCGTAGGCGAGTCGTAGAGGATAAGCTCCGGGTGATGGATGAGGGCGCGCGCGATGGCCACGCGCCGTTTCATGCCGCCCGAAAGGCTGGGGGGGTAAAGGCCGAAGGTTTCTTCCAAACCGACAAAGCTGAGCGCCTCGTGGACCCGGCTGTCGATATCTTCGTCGGGCACGTGCTCCTGAATCAACCGATAGGCGACATTGTCGCGCACGGTAAGAGAATCGAAAAGCGCTCCCTCCTGGAAGACCATTCCGGCGCGAGAACGCAAGGGAAAGAGCTTTTCCTCGGACATGCGGGAAATGTCTTCGCCGAAGAGCAGGACGCTGCCATTCTGCGGGCGAAGCAGCCCGAGGATGAGTTTGAGCAGCACACTCTTGCCCACGCCGGCGGGCCCGAGCACGATGCGCGTCTCCGCGGGCGCTACGGAAAAGGTGATGTCCTTAAGCACCGGGGGGCCATCGAAGGCTATGGAAACGCCGCGCAGGGCGACGACGGGGCCCGCGTCCGGCTCTGGAGCCGGCGATGAAGGCGCAGAAGCGGCAGCGTGGTTCATCAGGCAAAGATGGCGAGCAGCACGTGGGTGATGAGGAAATCGACAGCGATGATGAGCACGGAAGAGTTGACCACCGCCGAGATCGTGGCGCGGCCAACGCCCTCGGTGCCCCCGGTGGTTCTCATGCCGTAAAAGCAGCCGATGGAGCCGAGGAGGTAGCCGAAGAAGAGGGGTTTCACTAGGCCCTGAATAATATCGGGGTAGTGAAGATGTTCGTAGGCCATGTGAAAGTACTGGGTTCCGTCTTGATGATTGAGGAAGACGGTGACAGCAGCGCCGCCTGCAATGCCGAACGCGTCAGCCACAATAGTGAGGAAGAGAAGCATGGCGATGCTGGCGAAGATACGCGGGGTGACAAGCTTACGCATGGGATCGACGCCCAATGCGCGCATGGCGTCGATTTGCTCGGTGACGACCATGGAGCCGAGTTCGCTGGCTATCGAGGATGCGTTGCGCCCGGAAACCATGATGCCGGTGAGCACCGCGCCGAGCTCGCGAACCATGGTGAGGCTTACGAATTGGCCCGTGACGGCGGCGGCGCCAAAAGCTGAAAGGGTAGCCGAGGACTGCAACGCGAGCACGCCCCCGGTAAAGAAGCCGGAGAGAATCACGATGGGCAGCGAACCGAAGCCAATGATGTCGGATTGAATGAGGAAGTCGGTCCAGTAGATGGGAGGGCGGAAAAGATTGAGAAAGGCGCGCCCCGCAAACAGGGAGTATTCCTGTACGGTGAGCACGATTTGTTTGGCGGTACGGTCGATCGCGATGAACGCCATGGGATGCCGGTGTGCGGGCCGGGAATTCAGCGCCGCTTCCGAGGACAGGATAGCGCATCGAGGAGGTCCGAATGAAAGCCGAACTGGCCTGAGACGCTCCTCAAAGGGCTCGATTGGGCGGCACGACCTCCACGCGTCACGCGCGACGCCTCGTGAGGAAAGGAACAATGAGTCATTTGCGGCAACACCTGCCCGCACCGGCGCGAATCAAGATTCCTTGGCGCTCCAAGGCAAGCCAATGCACATAAGTGGTCATTCCTCAACACAGAGCAACCCTGCATGTCCCCGCCAGCGCAGAAAAAGCAATGAATCCGGGCGAGACTGCATCCAACCCTGTAACGGGAGGTTACGATGCATCTGTTTCGCGTGCGCCTGATCCTTGCTCTCATCGTAAGCGTGATTCTGGTTTCGGCTGCCTCCACGTATTTTGACGTTTTGGCCCACCGCCATGTCTTGCGCGAGGATCTCGAGCGTCGCACCAAGTGGATGGGCATGAGCATCGAGCCGGATGTTCGCGGCGCGCTCGCGACAGGCGATCCTTCTGCTCTTCCCGGCTTGACACAACTCTTGAAGAACGGAACGGGCACACTGGGACTAGCGATCTATGACGCACACGGGAATCTTCTGGCTGGCAGCGGTCCACCGGACGTGATGGAGGCCCTGGGCAGCGGCGTGGTGGAGAGATCGCTCCAGCGAGGCGTCGAGGCCGATGCATTCGGGCACGCCGGACAATGGCAATGGCTGGAAGAGGCGTTTCCCGTGCACAACGGAAACCAGTTGGAAGGGGCCGTGGCGCTTGTCGTGGATGCCAGCTATATCCGTTCTGAAGGAATCGCTCTGTGGCGGCGCGGCTTTTGGCGCATCGTGGCCCTTGTGATTCTCATTGTGGCCATCACCCTTGGGATGGTGCGCTGGTTCCTCCTTCGGCCGATGAGCCGCGTAGCTGAGCGCTTGCGCCATCTGCGGACCGGCCATACGGAAGAATCCGCGGACCCGGAGTTTAAGGCACTTAGCCTCTTTCCTCCGCTGGCGCGCGAGGTGGAGACAATGGCTGAAAGCCTGAAAGCGGCCCGGGCCTCCGCTGCTGCCGAGGCCCGTCTCCGCGAAGCCGGCGCGCACCTCTGGACGGCCGAACGGCTAGCGGTGCACATCCGCAACCGGGCCGGTTCAAGCAAAATCTTCGTAGTCTCCAACCGTGAGCCGTACATGCACGTTCGCGAGGGGCGGGAGACAGTTTGTGTGGTGCCGCCCAGCGGGCTGGTGACGGCGCTCGAGCCGGTCCTGCGCGCATGTGACGGCGTGTGGGTGGCCGGCGGCAGCGGCGACGCTGACTCGACGACGGTAGATGAGTTCGACCGGCTGCGCGTGCCGCCCGACGAACCACGCTACACCCTGCGCCGCGTGTGGCTTTCAGGCGAAGAGGAGGCCCGCTACTACGATGGCTTCTCCAACGAAGGGCTGTGGCCGCTTTGTCACATTGCGCATACGCGACCCATCTTCCGCGCTGCCGACTGGGAGTGCTATCAGCTCATCAACCGGAGGTTTGCCGACGCCTTGCTCGAAGAGATGCGGGACAGTGCTGAGCCGGTGGTGTTTGCTCAGGATTATCACCTCGCTTTGCTGCCGCGCCTCGTCAAGAAGGCGCGGCCCGACGCGCGCGTAGCCATCTTCTGGCACATTCCCTGGCCCAACCCAGAGGCATTTGGGATTTGTCCCTGGCAGTCCGAACTCCTCGACGGCCTTCTCGGCGCGGACCTGATCGGATTTCACATTCCTCTTCACTGCCACAACTTTCTCGCCACCGTGGATCGCGCGCTGGAGGCGCGCACTGACCGCGATCACATGTCAGTGCTCCGCCATGGGCACGCCAGCGTGATTCGTCCGTACCCGGTCAGCGTCGCCTTTGATGGAGCCTTGTGGTCCGCTGCTAACTGGGACAGGGTGTCGAACGACGAGGAACGCACGGCGGCACGTCAGCGGTTGTTGAGCGAGTTCGGCGTGCGTGCGGAGTGCCTGGCGCTGGGCGTGGACCGCCTGGACTACACCAAGGGTATCGTGGAGCGGCTGGAAGCCATCGGCCAGCTCCTCGAAGATCACCCCTGGCACCGCGAGAGGCTCACCATGGTGCAGATCGCCGCGCCCAGCCGCACGCGCATCCCCAGCTACGCCGATTTGCGCCGGCGCGTCGAGGAAACCGTGCAGCGAATCAACTCCCGCTATCAGACCGCGCATTGGAGGCCCATCGTTCTCATCGAACGCCAGTGCACCCACGAAGAGGTGCGCCAGTGGTATCGCGCCGCCGATCTCTGTCTGGTCACTTCGCTACACGACGGAATGAACCTGGTGGCCAAGGAATTCGTGGCCGCGCGCGACGACGAAGACGGCGTGCTCGTGCTCAGCAAATTCACCGGCGCGGCCGTGGAGCTGCACGATGCGTTGCTCATCAACCCTTATGACGTGGTGGGTGTCGCCGAGGCGATCCACAACGGTTTGGAGATGAGCATCGAAGAGCGCCGCGAACGGATGCAAAGGATGCGCCGCCAGGTCATGGAATACAACATCTACATGTGGGCGGCCAAGGTGCTGGGCGATCTGCGCGAGCTGCGTCTCGAACCCATGGAAGGTGCGGAACTGGGCCGTGTCGGGCCATCCGGCGTTCTCGGAGCGGAGCTGGCGGAGGAGAAGCTGGCATGAAAAGTGGGTTTCAGGCGAAGAGCGAGGCATCGCAGAGGCTGAATAAGTTCTTTCGCCCGTTCACAGGCGCTGCTGCGCGTGCTGGTCAGGCGCCAAAGCCGCTCGGCCGGCTTCTGGTTGCGGCCTCTGCGGGAGTTACGATACTTCCTTAAAATGTGGTTACACGCCTGCCCGCATTTACAATCGAATCTGTATGATCCGATTCTCGACAGCCGGTGAATCCCATGGCGAGGCTTTGATCGCGCTTGTCTCCGGTATCCCTGCCGGCATCCCCGCCGATCTCGACTTTGTGAACCGCGAGCTTTGGCGGCGGCAGCAGGGCTATGGCCGCGGCGGCCGCATGAAAATCGAAACCGACCGGGCACACGTGCTTTCCGGAGTGCGCCACGGCAAAACCATCGGTTCGCCAATCGCGATTCAACTGGAAAATCGGGACTGGAAAAATTGGCAGGAGAAATTGCCTGTCGAGGCTGGCGATCCCGCCAAACACCGGGCGGTCGTCTCGCCGCGGCCCGGCCATGCCGACCTGGCCGGCGCGCTTAAATACAACTTTCCTGACGCGCGCTATGTGCTGGAGCGCGCGTCGGCGCGCGAGTCTGCCGCGCGTGTAGCTGCCGGCGCCTTCGCAAAGTTACTGCTCCGCGAGTTGGACATCGAGATTGCGAGCCACGTGATTCGTGTGGGCCGGGTGGAGCTTGATCGCGATGCGGCGTGGGAGGAGATTGCCGCCCTCGCCGGAAAAGAAGAAGTGGTCCTGGCTTGCGTCGATCCGGCTGCCGAAGCGCGCATGAAAGAGGAAGTAGATGAGGCGGCGCGCGCGGGCGACACCGTGAACGGCGTCTTTGAAGTGGTGGCGCACGGCGTTCCCGCCGGACTCGGCTCCTATGCAAACTGGGATGAGCGGCTCGACGGACAGCTCGCCTGGGCGGTTATGAGCCTGCAGGCGGTCAAGGCGGTCGAGATCGGCCGCGGCGTGGCTGCCGCCGCATCGTTCGGATCCCGCGTCCACGATCCCATTCACTATGCGTCTGAGAACCCGCCTGGCCGGCCGACCCGATTCACGCGCCCGCACAACAATGCGGGCGGCGTCGAGGGCGGCGTCTCCAACGGCGAGGACATCGTGGTCCGCGGTTACCTGAAGCCCATCTCCACCCTGCGCCAGCCGCTCGAATCGGTGCGCTTCGATACCCGCGAGCCCACCAGCGCAAGTTACGAGCGGAGCGACATTTGCGTGGTTCCGGCCGCAGGCGTGGCCGCCGAGGCCATGGTTGCGCTGGTCCTGGCCAATCTGGCCCGTGAGAAATTCGGCGGCGACTCATTGCCGGAGTTGAAGCGAAACTTCTTGGGGTACATCGAACAGATACGGAGCTATTAGCGGCGGCAATGATTCTGAAGATCGTGAAGTATCCCGACCCTGTCTTGGAGAAGCCCGGCGAACCTGTCACCGAGTTTAATGCAGAGTTGCGCAAGTTCGTGGCCGATATGTTCGAAACCACTTATGCCTCGCAGGGCATCGGCTTGGCCGCGCCGCAGGTGGGTGTCTCCAAGCGCCTCACGGTCATTGACCTGAGCCTCGGCAAGGATCCCGCGCAGAAGCTTGTCCTCATCAACCCGGAGATCACCTTCAGCGAGGGCAAACAGTACGAGGAGGAAGGTTGCCTTAGCTTTCCCGAAATTCGCGAAAAGGTGGTGCGCGCGGCCAAGGTCCGCATCCGCGCCCAGGACGCGCACGGCAAGTGGTTCGAGATGGACGGTGAAGAGTTGCTCGCGCGCGCCTTCCAGCACGAGATCGACCACGTTGACGGCATCGTGTTTATCTTCCGCATGAGCGCGCTCAAGCGCAGCCTGAATCTGCGCAAGATTCGCAAGATGCAGAGTGAGGGTACGTGGTAAGGCTGCCATGACGAACGCTGGGAACGGCCTCAAGCTCGTATTTTGCGGAACTCCGCAGTTCGCCGTCCCCACGCTGGAAGCGCTGCTCGCCGCGAGACACGAAGTGGCGCTCGTGGTTTCGCAACCTGATCGGCCCGTAGGCCGCGATCGTCGGCTTACCGCTCCGCCGGTCAAGCAAGCCGCCCTGGCCGCCGCGCTCACCGTTACGCAGCCCGAAAGAATCCGCAACAACACGGAGTTCCGCTCGCTGCTTGAGTCCATCGCGCCCGATGCCATCGTGGTCGTGGCTTACGGCCGCATCATTCCGCCATGGATGCTGGCGCTGCCCCGGCTTGGTTGCATCAATCTTCACGCCTCTCTGCTGCCCAAGTACCGCGGCGCCGCGCCGATCCAATGGGCGATTGCCATGGGCGACGCCTATACCGGCAATACCACTATGCTTCTGGAAGAAGGCCTCGATACTGGACCTATCTTGTTGCAGCAGACCATCGAGATCGGGCCTGAGCAAACCGCCGCGGATCTTTTTCCGGCGCTGGCGCAAGCCGGCGCGCCGCTGGTGGTGGAAACGCTGGCCGGACTCACAAATGGAACCATTCATCCTGGGCTTCAGAATCACGAGGCGGCAACTTATGCGCCATTGCTCGACCGCCAAGACGGCCGGATCGACTTTGCCTCTCGCACCGCGCACGAGATCTACAACCGTTGGCGCGGATTCCAGCCGTGGCCCGGCGCGTTCACATTTCTCAACGGGAAGAAATTGATTGTGCACCGCATGACGATTGCCCGAGGGAGCTATGCCGAAGGCTTAGGCTTCGCCGAGCCAGGCTGGGTCCTCGTAGAGAACCATCGCCTGCTGGCCGCTTGCGCCGGCAATACCTGGCTGGAATTCCTGGAAGTGCAGCTCGAAGGCAAGAAACGCCTCGGAGCCGCCGAGTTTCTGCGCGGGAATCCGCTCACGGCGGACGCGCGCCTGGGTTGAGCGCCGTGTCCGCGATCTCTCCTGCACGCAAAGCCGCCTTCGGAATACTGCTGGCCGTCGATCATGGACGAGCTCACTCGGATGACTTGCTGCGCGCGCGGGCTGTTGACGCGCTCTCGCCTGCCGACCGCAACCTGGCCACCATGCTGGTGCTCGGTGTGCTTCGCTGGCAGGTCCGGCTGGACGCGCAACTGAAGAACCTCCTTAAGAAACCGGGTGCCAAACTCGATCCGGAGGTCCTTACCGCGCTTCGACTGGGCGCATTTCAACTTCTCTTTCTCGATCGCATTCCCGCCCACGCGGCCATCGGCGAGAGCGTGGAGCTGGCGAGGCAGTCCGGCCACCGCTTTGCCTCAGGAATGGTGAACGCCGTGCTTCGAAGGCTAAACGAAGCTCCGCCGTTTCCCTTGCCGAACGAAACCCCTTCCGAGTTGGCGTTGGCCCTGGCTCACCCCGCATGGATGGTCGAACGCTGGTCTGTTTTCTACGGTCTGGAAGCTGCGCGCGCAATCTGCCTTCACGGCCAGGCGCAGCCGCAGTTGGCCGTGCGCATCGAGGGTCCTGCGGTTGCGGCCGAGCTCGAGCAGGCTGGCGTCCGGCTCGAGCCGGGCGCTCTGCTCACCGCCGCACACACCGTGGTTTCCGGCGACTTTTTCGCGACGGCGGCGCTTCGCGAAGACCGCGTCCGCGTGCAGGATGAGGGATCGCAGTTGATCGGCGAGCTGGCTGCGTGCACAGGCGAAGATCTAAACCAAAAGGTACTGAGCATCCTCGATGCGTGCGCGGCGCCTGGCGGAAAGACGCTCATTCTTGCCGAGCGCCATCCCAAGGCGCGCATCACGGCCTGCGAATCGAACCTGCTGCGGTTTGCCGAATTGCGCAAGCGCCTTGCCGTGCACGCCGGTCGCGTGGAGTGCCTGCTGGCCGACGCGGCCCTGCTTGAAAGGGAATCCGGCTACGATCTCGCGTTGGTTGACGTGCCGTGCAGCGGCACCGGCACGCTGGGACGCAATCCGGAGATTCGCCATCGCCTACGGCCGGAAGACCTGAAGCGCCAGGCGGATCGGCAGCGCGCGATTCTGACGGCGGCATTGCGCGCGGTTCGACGTGGCGGGCACGTTGTGTATTCCACGTGTTCGCTCGAACCCGAAGAAAACGAGCAGGCCGTCGCCACCGTGCTTGCGGAGAACCGTGACTGCCGGCAGGTTTCGCTTGCGCACAGCATTGAACTGCTGTCGCGCGACGGCATCTTGACTCCCGGCTGCGCAAAGCAGCTCGGCAAGTACCTCACGCCCGAAGGCGCACTGCTCCTTCTCCCCGGCAACACCCCCACCGATGGTTTCTTTATTGCGTTGATCGAGAAGACCGTTTAGCCCACATTTCTCACACCCGGGGGCGCCCAAGGGCCTATCGTTCGCGTCTTGAGAGTTACCCCCTTACCCCGTATGCCATACCTTCATATTTGATGGCAAAGGAGTTACGGGACGGCCCTATACCTACTTCATACCGTATCCATACCTTGCATACCGATTCTCAGGGCCGCATCTCGTAAGTGCCAAAATTCATGAGAGTTACATGCTACTTGGGGACTTTCCGCGCGAGGTTCAATGCAAAAACTTCTGGGATAGATATGCCGGTGTCAGCAAAGCCCTCTTCGATGCACACAACACGATTATGCGCCGCAAGGAGGAAATGATCTGCAAAGTTGGCGCAGATAATTTACGCCGTGTTTTCAATGGCTTGCGCAGAGGTCGCGGCTGCAGAGGGATTGACTTTTCACGACCTTCACTGGTCCTTATGCCGGCTCGGGCTCAAGACATAACGCCGCGAAGTCGCGCCCCAGCATCGCGCACAGAGCCTCAATCACCAGATTGTGATCGTCGCGCTGCGGAAGTCCGGAAACGGTGACGCTGCCAATCACACCTGCTCCCTTCACCGCCAGCGGAAACGATCCGCCATCGGCAGCATAATCCGCCACCGGCAAGCCGTAGCGTTCGAGCAGCGTCGTGCCTTTCATCTTCAACGTCATCCCAACGGCATAGGAACTGCGATGGAAGCGGGCTACCACGTTGCTCTTGCGGCGTACCCATTCCACGTTGTCCGGCGTCGTGCCGTCGAGCGCGGCATAAAACAATGGCTGCCCGAAGCGCCGCACGTCGATCACCAGCGCGTGGCCGCGCTCCAGCGCCATGCTTCGTATCCGCGACCCCAGGTCCCACGCCACCTGCGCGTCCAGGCGCGGCAACTGCAGTTCGCGTTCCTCGACTGCGATCTTTTCCAAATCCTCGCTCTGTGCCATAGAACTTGACCTCCACAGTTCCTTACCGGGCTACGGTCAACTTGACCCGTGTGTCCTGATCCACGCGCGAGCCCGCGCCGGGCGACTGCGCCAGCACTGCGCCGGGCATGACCGGGAGCTTGGGCAACGCATTGCCGCTACCCACCGGGGCGACCGGAATATTCACATAGACAGGCGGCGCGGCTCTGATGCCCACCTTGGCCAGCGCAGTTTGCGCGCTGATGATTGGCAATCCGGTAAGGTCGGGCATCACGTAACCGTCGGGCGCCTCGCCGTCCGGTGCTGCTACAAGCAGGTTGACGCTGGGTTGCTCGATGCCCCGGGCGTGCGCGGGCGGGTCCTGGGCCAACACGGTCCCCTGGGCGGCTGCGGCGTATGGCAGGTGCGCGATTTCACCCACCTCCAGGCCGGCGCGGCGCAACTCAAGCGAGGCCATGCGCTCATCGGCGCCCACCGTGTCGGGAACATCCGCCTTCTGCGGCCCCAGACTCTCGGCCACGCGCACGCGCCACTCTCGGCGCACCACCGTTCCCGCCGCGGGCGACTGCGAAAGAATGTGCCCCGCGGCCACATCGCCGGAGTAAGTAGCGGTTGTCCACGTCGAGGTTCAGTCCCAAGCCCGCGGTAACGCTGCGCGCGTCGGCCACCGTCATCCCTTTAAGCACCGGCACCTGCACCTCGGCGCCGTGAATAGCAAAGTGCATGGTGGTGATGGCGGCCACCAGCGCGACGGCCACGAGCAGCAGGAGCAGCGAAGCGACGCGGAAGAAACCGGCGATGGCGCGAGTGTTCATGAATTCGGTTTACCCCTTAACAGTTCCACCCTGCAATCTACCGCGTATTATCCGTCGCCGGCTCGGGGTGGATGGTCACGCGATACACTTCGGGGCACTCCAGCTTGAAACGGTCCTCAAGCTCGGTGATCACCTCGTGGACGCGGCGCATGGGAAGCTCGTCGGGCAACGTGCAGTGACAGGTGAGAGAGATATGGTCTCGCGTGCGGCCCACGGCGATCGCGTGAACGTCCGCGATCTCTGGAAACCCGGCGGCCGCGGAGCGCAACACCTGTTCGATCTTGCGGTCTTCGACGGCCACCTCCTCCGGCTGCTCGATGGTGGCCGGCTCGCTTTCGATGTGCGTGAGCACCGAATCGATTTCTGGGACGTTGCGCAGAATCTGCGCTTCGAGGGCGCAGACAAAGCTGTGCGCTTCCCGCAGCGAACGGCTTTCCTCGAGTTCCACGTGAAGCTCGACCTGCAAGCGCCCATGATGCGACCGAACGCCGAGCTCATGCACCGACACGTTATTGCGCGCGGCCACCGCCCGCACGCGGTCGAAGATGCTTTCCGCCCTCGTTTCACGGGGAACGGTATGGATGACCACATCGGCTTTGGGCAGGGCTCGCTGCACTGCGGCCGTGGCGGCTTCTACCAACTCGCCGGTGTGCTCAAAGGTGAATCGCCGCGGCAACGCCAGCGTGAGGTCGGCAAAGTAGCCGGCTCCGGCGCGCCGCACGCGCGCCCGTTCCACAGCCAGCACTCCGTCCACGCGCTCCACCTCGCGCACCAAGCGGCGGCGGGTTTCGGCGGGAATCTCGTCCATTAGCGCATCTACCGCCTCGTGACCCAGCCGGACAGTCATACGGAGAATCAGGACGGAGACCGCCAACGCTGCAAGGGGGTCCGCGTAGCGGAGCGCGCCAACTCCGAATCGCGCGCCAGCCCAGGTGAAGCCCAGCCCTGCCAGCACCGCGCACGAGGCCCAAATATCGGAGGCGAAGTGGAAGGCGTCGGTGGCCAGAGCCGGCGATCCGGTGCGCGTGGCCACCGCGCCGAGCTTCCGGGAACGCCAAAAATCCACGCCGATCGAGAGGAGCAGCACGGGGACCGGTAATAGCGAGTGGTGCAACTCCACCGAGTGGAAAAAGATACGCTGCATCGCCTCCCAGATGATCCAGGCGCAGGAGACAGCCATCAACCCCGCCTCGCCGAAGGCCGAGAGATTCTCAATCTTGCCGTGGCCGTAGGTATGATCCTCGTCTGCCGGCTTGTCGCTCACCTGCACGGAGAAGTAGGTCAGCGCCGCGGCGATCAGGTCGAGTCCGGAATGGGCCGCGTCGGAAAGCACGCCCAGCGACCCGGAGAGCAGGCCGGCGGCAAACTTGAGCAGCGTCATTGCCGCCGCAGCCGCCATCGAATTCCTCGCGACCTGCCGCTTTTCCGCGGAGAGCGCGGCAAGACTCGGCAGGGAAGATTCGGTCGCCCGCGAATTAGGGACGGCGGAGGTCATTGCGCTCCTAGAGCCTGTTATGAACTTTCCCGCGGTCTGCGTTGCGAGCGAAAATCGGCTCAGACGAGGCGGAGGACGAAGACTTTGGCCATTCCAAGGCGAGGACGACAACGATGTATGAGCCGATTTTCGCCGCAACCCGGAGGGCTGGGGCCTATTTCCCCGATTTCGGCGTCACTCGTCGCTAGGAGACACCCGGTATCCGTCGCTCCTCGCTCCTTGAACTCGGAAAAATTGGCTCCCAGCGCAGGCCACGCGAAAGTTCATAACAGGCTCTAGAGTACAGGGGACCGTGCGGCACTGTACAACCCTGCAATTCCGAACGTATACGGCTGCCATGCGCACTCCCGAAAGCGGGCCGACCGCATCATCGCGAGCACCTCGCCGGGCTGCGGAAAATTGCCGACGGAACTTGGCAGGTAATGATAGGGGCCATTCTGGCCGCAGATCATGCGCCCGATGGCGGGCAGTACGCGCCGGAAGTAGAGTGCATAGGCCTTTCCGGCAAGTCCCCCCGGTTCGCTGAACTCCAGGATCCCCAACTGCCCTCCCGGCTTCAATGCGCGATGGAACTCCCTGAGGCCCGCTTCATAGTTGGCAAGATTCCTGAAGCCGAAAGCCGTGACGATCAGATCCAGCGACTCAGAGCGGAGCGGCAGATGTAACGCATCCGCCTCAAGCGGAACGGCGTAAGGCGCTTCAGGCGCGGGCGCGCGTTTCCCAGGTTTGCGAAACTCCGGCGGGCCAAACTTCTGCGCCCCACGGCGCAGCATGGCGGGCGCAAAATCGGCGGCGAGAACCGGCCGCGCGCCGCGCGGACGCAGCTTGAGCAGCGCCAGGGTCAAATCGCCTGTGCCGCAGCAAATATCGAGGATCGCCGCATCGCGGTGAGCCAGAATTCGCTGGAACCTTCGCGCAGCTTTTCGCCACCACAGCCGGTCGATGTTGGCCGAGAGGAGATGATTCAGCAAGTCATAGCGGGGCGCGATGGAGTCGAACATTTGCCGCACGGCCAACGCCGCGCCGGCTTCGTCCGCCGCGCCCGCAGGTCTGGCTCCCGTTGCGGGCATGTTTTCGATTTCCTCTTTGTGGGCAAGGGCCGTGAACAAGATACCGGCACACTTGCTCCTTTATGCTATCGCTTCCATCGCTTCGTGCGCCGGCGCGGCGGTTCGAGCGGAAACCCTTCATGCCACGGCGAAAAGGGTATAGGCTGGAAATTGCCGATGGCTGCCCCTTCCCTTTCCGTAATCCCCACGCCAGCGCTTCGTCCGCCGCTCAAGGATAGCCACGGGCGCGTGATTCACGACCTCCGCGTCTCCATTACCGACCGTTGCAACTACAAATGTGTCTATTGCCGCACCGGCGAGATGGGCGCCCAGTATCCGGAGCTGGGCATTGAAGAATACTTGCGCCTGATCGGGCTTTTTGTGGGCCTGGGAATCAGGAAAGTGCGGATTACGGGAGGAGAGCCCCTGCTGCGGCGCGGGGTGGTGGAACTGGTGCGGGAGTTGGCGCGGCTGCGCACTCCTTCAGGCGAACCGTTGGACCTGGCGATCACCACCAACGGGCATCTGCTGGAATCGCTTGCCGCCCCCCTGAAAGCGGCGGGGCTGAGCCGGGTGACGGTGAGCATGGACGCGGTGGATGCGGCCACCTTCGAGCGCATCACTCGGGTCGAGGGAAGTTTTTCCGCCGTTCTCGCGAGCATCCGCGCCGCCCGCGCTGCCGGATTGACGCCGCTTAAGATCAACTGCGTGCTGTTGCGCGGATTCAACGATGACCAGATCGAAGGATTTGCGCGGTTCGCGCGCGAAGAAAAGGTCGTCGTCCGGTTCATCGAGTTTATGCCGCTCGAGGAGGGCCGGCTTTGGTCGCCAGAGATCGTGGTGCCGCTGCGCGAGATTGTCGAGCGGATCGGCCGGACCCTGCCGCTGGTCGAGCTGCCTGCCCGCGATGCCAGCGAAACGGCGCGCCGTTACACATTTGCCGATGGCGTGGGCGAGATCGGCATTATCGCGCCGGTGAGCATGGCTTTTTGCGGCGCCTGCAGCCGGGTGCGGCTCACCTCCGACGGGAAGATTCGCACCTGTTTGTTCTCGCAAGTGGAGCACGATCTCTACGGGCGATTGCGCGCGGGGGCCAGCGCTGAGGAACTGCGCGCTTACATTGTTCGTACGGTACAAGGGAAAGAAGCCCGGCATCACATCGGCGAGCCGGGATTCCTGAAACCGTCGCGTTCGATGGTTCATATCGGCGGTTGAGCATAGGGCCGCACCTTTTGTGATTGCAGATGGACCCACGGCCGGCACGGGACAGATGGCCTGCTGCAGGCGTGCGCAAGTATGTGTGGCAGAATGAGGATAAGACTCCTCTAAAGCGGGTCTCTTGCAGGTGTAGACCAAGACACAATCGCTAAGTGGCTTATTCATCAAGAAAAAGCCACCTTGGATTCTGTCCGAAATGGCACATAGCCGCAGGAGAACCGCCGTAATAGGGCCCAAACATGCCTAACGAAACGGAAGGGCGCATCCCGCTCGCCGATCTGCTTGTGTTTCATCAACTCGCGCGATCGCTCACTTCGAGCTTCGACCTGAACGCAATTTTGCGCACCATCCTGGAACAGATGGAACGGATGGTGGAGGCGAAACTGTGGGCGCTGCTGATGCTGGACGAGGCGAGCCAGGAACTCTACTATGCGATTGCCGCAGGCCAGGAGTCGGAGGCCCTGCGCGGCTTACGGGTGAAAATGGGAGAGGGTATTGCGGGCTGGGTCGTGCAACACGGGGAGACGTTGATCGTACCTGAGGCCAACGACGATCCACGTATGAAGCAATCTGGCGTCCCCGGGGTGAGTGCTGTGAGATCCGCGATTGCCATGCCATTGCGTGGGCGTAAGGGCACGCAAGGCGTGATCGAGATCTTCAATCCGCGCGCCGAAATGTCCGATTACAGCATCGCATTTCTGCACATCCTGGCTGACCACGCAGCCATCGCAATCGAAAACGCGCGCGACGTGGCCCGCATTCAGCAATTGACCATCATGGATGACACTACCGGTCTCTACAATGTGCGCCACCTGTACGAAGTCCTGGACCGCGAGCTGAAACGGTGTAAAAAGCTTAAGCTGCCGTTAAGCTTGGCGTTTCTCGACCTGGACCACTTCAAGCTGGTCAACGATGTCCATGGGCATCTGATCGGGAGCGAGTTGCTGGCCCATGTTGGACGCCGGCTCCAGGAGCTGAGCCGCAACCAGGACCGCTGTTTTCGCTACGGAGGCGACGAGTTTGTGATCCTGATGCCGGAGACTGGGGCCGAGGCCGCGTTGGAGCTGGCAAAGATTATGAATAGCGCGCTCATGGAGACGCAGTTCCGGATGAAGAACGGGCTCAAACTGAAAGTAAGCGCCAGCGTGGGCCTGTCCTCCTCGCCCGACGACGGCACGGCAGTGCACGAGATCGTCGGCACAGCCGACGCGCGCATGTATGCGGTCAAGAGCCACGTGCGCGGACAGGTGCGGGGAGCGTGAGCACCGCTGCTCTCCCAGACCTGCATTCCCCGAACCCTGCCTTCCTACTCCCCATTGGCTACTCACTATTCCCCATCCCGAGCGGGGAAGCTGGTGCTCGGCGGCGGCTGCCTTCCTACTCCCTATTGGCTACTCCCTATTGGCTACTCACTATTCCCTGTTTTTGGACTGCACCCCCAAAGTGAGACAGATAAGATTTTGACAGTTTGCAGGGAAGGGAGAACTGCAAATGGGTCAAGAGACGAAGCAACGAAGGTTCAGCAAGGAGTTCCGGGAGGCAGCGGTGCGCCGCCTGGGAGAGACGGCGAACGTATCCGAGCTATGCCGGGAGCTTGGCATCTCGCGGCAGCTTTTGTACTGGTGGCGGGAACGGGTGGAGGAGGAGCGCCGCGGACGTTTCCTCGCCGTCGAGCAGCGCCTGCGCCAGGAAAATGCCCAACTGAAGAAAGCGCTGGTGAAGAAGACGCTGGAAGCGGATTTTTTGAAGGCTGCCTGCGAAAAGGTCGAGGCTCTACGCCAGACCGCTACCGGTTCTGGCGAAACGGCATCCGGGAAACCATCCGGGAACTGATGCCGATCGAAGGCAGCCTTGGTATAGAGCCGATGTGTCGGCTGGCCGCGGTCAGCCGCGCCGGATTCTACCGTTTTCTTCGAGCAACGCCACCCCGGCGAAGAAGACATGGAAGTGCGCAGCATGATCCAGCAGATCGTGATCGAACATCGCCGCCGCTACGGTTACCGGCGCGTCACCGTCGAGCTCCATCGCCGCGGCATGGCAGTCAACCACAAGCGTGTCCTGCGGCTGATGCGCGAAGATAACCTGCTGGGCGTCGAGCCGAAGGCCTTCGTCGCCACCACCCAGTCAGACCCCGAACTGGAGGTTTATCTGAACCTGGCCAGCCGCATGAAGCTGACCGCGATCAACCAGCTATGGGTCGCCGACATCACCTACATCCGATTGCGCCAGGAATTCGTCTACCTGGCCGTGGTGCTGGACGCCTTCTCGCGCAAAGCGGTCAGCTGGGCGCTGGACCGCACCCTGACCACGCGCCTGCCGCTGCTGGCCCTGGAGCGCGCCATCGCCCTGCGCCAGCCCGCTCCCGGCCTGGTGCACCACTCCGATCGCGGCGTGCAATATGCCTCCGAGCAGTACACGCGCATGCTCCAGAACCACGGCATCCTGCCCAGCATGAGCCGTCCCGCCAATCCTTACGACAACGCCTTCTGCGAGAGCTTCATCAAAACCCTCAAGCGGGAGGAGATCTACGCCAACCAGTACCAGCACATCGACGACCTGCTCGCTCACCTGGAAGAGTTCATCGACCATTACTACAATCGGCTCCGGCTCCACTCCGCCCTGGGATACAAGACGCCGGAGGAGTTCGAAGCCGCCTGCTCAACCCAGACTGCCTCGCCAACACCAAGCGTGAGTTTTCCAAGGCATGGGGAAATCTATCGATCCAGAGCGCGGCGCAGAGGCCGGCCGTGTAAAGGAAGCGGGGAGCCGGTTCCACCCGGCCCCCCGGCCCATCTGATCGATGAGTCTCCAGTCGGTTATTCCTTGACAGGTTGGTCTCCACCAGAGCCTGTCTCCGCTTCACCAACCGCAGCCCAGTCTGCCGGAGAACCAACAAAATGAAAACCTTTTTTCAACCAACGGCAACCTGTCAAAATACAAACTGTCTCAGCCAAGGGGTTCACCCCATCTTTTTGTCAAGCCCCCGCCACCCAAACCAGCCCGCCGTCACCGCCCTAAGTCTTTCTTTTTCTGTTCTCTGACCCCTGATCTCTGATCTCTGTCAAGTTTGCCGATAATTTCTCCCTTTGAGCGCATACTCATTCCATAAGCGTTCAACAAGGCCTTCTTTGCGGCGGATTCAATCCGCCGCATACGCGTCCTTGCGCTCGGGAAACCGGCGCAATCCGCGATGAGAAGCCTATAGCGTTTTCGGAATTGCTGTAGACCGAAGGAAAACACTCAAGTGGCTTTTTCCTCAAGAAAAAGCCACCTTTCACAACCCTGAAAAAGTCTACGTGTATTCCGAAAACGCTATAGCTGTGGAGGCTCAAGAGGTTGTTCCGATTCAGGCCGGAGCGGGAAGCGGGTGAGTTCAGTTTAAGGCTGACGTGAGGTCTGTGGAAGTTGTAATCGTGCATCCACAGTTCGAGCTGCTCGGTTCGTTGTTCTGAGTTCTGGTAGGAGCGTGCGTAGGCCCACTCGCGCAAGGCAGTCTGGATGAAGCGTTCGGCTTTGCCGTTGGTGCGTGGCGTGTAGGGTCTTGTGAGGCGATGCTTGATGTGTTGGCGGTGGAGCAGTTTGCGAAACAGCCAGTGTTTATAGCAGGAGCCGTTGTCGGTGAGCACGCGGCGGATAGCGATGCCGAAGCGCGCGTAATGGGCCCTGGCCATGAGGAAGAAGCGCATGGCAGAGTGGTGCGTCTGATCGGGCAGGATGGCGGAGAAGGCGATGCGGCTGTGATCGTCGATGGCAATGTGCAGGTACTCGTAGCCGGCGCCCCGTGACTCTCCGCGACGCTGACCGGTGACACGATGCCCGGGCCTGCGGATGCGCGCCAGGCGCTTGATATCGAAGTGGATCAGGTCGCCAGGATGCTTGTGTTCGTAGCGAATTATGGGCGGGGGCGGGTCAAGCGAGCGGAGCCGATTCATTCCGGCGCGACGCAGGACTCGGCTTACGGTGGCTCGACTGAGTTTGAGTTCGTGGGCGATGCGCCAGCCGTTCCAACGCTGCCGGCGAAGAACCAAAACCCTTTCTAATAATGAAGCCGAAGTTTGCCGGGGCGAGCGATGCGGCTTTGAGCTGCGGTCCTTCATTTCGGCCCGCCCACGCTCTCGATACCGGCGCACCCATTTGGCCGCAGTCTTATCGCTCACGTTGAAGGCCGCTGCAGCGGCCTTCAACGTACTGCCCTGCTCAAGCACATATCTGGCTAACCGCTCTCGACTATGAACGATCAGTCGGGCATTCTGGTGATAGTCCATTCGATCCCTCCGGGAAATCTGATTCGTCGCAGAACCAGCTTCTCGCAGTCAGATCGAATGGACAACCTGTTGAAACTTCACATCTAGATGGCAGCGCAGGTCCGACTCAAAATGCCCCGCAATCCTTGAGCCCGGCTGCCGATGCTCTGTGGAACAGCAGACGAGTGTCCAGTATCCTGGGCGGAGTGATGAGACAAAACTCAGAAATGGAAAGAGAGCGGCTTTGCGGCCAGCAAACCATCGCAGAGTACGGATGGCTGCATTGATTTCGTACGGCAGGCAACGGCCATTGCACGTTGCTCTCGGAGGCCTGCCTCTTGCACCGTCGTAATGTGCAGCCTGGCTAGTTCATTAGCTTCGTTCAGGCGCTATAGCGGGTCTCCTGCAGGTGTAGACCAAGGCACAATCGCTAAGTGGCTTTTTCATCAAGAAAAAGCCGCCTTGAATTATGCCCGAAATGGCTCATAGCTGCAGGAGAACCGCCGTAAAAAACGGGGTTTGGGGCGAGAACGGCCGCCGTGAAGAGACGTCTCATCCACTTCCTTGGGGCAAAGGCAAGCGAATCGTAGAGTCACCGATTGAGCATTGCAGGCGAAGAAGCCGCTAATTTTCCTCGTTCTGGTTGTATCGCCGGCTATTCTTCAGTAACGCTTTGGTAAAGAGATCATCTGGCCCATGGCGTGAAACCCCTAGCTTCACGCCCCCGCGATCGTCATCCCGTCAATGCGTAGCGTCGGCGAAGCCACGCTGCCGCGAAACACCAGGTCGTTGCCGATGGCCGTCACGTTGCGCAGCATCTCGGCCAGGTTCCCGGCAATCGTTACCTCTTCCACGGCGTGCGTCAATTGGCCGTTCTCGATCCACAAGCCCGTTGCGCCGCGCGAGTAATCGCCCGTCACCAGATTTGTGCCGAAGCCCATCAAGCCCGTCACGTAAAGCCCCGCCGGAACCTCCGCGAGGATCTGCTCGGGCGTAAGCGTCCCCGGCTCCACAAAGAGATTGCCGCAACCGATCCCCGGCGCGCCCGCCAATCCCCGCGCGGCGTTGTGCGTGGACTTCATGCCCAGCTTGCGCGCGGTGTAGGTGTTCAGCAGGTAATTGCGCAGCACCCCGTTCTCCACCACCACGGTGCGCCGCGAGGGCAGGCCCTCGTCGTCGAAAGGCGATGTTCCAAATCCTCCCGCGCCCGTGGGCAGCAGCATCGTGTTGTCGTCCACGATCGTCAGGCCGAGCGCGGCGATCGGCTCGCCCAGTTTCCCCGCGAGAAACGAAGCGCTGCGCCAGATGGCGTCGCCCGAAGCAGCCTCGAAGACCGAGCCGATCAGCGTGCGCGCTGTCTCCGGCGCAAATAGGATGGGAACCCGCTGCGTGGGTACGCGCCGCGCTCCCAGCCGGCGCAGCGTGCGGCGTGCCGCTTCCTTGCCCACGGCCTCAGGCGATTCGAGGTCCGCGAGCCGCCGCGCGCTCGACCACCACCCGTCGCGCTGCATTTTGCCGTCTGCATCCATGGCCAGCGGCGCGGCGGTGACGCCTGCATAGCTGCTGCGGTAGCTGCCCACGAATCCGCGCGAGTTGGCCAGCGCCTTGCGGCCCGTTGTGGCGTCAAAGCTGCCGCCGTCGGAGTTGGTGATGCGCGGGTCTGCGGCCAGCGCCGCCGCCTCGGCCCTCCGCGCCCACTCGATGCGTTCCGCCCCGGCAAGCGAATACACATCCTCGTAGTACAGGTGCAGATCGCCCTCGACCGAACCGAACTCGCCTGCCTCCGGCAGTCCGGCAAACGCATCTTCTTCCGTCACCTTCGCCAGCGCCAGCGCGCCTTCCACAAGCTGGCGAATTCCCTCCGCAGTCAGGTCGCTGGTTGAAGCCGAACCCGACCGCTTGCCCAGGAACACCCGCAATCCCAGCCCGCGAGAGCCCGATTCCGTCAGCGTCTCCACCTCGCCCATGCGCACGTTCACGCTGAACTCGTCGCCCTCGCGCGCCGCTGCCTCCGCGTCGCTGGCGCCCGCCTTCACGGCCTGTGCGACGACGTCGGCGACGAGGGATTCGAGATCAATTGCAGTTTCGTTGGATGGAGCAGCAGCTTCAGGCATGTTCTCAAGCTATCAAACTGCTGTCGGGCTTGGAATTTGTTTGGGAGAATCGAAGGAAAGAGAAGGGCCGGCTTGCGATCGCTATGCCGCCGACAAGCGCACTTGGATCCTTGATCGTGTAGCCTCAGCAAAACGCAACAACGTCTTCGTGCTGGGCAACGTTTGTCCGCTTTCAAGCCGCGCAATGGCTGATTGGCTGGTGCCCATGCGCACGGCCAACTCGGCCTGCGACAACCCGGCGCGAAGACGCGCGCGCAGCAGTTCCGCCGAGATTTCGAACTCGGGAGCGAGCGCATCGTACTCGGCCTTCACCTTAGGGTTCGCCAGCAACTGTGCCTCGATCTTTTCGAAGGGAATCGTCATTGAATCTCCTTTGCCCGCTGAAGTGCGAGTTCAATCTCAGCTCGCGGCGTTTTCTGCGTTTTCTTGACGAAGACGCGAACAATCACTACTCGCCTGCCCAACGCGGTCACATACAGCGCACGCGCAATTCCGTCGCGCCCGGTCAGGCGCATCTCCCACAGCTTGTTTCCCAGAAACTTGACGTGCGGCTCTTTCAAAGATTCCAGGCCAATTTGGCGGATGCGCTGGGTGAGTCTCACCAAGCGAGCCTGCATATCCTCTGGCAAAGCCATGATTTCCGCGCGTACGGTTTCATTGAGGACTTCTACTTGCCAAAGCACTATTCAGTATATCTCAATTTTGAGATAAAAGCAGGAAAGGCTTTCCGCGCTCACGCCGCTACAAGCGAGGTCTTTACAAGTTGAAGGAAAGGGAAGAGCCCTACGCCGTCAGCCGCTCCAGTTGATCGGGCTTCACGATGGTCAGGCTGGTGCCCTTGATGGTGATCCACTGGTCGCGCCGGAACTGGTTCAACAGCCGCGTCACCGTTTCGCGCGAGGTGCCCGCCATGTTGGCGATCTCCTCGTGCGTCAGGGCCATGGTGAAGCGAACCTCCGGTTTGCCGTTGGCAGCAGCGCGTCCCCAATCCAGCAGCAGCCGCGCCAGCCGTCCCGCTGCCGAGCCCGAGAGCGCCAGCCGCTTGGCGTCGTGGAACACCGTCAGGTATTCGCCCGAGAGCGATTGCGCCGCGTGCATCGATGCAATCCCATGCCGGCCCAGAAACTCGATAAATTCCTGCTTGCGGACTGTTTTCACCTGGCAGGGCTCGATGGCCTCCGCCGTTACCTCGTGCGGCACGTTGGCCAGCACCGCGCTCAACCCCATCACGTCGCCCGGCCCGGCAATCTTCAGGATCATCGTCTTGCCGTCGCGCGAGGTCGAGGAGATCTTCACCTGCCCGAAGCAGATAACAAAGACATTACGCGCCGGATCGCCCTCGGTAAACAGCTTGGCCCCGCGCGCGTGGCTCATCATGATGCCGATCTGATCGTAATCCGCCAGCGCCTCCGGTGTAAGATCGCAGAACATCCGCAGATGCCGGTGCTCGCAATTCAGGCAATCTTCCGGGGGGTGATGGGAATGGGCTGAAGCCATACATCTCCCGCTAGATTCAACGCTAGGAAAAGTATAGCGCAAATCCTCACCCGGCAAGGCGGGTCTTTTCGTCTTCCCGGCTTCTGCCCGATACTCCCAATGTCCGGACTGGTTCTTCCTCTAAGCCAGTACCGCTCCAATTCCATGCCGCCGGACCGGCATCACGCGTGTCAAGGCGCAGGTGATGTAGGCGCGCGAAATCTCTCGTGCCAGTTCTTCCAGCAGACGCATCCGCAGCGGCGGATAGCTCTCAAACGCTCTGTGCAGCGCGTCCATCGGTAACTGCAGCAACGATCCGGCAGTCACTGCGGTCATCGTGCAGGTGTGATGTTCGTCTCCCAGCGCCGCGGCCAGCTCTACCAGGTCTCCGGGCCGCGCCGTGCCCAGCGTCACGCGCATATCGAAACGCTCCGCCTTGCGCGCAAAATCGCCCGATACCACGACATACAACCCCCTACAGGGCCCCTGCTGCCGGAAAACCACTTGTCCGGCTTCGAAATCCACACACCGCGTCGCCCCGCTCAGCAGGTCTCCAGCCTCTTGCGGGCACTCCAGTAACTCGGCGAGCGGATGTGCCGCCACGGCGGCTAAGCGCTCGAATCGAGTCTCGGGTTGAGTGGTCAGGTCCGCCATTCTTTCACCGTGTTCCCGGTTCTTTGGCATCTTGCTTGCGGTTTCTGCTGCCCTTCTGCTGCCGGTAAGCGCGTCTTTTTCTTCGCTGCAAACCAACGTCTCACTGCCCGCCATTCGCGGCGCGGCACATTGGCTTTACACCATGCTGGGTTACATTTGCTTGGGATCGCTCAAAACGGTGCGGCTTCTCCTTTCGTCCGCCCATTCCCTGTTGGTAGCGATCGCGGCTCTCGCGGGCTCGATTCTTTTCACCGATCACCGAGTGCACACGGCAACGGCAACTTCCCGTTCCACGGCAGTGCGGAACCCCTCCGGCGGAACGCAAAGAACCGGCACGCGCGAGGCAGACAGCAATGCAAACGCAGTGCCATGCGGCCCCGGCGTCCCGCTCGCGCGTTTCACTCCGGCCACAAGAATGCAGGGGTGATTTTCGCGAATCGCCTCTGCAATGGCATCGGCCGGGTTGCCGTCCTTTACAAGGCAATGCACCGGCGCCTTGCCCTGCGCGGGAACGCCAAAATCCCCCAGGCTGGCGGCGCATGGATTCATCCCGGCCGCGGCTTCGGCTGCGGTCCGCACGTGCAGCGCCAGCAAAGGCCGATCGAAAGTTTCGGCCAGTGAGTACGCTGTAGCGGCGGCAGCCGCGGCCGCATCGTTCCGTTCCATCGCCAGCAGCACCGGTCCGCCCGGAGTGGGCCGGTGCGGGCCCGCGTTCCAGTCCGCCGCCACGGCCAGCACTGGACACGGCGCCAGTCTCACCAGTCGCTCCGCAATTGCGCCCACCACCACCGGTCCGGCGCCTTCCATCCCCTTGGTGCCAATAACGATCAGCCCCGCATCGTATTGTCGCGCCACATCCACCAGCATCTCCGCCACGGCCCCTTGCCGCACTTCGGAGTGGCTGTGAATCCCCTCCCGCAAAAGGTCTCCCGCCAGCTTGTCCAGCACCTTGCACGCCTCTGCTGTCAGGTGGCTGAGCACGCTGCCGGGCAGTGCGTCCACTGCGGCGTACTCCATCGGGTCCAGCCCGTGTGCAAGCACAATCCGCGCACCATAGTTCGCGGCCAGCTTGCGCGCGTACTCCAGAGCCGCTTCTGACTGACCCTCAAGGTCCGTCGCGACCACAATGGTCTTCAAGCCTTGTGCAAAACTCATGGTTGTCCCTCTGCGGCAGCCGCTGCTCCCTGGTTCACTGATCCTTGAGTGTGCGCTCCCGGCACTGAGCAGGGCAGTGACCCCATTCACCCCCCCCTGTGATTCGAATCACAATAGCCAAGGCCTTGATTTCGCTGGAGAAAGTTTAAGACTACTTCACGCGCAACAGAACCCCGGAGTCTTGATCCGATGCCGGAAAGACCCTGCAGGCCTTGTCCGGCGCTGCTTCACGTACCCCCGGCGACCCGAGGCCTACAGCCGGGGCCAGGGCGCGTCACCTGGGCCGAACTGAGCCTCACTGTACATCCGGCGGCCCAATGCGTTATTTTGGGCGCGTTATGAAAAATCTCCTGGGACATTCCCATGTATCGCTTTTCTCTGCTTTTTTGATGGGTCTCTCGCTGGTTTGCCTCCCGTCTGCGGCCCAGGCTCCCGTGCCAGACTCGCCCGCCATTGAGGCTCAAGCCCGCGCCATGGCCGCCAAACTCACGCTCGAACAGAAAATCGAGCTCCTCGGCGGCGTCGACGGCGAGTTCACCTGTCCTATGCCGGTCATCGGGCTGCCCGTCTTCAAAATGTCGGATGCGTCGGTGGGCGTGAACCACTGGGGGCCCGCGACGGCCTACGCCGGCGGCGTGACGCTGGCTGCGACCTGGGATCCGGAGTTTGCGCGCACTCTGGGCGAGAGCCTGGGTAAGGATGCCCGCGCCCGCAGCGTCAACTTCCTGCTCGGCCCCGGCGTCAACATCGCCCGCTCGCCCGTCTCCGGCCGCAACTTCGAGTACCTATCAGAGGATCCGTTTCTCAACGGCGCCTTGGTCGTGCCGTTCATCGAGGGCGTCCAATCCCAGGGCGTCATCGCCACGCTGAAGCACTACGCGCTGAACAACGAGGAGTTTGACCGCCACAACGTCAGTACCGACGTGGACGAGCGCACCATGCGCGAAATCTACCTGCCCAGCTTCGAGGCCGCCGTCACCAAGGCTCACGCGGATGCCGTCATGAACTCCTACAACCTGGTCAATGGCGTCCACTCCACGCAGAACGACTTCCTCAACGTCAAGGTGCTCAAAGGCGATTGGGGCTTCAAGGGCATCCTCATGTCCGACTGGGATGCAACCTACGATGGCGTCGCCGCGGTCAACAACGGTCTCGACCTCGAGATGCCCGGCCCCACATTCATGAACGCGAAGAGTCTTATTCCCGCGGTCCAGAGCGGCCAGGTGAAAGAGTCCACCATCGACGACCATATCCTGCGCCTTTTCCGCACCGAGCTGCGCTACGGCTTCACCGAGCGCCCGCAATTCGACCCTGCCGGTTCCATCTATTCGGTCGCCGGCCGCGCCGTTGCTCTCCAGGGCGCGCTCGAGAGCATCGTGCTGCTCAAGAACGAAGGCCGCCTGCTGCCGCTCGACCCCGCGAAAATCAAGACCATCGCCATCATCGGCCCTGACGCCTGGCCCGCGGTCCCCGGCGGCGGCGGCTCGGCCGAGACACGCGCCTTCGAGCCCGTCAGCATCCTCACCGGCATCGCCAATTTCCTCGGTCCCGATGTGCACGTCCTCTATAGCCGTGGGCTGCCCGATCTGAACGGTGTCTTTGGCAATACCAGTTGGGAAAACGGCGTTCGGGTTGAGACCTTTCCCAGCCGGGACTTTACCGGCACGCCGGAGACCGGCACGCGCGACAACGTGGCTGACTGGAGATATGGTCAATGGGAGGCTCCCGATCCCCAGCCGCGCAGCATCCGCTACACCGCCGCCTTCAAGGCCGGCAAAGCCGGCAAGTATCTGCTCCTTGCCGCCGCCAGCGGCGAAGACACATTTAAAATCCTCGTCGACGGCAAACAGGTCCTCGAACAGATCCACGCCGAGGGCCAGGTGCCCCATTCCACTTCCCTCGATCTCGCCGCCGGCCAAACCATCAGCCTCCAGGCCGATTACCTGCCCTACACTGCCGGCTCCCGTTTCGGGTTCGGAATCGCCTATGAGCCGGACCTCGTCTCAGCCGACGCCAGAAAGTTTGCGTCTCTCGCCGATGTTGTGGTCGTAGCCGCAGGCTTCGACCCCGTCATCGAAGGCGAGGGCCACGACCGCCCCTTCACCCTCCCGCCGGGCCAGGACGCGCTCATTGAGGCCATGGCCGCCGCCAATCCCCACACCATTGTTCTTCTCACCGGCGGAGGCGGCATGAATGTCGAGCGCTGGCTTGACAAGGTCCCCGCGCTGCTGCACCTTTTCTATCCCGGCCAGGAGGGCGGCAGGGCCGTCGCCCAGATCCTCTTCGGCCGGCACGATCCCGAGGGCAAGCTCCCCGTCACCTTCGATCGCAGTTGGAAAGACAGCGCTTCGTATCCCTGGTACTACCCCGTCCCCGGCGCCGACACCACGCTCCACACCCCCGTCGCCAACGGCCGGCCCGTCGACTACACCATTGGGCACATCAAGTACGGCGATAAGCTCATGGTCGGCTACCGCTACTGGACCACCACCGGCAAGCGTCCGCTCTTCCCCTTTGGCTTCGGCCTCAGCTACACAACTTTCAGCTTCTCCAACCTTCAAGTTCCCGCTTCTGCCGCCTCCGGCGCTACGGTTGCCGTTAGTTTCGACGTCACCAACACCGGCGCCGTTGCCGGAGCCGAAGTCGCCCAACTCTACGTCTCCGATCCGTCAGCCCACGTCGATCGCCCCGAGCGCGAATTGAAGGGATTTGAAAAGGTCCGTCTCGCTCCCGGCGAGACGAAGCACGTGACTTTGGCGCTCGACGCGCGCGCCTTCAGCTATTGGGATGAATCCGCGCACAAATGGACCATTGATCCCGGCAAGTTTGTCATTCGCGTCGGCGACTCCAGCGAAAACACCCCGCTCAGCGCCAATATGGAACTGCAATAGCCGATTGCTGGCACGAAAATCGACTTGAACAAGAGAGGAATCAACCGATGGGGAAACACTGCCTTTCTTTCGCTGCCTGCGCCGCTCTCGCCTTCGTGTTCGGCGCGCCGTCCCGTGCCCAGTCCGTACCTCATCCTCAATGGGTAGGCACGTGGGCCGCGGCTCCCCTGCTGGTCGAGGGTGGCTTCAGCCTACGCCCCCTCAGCGGCGTCACGCTGCGCGAAATCGTCCACGTCTCCGTCGGCGGCCCGCAACTTCGCGTGCGCTTCACCAACGCCTACGGCGCCGATCCGCTCACCATCGCCGATGCCCACTTGGCGTTCAGCGCCGGCAACGGAGCCATCCAGCCCGGCATCGATCACGCCATCACCTTCGGCGGAGCAACCTCCGTCAACATCCCGCCCGGAGCCGAGATCTTCTCCGATCCCGTCGCCCTCGCCGTTCCTCCGCTCTCCGATCTCGCCGTCAGTTTTTATCTGCCGCCGCAGGTCATGCGCGCCGAAACCTTTCACGACTTCGCCGATCAGGACAACTTCCTCGCCAACGGCGATGTTTCCACCGCGCAGGATCTGCCGCAACCCACAAAATTCTCTTCGTGGTACTTCCTCGACGGTATCGATGTCTCCGCCGTCGCCGGTTCCCGCGCCATTGTCGCGCTCGGCGACTCCATCACCGACGGCTCGCTATCTACTCCCAACGCCAATCGCCGCTGGCCCGACGTTCTCGCCGCCCGCCTCCACGAAGATCCGATCTCAAAAACGTTGCGGTCCTGAATGAAGGCATCGGCGGCAACCGCGTCCTCAACCAAGACTACGGCCCCAGCGCCCTCGCGCGCCTTGACCGCGACGTGCTTGCGCAGAGCGGCGTGCGCTACGTCATCGTGCTTGAAAGCATCAACGATATCGGCAGCCTCGAGCGACCCCAGGCCCCGTATGACGAGATCACCGCGCAGCAGTTGGAGATGGCCCTCAAACAGATCGCCGGCGCCGCGCACGAGCACGGCATCAAAGCCATCGGCGCTACGCTTACGCCCTACGGCGGCGCGTTCTACTACTCCGGCAAGGGCGAGCAGATCCGTGAAGCCGTCAACGACTGGATTCGCAATAGTGGCACGTTCGACGGCGTCGCCGACTTCGACAAGGCCACGCGCGATCCGCAGGATCCCAATCGCTTCAACCCGGCCTACGACTCAGGCGATCACCTGCACCCCAAGGACGCGGGCTATAAAGCCATGGGCGAAGCCATCGACCTCTCGCTCTTCGCGCGGTAAACAGCGCGGCGGCGTATGAAACCTCACCCCGCGCCAATCCGGCCAGGCTGCTTTATTCCGGCAGCTTAGCCAGTCTGACGGTCTTTCCCGTCCGCGCGGACTCGCGCGCGGCATCCAGAATCTGCATCACGACCACATTCGTGTCCAGTGCGCTCAGGTCGCCCTTTGCCTCAATCTGCCCGTTCAACACGGCAGCCAGGTAATCGAGTGAATTATCTTCGGGCGCGCTCAGCGGCGGCGCCGTGATCAGTTGCTCCGCCGAGTCGTGTTCGCGGCGCACGCGCACCTGGTCCGCGCCCACCGTGATCGCGTAACCCGTCGCGCCATACACTTCCATGTCCTTGCGGTTGAACGGCCAGTTCCACGAAGCCTGAATCACCGCCTGCGCGCGGGGATAAGTCAACACGATCGTCGCGTCGTCATCCACGCGCGGATACATCTCAGGCTTGTCGTGGTTCGTCACGGCTGTCACCGTCAGCGGCGTCTCTCCGCGCATCAGCCACGTCATCAGATCCACGCCGTAGCAGCCGAAATCGTACAGCGCGCCGGCTCCGTTCTGCGCCGGGTCGGTCAGCCAGCGCAGAAATTCAGGCGGCGTGTGAATCTCCATGGGGCCCTGGTGGCCATCGTGCGCCACTACGCGCCGGATCGCGCCCAGTTGTCCCTGCTCCGCGGCGTCGTAGGCGGCGCGGTTGCTCGCGTACCACGTCGTCTCGTAGTTCACCAGCACATGAATGTGGTGCTCGCGCGCGGCCTTGCGAATCGCCAACGCATCCTCCACCGAGATCGTCAGCGGCTTCTCCACCATCACGGAGACGCCATACTGAGCCGCCTTCTCGATCACTCCGCGGTGCTGCGCGATGGGCGTGTACACCAGCAGCGCCTGCGGATGCCGCGCCGGGATCATCGCCTCCAGGCTCGGATAGAACAGGCTCGGCGATAGATTGGATCGTTCCTCGTACTTCTTCGCCAGGGCTTGGTCGCCTTCCACAATGGCCACCAGGGTCACGTCTTTGTGCTGCGGCAGCGCGCGCAGAAACGCCTCCACGTGCCCGTGTTCCAGGCCCACAATCGCCACCCGCAGCGGCGCTGGCCCCGCCTGCGCATCCTGCGCGCCGTACATCGAGGCAGGCCGGCACATCGACAAAACCACGCTCAACGCCAATAAACGCCAGCCGCCGATGCGGCCGGCAAAGAAATCGATCTTCATGGTTCCGCTCATCTCCCGGTCCGATTATAGGCGTGGCGTTGCCCGCGGCGGTTTCCGCTCCCGCGCCTTGCAGCCGCTATCATCGTTCTATGAAGCGCGTCCTTCTCTCCTGGAGCAGCGGCAAAGACAGCGCCTGGACCCTCCACGCCCTGCGCCGCGATCCCGCCATCGAAATTTGCGGCCTGCTCACCACCCTCAACTCCGAGTTCGATCGCGTCGCCATGCACGGCGTGCGCCGCGCGGTCCTTGAAGCGCAGGCTGCCGCCGCCGGGCTCCCGCTCTGGATCGTCCCGCTTCCATGGCCCTGTCCCAATGAAGTCTATGAGCAGCGCATGGCCGAAACCTGCGAACGCGCCATTCGCGAAGGCATTCAGGCCGTCGCTTTCGGCGATCTCTTCCTTGAAGATGTTCGCGCCTATCGTGTACGCCAGCTTGCGCCCACCGGGCTCGAGCCGCTCTTTCCTCTCTGGCAGCTTCCCACCGATGCGCTCGCGCGAGAGATGATCGCCGCCGGCCTGCGCGCCCGCATCTCCTGCGTCGACACAAAGCAGCTCCCCGCCGCCTTCGCCGGCCGCGAATTCGATGAGGATTTTTTACGTGATCTTCCGCCCCAGGCCGACCCCTGCGGCGAGCGCGGCGAGTTCCATACCTGCGCCTACGCCGGACCGATGTTCTCCGCCCCGCTCCCGCTCACAACCGGCGAAATCGTCACCCGCGGCGGCTTCACCTTCGCCGACTTTGTTGTTGCCGGCGCGTAAGCGGCGTTTTCTGACCCCTGACCCCTGACCCCTGAAACCTAGTTTCTTAGTCCGCGCAGCGCCGGATACAGCTTTCTCCACCGCTCATACCCCGCCTTGTACGCCGCCACATCGCCCGCGTCCGGCTCAATCCGCTGCGCCACTTCGATCGCCTGCCCGCACGCCTCGTCCAGGTTCTTCCAGTGTCCCGCGCCCACGCCGGCCATCAGCGCGCACCCAAACGCGCCGCCCTCCTCGGCTGCGAGCACCTCCACCGCGTGCCCGTAGATGCCAGCCTGAATCTTCCGCCACAGCGCGCCGCGCGCTCCGCCGCCGCCCAGGCGAATGCCCGTCACCGGAATCCCCAGCTCGCGGAACAGCGCAAAGGTATCTTCGAGCGAGTAGGCCACGCCTTCGAGAACCGCGCGAACAAAATGCGCTCCGGTGTGCTCGACGCCGATGCCCGCAAACGCCGCCCGCACCTCCGGATCGAGGTGCGGCGTCCTCTCGCCCAGCAGATACGGCGCCCACCCCAGCCCCTCGCTCCCCGCGGGAACCTTCGCCGCCGCCTCGCTCATCGCGTCATAGCTTTGGCCCGCAAAAAACGTCCCGCGCAGCCAGTGCAGGCTCAAGCCCGCGCTCTGCGTCACGCCCATCACGTGCCACACGCCCGGCACGGCGTGGCAAAACGTGTGCAGCCGTCCCTTCGGATCCTTGGTCGGCTCGGCCGTCGCCGCGAACACCACCCCCGAGGTCCCGATCGTCGCCGACACGCTTCCCGGCTGCAGGATTCCCATGCCCACCGCGCCCGCGCCCTGGTCGCCCGCGCCCGCCGCCACCGGCGTTCCCGCCTTCAATCCCGTCAGCCCCGCCGCCTTCTCGCTGATCCGCGCGCAAATCTCCGGCGACTCGTACACCCTGGGCAGCCAGCTCATCTCGATCCCCGCCGCCTCGGCCACCTCGCGCGACCACCGCCGGTGCGTCACGTCCAGCAGCAGCGTTCCGCTCGCCTCCTGCACGTCGATCGCGAACTCGCCCGTCAGCCGGTAGCGCACATAATCCTTGGGGCACATCACGTGCCGTATCTTCTTGAATGTCTCCGGCTCGTGCGTCTTCACCCACAGCAGCTTGGTCAGCGTAAAGTTCGGCAGCGCCGGATTGCACGTAAGCTCGATCAGCCGCTCGTAGCCTATTGTCTCCGTCAGCCAGTCGCACTCGGGTTGTGTCCGCGTATCGCACCAGATCAGCGCCGGCCGCAGCACCGCGCCCGTCTCGTCCAGCATCACCGCGCCGTGCATCTGCCCGGTCAGCGCGATGGCCGCCACCGGCTCCCGCGGCTCCGGCGTGCTTGCGATCACCCCGCGAATCGCATCCTGCGCCGCGCGCCACCAGTCCTCGGGATCCTGCTCCGCCCATCCCGGATGCTCGGCGCGGAACGGCGCGTGCTCGCATGAAGCCGTGCCCTTTAGCTTGCCCGCGCCGTCCACGATGACCGCCCGCGTCCCGCCCGTCCCCACATCCATCCCCAGGAACCACATCGTCGCGTTCCTCCACAGCCATAAATCGCTTTTCCTAGCGCCCGCAGCATAGCAGCTTTCGCGGGGCAGAGAAAAGCCGAGCCGCTCGTGAGCGCCGATGGGAGAACTCGTGTTTGAAGGCCGTTAGGTCGCCGTGAAACCCTGGTTAGTTCGCGCTGGGAGTCGCCGCGGCGGCCGCAACTTGAGCCGCATCGAGTGTGACCGGGCTATCGAGAACCATCTGGAACTGCCATCCCACATCGAAGACGACAAAGTCGTAGCTGTTCGCGCGGTGGTGCGCCCACAGCAGCATCCCGATTGTGAAAGCCGCAAAGCCCCCTGTCGTAGCCCCGATAACCACAGCCTTTGACGGGCCAACCTGTGGCAGCGTCGGCATGGTTGTCTGTCCCGCACCCATGGCAAAATGTGGGCCCGGCAAGGGCATCGGCGCGAGCTCGGCCACTTCCACGGTTAACGCCCTGTCCTCGTTAGGCAGCAGAAACGACTGCGTATTCTCGCCGTTCAGCGCCACCGAATAGCCGTTTGCAAACAGCAACCGCGTGAAATGAACGCGTAGCGTTGGCACCTGATTTTTCAGCGGCCGCGCGGTCACCTGGGTTACGGTCCCCTCCACGAAGGTTCCCGTGGGAATGGCGAGCCGCGATCCCACCGTGACCGGAAAAGCCACCACCGCGCGCACGGTGTCTCCCGGCTTGGTCAACTTGCTCTTGACGGCGTTCATCAGCGTAAGAGGGATCGCCGTTCCCGCAGGCACGGTGATCGGTGGTGCGACGAGTGGCGCCGGGACTTGCTGCGCGGCCGGTGCCGCAGCCGGATTCGGAAGCGGATTCTGCGCAATCACGAGAGAAGCAATCATAAGAGCAGAAGTAATGGGAGCGAACATCGCAGTACTTTCCTTTCTGGGTGTTCTTGTGGGATCAGTGCGCCGCGTCAGTGAGAAGCGACGGGTTGGGCCGGTGGCGTCTGATCCTTATTCACCACGGGCGCGCACGAAATCACGAGCGGTTTGGGCGGGCACGGCATTCCCGGATACCCCGGCGTTCCGGGTGATCCTGGGATGACTGTGGGCGGAGTAGCTGGCGTTCCCGGAATTGTGATGTCCGGCATACCGGGTCCTCCCGGAATCGTTGTGGAGGGCGTGCCGGGCGATCCGGGAATCACCGTATCGGGAGTTCCCGGCGTGCTCATCGTGGCGGGCGTGGGCGTGCATTGCGACGCCGACTTCATCTGGCCCGGGTTGGGCGCGTGCGACACCGGGATGGCTTCCGCAATCTGCTGCGCGTCCAGCGCAAGAGGCGCTCCAAGCGTCATCTCCACGTCGGTGCCATTGTCGAGCAGCAGACCGTTCGCAGTGGTCGCCTGAATCGTGATCGCAATCAAGGTTTCTGCATCGCCGCTCGGCGCATCGGCTCTCGGCGAACCGCCCGGCGCGCCGGGATCACCCTGCAGCGGCACCACATATCCATTGGCGAAGATGATCTTCGTGAACAGGACCACAATTTCGGCACGACTCGTACGCCGCGTGGGTCGCGTCACGTTTTCAATGGTTCCTTCTACATACGTTCCCGCTGGAATCGCGATTCCCATGCCCGCAACGACGGGAAAAGAAGCCTGCGCGTAGAACACGTCGCCCGCTTTTGCTGTCAGCGTCCACACGGGCCGCGTGACGAGCAATTCCAATTTGGTTCCCGCAGAAAGAGTGACCGCTGCGGAGGCGTCCGCTGCGGAGGGCTGGGCCGCCGCTGCCTGCATGGGCACTGCCAAACTGCATGCTGGAAAAATGAAGAGAAAAGCAGAAAAGAGAACGAAGTTGAACCGTCTCACGATACCACCTCCCCCGTACTGCGGTATCACTTGGATCAGATGCGGGCTCGTGAGAATGGTTGTCCCCGGGTCTGATCATACGACTCTAGCAGTGCGCGCTGCACCGTACAATCACTCTGAAAGCGCGACGCGCTCCAAGCGAGGTGACGGCGGTCCGTGCCGAACGAATTTCAAACCGTGCCTTTCGACCCGGCCAACCCCAAGGCCGCGCTTGCCCAACTTCCGCTATCGCCCGCCGTGTTTGCGCTCTACGGCGCCGACGCCCGCGCCGAGCCCTACATCGGCCGCACACCCAATCTCCGCGGCCGCCTCGAGCGTCTGCTCCAGCCCTCGCCCCGGCACCCGCGCCGCCTGCAACTTGCGGGCCTCGTCCGCCGCATCGCATGGCGCCTCACCGGCTCCGAATTCGAGTCGCTGCTTGTTCAGTTTTCGCTCCTCGAACAGGTCTACGGCGCGAAGGCCCCAAACCAATCCGTCGCTCGCATGCACCTGCGCCACCCGGCCTTTGTGCGCTTTCTTGGCGGCAATCCCTATCCGCGCCTCACCGTCACCTACCGGCCCAGCCAGCGCGAAGCCGATTGGGCCTACGGTCCGTTTCCCTCGCGCGCCGCCGCCGAGCGCTACGCCGAAGAAATGCTCAAGCTCTTTCTCCTGCGCCGCTGCACCTTCGAGCTCGCCCCCGACCCCAGCTATCCCGGCTGCGTCTACTCCGAGATGAAGATGTGTCTCGCCCCCTGCTACAAGGGCTGCACGGACGAGCGCTACGCCGAAGAATCCGTAGCCGTCGAGAGCTTTCTCTCCACGCGTGGCGAGAGCCGCCTCGTCGCCCTCCGCGCCCAGCGCGACCACGCCTCGGCAAATCTCGAATTCGAATCCGCCGCCGCGCTCCACGCTCAGGTCGCGCGCGTCGAAGCCGTGCGCGCTCTTGCTGCCGAACTCGTTCGCCCCTTGAGCCGCTTGCGCGCCGTCATTCTGCAGGCCTCCGCCAACCCCGGCGAAGTAGCCGTCTTTCTCTTTGAAAACGGCCGTCTCTGCGGCCCCGCCGCCTTCTCCACTCTCGGCATGAGAATCCAGAACGAAAACACCACCTCGACCTCACTCTTCGCCCAGCCCCTGGCCATCGAACCGATCGCAGAGCCGCCAGAGAACAGAGATCAGAGAACAGAAAAACAGGGAACAGGGATCAGGGATCAGGGATCAGAAGAGCAGGGAACAAGGGACCAGGGAAACGAGGGAGAGAAAACCGGCCTGGACGCCTCAGAAGAAGTTTTGAAAGGGCACGACTTCCCGGGCCCCCGGCGACAGGTCCTCGTCGCTGGGGTGGCTTGAGTCGTGCCGAAAGCGGCCCCATAGATGATGGGGCTTTAGCCACTGAGGGAAACATCGCGCTCGCAAAACTTCCCCGCGGCGTTCTCGAATCCCGCCTGGAAGCCGCCCTCGCCGAGCTCTCCTCGTCCGCAATACCGCCCTCGGCCACCGTCCGCCAGGCCCATCTCGCTCTGCTCAAGCGCTGGTACTACCGCCCCGAAGCTCGCCGCACGGGCGAAATCTTCTTCCAAGACGCCGGCGAGCGCTGGCCCATCAAGGCGATCCTCCGCGGCATCGGCCGTGTCGCAGCCGAGAAGTTGAAGTCTTCCATTTCTCAGCAGCTTCAACCGCTACAAACCCCCGCTCCCGCTGATACACTGTCCCCGCAAGGAGTTCCACACGAAATCCCATGGTTGAGCTGCTGCCCTCCATCCTCTCCGCGGATTTTGCCCACCTGGCCGATCAGATCGCCGCGGCCGAGCGCGGCGGCGGCACGGCCATCCACGTCGACGTCATGGACGGCCACTTCGTCCCCAACATGACCTTCGGCCCGCCCGTGGTGGCCAGCCTGCGCAAGGCCACCCGCCTGCCCCTCGACTGCCACCTGATGATCGATAACCCCAACGAATTCATCGCCGCCTTTGCCGAAGCGGGCGCCAACTGGCTCAGCGTCCACTACGAGGCCTGCCCGCACCTGCACCGCTCGCTCCAGATGATCCTTCACCACGGCATGAAGCCCGGCGTGGTTCTTAACCCGGCCACTCGCGTCGACCTCATCGTGGACATCCTCCCCATGGTCCATCACGTGCTCATCATGAGCGTCAATCCCGGCTTCGGCGGGCAGGAGTTTATCCCCTTTTCGCTCGAAAAGATCCGCCGCCTGGCGGAAATCCGCCGCGAGCTGGGCCTGGCATTTAAAATCGAGGTGGACGGCGGCGTGGCTCACGACACGGTGGCCGCCATCGTCCAAGCGGGTGCGGATCTGCTGGTCGCGGGGAATGCCGTTTTCGGCGCCGGGCAGCCGGAGCGCGATGCGCGCGCCCTGCTGGCCGCGGCTCGTGAGGCCGCCGACCGGATCATGGCCAGCCAGGCGGCGGGCGGGAAGAGTAAAATTCACTGAAAAGCGAATGCATGCAGCGGATGGCCCTCCCCAGGGTCCTCCTCCCAAGAGGTGGTATGAACCGGTTGTCTTTCAAGATCGTCGCTGTCGCACTTGCCGTGTTGTTTCTGGGCGGGGTTTCGGCCGATGCCAGGACCAAGAAGAAGCAGAAGAAGGCCTACGATCTGAACGCCAACCCGCTGGCCGGCGTGCAATCCAAGCAGCCCGACAAGGAGCTCTACGACAAGGCCATGGTGGCCATGAAGAAGGGCCGCTACGACGTGGCCCGCCTCGATCTGCAGACCCTGCTCAACACCTATCCCGAGTCGGAATACCGCATGCGCGCCAAGCTCTCGGTCGGCGACACCTGGTTCAAGGAGGGCGGCTCCGCGGCTCTCACCCAGGCCGAGGCCGAGTACGAGGACTTCATCACCTTCTTCCCCAACGCCCCCGAGGCCGCCGAAGCCAAGATGAAGGTGGCCGACATCTACTACCAGCAGATGGAGAAGCCCGACCGCGACTACACCAACGCCCAGCAAGCCGAGAAGGAATACCGGGAGATGATCAACATGTTCCCGGATTCGAGCCTCGTTCCGCGCGCCAAGCAGAAGCTGCGCGACGTGCAGGAGGTTCTGGCCGAGCGCGAGTTCCAGATCGGCAGCTACTACGAGAGCCGCGAAAACTATGTCGCCGCCATCGCCCGCCTGCAGACCGTGGCCGATACCTATCCGCTCTACTCCAAGAGCGACCAGGTGCTGATCGGCATCGGCGACGCTTACGCCGGCGAGGCGCACAACGTCCAGATTGCTCCCGGCCTGCCCGGCGCCATCAAAGAGCGTCTGCGCGCCATGTACCAGGACAAGGCCGCCGCGGCCTACGACAAGGTGATCACGCGCTATCCCATGGCGCCCCACGTGGAGGATGCCCGCGACCGGCTGGTGGCCATGAACCGCCCCGTTCCCGAGCCCACCCAGGCGGCCATCGCCGAAAGCGACGCCGAAGAACGCAGCCGCCAGCCCCTGCACTTTACTGACAAGACGCTCGACATCATCAAGCGCGGCCCCACCGTGGTTGAGGCCGTGCATGTGGGCGAGCCCACTCTCGACGATCCCAAGCGCACTCTCGCGCCCGAGGTCACCAAGGAGAACAGGACCATGTTTCAGGAGGCCGTGAACGCCGGCAAGCCGCCGGCGCCGGCCGCGGCCGTCACGCCCACCGGCCCCAACGAGCCGCCGCGCAGCGATCAGCCCTCCACCGCCCGTTGCAGATGCAGGCTCCCGCTGAAGGCACCGGCGTAGGCGTGGAAGTTGTCAGCGCGCCCAACAGCGCGGCTCAGGCCCCCGCCAGCGCCGCGAGGCCGATCCCAACGCTTTGGTCAAGCCGGTCGGCCCCGCCAACACCGCTCTGCCCGCCGCGGAAAAGCCCGCCGAGGCCCCCTCCAGGTCAACGACATCAAGCCCGGCGAGAACCCGGCTCAGCCCACCACACGCCGACAACGGCAAAAAGAAGAAGCCCAAGGCCGACCTGAGCGACGAGTCCTCCAGCAAGAAGAAAAAGAAGAAGGGCCTGGGCAAGCTGAACCCGTTCTAAGCTTGAACTTAAGCCAACTTGACAGAGGGCCACCGTCCGGCGGCCCTAGCTTTTGCGTATGCAACGATTGGTATTACAATAAGTATTACGTCTACATACTAGCAGGTCCGAATTCAATGGCGGCGACACACAGTAACGAGCAAGGGACAGGTTACGATTCCCAAGCGACGTACGGGATGCCACTCGACATCCGGCCGGGGACAAAGGTCGTGATCGAGTTTTCTGGCGGCGGAGAGGCCATTCTTCGCAAGGTGAGACCTGTTGAACCGAGACCTGACCGCTTTGACCGCGCACTCGGCTCTGCTGCAAATCAAGTGGCACGGTACTACCGACGAATACATGGCGATGATCCGCGGGTACGACGAAGACGATCCCGGCCTGCGCTGATGGTCCTCGTCGATACGAACATCATCCTCGACATCTGGGATCGCGATCCGAATTGGAGTGCCTGGTCAAGTCAGCAGTTGCGGCAATCGCTCCGCTGCCAACGACTTGGCCATCAATCCCATCATCTATGCGGAAATCTCCACGCGGTTCTCAACTCAGGCCAAGCTCGACCAGGCGGTGGCTGAGCTGGGAATCATCGTCCTCGATCTCCCGCGCGAGGCGGCCTTCGTCGCAGGCAAAGCATTCGTGCTTTATCGCCGCCGAGGCGGAACAAAGAGCAGCGTATTAGCCGACTTTTTCATTGGCGCGCACGCTGCTGTGCTCGGATGCCCGCTGCTCACGAGAGATCCACGCAAGTACGCCACATATTTCCCTGGCGTGACACTGATTGCGCCATGAAGTCTAACCGCGCCCTCCATCTGCTAACCTGAAACGTGGCCCCCATCGTCTGAAAGCCCCTGTATTCACGGGTTTTTCCCGAAACTGCCGGGGCCTCGCCGAACAGAACCATGCCTCACGACCTGCCCAAAGCCTACGACCCCACCGCCATTGAAGATCATTGGGCCGGTTACTGGGTCCGCGAAAATCTCTTCGTCCAGCCCACGCCCGGCACTCCCACCAGCTCCAGTCCAAAACCAGAGCCTGGACGCCCAGTCCGCCTTCACCATCCTGCTGCCTCCGCCCAACGTCACGGGCCGCCTGCACATGGGCCACATGCTCAACCAGACGGAGATGGACATCCTCACCCGCTGGCGCCGCATGAGCGGCCGCCGCGCCCTCTGGGTTCCCGGCACCGACCACGCCGGCATCGCCACGCAGATGATGGTCGAGCGCCAGTTGGCCGAGGAAGGCAGTTCGCGCCAGAAGCTGGGCCGCGAGGCCTTCGTCGAGCGCGTATGGCAGTGGCGGCGTCACTACGGCGGAGCCATCCTCGAGCAGATGAAGCGCCTCGGCGTCTCCGTCGACTGGAGCCGCGAGTACTTCACCATGGACGAGCGCCTGCTCCCTCGCCGTGCGCGAAGCCTTCGTCCGCCTCTATCACCAAGGCCTCATCTACCGCGGCGCGTACATCGTCAACTGGTGTCCGCGCTGCCAAACCGCCATCAGCGATCTCGAAGTCGTCCACCAGGAGCAAAAAGGCCATCTCTGGGAGATCCGCTACCCAGTGCTCGGCGACGGCGGCAAAGAGACCGGCGAATTCTTGACTGTTGCCACCACGCGCCCCGAAACCATGCTCGGCGACACCGCCGTGGCCATTCATCCCGAGGACGAGCGCTACCTCCATCTCCACGGCAAAAAGCTGCGCCTGCCATTGATGAATCGCGAGATTCCCATCGTGGTCGATCCCTGGGTCAGCCGCGACTTCGGCACCGGCGCCGTCAAAGTCACGCCCGCGCACGATCCCAACGACTTCGCCCTCGCCGAGCGCCACCATCTGCCCTCCATCAACGTGATGGACGACCGCGCCCACATCAACTCCGAAGGCGGCGCCTTACGCCGGCCTCGACCGCTTTGTCGGCTCGCAAGAAAATCATCCAAGACCTGGAAGAGCAGGGGCTCCTCGCCGCGGTCAAGGACTACACCAACAACGTCGGCCATTGCGACCGCTGCAAAACCGTCATCGAGCCGCGCCTCTCCACGCAGTGGTTTATCGCCGTCAACAAAAAGCCGGACAGCGGCAGCGCATCCATGGCGGAACTCGCCATCGCCGCCGTCAAGACAGATGCCAGCGGCAAAAAAGCCATCCGCTTCACGCCCGAGAACTACGAGAAGATCTACCTCGAGTGGATGACCAACATCCACGACTGGTGCATCTCGCGCCAACTCTGGTGGGGCCATCGCATTCCCGCCTGGCACTGCGCCGGTCTGCCACAAGATCACCGTCCCCCAGCCCAACTCAAACGCTGACCCCGCCGTCTGCGCCCACTGCGGCTCCAATCAAATCACCCAGGAAACCGACGTTCTCGACACCTGGTTCTCCTCCGGCCTGCTGCCCGTCTCCGTCTTCGGCTGGCCCAACCTGAGCACTAACTCATCCTGTCATCCTGAGCGAGCAAACATCGATTGTCATCCTGAGCGAAGATCGTCCGCCAGGGCGGACGACCGAGTCGAAGGATCTGCGGTTGCTTCTTCCGGCGGGCGGGGTGGAGGTCCCGATTCTCAAGCAGAAGCATACCGCGCCGACTTCGACGCCTTCTACCCCACCAGCCTCCTCGTCACCGGCTTCGACATCCTCTTCTTCTGGGTCGCGCGCATGATCATGCTCGGCTGCTGGTTTGCCGGCGACGTTCCCATGCCCGACGGCAGCCCGCGCCCGCTCGCCGAGTCCGTCCCGTTCAAAGAGGTCTACATCCACGCCCTCGTCCGCGACGCCAACCGCGAAAAGATGTCCAAGACCAAGGGCAACGTCATCGACCCCATCGAGATCGTCAAGCAGTACGGAACCGACGCCGTGCGCTTCACGCTCGCGTCCATGGCCTCGCCCGGCACCGATATCGCCTTCAACGTCGCCCGCACCGAAGGCTACCGCGCCTTCGCCAACAAAATCTGGAACGCCGCCCGCTTCATCTTCATGAACGTGGACCGCGCCGCGGAGGTTGGCATTGAAATCGGCCCTCTAACACTCAGCAATACGCCTCTTGACGCGAGAAACGTGCCGCTTGAGGACCGCTGGATTGTGGCTGAATTCCATTCCACTTCAACCAAAGTCAACGAATCACTTAAAGACTACCGTTTCGACGAAGCCGCCAACGTTATCTATCAGTTTTTCTGGGGTAACTTCTGTGATTGGTACCTCGAAACAGTGAAGCTGCGTCTAGACTTTTCTGAATCTACAGACAAAAGAGAAACTAGCGCGACCCTCAACCTTTTGGTATCGATCTTTGAGGCCACGCTGCGGCTTCTTTCTCCGTTTATGCCCTTTCTCACTGAAGAACTCTGGCACGCGGTATACGATGGCAATCCGCCAGCAAAATCGATCGCATTGATGCCGTATCCAACGCTTACAGCCGCGCAATTTGCTGAAGTGGATGGTCGGGCGTGGGACGACAACACGCGCGCGCATATGTCATTTTTGCAGGATCTTATCGGCGGCGTCCGGAATCGGCGTAAAGAAATGGGAACACCCGAGAAGGAGCCCGTTGCAATTCGCATTCATGCCGATCCAAATGCGAAAAGCGCATTTGATGGAAGTAGCAGCGTAATCGAAAAACTCGCTCGCGTCTCGTCAATCACATACTCGGACGCCGAACTTAATGGACCCGGCGTTTTTCGCGACCTTGGGAACCACTACCAGTGCGAGGTCGTCTATGAGGCCACCATCGACGTCCCCGCCGAACGCGAGCGCTTGACAAAAGACATCGCCAGGTACGAAAAAGGCCTTGCAGCCGCCGAGCGTCAACTGGGCAACGAGGGCTTTTTGGCCAAGGCCCCCGCGCACGTGGTCGAAGGCCTCAAAAAGCAGGAAGCCGAAACCCGCCTCCTGCTCGAAAAAGCCCGCGCCGCGCTCGCTGCGCTGCCGAAAGACAGCCGCTAGCTCCTAGCCTCTAGCTTTATCGTAGGGAACCAAGTGGGGAGAAGGCGGCGGAAATTGAGGCGAGTTACGGCGCGCCGGAATAAAAAAATCAGGCTGAAAGCTGAAAGCTGAAGGCTGAAGACTGAAAGCTGATAGCTGTTTTTATGGATTGGAAGAGCCACCGCATCGACGCATTGCTGGAGCAGGCCCTCGTCGAGGACCAGGCCGCCCGCGACGCCACCACCCATCTCACCATCGATGCCAATCTCCGCGCCGCCGGCTCCATCATCGCCCGCGAAGAGTTGGTCGTCGTCGGCCTCGGCGCCATCCCGCGCTTCTTTGAGATCTATGCCCGCCTCGATTCCAGCCCCGAGGCGCAAACCCGCTTCGAGGTCGTCAGCCATCCCGAAATCTTCGACGGCGTGCGCGTCCACCCCGGCCAGGTCATCGCCGTCATTCGCCACAATGCCCGCGTCCTGCTCAGTTGCGAGCGCGTCATTCTCAACCTGCTCCAGCACCTCAGCGGCGTCGCCACGCTGACGCGCAAATACGCTGACGCCATCCAGGGCGCCCACGCCCGCGTCCTCGACACGCGCAAAACCGTTCCCGGCCTGCGCGCCCTCGAGAAATACGCCGTCCTCTGCGGCGGCGGCGCCAATCATCGCATCGATCTCGCCTCCGGCATTCTCATCAAGAACAACCATATCGCCCTCGGCGGCGGCATTGCGGCGGTCCTCCAGCGCGCGCTTGCTCAGCGCAAACCTCCGCAGCGCGTGCAGGTCGAGGTGCGCACCGCGCAGGAACTCGACGAAGCTCTCGCCTACGGCGCCGAAGCCATTCTGCTCGACAACATGTCCCCCGCCGAGGTCCGCCGCTCCATCGCGCGCATCAAAAAGGAAACCGGGAAGGAAAGCGGGAAAGAAAGCGGGAAAGAAACCGGCCGCTGGATTCCCACCGAAGCTTCCGGCGGCATCGTGCTCGAAAACGTCCGCGCCTACGCCGAGACCGGCGTTGACTTCATCAGCGTCGGCGCGCTCACCCACTCCGCCCGCGCCGCCGACATCTCCATGTCGATTTACGCGGAGCCTGGACAGGAAAACGTCAAAATCAGTCACGGTTTTCAGGGCGAGGGGCTTTAGGGCAGGCAATCTCATCCGCCTCCACCACCCACGGCCAAGGATTTCATGTACGATCTCGCAGCCCTCGAAGCCGATCTAGCAGGCACGCTCTTCGCCGGCAAGCTGCACTTTGTCCGCGTCACCGGTTCCACCAACTCCGACGCCCTGGCCGCCGCTCGCCTCGGCGCGCCGCCCGGCGCGGTCTTCCTGGCCGAGGAGCAGTTGGCCGGCCGCGGCCGTGGCCATCACGGCTGGATCTCCTCGGTCGGCGAGGGGCTCTACGCCAGTGTCCTTCTTCGTCCGCAATTTCCCGCCGCGCGCCTGCCGCTGTTGCCGCTGGCCGCCGGCCTCGCCGCCGCCGCGGCCATCCGCGCCGTCTCCGGCCTCATAGTTGACCTGCGCTGGCCCAACGATCTCCTCCTCGGCCCGCGCAAAGCGGGCGGCATCCTTGTCGAATCGCAAACTGCGTCCGCGCAGCACAAAATCGCGCGCGCCGGCTCCGTTGCCTTCGCTGTCGTCGGCATCGGCATCAACGTGCATCGGCACGTTTTCCCCCCGGCCTGGCCACGCCCGCCACGTCTCTCGATCTGGAATCGGGCCGGCGCATCTCGCGCCAGGCGCTCCTCGTGGCCCTGCTACAATCTCTGGAGCGTGAGGCTCTCGCATTGGCCAATGCGGAGGCGGCCAAAGCGATTCCCGCGCGTGTGGAGCAGGCTTCCACCTGGATTCGCGGCCGCAGCGTCCAGGTGCATGGTCCGCAATCCTGCACGGGCATTACCGCCGGCCTCGACGAGAATGGATTCCTCCGCGTCGAATCCGCGGATGGGCTCATCACCGTGCGAACCGGCGGTCTCCGCGCCGCAAAAGGCAGTTGCTAGCCTCTAGCCGCTAGCTTCTGGCCGTTTCGGGGTCAGGTTGCCATTTTCGTTTCGGCACGAAGAGCTGAAAGCTGAAGGCTGATAGCTGACAGCTAGAAATTAGGAGCTCAAAAAAGGAATGCTGCTTGCTCTCGATGTCGGCAACACGAATACCACCCTCGGCCTCTACCGCCTTGACGGTAGCAAGCCGGATCTCGCCGCCCACTGGCGTGTCACCTCGCATCGCACCCAAACCGTTGACGAGTACGGTGTCATCTTTGTGAATCTCTTCGAGATGCACGGCATGGCGCCCAGCCAGGTCACCGACATCGTCATCGCGTCGGTCGTGCCGCCCGTTCGACTCCACCCTTCGCCAGGTTTGCGAGACCTACTTCCACGTCGAGCCCATGTTCGTGGAGCCGGGCATCAAAACCGGCATGACACTGCTCATCGACAACCCTGCCGAACTCGGCGCCGACCGCCTGTGCGACTGTATCGCCGCCTACGAGCGCTACGGTGGCCCATGCATCGTGGTCAATTTCGGCACCGCCACCAAGTTTGAAGTCATCTCGGCCGGCGGCGAGTATCTCGGCGGCGCCATCGCGCCCGGCCTCGGCTTGAGCGCCGATGCCCTCTTCAACCGCGCCGCCCGCCTCAGCCGCGTCGACATCAAGCGCCCCGCGAAAGTCATCGGCACCAACACCGTCGGCCACCTTGAGAGCGGCCTTTACTTCGGCTACATCGGCCTCGTCGACGGCATCATCGAGCGTATTCTTGCCGAGCTTGGCGCCGATCCCAGCCATCCGCCGCGCATCGTTGCCAGCGGCGGCCTGGCCCGCATGATCGCCGCCGGCTCGCGCTACATCCAGGAGATCGACGACCTGCTCACTCTCGACGGCCTGCGCATCCTCTTCGAGCGCAATCGCAGCGTCCGCCTCCGCGGACGCGCGCACTAGCCACGCTTTTCCTGCGCCCGCCGCATCGTGAAACAATAGACGAGTGCCTGCAATGAGCGACGAGAACGATTCTCAAAGACAATCTGCTCCCAGCGCTCCCGTTCAAGATCGAGGCCTGAACGGTGAGCCGGATGTCCAGCCAGAGCCCGCAGAGTCCTTTGCCGACGCGCTCTCCGCCTTCGATCGCTCGCACACTCACACGGCCGAAACCAAACAGGGCGAAATCCGCCAACTGGAGGGCACGGTCGTCTCGCTCGCCGCCGATCAGGTCGTTCTCGACATCGGCTACAAAATGGAAGGCGTGCTGCCGCGCACGGCCTTCCCGAACAACGCGGAGCAAGTCAAGCCCGGCGACACATTTCCCGTCTCCATCACAGGCCGCAACGAGGAGGGCTACTACCAGCTCTCGCGCTTCCGCGTCGCGCAACCCCGCGACTGGGCCGCCCTCGAATCGGCGTTCGCCCAGAAACTTGCCGTCGCCGGCACCGTCAGCGCGGTCGTCAAAGGCGGCTTCAGCGTTGACATCGGCGTCCGCGCCTTCATGCCCGCCAGCCGCAGCGGCACGCGCGACGCCGCCGAGCTCGAAGCCCTCGTCGGCCAGCAAATCACCTGCCGCATCACCAAGCTCGACGTCGCCGACGAAGACGTGGTCGTCGATCGCCGCGTCGTTCTCGAAGAGCAGGCCCGTGGCGCACTCGCCGGCCGCCGCGCCGCGCTCCAGCCCGGCGATACCGTCACCGGCACGGTCCGCACTCTCATGCCTTACGGCGCATTCGTCGAAATCGAGCCGGGCCTGGACGGTCTTCTGCACATCAGCGACATCTCCCGCGCCCGCATCGCCAAGACGGAAGATGTCCTCTCCGTCGGGCAGCAACTTACACTTCGCATCCTGAAGATCGACTCCGAAACCAGCAAAATCTCTCTCGGACTCAAGCAGTTCGAAGCCGACCCCTGGACCACCGCTCCCGAGCGCTACCCGGCCGGCGCGCGCATCACCGGCGCCGTCACCCGCCTCACGGACTTCGGCGCGTTCGTCGAGATCGAGCCGGGCCTCGAAGGCCTGATTCATATCTCAGAGATGTCGTGGGCCAAGAAAGTCCGCCACCCCTCCGACCTTCTCAAAGCGGGCGGCCGCGTTGACGCCGTGGTTCTCTCCGTCAAGCCGGAAGAAAAGCGCATCGCCCTCGGCCTCAAACAGGCGCTCGCCGACCCCTGGCTCGAAGTGGAGCGCAAATCCCCTGTTGGTTCGCAGGTCGAAGGCCCCGTCACCAAAATCATGAACTTCGGCGCCTTCATCCAGATCGCCGAAGGCGTCGATGGTTTGGTTCATATCAGCGAAATCGTCGCCGACCGCCGCCTCAATCATCCACGCGACGCGCTGCGCGAGGGCCAGCGAGTAAAAGCCCTTGTTCTCGCTATCGACTCGGAAAAGCGCCAAATCAAGCTCTCGATCAAGCAGCTTATTCCCACCAGCATCGACGAGTACATCGCCGAGCACAAGGTGGGCGACCGCGTCTCCGGCCGCGTTGTCGAGTTGACGGCTTCGGGCGCGACAGTCGAGCTCGGCGAAGGAATCCGGGCCGCTTGCGGTGGGGCAGCCTCGCCTTCGGCGCCAGATTCCTCTCATAAGCCATCTGCTGCGGATCAATCCGGTACCGCGCCCGGCCTCTCACAGCTCTCGTCGATGCTCAAGGCCCGCTGGAAAGGCAATGCCCCCGCGCCCTCCACGCATCCGGAACCCCTCGCCGAAGCCCAGATCCGCACGTTCAAAATTGTAAAACTGGAACCAGACGCGAAGAAGATCGAAGTGGAGCTGGCCGCGGACTAGAACTGGTTGCATAAATCCAGTTTTGAAAGGGCACGGCTTCAGCCGTGCCGTAGGCAAGTGCATAAACAGCGGGCTTCAGCCCCCGAGGGAATCTGCTCTAATGCGTCAACATCATTTATGCAACCAACTCTAGAGATACACCTCATCCATATACACCACCGCCAGTCTTCGCCGCGCTCGGCCGACTGGATTGGCGGGTGCTTGGTCACGTGAAAGTGCGCCCGCTCGTGCCGGCTCTTCGACGAGCCGCAGCAGTTCGCGCGCCCGCGCCCACTATAGCGTTTTCGGAATTGCTGTAGACCGAAGGAAAACACTCAAGTGGCTTTTTCCTCAAGAAAAAGCCACCTTTCACAACCCTGAAAAAGTCTACGTGTATTCCGAAAACGCCTTAGGGTGTATCCACATATACGAGTGGTCAGCGACGGGAGCCATTTTTTCTCATTTCGAGAAGCGAGGAGTGACGCATACCGGGTGTCTGCTAGCGACGAGCGACAAAGAAATGGGGGAAAATGGCCCCGTCCCTTCGGGTTGCGGCGTAAATTGGGCCATATTGCGTTGTCGGCCTCGACCTTGGAGCCACCAAAGCCTTCGGCCTCCGCCTTGTCTGGCCCAATTTCCGCTCGCAACGCTGACTACCCGTATATGTGGATACACCCTAAGGTCCCGTTCCGCAACGAGTGCCCAACAAGCGCCTTCCGCTTCTCGCGCAAATACCGCTATCGAGCCAGTTTCCGCCCTCATGCCTGGAAGGTCACCATCGCGCAACCGTTATGGAGCGGGACACGCAGGATGAGCGCGCCTTCCTTGTCCTTCAGCAGAACCGTTGCATCAACGGCAGCCTCGGTGTCAGGATGAATCACAGAAGATTTCATGTTGTCGATGCCCGGAACATTTCTGAGAATAACTTCCGCAAAGTCGGCCTTCCCCCCAAAGCAGACCGGCATCGCGTAGCCGCCGGGGACCTGGAACAAGTTAGCCTTTGCGGCGCCATCCGTAACTTCGACGCAATGCGGCGCTAGAACCCATTTCTTCCCGCGCATCGCGCCCATCAACGGGCCGTAAGCCAGATAATACTTTTCCGTCTCCATCCACAGGTGCGCGGTATCCCGCTCGAAGAGCGAGCCGTATTTGTAATAAAAGCCGCGCGTGCCATCTTGATTTTCCTGCGCAAGATCGGCGCCCCAATTTTCCCACTTGATATCGGGGAAGATGCAGTGGTTGTTCCAGGGGTAGGGCGCGGTCGGGTAGGCTCCCATGAGCAGATGACGCTGGAAAAACGTATCGGGGTCGGTGCGGAAGAGGCTCTCGTTGTAGGTCCACACCATCACCGGCTTCCTCAGGCCCATCAGCGCGGTGCTGTTCAACCCGCGCCCGTCGTATCCGAATTCGGCGTAGAAGCCGTCGATTTGGCGGTAGACGTCAAAGCGCGCAAAGATCGTACTGGCGAAAACCACTTTGCCGGCCGCGCGCATCTTTGGGGCGGCCTTGTCAAAAAGACGGTTCCACGAAATGCACAGCGCCCGTGCGGCCCCGCCCTTGACCCAGCTCACGCCGTTGTCGGCATCGCTGTTGTTATCGAACATAAAGTAAGTGTTATCGATACAGATTCCGGCCGAATCCGGGAGCCATCGAATGTCCCGGTCCACCTGCTCCAGAAGAAAATTCTGATAACCGGGGTCGTCGCAATCAAGGGCTGCCCGGTTGGAGCGTAACCGCGCGTTGGGAAAGTTGGCGGCGAGAAACGCACTGGCCCTTTGCCACAAGGGAGCGTCGGCTTTTTCCCGTTTCTGGTCGTCGCCAAAGTTGAATACGTTGAAATAATCCAGCAGGTAAAAGCCATTGTCCTTTAGATAGCGGCCATAGTCGTTCATTTTGCGGGCGCTGGTCAGGTGCGGCTTGTTGGGGTTATCCGCTTCGTATGCCCACGACCGCTCCCATGTTTCATCGGAACTGGTGACCGGCGGCAGGAACATGCCCATGTAGGCCATATCGTCGTCGAGCTTCCAATTGACGCTGAAGGCCATTTTCTTGTATTTCGCCACGTCGATCGGCCCCTCGTCGCCGGAATAGGCGGCGCAACCGCCCATCGCGTCTGCCTTCGGGCTGGGAGGCTCAAAGAACTCGGCATAGCGGGTCGTCATCCATCGCAATCCGCCGCGCCAGTCTGCTTCATGCGCGACCAAATTCATTGCAAAGCGAACCGGTTTCCCGCCGCCCAGGCGGTAATTCGCGCGGGAAAACTTGACCGAACCCGACGCTGTTGTGGCCAAACGCGACCCGCACAGGATGACATCCGCCGGCGAAAATACCAGGCTTAGGGCGGAATCGTTCGTCGGCTCGGCGACCGTCGCCAGCGGTAACACGATATGATCGGGAGTCGTGTCGTAGCCTCCATAGTCCCAGGCCGCATCGATCAACGGCTGCAGCACGAGCGGATCGCGCCATTCGCCGGTCTGCTTGTCGGTATGGCAGCATTCGCTATCGTACCCGGTTGACCAAACGGGATCGGACCACGCCGTCCAAAAGCGGGTTGCAGCAGTGGCCGGATACTGCAACTCGGTCACGATATCGGTTGTCCAGGGGCTGCCATCGGAGACGATCTCGATCTCCCAGCGCACGCTGTCGCCTGCCGGGCTGAAGCGATCCACCGCCGTCAGGCTCCGGCCCGAGGCGCTGTCCTTGAACGTCCGCGTAAACTGGATCGCGCCGTCCGGCAGTTTTTCCTCTTTGGCGGCGCCGGCTTGCGTGCAGCCCGCCAGGCTCGTCCGCCCTGTGAGGCCGATCTTGCGGCCCCCGGCCATCACGCCGGCGATCTCGCCCGCTGCCGACAGTTCTACCCCGATCCCTTTCGCGTTCAGTTCGAATTCGGGCGAGCCCTCTGCAGTTGTAGTTTCGGCAGCGGCAAAAGCGGGGATCGCTGTCCACTTCGCTCTCCATAGGCCCGCGGCGGCTCCAATCAGGCTACCTAGAAAATTTCTGCGCAGCATTTCTCCGTCTCTCCTCAATTTTTATCGGTCCGCACGGCACGTGTTTTGGCTCATACAGATCATAGGCTGCCATCAACGGCTGCCGACCATGATATATCAGATAGGGCTGTACCGGACAATCATGCCATGGAGCTTCTGGAGCGTGTTTCAAAAGTAAGCTTTGTAACAAGGGCACGGCTTTAGCAGGGCCGAAACATGCAGAAAAATACAAGGGCTTTAGCCCCTGAGGGAACGCGGCATCAAACTGAGACACTACCGTCAGAGCTCTTCGCTTGCAAAACCGGGGCCGAATAGGTACAGGCTGGGCCATTCATTTATGGCCTTTTTTGCGGCAGTGGCGGGCACGCTAGCTATAGATACACCTCGTCCACATAGCACCACCGCCAATCCTCGCCGCGCTCCGCCGATTGAATCAGCGGATGCTTTGTCTCATGGAAGTGCGCCCGCGCGTGCCGGTTCTTCGACGAGTCGCAGCAGCCCACGTGCCCGCACTCCAGGCACATGCGCAGGTGCACCCACGTATCGCCCATCTTCAGGCACTCCTCGCAGCCCTTGGTGCGCGGTTTCACTCCCTTTTTGATGCTCGCTACGTGCGTGCATTGCGTTGCCATCTCATGACCTCCAACCCATAGCTAGACCGTATGGATCCTGAAGCGTCGAATCTGCGCGATCCGGGTTCAACTCTATAACAGCTTCCGAAATTCCTCCACGGAGAGTCCAGCGTCGCGAACAATGCCGCCCATCGTGAAAGCATTGACCGGATTATGGCGGGGGATCGTCAGGATGCGCGACCCATCGGTCATCACAATATGCGCCCCTTCGCGGAGAACGCGAAATCCGGCTTTTTTGAGCGCGGCAACGGCCCTCAAATGGTTAATCCCCGGCAGCTTCGACACTACTTACCTCGATAGCCCTGAACCGCATCGCAACTCGGATCGGCGCGCATGAACCAACAGTACGGCCAAATTGTGCGCATGGGAAGATGGTTGCTTGACACTTTTTGATATTGCAGCCCAGCGGGAATTCGCGCGAACGGGAGTCGGAAGCCTATGCAACCGCAACTTCCACGATCCGCGTCTCGGTATCGCGCGACAACTCCTCGGCCGCCTCGACATACTCGCGGATGGCGACGCGGATATTCTCGAGTGCCTCCTCTTCGGTTGCACCCTGCGACCAGCAGCCAGGCAAGCCGGGGCACGAGACGCTGTAACCTTCCTCGGATTGACGAAGCACAACGCGATAAGTTGCCATGCAAACCATGTTACACCCATCCCAATCGAGCGCCCCGCATCGCGCAGCGTCTCATCCCTGCGCCGCCCACGGATCGTAGGTTCCCACGCTCCACGAGTGGCCTTCGGGATCTTTCACCGTGAACTCGCGGCTCCCATAGCCGGTGTCCTTCAACGGCCGCACCACCACCGCGCCCGCCGCCTGCGCCCGCGCGTACACCGCATCCACGTCCGCCACCACAATGTATGCGCTCCGCGTCTCCACTCCGCCCAGCTCATCCGGAGTCCTGAACCCGCGCCCAAAGGTGTCATCCCTGGTCGAGCCCAGCATGATCATCCCGCCGTCGAGCTTGAGTTCCGCGTGGGCGATGGTTCCATCCGGGCCTTGATGCACCGCGTGGCGCTCAAAGCCAAACACCTCGCATAGCCAGTCCATCGCCGCCGGAGCGTTGCGATAGCGGAGCGCGGTTATAACGCTGCTGTGGGATTCGGGCATGGGGAGCCTCCGCGCAAAGGGTAACGCAGTCTCAGGCCGCCGTGCAATTGCGCCGCAATGGCGCCGCCCCATCCGCCGGGTGCCGGGCGCCCCATCCTAAACGCATTGTTTGCGTTTAGGGTGGGATACCAAGCGCATCGCACCCCGGCGAATTATCCTTTTCCCCATGCCCCTTCCCGCGCGCGACGCCCAGCTCGTCCACATCGTCGACGCCTCGCTCGCCGATGCCGCCCGCCGCGCCGGCAACCTCCTCGCCTGCCGCATCGGTTGCACGCAATGCTGTCACGGAGCCTTCGCCATCAACGCCCTCGACGCCGCGCGCCTCCGCGCCGGCATGTCCGCTCTGCGCGCCGCAAATCCCGCGCTTGCCGCCGCCATTGAGCTCCGCACCCGCGCCTGGCTCGCCGAATACGGCCCGGGCTTCCCCGGCGATCCCGTCACCGGCGTGCTCGGCGCATCCGCCGCCGATCAAGCCCGATTCGAAAACTTCGCCAACGATGCCCCTTGCCCCGCGCTCGACCCTGCCACGGGCCGTTGCGACGTTTACGCATGGCGTCCCATGACCTGCCGCGTCTTCGGCCCACCCATCCGCGCCGCCGGACCAGACGGCTCTGAAGGCCTGGGCCATTGCGAGCTCTGCTTCATCGGCGCAACCCAAAGCCAAATCGCCGCCTGCGAAATGCCCGTCCCGCACGCCCTCGAAGCCGAACTGCTCGATGAGCTGGGCCCGCCGACCGAAACCGTCGTCGCCTTCGCGCTACACTGATCCTTGCCACCCCCCATGCCAATGCGCCCCTGCCGGGTCGAGATTCGCACCCGCGCTCTCGAAGAAAACTTCCGCTTTCTTGCGGGCCTGGCCGCCCCTCACGCCGAGTTGCTGGCCATCGTCAAGGCCAACGCCTACGGCCACTCGCTCGCTCTCTGCGCCCCGGCCGTCGTGCGTGCCGGCGCACGTTGGCTCGGCGTCACCAGCGTGGAAGAGGGCATCGTTGCGCGGGCACTGTGTCCGGAGGCGAGCGTCCTGGTCATCGGCGGCGTCTTTCCCGGCCAGGCCGCGGCCGCCATTCAATTTCAGCTCACCCCCGTCGCCTGGGAACCCTGGCAGCTCGACGAATTGCTAGCCGCCGCGCGCGCCGCCGGAGCGCAATCAGGCTCCGTGCCCATCCATCTTGAGATCGACACCGGCATGAGCCGCCAGGGCGCAAGCCTCGGCGATCTCTCCCGCATCTTCGCCTGCTTCGGCCCCGGTTCGCCGCTCCGGCTTGAAGGTGTCATGACCCATCTCTTCGCCGCCGACGAAGCCGACGGCCAGATGACGCAAACGCAGCTCGCTCGCCTTGACGAAGCCATGGGCCGCATCTCGGCAGCCGGCCTTTTTGCCGAATGGCTCAACGTCGGCGCATCGGCCACGCTGCTCGCCGGCCAGGCCCCCGCCATCGCCGGGCTGGCCGCCCGCCACGGCATGAGGGCCATGCTGCGTCCCGGCCTCGCGCTCTACGGCCTCGTCCCTCGTTTCGACCCGCCCTTCAGCTCAGCGGAAGAGCCGCCCTCGCTTGCCGCCGCACGCGCCGCGCTCCAGCCTGTCCTTGCGTGGAAGGCCGCGGTCGTGGGCGTGCGCTCGGTTCCTGCAGGCGCAACCGTCGGCTACAACGGAACGTTCGTGGCCACCGAGCCCATGCGCCTGGCCCTCGTCTCCGCGGGCTACGCCGACGGCCTCGATCGCCGCCTCGGCAACCGCTTCAGTCTGCTGGTGGCGGGTGAGCGCGCGCCGCTCGTGGGCCGCGTCAGCATGGATCAAATTGTTCTTGACGTCACGGAGATTCCCGGCGTCGCACCCGGCGACGAAGTCGTTCTCATCGGCGCGCATGGCAGCGAAACCATCACCGCCTTCGACCACGCCGATGCCGCCGGAACCATTCCCTGGGAGGTCTTCACGCGCATCGGCCCCCGCGTCCCGCGCATCGCGGTCTGAGCGTTGCGATCCCTGAATTCAATATCCGAGAAGCTAGCTTGCCACGCTTTCCGGCTTTGCCGCGCACAGCCCCGCCGAGCATTCGACGGCGGCGATCATCGCCTCCGTCCCGATGCAGGAATTCAGTAGCATGTGATACAGCCCGCGCGAGCACCATTCCTGCTGATAGAACTTGCGGATCACTGCGGCGCGGCGCCGGTCGAACGCCGCCAGGTGCTGCTCCGCGTGTTGCGCCTGGTGCGGAAACGCGCGCGCAAACCACTCCTTCTTGGCGCTCGCTGTGGCGTACACAAAAACGTGAAAGCAACCCGGCCGCTTGGCCAGCGCGCACGCCGACCCGCGCCCCACCAGCACGCAATTGCCCTGTTCCGCGGCGTCCAGAATCTCCTGCCGGATCAGCGCCAGCATGTGTTTGGAATCGAAGACGTGTTCCTCGCCGCTGGGCACTGTCGCGTACAGCGGATCCTGCCAGAAAATCCTGCCGTAACGGTAGTACCAGGGATCGAGCCGCTCGTCGAACTTGGCCGCCAGCTTGGGATCCACGCCGGCCATGCGCGCCGCGCCCGCCACCAGCTCCGAGTCCAGCAGCCGCCAACCCAGATGCTGGGCAAGATCGTGCGCAAACTCCGCGCCGTGCGAGCCGTATTCCCGCTCCACGGTGATCACCCTGACCGGTGCGTGCGCCATCGCTTTTTTCGCCTCCTGGTGTGAATCCCCACGCACAGGAGCATACAACTCTCGTCGCGCCAAACGCAAAAACAGGCGCGGGAGCATCCACCCTCCTACGCCTGCTATCGTCTTTGCTTTCCTTCGCCTGCGCCTATTGCGTCACCGGCTGCTGGGGCAGCGCCTTCGAACTCTTCAGGTGCGGCGCCTTCGCTCCGGCTCCCGCTCCAGCTTCGGCTCCAGCTCTACCCTGCTCATTCGGCGCCGACGCCGCCGCCGGGAACGCCTGTCCCTTCTTGATGTGCAGATCGCCGTTGCTCGTGCTCAGCACGATGTGCGCCGCGCCCGAACCGATCCGTCCGCTCACCGTCTTGTCCTCCTCGCCGCTCACTGCCAGCGCAAAGTCCGTCACGATATCGCCATTGTGCGTTCTTCCGTTCACCGTGGCCGAGGCATCGGGCGGTAGTGCCAGTTCAATATCGCCCTTGTCGTTCTTCGCCTCCACGCCGTAGGCTCCCGCGGGTTCCACGCTGATGGTTCCGTTACTGCCTTCGACGTAGATATCGCCATAAATCTCGCTCAGGCCGATGTCTTTGGAGCGCGTCACCACGTGGACCGGCCCCTTGGCATCGCTCACACGCAAATTGTCTGAGTCCAGCGTCATGTCGCCGGGTAAGCTCGCAATCTGCACGTCGGTGTACGGCGTGTGAACACTAACCTGCATCCCCGCGGTTTCGATATGCAGCTCGCCGAAAATTTCGCCGTTCAGCGAGATCCGTCCTTGAACCTCGGAGAGAGTTACGTCGTTGACGTCGCCGGTAGTATTGATGTCGCCGCTGACCTGATGTGCTGAAAAATCGTGCTTGTCATTGGAGAAGTGCGCCGTCACTGATCCTGAAATCGCGTCAAGGTGCGTGTCCCCGTGCCCGGTCGTCACGTCGATTCCCGCGCCCAGCCCCGACGCCGTCACGTCTCCCTTGCCCGCATTCACCGTCACCTTGGCCGTTCGCGGAACCGTGACCGTCAGGTTCACTCGCCCGTGGTCGTTGCCATTCGCCTGCACCAGCACCGCGCCGCCGCTTACCGTCACGTGCGCCGCCTCGGCGTCGAAGATTCTCTTCGCCTCGGAATCGGAGTCGGCATACGCCATCTCGTGCGCCTGCATCTCCAGGTTGGGCTCGTCGGCCGCGGTAATGCTCACGTCGCCGCGCGGATTCTCAATCTCAATCGACGCATTCGCGGGAATCGGCCGGTTGTCCACCGGCTGGTCGCTGTCGTGCTCCGGCAATCCGAACACATTAAAGAAGCCGTCGCCGCCGAACCCTTGCCCGAACGGCCCCCAGGTGTGGTTGTGCGCGGATGCAATGGCGCCCACAATCGCCAGCACCACCAGAATCCCAATGAACCCGCTGCCGCGCCGCACCGGCGTCGCTCGCCGCATGTCCAGCGCCCACTCGCCCAGCAGCCCCAGCCCTGCCCCGATCAGCAGCAGCGGCCACCACCGCCCATACCACGACCAGAATGCGTCCGAGTCGATATGTCCGGTCATCATCAGCAGCGCGATCGCGCCCACGCAAATCAGAATCACCGGGCCCACCACGGATGGCACGCGCGGCCCATACGCGCCCACGTAGCCCGCCTTCCATGCGTGCCGCTGCGCCCGCCATGCATCGCGTTGCGCGCGCCACGCAGCCTTCTGTTGCTCGCGATACACGCGCCACTGCGTCTTCGGATCGTACGGCGGCGGCGCTCCGCCCGGAGGCATATTCGGAGGTACGCTGCTCATAATTGCCCTCCCTCCCCGTCGTTTTCCAACTCATGCGGCGGCGACGGAACCATCGCCGTTCCCGCCTGTTGTGCGTCTTGCCCCGCGTGATTCACCGTGCCCGCATAGGGCCCGCCTTGCCAACCGCCCTGCCACGGCCACGACGGGTAGCCCTCGGATGCCAAAGCCGCCCGCTCCGCCAGCAGCAACAGGCCCGCCACGATTAGCAGCAGTGGCCAGAACAGGTTCCAGAAATAGGGAATCACGCCCGCCTCGTGCAACAGAGCCAACACCCCGATCAGAAGCAGGACAGCCGGACCGCGTAAACGCCGGATCATAATGTAGCGATTCATTTCTGCCCTCCTAGCGTGTTCCCCTGCTCATTCTTCTCGGGCGGATTACCTTGCGACCCGCCACGCGTCTCCTGCATGCGCCGCACGATCAGCCATACGCCAAGGCCGATCAGCAATAGCGGCCAGGCGTACCCAAACACATGCCAGGAGAACCAATCCATCCGCCCCAGCAGAAACAGCAGGCCCAGCGCAATCAGGATCACCGCTCCAATCGGTTCCCTCCGCCGCCAATGCGGAGGCGGAATCGGCGGAATCGGCGGATAGCCAGGCGGCGCATACGGCCCCTGATACGGTGTCTGGTACGGCGCTTGGTACGGCGCTTGGTATTGTGCCTGATTTGCCCCTTGCCCCGGCGCATCGTACGGCATCTGACCCGGCGGCTGGTGTGGCGCCTGGTAACCGCCCGCCGGCCCCACTCCCGGCGCGACCGGCCCAGCTTGTGCGCCAGGCTGCGCTCCTTGGTGCATCCGCCCGCCTGGCGTAAACCAGTGGCTCACGTCGTTCAGCCCCAGTGGATCGGGCAATGGCTCTCCATCGCGCCGCGCCTTCGCGGTGTGGTAGGCCTCGAACGACTGATAAAAAATCCACCCGGCAATGAAGAACCCAAACACGTCGTACACATTGGCCGCGCTCACCAGCACCGCAAAGATCCCAATGTGGACCAAGCCCTTGATGAACTGCCCGTTGTACATCGCGCCCACGCCGGGAATCAGCCCCAGAAAGGCCGCCAGCCCGGGACTGGGCGCTCCCGGCGGAGGCGGTACAAACGGCCGTTGCGCCCCCGCCGCGGCTGTCCACGCCCTCCAGCACGGCTCGCAGAAGATCTGGCCCGCGGGCGTCTTGCGCACGCACTCCCCGCACAGCGCCTTGCCGCAGTTCTGGCAATAGGCGGCCGCACTCACGCCGCTATGGTTTACGCAATCCATACCCTGCTCCTTTCCCGTGCTCGTATTGCAGAGAAGCCGGACTGCATTCTCTTGCCTTGAAAGTGAGATGAAGTTTCCACGAAGTCATTGACCCCGGCCGCCGCCGGCTCCATCGCCGGATTCCCCGGTTCCTGCTGAGGGTCCGCGCGCCATCCTCCATCGTTGTGCCGCGGCGCCTGCCCCGGGTTCTGTCTTGTTTCGCCCGGTGCGGCTGGCTGGCCCTGGTGTTGCTGCGGATTCTCTCCCGGCCGTCCGTTGCCTTCGCCCCCGGTCTCGTTGCGCAGCTCCCGCACCCTCGATTCCACTTCGTACACAAACCGCAAATGGTCGTAGTACCGGACGATCCGCACGGAGGCCATGTTCAACTGCCGTTCCATATGCGCGCGCACCGTCCTCGGCCGCAGGTCCGCCAGCCGCAGGCTCGTCACCCGCACGCCCATCATGTTCAGCGTCAGCGCAATCGAAAAGAACGCCATCGCCGCCGTCATCAGCAGGCGCGGCTGCATCGCGTAGCGCATCCGAGCAAAGAACCCCGGCTGCTGCCATGACGGCGGCACAAACGCGGGAACCGTAGCTGTCCCCGCCACTACCGGCATCGGCAAGCTCGCCGCGTGGCCCGGTCCCGTATGCGCCAGAATCCTTTCCAGCAGCCCCTCGGGCGCCTCCGGCTCGGGCGCCAGAAACTCCAGCCACTCCCGCCCCTTCCGCGCCTCTTCATACAGCGCCGCGCAGGCCGGGCAGCCGGCCTTGTGCGCCGCGAACTTCGCTTCATCCTCGGGCCTCAGCAACCCGTCCAGCGCGTCCGCCAGCAGCGTCTCCCACTCGCCGCACGCCGGAGAGCCCGGAATATGTGTGCGCTCTGCCATCGCTACATCACCTCCCATGAGGGTGTGCTAACACTACTGGGGTGGATGGCGCTGCCAGCAAAAATCGCGCCAGACGAGGCCGAGCCTGAAGGCTGTGGCGACCCCACTGCCGAGGGCGAGAACGAAGTATGGCGCGATTTTTGCCGCAGCCCGAAGGGACGGGGCCGGTTGTTCCCATTTCGTTGTCGCTCGTCGTTCCAGTAGTTCACTACAGTTCGCTCCTCGCTCCTAGAACTGGAAACAACCGGCTCCCGTCGCCGCCATCCCAGTAGTGTTAGCACACCCTCTTATTACGTTCCAACAGCCGCGCCAGTTCCGCACGGCCCCGGCTGATGCGGGACTTCACCGTCCCTTCGGGAATGCCTAACACTTGTGCAATCTCTTTATAATCAAAGTCTTGCAAATCTCTCAGAATCACCGCCTCGCGCAGGTCCACGCTCACTTTCGCCAGCGCGCCCTGCACCATCCGGGCCAGCTCCTTCTGCGCCGCCGACTCCTGCGGACTCGGCCCCGCGGCCGCCAGACGGTCGATCGGCCTCAACTCCTCCGTTTGCTCCCACCCCTCGTCCAGCGACCCCGTCGCCCGCTGGTGCCGCGTCCGCCGGAAGTTGTCTACCAACAGGTTCCGCGTCATCGTGGTGATCCACACCGGCAGGCTGCCCCGCGCGGCATCGAAGCTGCCCAGGTTCGAGTAAATCCTGAGAAAAACGTCCTGCGTCAGGTCTTCGGCGTCCGCCGCGTTCCCGGTAAAGCGGTAGCACAGCCCATACACACGCCTCTGGTGCGTGCGGACCATCTCGGCCCATGCGCCCGAGTCCCCGTCCATGCAGCGGCGGACGATTTGGGACCAGTCTGGCTCCAGCCCTTTCACCTCCACGCGCGCCGCCGGCTGCGTGCGTCCACGATCGTCTTCTCCAGGGGTCCGCCGCACCGCAGGCGCCGCCAACGGATGCCCGGTATCGCGGGCGTTCACCCTCCTCGCGCCAAAGACGCGGGCTGCCCCATTGCAGGTGGTTCCGCTCCAGCTTAATGCAATCGCGCACGGCATAGTGGGTTCATACGCGGAATCTTCTTCCCTGGTTCCATCGGGCAATCGCCCCGCTCACGGACTCATCCTCAGTCCCTATGCCTCTACATCTCCGTTTTTCCCGGAACCATCGCGCCCGCGGATTCGTAATCCTTGGCAAGATGCATCCCATCTTCAGTTGGTCCTGGGTTGAATCCCAGTCTGCGCTCGCCGCTCAGGATTGGCACTCCTGCGCCGGCCGCTCTCTTCCATGCGCGCCGTTCTATGCTCCGCTCGAACAGCGCCGCCGCGAACAGGCCTTTGATGACTGCCTCCGCGCCGTGGAGCAGGAGCTTCACGCTCCTCCCCGGACCCAGGCAGATCGCACAACATTCCAGGATCGCCTCGTCGCCACATTCGCCCGCTTCGCCGCCGCCGCACTGGACCTCGAACCCTCGGCGATCGAGCTCATCACCCATAGCTTTCTGCCCGCGGGCGCCGAGTTCGCCCGCCGCTCGCGCCGCTTCGACGCCGCCCTCACCATGTCCGAAATCGTTCAGGCCTGCCGCAACGCCTGGACCGTCTACGGGTTGCAGCCGCTCTTGGGCGAGCCCTCATGCATCACGCCCTCGATCGTCGGCTACAGCCTTCTCTACCCCTACACCGACAACGATCTCGATCGCGCGGACGCATCCGTTCAAGCCAAGCGCCGCTTTTGCGCGCGATTCCGCCAGCGCCTGCGCGGCGAGGGCCTTCCCACGCAGAACCATCGCGAGGCAGCCATCTGGGCTCTGGTCGCGATGATTGAGAGCCAGTATCCCCGCGCGCAATATCCCCAGGTCTTCGATTCTTTGCTCGCTATCCATCAGGCTCAGGAAGAAAGCATCGCGCAACTCGGTCCCGGTCTCATCTGCGGCCGGGCCTCCACCTGCGACAAGATTCTCCAAATCAGTTTCGCCAAGGGCGGCAGTTCCGTCCTCGCCGACGCCTGCCTCGTCCGCGGCGGGCTCGATCTGCAGGAGAGTCAAGCCGCCTTCGATTGGGGAGCCCTGCTCCAGCTAGGCGACGATCTGCAGGACATTCACGAGGACCTCCGTCGCGGCTCGGCCACGCTCTTCACGCTGGCCGCGGCCGAGGGCATCCCGCTCGACTCCCTCGTCGCGCAGTTGCTCAACTTCAGCCGGCACGTCGGCGCGGAACTCGACCGCTTTCCCGCCGGCACGGCCGCGCTCAAAGACCTTCTCCGCTTGAGTTGGCGCTCGCTCATCGTTGCCGCCGTCGCCAACGCGCCCGAGTTCTTCTCTAGCGCATTCCTCCGCGAGCTCGAGCGTTCCTCCCCGTTCCGCTTCGCCTTCCTCCAGTCGCGCCACAGGAAACTGGCCAGCCGGCGCGGCCTCTGCGCCTCGGTCTTCAGCGCCCTCATCGAATCCCCCGATGGCTGCGCTGGAACACTACCCCTGCTAAACCACCGATATGATGAGCCATCAATCAGCTACTCGACCTAGAGCAGTTTCACACCTCGTGCAAGACCATGGGCGCCCAGCCCTCGCTGCTCAGTGACATTGTTCCCAAGTTAGGGCCTCGTACCCAAAAAGGCACCCACCAAGCAGCCAGTGGAAATCGTGGTGCAAACCTCTGTCGATCTCGATGGTAGAGTTTTCTTGAGGTCAAGCACTGATGGCACAGAGGGCTAGAGGTTTATCGCCGATTTTTTTGCCGGAACGAGAGGAATCGCAGCAGCAAGACGAATTTGCGTTGTCAGAACCGTCGCCACATAGACGGCGGGGCAAACTGATTGCATTTGGCTGGTACGGGGGTAAATTCAGCCATCTCAATTGGTTATTGCCGCTGCTACCTACCTGTCATCACTATTGCGAACCTTTTGCCGGTTCTGCTGCAGTCCTGTTGAACCGCCCGCCCTCCCCGGTTGAAACCTACAACGATATCGACGGCGAGGTCGCAAATTTTTTTCGAGTGCTACGCGACAAGAAAAGCGAATTGATTGAAAAAATCGGTCTCACTCCTTTTTCTTGAGAGGAATTCTATTACAGCGTAAGCAAAAATCCTGATGGGATTACTAACGGGGTTGAGCGTGCACGCCTTTTTTATATACGAGCTCGACAAGCGCGAACTGGGCTAGCGCAGACAGCATCCTTGGGGCGATGGGCCAATTGCAAGAATACGAGTCGTGCCGGGATGTCCGGAGTTGTCTCCCGGTGGTTAGGCGCCGTGGAAGACCTGCCCTCTATCGCCCAGCGTCTGTTACGGGTCCAAATTGAAAACCGGCCGGCACTCGAAGTAATCAAGCTCTATGATGCACCCAACACCCTTTTCTATTGCGATCCGCCGTACCCGCACAGTTCGCGCGGAGATTCCAAGGCCTATGGGTTCGAGTTGTCCGACCAAGACCATAGGTCGCTTGCGCGGGCATTAAAAGCCTGCAAAGGCAAGGTCGCCATTTCGGGCTATCGTTGCGAGTTGATGGATGAACTTTATGGGCAGTGGAGGGTCATCGAAGCCCCCGAGAAGTTGTGCCACTCGGTAAAGACGAGCAGAACTGAAGCTCTTTGGGTAAACTTCTAGAGTCATGCCACTAGATTATGATCGTGCCGCCAAAATCCTTCTGGAGGAATTTGGCTGCGCAGAGACTGCATTGCTCGGCGGAGCGTCGTTGGCCTGCGACGAGGCGTGGATTCCTTATCTAGATGCTATTTTCACAACCTACGTGCAAGCCTATCGTGAAGCTCTCATAGGTTGCGCCCTTGCTCGACTCCTCGACCGCACAGTCGATATCCGCCTCCCCTATGTGAATCAAGGTGATCATGCATATAACGGCAGGACGTTAGATGAGAGGGTTGTAAATCCATTTCTGCAAGCAAACCAGATTCCATGTTCAAAAGGTCCATTTCTTGCAGCATTCCGTAGATCCGTGCGCTTCGATGTAACCACGCGCGAAGGTCTGCGGGACAAAACGGGTTATGATGCGTTTCTCGCGCTCGTCGCCGAACTTGAACAATCAAACACGGATGATCGCATAAGATGTCTCCTGCAATGTTTGCTATATCGGTTTGCCAAACTGCGAGAGGCGTCTGAAGTACAGCTCTCAAGGGTACAACGGCTCAGCTTGGAGCAGTTTGAGAGGCTGATTGGAATCCTTCTTGCAGCTCCGAGCGGAGGGCGCATTCCGGTTATCCTCGTTGTTGCCGCGCTACACACAATCAACGACTTCTTCCTTGCCGGTTGGAAAATAGAATATCAAGACATCAACGTCGCGGATTCCCAAACAGGCGCTGGTGGTGATGTAACGGTCAAGAAAGATGGTGCTATTTTATTTGCGGCCGAGATCACCGAGCGTCCGCTGCTTAGAGACCGTGTAGTGCAGACATTTCACACTAAAATCGCACCGAATGGCATCGCCGATTACCTGTTTTTCGTTCGACTAGAGAGCCTCGCCGAAGATGCTCGACAAGTAGCGCGGCAATATTTCGCACAGGGGCACGAGGTCAGTTTCCTTGCAATCAAAGATTGGATTACGATGCAGCTTGCTACTGTGGGTGCGAAAGGCCGTGCATTGTTTCTGAAACATATTCTTCAGCTTTTTGGTGCCTCTTCCATTCCACGTTCAGTCAAGGTTGCTTGGAATCAATCTGTTGCGAATCTAATGGAAGTCTAATCCTTCGATCTGTCTGTCAGTATCTCTGCCCAAACTCCGGATCCACCGGGTTCTCGAACAACGATGCGTCGCGCGTCACAATCGTCAGCCCCGACGGCGTCACGAAATACCGCCGCTTGTCTTCCACCGGGTCGTAGCCGATCACCGTGCCCTCCGGAATATGCACGTCGCGGTCGATGATCGCCCGCCGGATCCTGCAGTGCCGCCCGATGTTCACGTGAGAAAAGATGATGCTCGCGTCCACGTCGGAGTACGAGTTCACGCGCACGTCCTGCGACAACACCGAGTTGTACACCGACGCGCCCGAAATAATCACGCCCGCGGTGATGATCGAGTTCACCGCCATGCCCGACCGCCCCGGCTCGCCGAATACGAACTTCGCCGGCGGATACTGCCGCACCCGCGTGCGGATCGGCCAGCTCTTGTCGTACAGGTTGAACACCGGCGACACCGAGCACAAATCCATATTGGCCTCGTAGTAGGCGTCCAGCGTGCCCACGTCGCGCCAGTAGAGCGCCTGCTGCTTGTTCTCGTCCACAAAGCTGTAGGCCATCGTCTTCTTCTTGCCCAGCAGGTTGGGCAGGATGTCGTGCCCGAAGTCGTGCTTTGAATCCGCGTCGTCCGCGTCCGCGATCAGCGCCTTCAGCAGCGTCTCGGTGTTGAAGATGTAAATCCCCATCGACGCATCCACGGCGTTGGCATTGAACGGCGAGCGCATGCTCGTTGACGCCGGTTTCTCCTGGAAGCCCAGCACCTCGCCCGTGGCGCCCACCTCCACTGCCCCGTACCGCGAAACCTCCTCCGGCGCAATCGGCAGCGTCGCCAGCGTCACGTCGGCATTCGTCTCCATGTGGTACGCCAGCATGCGGCTGTAGTTCATCTTGTAAATGTGGTCGCCCGACAGAATAATCACGTACTTCGGCTGCTCGCTGCCGATCGAGTAGATATTCTGGTACACCGCGTCCGCCGTCCCCATGTACCAGTTCGCGCCGGTCCGCTGCATGGGCGGCATCAGTTCAAAGAACTCGCCCAGTTCCTGCGACACAATCCCCGACCACCCCTCGCGGATATGCCGGTTCAGGCTCAGCGCCTTGTACTGCGTGAGCACATACACCCGGCGCAGTCCCGAATTGATGCAGTTCGAAAGCGTGATGTCGATAATCCGGTAATGCCCGCCAAACGGCACCGCCGGTTTGGCCCGGTCCCGCGTGAGTGGAAACAGCCGCTCTCCCGCTCCGCCTGCAAGCAGTACGCCAAGCGTATCTTTCATGTCCATATGGCTTCTGCCCTCGCTTCGCTGCTGGCCCGCTTTCCCCGGAGCTGCTGAGGTGTGCCACGATCCGGCACGCAGTTCTTCTTGGCGGCACGTTTCCCGCACTCCCGCCGAACGCAGGAGAATACCATACGCCGCAATGCCACCTGCAATCCGGCCTTTTCCCTCGTGAATTTCGCGGGTAGAAGACCTGGCCCCCGCCGTCTGCTCAGCCGCTGTCTGCTGCTGCTTCCGCAGCGAACCGGACGCCGCGAGCCCCGCTATAGCGTTTTCGGAATTGCTGTAGACCGAAGAAAAACACTCAAGTGGCTTTTTCCTCAAGAAAAAGCCACCTTTCACAACCCTCAAAAAGTCTACGTGTATTCCGAAAACGCTCTAACGCCGCCAACCCCGCTGTTCTCGCCTACCACCCCGAGATCCAGTTTGCTTTCTTGGTCGAGCGCTTGATGGAAGTAAACTTGTACTCCACCCCCACTGAAATCGCAAAGTTCACGTCGTACTGCGCGTACTTGAGCGACGAATACGGCGCGTCGCTGAACGTGTAGTGCGTCATCACCGCGTCGGGAGTCACGCGAAACACCCAGCGATCCGAGCGGTTCAAATCGAAATGCCCGCCGACGATCGCCGCGGGCGCAATCTGGTTGTAGTAGAAATCGAAATCCGCGGGCGGATTTCCCAGCAGGTCCTTCTGGAAGTTCCCATACACTCCGCCGAACATGGCGTGAGCAATCAGCGCCCCGTGCTTGTTGTGCGGGCCCAGCCACTCCGCTCCGCCGACGAAAAAGTACTGCTTCACCATGGGCCCCTTGATCGACCCCCCGTCTGGTCCATCGTGGTTCGTCCCGGCGCCGCTCGTGCCCACATACCCGCGCCCCGAGCCCTCGATCCCCCAATTCCTGGTCAGCCAGAAGGAGCCATCCATATCCAGTCCGCCCAGGTTCGACCCCTGCAGCAGCGTCGGCCCAGCCTTCATGTGGTCGTACGCCACCCCCAGTGACAGGTCCCAGCGGTTGTTGTAGCGCACCTTGGCCAGTGGATCGACGGAAACGTAGACCCCGTACTCGGGAGCCTGCGCTTGCTGGCCTTGCGCGGACGACGATTGCGACGACGAACTCTGCGGGCTCGACTCCTGTGCCTGCGTGCGGAGTCCCCCGCACACACTCACGGCAATCACGGCGGCTAACGTGGCGGATAACTTGTCTGGGAGATGCATCACCAAACAGCTTACAGGACCGCCCCGAGGGCGGACAACGCGCTTCGCTCCCATTTCTTGCATGTAATTTAGACTCGCCTCTGCCCAATCGTATGAACCGTGCGCAAGCTTGCTCACCGCCCGCCGGCCACGAACCCCCGGCTCCCAGCCTCTACTCCCTACTCCCTATCCCCTGTTCCCTGTATTTCGCACTTCTCCATCTGCCGCGACCACGCCAGGTAATGCGCCGTTTTCACAATCTCCATCGTCGTGGCCATCCACCGGGTCCACGCCCCCTCCGGTTCCATCGCCGGCGCGGCGTGCGCGCGCCACGCAAGCGGCAGCCGGCTCAGGATCAGCCCCGCCCGCGGCAACTCGCTGGCGCTCGACACCACCTCTGCCGACTCCCATCCATGCCTCCGCATCATCCGCAGCGAATCGCACGCTTGCTCCATCGTGTTCCGTGCCTCCGGCTCCTCTTCGATCGCCGCCGCCGGAATCCCCTGCGCCTCTGCGGTCCGCGCCATCACCCGCGCCTCCACAAACCCGTTGCCCCCGGCCCCTCCGGTAAAGATCATCCTCGGCGCTACGCCCCGCTCGTACTCGCGCACCGCCTCGGTCACCCGCTCCAGCTCCGCCGGTGTCGGATTCCCGTCCGCATCAGCCGGGTATCCAAGAACGATCAGCTCATCAAATTGATTTTGTGTCGTGTTCTCCGTCGGAGCCAGCGCGCGCTCTATCGCCGCCCACGCCGCCAGCCCCGCCACAACCGCCGCGCACGCCGCAACCCCGCGCCCCACCCAGCCCATCCGGCCTTGTCCCCGTCGCCTCTGCCGCGGGGGCTTCCGTTCTCCGCGCGCAACTCCGCCGCCAACCCTCCGCGCCCCTGCCGGCTTCTGTGCTCCGGCCTTCCGCTCTGTTTTCGCCGCGCTCAACGATGGATCGTCCCCAAACCCACTCTACAGCGCGGGCCTGAGCCAACCCGTCAACTCCGCCAACCCCGCTAACTCCGCTAACTCCGCTGACTCCGCTAGCTCCGCTACCCCCCTGCCTTTACAGTCCCGCCTCGCCCCACGCCTTGAACACCATCTCGCTCAGCGGCTTCCTCGTCCGCGTCGCCGTTTCGCGCTGAATCAGCTCCTCGTCGCCCAGCGCCGCCGGCTCGCCCTGGTAGCCCAACGCAATCACCGACCCAATCGCGTACTCCGCCGGAATCCCCAGCGCCTTCCTCGCCGCCTCCTGGTCGAACCCCGCCATCTGGTGCGCCGCCAGACCCAGCGCCGCGGCCCCCAGCGTCAGATACGAGCTCGCCGCTCCCAGGTCGTACAGCGCAAACCGGTTCTCCGCCCCGTCTTTCGCGAACCGGGTTCGCGCCGTCCCCAGAATCAGCACCGGCGCCCGATGCGCCCACTTCCGGTTGCCCTCCACGAGCGACGCAAAGATCTTGTCGTAGGTCTCCGATCCCCGCACCCCCACCAGGTACCGCCACGGCTGCACGTTGCCCGACGAGGCCGCCCACCGCGCCGCCTCGAACACCTTCCGCAGCGTCTCCGCGCTCACCTCGCGCCCGTCAAACGACCGCGGACTCCACCGCTCCAGGATCGCCGGCAACACTCCCTCCACCGCCGGAGCTTTCTTCAGCTGGTTCACCTCGCTTGCAGACAAAGTCGCGGATACGGTCATCGGCAGGCCCCCTCAATCGTCAAAATCGAATTCAAACGTTCGCCCCTGTTTGATTCCCGACCCGGCCCGAAGATTCGCCCCCGCTTGAATCGCTATTGCAACAGGAAATCTCCTGCGCCCCGCGCCATACAACGGCAACCCGTGCTTATAGGGCTGCTGCAACTCCGTTTCCTGCAACTGATCTGCGAAGTGATGGGAAGTCCGCGCTCAATGAGCCCATTGGCCTTCCATCAGGCGCCCCGCCGGCTAGTTCACTGTGCCTGCAGCACCAGCACGGCGTCTGTGCTGCCCGCGGGTGCGGAAAACTGTTCGGTGCTGTCACGGGAAAACACGCCGGCTGAAGTTTCCTCTCCGGTTTCCGGGTTCACAAGAGTAGCCCGCACCGTCTTCGCGGCGCTAATTGCGTGCAGATCGACGGATACCGGCGCAGGGCTGGCAAAGTATGCGATGACAAGATCGCCATCCGTCGAACGTGCCGCCACATTTTGCGTCTCGTCGCTGCCGGCGCCGCGCACGAACACCGATTGGTCCGGCGTCAGCTTCCACCATTGGTGAGCAGTCAGCAGCCGCTCCAGAATGCCCAACTGCCGCGCGCCGGGCGAATCAAGGGACTCTCTCCAGTCGGGGTTCTTACGCCATATATCGTTGTGCCCGTACGTGTGAAAGCCGCCGCCGAGATACGACCAATAGGCCTCCTTACGCACGATAAGCGGCGTAATCGGACCCGACGCATACTCGGTGCCCGCTTCGTATGCGCCCTCCGCCATCAGCACGGGCTTCACGGGCAGACGGCAGTAGTCGGCGACCTCGAAGGAATACGCCCGCCAATAATCGTTCCAGACCTGGATGTGATCAAAGCTGAGCCACGGCTCATTTTGGAAGTAACTGGACGAGAATCCTCCGCCGGGAGCGTAACTTATCAGGTGAGCGCCGCGGTCTCCAGCCTGCAAGCCTGCCACGAACTCTTCCGCGATATCCCGATATCTCCACGGCTCCAAATCGAAACCGTCCATCCAGACGATATTGGGCTTGTCCCTGTATCGCCGTCCAAGCCACTCTCCGTATGCCCGCGCATTCTGCTTCGTGAACACGTGCAGTTTGTCCACGAACGAGCCGCCGGAGCCGCCCAGCGGGAGAATGTAGAGAATCAGGCCGTCCTTCTGCGCGGCATCCGCCAATGCATCCAGGTTTCTGAAATAGGCTTCGTTGGGTTTGAGGGGGTTCCAGTCATGGAAGGGCAGCTGGCCATTTGGATTGCGCCCGGAGGTCTTCAATCCGGGGCCGCCGTCGAACGGAATCATAACGTGAATCACGGTAAAGCCCTGGCGGCTTCGATGGTCGAGATACTCCCTGGCCTCCGCCGGCGTGTAAAGCGACAGTAGCGACCATGCGGAATCGCCGAGCCAGAAGAACGGTTTGCCATCGCGCACAAAATACCGCCCGTTCTTGCTCACTTCCAGCCGTCCGGGGACTGCGCTGCGATTCTGCGCTGCGTTCGCGCGATGGGGGGCTGCAAAAAAGAGAAACGGCAAAACTGTCCCTAGCAAAATCAGCAGAATCGAGCACTTCTTCATTTC